>DATJUA010000115.1:0-22080 GCA_035502815.1 Solirubrobacteraceae bacterium
CGTTCCGTCGTAGGAGACGATCAGCTCAGAGCTCATGGGACGGGAATCCTCGGCGAGCGCGGCGTCCCCCGCATTGGCCATCGGGACAATCATCCGGCGCCACCGATGTCCAAATGCCAGGCTGGCGACGCCTTCACGCCCACCGCCCAGCAGACAATGGCCCGCCAGAACCCGGATAACGGCGCACTCGCCGCACACGAAGCGGTGAATGCCCGTTCACCCGGCTCTGGTACGGACAACGGCACGCTCGCGCCGCTGCAGGTCGCGAGTGTGCCGTTATCCGGTCATTCTGGCTACGAGCGGCGCCAGCGACCCAGCAATCCGCCCTGACGACGGCGCCCGGTGCTCGCGCTCTCGGGATACGCGGCGCCCGTGGGGACGTCGCCGCCCGCGGGGACGTCGCCGCCCGTGGTCGCGCTCGGCTCATCCGCGATCGGGCCGCGATCAGCGACCGTCGCCGGCTCGTCAGCGACCGGAGCCCGGTCCTCGACGACCGGAGCGCGATCGGCGACCGGAGCGCGATCAGCGACCGGAGCGCGATCAGCCACGGGGGCACGGTCGGCCACGGGTGCACGCTCAGCGACTGCGGCCCGCTCGGCTACCGGAGCCTCGGCCAGCGCCGCGGCCTCGGTCACCACTCGCGGACGCGAGAAATAACGACCCATCGCGAACGCCGCCAAACCCACGATCACCGCGCCGAGACCGTAGAAGTAGCCGATCCACTCGAGCATCTGCCGAGTGCTGCCGCCCGCGGGCACGCCGATCGCGTAGATCGTGTGGTGCCAGAGAATGCTGACGACGGGACCGACGGCGAACCAGGCCCCGGCGGCCAGTGCAACCCAGCCGGCGGTCAGGCCGCCGATACGGCTCGCGGCTCGCATCAGCATGAGGCCGCCGACCACGGCCACAGCGCCGGGCACGACGTTCAGCCAGAGGCGCTGGTTGGTGAAGTGCCAGTGCTGAAAGCCGCCGAACGCGTAGTGGAAATAGGGCCCAACGAAGGGAATGAGGCCACCCCACACCCCCAGTAGCAAGATCAGTAGACCGCTCACCGCGCCGGTGGTGCGTGGCAGGCGCAAGGCTTCGGTACGTCGGACGGGTCCCGTATGTGTGGTGCCGGTTGCGGTAGACATGTCTCCTACCTACCCGCCGTACCACGCCGTGAACCCGACGCCCATGAGGCAATTAGACGTGCAAATACCGGAAATTCCGGCGGCCGAGAGTGACCGCTGGTTATGATCGGCGGCATGCCCGACGCCCTGCATTTCACCGACTCCGACGAGGCCAACGCGCTGATCGCCTCCGATCCGATGGCGCTGCTGATCGGCTTCGCGCTCGACCAGCAGGTATCCGTCCAGAAGGCATTCTCCGGCCCGCTCGCCATCCGCGAACGGCTCGGCACCCTCGATGCCGCCGCGCTGGCCGAGGCCGACCTCGAGCCCGTGTTCCGGGAGCGGCCGGCTGTCCATCGGTTCCCCGGCTCGATGGCCCAGCGGGTCCACGACCTGGCCGTCTATATCCGCGACAACTACGACGGAGACGCCGCTCGCGTGTGGACGGATGCCGCCGACTCTGCCGAGTTGCGCGCGAACCTGTCCGCGCTGCCCGGATTCGGCGAGATGAAGATCAAGGCGCTCGGGGCCGTGCTGGCCAAGCGGTTCGGCGTGCCTGCCGCCGAAGGTCTCGTACCCCCGCATCCGACGCTCGGAGACGTCGACTCTCCCGACGCGCTACTCGAGTACCAGACGGCCAAGCGCGCCCACAAGGCCGAATGGGCGAAGATGAAGGCCGGCGCGCCTTCCGTCAACTAGGTCCGTCGCTGGAACCGTGGCGCGTCTCATCGGCATCAATCACGTGGCGCTCGAGGTGGACGACGTCGACGAAGCGCTGGCATGGTACGGACGCTTCTTCGAGTTCGAGCTGCGCGGGCGCGGCGGCCGGATGGCGTTCATTGACATGGGCGACCAGTTCATCGCGCTGTCGGCCGGACGCGATCAGGCGGCCGACGAGAGCCGGCACTTCGGGCTGGTCGTCGATGACAAGGAAGCGGTCAGGGCGGCGCTCGAGCAGGGCGGCATCCCGGTTCGGCGCTCGGGCTCGCTCGACTTTCACGACCCGTGGGGCAACCACTTCCAGGTCGTCGACTACCGCGACATCCAGTTCACCAAGACGCCCGCGGTGCTGGGCGCGATGGGGCTCGACGACCTGCGCAAGTCCGAGGCGGCGCAGCACGAGATTCGCGACCGCGGGCTGGCCGGTCCCTAGCTCTGCCGGCGTCACTTCGGAGGGAGCGAGCGGGCGTAGCCGACGCCGCGGGTGACCCACTTCTCGAGCTGCTCGTCGTCCTGCACGCCCTCGTCCGAGACGCGCAACCATCCCTCCATCGCGCGGCCGCGCATGATCGCGGTGCTCGCGTGCGGTTCCCGGACCAGGTCGGCGGTCTGGGCCGGCTCGCAGCGAAGCAGCAGGCCACCTTCACTGCTGGCGCCGACCGCCATGTTGCCGCCGATCAGGAAGGCCAGGCCACCGAACATCCGCTTCTCGGTGACGTTGGGCTCGCGGACGAGAACGGCCCGAATCCGCTGCGCCAGGGCTTCGTCGTACGCCACGACGGGATTATCCCCGGCGTCGGGTTAGATATGGGGTCGCCATGGCGAGCGGTGGATGCCTATGCGGAGCGGTCCGGTACCGCGTGGATGGCGCGCTGCGCGACGTTCTGATCTGCCACTGCGCGGAGTGCCGGCGCTGGCACGGGCACGTGTCGGCCAGCACCGCGGCCAGGCGCGAGGACCTGGTTCTGCTCGAGCAGCGCGGCTTGCGCTGGATCGACAGCCCGCGCAGTGATGCCGGCGCCCGCCGCGGGTTCTGCGCCGACTGCGGCTCGAGCTTGTTCTGGGACGCCCCCGGCCGTCCGACGATCAGCATCGCCGCTGGCACACTCGACGGCCCGACCGGATTGCACATCGCCGCCCACTGGTACGTCTCCCAGGCTGCGGACTACTACGAGCTGGCGCCGGACGAGGTCCCGCACCACGACCACAGCGCGGAGCGGGAGCACAGCCCGGAAGGCTGACGCAGGAGCGCTACGACGGACGCGCCTGGGCGCTGTACTCCGAGTTGGGAAGCATGTTCGCCATCGCCATCCGGTTGGTGAAGTTGTACATCGCGGCCAACTCGGCGACGTCCCACGCCTCCTCGAGCGTCAGCCCCACGTCGAGCAGCGTCTGCAGATCGTCGCGAGTCACCTCGCGCGGACGGAGCGTGAGCTTCTCGGCGTAGGCGCAGATCGCGGCGCGGCGGGCATCGAGATCGGCGCGGCGCCAGTCGTAGGAGATCCGTTCGCCCAACACCGGGTCACCCAGCTCCTGACGCAGCGCGGCACCGTGAGCGATCAGGCAATACAGGCAACCATTGGCGGCGCTCACGACGACCGCCACCATCTCGCGATCGGCCGCGCCCAGGCCTTCGGTGGGCTCGTGCAGCTGCCGGTAATGGGCAAACCAGGCGCTGAGGCGCTCCGGCCGGAACGCCATCACGCGGAATACATTGGGGACGAAGCCAAGCCGCTCGCGCGCCTTGGCGAACAGGCCCTGGAGGCCCGGGGGCAGATCGGCCTCGTCCGGAACGGGGAACCACGAGCCGGTCTCGGCAGCCGCCTCGCTTCTCTGCGCTGTATCGGACATCGAGTGGTCCGAAATGGGATCAGGTGGAGCTCAGGAGATGCAACCCGGCCAGCAGCTTGGTCCGGCCCTGCTTGTCGGTGCTAACCGCCGCGTTGACCTCAGAGGCCGGGACGGCGCCACCGTGGGCGGCCTGAACGTCACGAGACAGCGCGCCATAGGCCGTCGCGATCAGACCGAGCCCCTTGACGATGTCCTTCTTGCCCTTACGCCCCTTGGTGGAAGAGGCGGATTCGTGGGTCAGCGCCTTCTTCAGCGAGTGCAGGTCGGACACCTCGTGGTTCAGCGCCTTCACGAGCGGCTTGCTCTTGCCCTTGGGATATTCCTTCAGCCCCTTCTTGACCGCGTTCTCGTCCTTGACGATCTTCGGGGCATAGGTGTTCAGGGTCTGGCGAAGGTCGTTGTCACTCGCCTGCGCGGCCGCGACGGGACCGGCCAGGACGGCAAACGCGACTACGCCCGACAGGACCCAACGACGACCAACTGAGCGCTCCACTTGACTCCTCCTATGGACGGGTGCTGTTCCCCGCGCGGGAGCATAGCCTCCGCCCGCGTTCGTCCTAACCCAGTCAGGATGGCCCAAGTTGCGCCCACCGGAGTGCGGCGGCGCGAGCCGAGCCCCCAAGGCGGCCCGAGAAGCGGGAGCGTGTGGCCCGCTCCTCGAGCTACCTGGCGTCAGCCGCCGGAGAAACCCCCACTTTTCCGGCTACCGCCTTCAGCCGTTGTGGTCGCAGTTGCGGCCCTGCGTCGACTGCTGCTGCGCCTGGGCCGGCTGCTGCTGGGTCTGCGCCGGCTGCTGGTTGTCCCAGTAGCGCATGTAGTGATGGCGGTGGTGGTGGCGGAAGTAGCCCCGCTGGGCAAACTTCGCGCCCACCTGCTGCACCTGCGGGCTCGGCTGTGTCTGCTGGTTGCTGCTACTCGCGGGCTGGGTGCAAGCGACGGCCGGCGCGGCGGTGGCGAGGGCCAGCGCGGCGGCAGCCGACACGCCCTTCACGGCGTGACGAATCATCTGTCCTCCTGCGTTTTGACGACAGAAACGCGCCGGAGCTGACGGCCGCAGCCGGGACGAAAAATCCCAGCACAACAACACGTACCGTCCTGCCCGACGTCGTTCAAGCGGTAGCAAACGGACCACGACCCACCCGGCGCGGGGCGCAAACCGCAACACCTCGGCCACCAAACGGCTCAGATCCGCACAGACCTGATTTAGGGCCTGACCCGCCGCTTTCTAAACACCTCCGGCCAGAAAATGACCGCTTGGCCGATGGCGCAGCGTCGCTTTAGCCGCAGGATGCGCTGGACCAATCCCCCTCTGAAAGGCCGAGACCGTGAATCCCTCGTTGATGCGCAGACCCCTACCCGAGATCCTCTCCGACGCGGAGCTGCGCGAGCTCCACGTTCAGGACCAACGGTGGACGGCCGCGGCGCATCTCCAGCGGCTGCACTGGTCCCGCGAGCGCATCGCCCAGGAGCGCAGGCGCCGGCTGCGCGAGCTCGTGACCACCGCTCAGGAGCGCTCGCCCTGGCACCGCCGGCGACTTGCCGGCCTCGATCCGACCACCCTCGAGGAGGACGACCTGTGCGGGCTGCCGGTCATGACCAGAGACGACGTCATGGCGAACTTCGACGAGGCCGTGACCGATCAAAGGCTGACCCTCTCGCGGGTTGAGAATCACCTGGCGGGCCTTGGGAGCAAGCCGCGCTATCTGTTCGAGCACTACCAACCGGTCGTCTCTAGTGGCCCGAGCGGCGCGCGCGCTGTGTTCGTCTACGACTGGCCCGGGTGGGCTGCCTGTTATGCCGGCGCCTTCCGCTACTTGATACGCGACCGGGGCGGCCAGCCGATCTCGATCGCCGTGGTCGGCGCCGCAAGCGCCCCACACATCGCTCGCGCGATCCTGGACACCTTCTCGGACCCGGCCGTGATCCGCATCCACCAGGTGCCGATCTCGCTCCCGGCCGCTCGGATCGCGGCGAGACTAAATGAGCTCCGTCCCGACACGCTATTCACCTGCCCCTCGGCCCTCCTCGAGCTCATCAACGGCGCCAGCGCCGTGAAGCTCACGTTCACACCCCGCACGGTCATCGCCGCCGGCGACCCGGTGCCCGCGGACATCCGCCAGGCCGCCGAGTCAGTTCTCGGTGCGACGGTGCTCAACTGGTGGGTCGGTAGTGAGGCGGGGCCGATCGCCATCGGTTGCGGCCACGGCCCCTCGATGCACGTGAGCGACGACCTGATCGTCCTGGAGGCGGTCGACGAGCACGGGGCGCGCGTGCCTGCGGGCGTGCGCTCGGCGAAGGTCCTGCTGACGATCCTCTACAACCACGCGCTGCCGCTGATCCGCTACGAGCTGACCGACCAGGTCACGCTACTCGACGGCATGTGCCCGTGTGGCTCGACCCACACCCTCGTCGAGGGCGTGGGCTCGCGGTCGCGTCAGCGGGTCCCGGCGAGCTGAGCGTGGCGATCACGTTCGGCGCAGGCCAGGCGATCGACGCGCTCGTTCAGCTCGACCCCGGCGTGGCCCGCGATCTTCACCCACTCGACCTGGTGCCGCCCCACCTCGGCCACCAGCTCGACCCACAACTCGCGGTTCTTGACCGGTTGCTTATCGCGCGTCGCCCAGCCATTGCGCTGCCAGCGGACGATCCACCCGTTCCTGAAGGCGTTCATGACGTAGGAGGAGTCGATGTTCACCCGCACGACGCACGGACGCGTGAGGGCCCTCAGCCCTTGCACCACCCCGGTCAGCTCCATGCGGTTGTTCGTGGTGAGCGCTTCGCCGCCGGTGAGAACGCGCTCGTGCCCGTCCAGGCGCAGCAGCGCCGCCCAACCACCCGGACCGGGATTGCCTGAGCAGGCGCCGTCGGTCCACAGCTCGACCTCGCTAATAGGAGTCATTGGTGGTGCTGAGCGCGCCCGACTTGATGATCACGGCCCAGACGATCGCCCCGATGATGCTGACCACGACAATCCACAACCAATGCTTGGACTTGGCCCGAGCGCCGAGTCCGACTCCCAGCGCGAACCCGATCGGCGGGAACGCCGCAGCCAGGATGTAAGCGAGGACGACGACGCGCTCAGTGGTTACCCGCGCAGGGCGCGGGTCGGAGCCGTTCCTTGACGCTGAGTCTGAGGACAAGAGACCGCGACGGATCGTAGCGACGAATCGGCCGCCTCCTCATGAAGAGCCCGAGCGCACCTCGGATAGGTCGACGTCCCACCAGTCCTTGTGAGCCAGCGAGTGGTCCGCGGCGAACCCGAGCGACTGCGCAGCCCCCTCCCAGCGGCGCCTCACCAGCTCGCACAACGGCGCAGCTACGCCCGACCCTTCGGCGATGCCGGCCGCGATCGTCACGTCCTTGGCCAGCAGACCCAATGCGAACCCGGTGTTGTAGCGACCGGTCAGGACTTCGTTCGGAAACACCACGTCGCTACAGAAGCTCCGCCCGGTCGAGTTGTTGACGATCTCGACCATCGTCGACGGCTCCAGACCGAACCCGCGACCGAGGACGAGCGCTTCGGCCAGGGCGGCGTAGGCCGCAGCGGCACAGAAGTTGTTGAGCGCCTTCATCGCGTGGCCCGACGCGAGAGGACCGGTCCGAAACACCCGGCGTCCGAGCACATTCAACATCGGTAGCACGCGATCGAGCGACGCCTCGTCGTCGGCTCCGGCCATGATGGCCAGGCTCCCGTCGCTCGCGCGGGCAACTCCCCCTGACACCGGCGCGTCCACCAGGGCGATCGATCGCCTTCCTAGCTCTCCACCGAGGTCGCGCGTGTCGTGAGGGCTCGACGAGCTCATGTCGACTACGACCGCACCTGCGGACAGCACATCGGCGACTCCGTCGCGCAGCAGCGCGTCCTGGACGACCCGCCCATCGGGGAGCATCGTCACCACCGCACGTGCGTTCGCGAATGCGGTCGCGTCCCGCCCTGACACGGCGCCGGACTCCTCGGTGAACCGCCGCTCCACGTCGCGATCCGCGTCGCGGACGACGAGCTCGTAGCCGGCCCGCCGTAGGTTCATGGCCATCGGCCAGCCCATCCGGCCGAGCCCGATAAATCCGACTGTCTGAATGGGTGCGTGCCCGTGCGCGTCCATGGAGCTCCTGTTCGTTGCCGGCGGCCGTCAGACGGGATCAGACCACGTGGGCCGACGGTTTGTCAGTTCCAAAGCCCGGCTATACCCTGGGAGCGTGCTTACGCCTGGGATAGGAGAGCGGGGTTGGGCGCGATGAAGCGGCGCATGCGTCGCTGATGCCCGAGGGCGGGTGCCGGTGAGACCGAGCGGCCTTCTTCTGTTGCGCGGTATGCGCTGGCGGCTCGGCATCTCGTTGCTGACGGTGCTGACGTCGGCGATCGCGGTCGGCGCGGCGGTTCTCGGACCGCTTTATCTCCAGGCCGCGGGGGATTCGGTCGTGCGCACGACCGTCGCCGCGGCCTCGCTCGAGGACCGGGGCGCGACCGTCTCCGCGCCGCCCGGGGCGGCGCCCTCACTCGGCCAGGTCCAAGCCGCGGAGCGAACCGTGACGCGGGCCGGCGGCTCTAACCGCTTCTACGGCGCGCCGATCACTTCGGTGCTCACCGGCGTCGGCCTCATGAGCGCTCGGACGGGACCACTGCGCTCGCAGTTGCTTGCCCGTACCGGCATCTGTCACTACCTGCATTTCGAGGCGGGCGGCTGCGATATGGCCTTCGACGATGTCGCGATCAGCGATCGCAGCGCGCGGGACCTCGGGGTTTCGGTGGGCGCGGTGATCTACACCGGCGTCCAGGGGCTGAGCAAACCGTTGCGCCTCCAAGTGACCGGCATCTACTCGGTGCCGAACTTCGACCTTCCTTATTGGTGGGGGAACGCGCCCGGCTATTTCCCGTTCGGGCAGGTTGCGGGCGGGTCCGCGCGGATCCCGGAGATCGACTCGTTGATCACATCGCCGGCAACCGCGCTGTCGGTGCCTTCACAGGATGCTCCCCAGATCGTCGGTCAGCTTCCGCTTCGCCTCAGCAGCGTCACCCTCGCCCATGAAGGCGCGCTGAAAAGAGCGCTCTCGCAGGCCAGCACATCGGTTGCCGCGCACGGAGTCACCCTGAACTCGGAGCTCGCTTCCCTCCTGGCGGGCGCCGACGGGCAGCGCCACACGATGTCGACGATCGTCGCGGTCGCCGCCGTGCAGCTGGTGCTGCTCGCCATCTGGGTCCTGGCCGGTCTCCTCGTCCGCAGCAGCGACGCCCGCCAGGCCGAGCTCCGCGTGGCCCGGCTCCGGGGGTTCCCACCGATCAGCGTCCTCGCGGTGAGCGCGCTCGAGCCCGTGACGCTGTGCGCGCTGGGTCTCGCGCTCGGTATCGCCGCCGCGTGGGGCGCGGTGGTCCTGGCGCGAGACCAGGTCCTTGACCCGGCCGCCGCCATCTCACCCGACGTATGGGTGTTCGTCGCGCTGGGAGTAACCGTGGCGGCGATCGCGGGTGCGCTGGCAGTCGGCACGCTGAGGCTGCTGCGCTCCTCCGATGGCTCGGTCGTGGGGATAGCTGGGCGTGCAAGGTCTCGGCAGGCCGGCCTCATCGTGGACCTCGTTCTGCTTGTGCTCGCCGTGGTGGCCCTGATTGCGCTGGAGACCAACGGAAGCCTTTCGGGACACAGCAACCCGATCGCCGCCGCCGCACCCGGGCTGATCGCGCTGGGAACGGCCGTCATCGCGGTCCACTGCGTTCTTTTCGCCTGCCGCGCGGGCGTATCCGCGAGCGCCAATTCCAATCGGATCGCGACGTTCCTCGCCCTGCGCCAGATCGTGCGCCGCCCCGCGGCGATGCGCCAGACCCGCGTGCTGATCATCGCCTTGTGTCTTGCTTGCTTCGCGATCTCCGCGTGGTCGGTCGCGCACACCAACCGGGCGGCTGCCGCCACGTTCACCGTCGGTACCAAGGAGGTCGTGACGGTGACTCCGCACGGTGTCGGTCTCGAGCAAGCGGTCGATCGGGTCGACCCGCACGGGCGGTTCGCGATGGCCGCGGTACAGATCACGACTCCGAGCTCGACCGCATTGGCCGTTGACGCGTCTCGCCTGGCTGCCGCGCTTCCCTGGCCCGCGGGCATCTCGAGTACGACTCGGTCGGCAACCAGCCGCCTGCTGATGCCGCGCACCGCTCCCGAGATCGATCTCCCCGGCGCGCCGGTGCGGTTGGCCGCGACCGCCACGGTCCCCCGACGGGGCGCGGCGTGGAGGAATCTCGAGGTCGCCCTGTGGGCCTTCAACCCCCAGGTCGGAACCACGATCGTCGACCTGGGACTCCTGCACCCGGGCGCCTGGACCTATCAGGCGGCCCTCGGCGATGTATGCCCGGGCGGATGCCGCGTGGCCGGGCTGGGTTTGATCCCGGCTCCCGGGCACGACGCGCCGAGCTCTGGCACCGCCGACTTCACGCTCACCCGCCTCCTGGCTCAATCAGCGCCGGCATCCTGGACGCCCGTCGCCTTCGACTCATCTGCGGGGGGATGGCGTGGGACGAGTGCCGACGTCCAGGTTGGGCCCAGCGGCGGCGGCCTGACCCTCGTCGTGCCGGCCAGCGCGATCGCGGACTACACGGGGGCGGTCGGTTTCGCCACCTCACCGATGGTCTCACCGGCGGACCATCCGACGCTACTTCCGGCCGCCGTCACTTCGGAGATCGAGTCCCTGAACGGGACCGCAGGAGTTCGAATCTCGGGCCTGGACGGCAACACGCTGTCCGTCGGCTCGACGGTAACCGCCACGGCGCTCCCCCGCGTGGGCGCCGATGCCGCGATGGTCGACCTCGAGCTGCTGACTCGCTCCCAGATCGACCCCACGAGTCCCGACACCGCCGACGAGGTCTGGCTCGGTCCGGCCGCACCGAACAACGTGATCGCCCGGTTGCAGTCGGCGGGCTTGCACGTCGATCGAATCGAAACGGCATCGGCCGTGCTGAGCCAGCTCGACCAGAGCGCGCCGGCGCTCGCCGACGACTTTCTCCTGGTCGCGACGATCGTCGCTCTCGTCGCCGCAGCCGCCAGCACGTTGGGCGCGCTTGGCGCCAATACCCGCCAGCGCGCCACCGAACTGACCGCCCTCCAGCTCACCGGAGTGCCGCGAGCGGTTCTCGCTCGCTCGCTCGCGCTCGAGTCGGGCGTGCTCGCAGCCACCGCGCTGTTCGGTGCTGGTGCGGGGGTCCTTGCGGCGATCATGGCCATTCCCTCGCTCCCGCAACTGGGGACGCCGGCGTTCATCCCGCTCCAGTACGGACTACCGGGTGGCTTGGTGGCGGCAGTATCCGCGGCCGTCGTCGTCGTGATCCTGCTCGCGACCGCTGCCGTCGCGACCGTCCTCGTTCGTCGCATGTCGCCGATCCTGCTGCGCATGGCACCCAATGACAGCGCTGGCTGAGTCACCCGCCACAGGCGCAGATGTGATCTGTGCCGGTCTCGTCCACATCTATCCGGGCGAGGACGCGCCGATCGTCGCGCTGCGCAACCTCGACCTCGAGGTCGGCGCCGGCGAGATGCTCGCGTTGCTCGGCCCCTCGGGCTCCGGCAAGTCGACGCTGCTCGCGGTGCTGAGCGGACTACTCCGGCCGACAGCCGGCAAGGTCCTGGTCGCCGGCCACGACATGGCCCGCCTCGACGAGGGGGGGATAAGTCGCCTGCGCGCCACCGAGTTGGCGCTGCTTCTCCAGGACCCGCTGGAGAACCTGGTTCCGTACGCCACCGCGCTCGAGAACCTGGCATTCACCCAGCGTGGCTCACGTCGGCGAGGGTGGCCGCTGCGGTGGCCTCCGGACGAACTGGTGGAAACCTTCGATCTCGGGCCGATCGCCTCCAGGCCGGTGCATCAGCTCTCGGGCGGCGAGCAGCAGAAGGTCGCGATGGCCTGCGCGGTCGCCACTTCCCCCCGCGTCCTGGTGGCCGACGAGCCGACGAGCAACCTCGATCCCGTGGCCAGGACCAGCGTGATCGAGGGTCTACGGCGCGCGCACGAGTTCAGCGGCGCAACGATCATCGTCGCCACCCACGATGCGATGACGGCCGCGCACTTCACGCGCACCCTGACCATTTCACACGGAGTGATCGGCTCGGAAGGTCGAGGCGGGCGACGATTCGCGGTGGTCGGGCGGGATGGCTCGATCCAGCTACCGCCCGAGGTAGCCGCGCTGTATCCCGCCGGCAGCCTGTTCCGAGTGGTCTTGACCGACAGCGCGGTTGAGCTGCGGCCCGAGGCGGACGCCGAAGCTGCCTCGGCAGCGGACTCGTCTGACTCCTCAGGCGCCACCGGAGATGAGATGCCTTGGGAGGAGGAGTGAGCGTCGGCGAGATCACCGCCGAAGCCCTCTCGATCCGAGGGGACACGACGATCCTTGTCGAGGACCTGAATCTCCGCGCCCGCGCGGGAGAGGTGCTCGGGGTAACCGGCCCATCGGGGTCGGGCAAGACGACGCTGCTCTACGCGATCGGGGGCCTCTTGCCGGCCGCCGGCGGGCGGATGCTGGTGGATGGTCGGCAGCTCGTCCTGTGGCGAGAGGTGTCGGTGGGGCTCGTCTTTCAGAACCTGTGCCTGGTCCCGCTCCTCAGCGCCCAGGAGACCGTCGCTCTGCCTCTGCAGGCTCAGGGAGTTTCGAAGGCCGAGGTCGCCGAGCGCTCACTCGAGGCGCTGTCCGTGCTCGGTTTGGCCGAGCACACGGCCCAGCTCGTCGGTGAGCTATCGGGCGGCCAGCGCCAGCGCGTCGCCGTCGCCCGCGCGCTCGCGGCCCGACCGGAGGTGATCCTCGCCGACGAACCAACCTCTGCGCTGGACCCCCACTGGCGGCAGGTCGTGCTCGAGCTGCTGATCGCAGAGGCCAGGCGCGGCGCCGTCGTCGTGGTCGCCTCCAACGATTCGGAAGTGATCTCGGTGTGTGACGCCGTGATCACCCTGCCGTAGGGGCGGTCGCGTGCAGCGGATTGAACTGCTCGCGCAGGCGCAGCAGTCGCGGGGCCGGCTCGTCGGTGTCGATCAGGACCGCCGTCCCGGGCCAGGCGTTCTCGAGGTAGCTGACGTATGCCGCGTGCGTCGCGAAATCCGGTTCGTAGATCCACGAGCCCGTGTTCCAATAACGGATCGCGCCGCTCGGGCCGCGGACGTCGTCCAGCGGATGGTGCGTGTGGGCAAAAACGATCTTGTCGGTGTCACGAGCCCAGCCCAGGCGGATGACAACCTGCTCGAAGGCAACCACCGCAGACTGGTAGGAGTCTCGTGGTCGCACGACTTGACCGAGCGCGCGCCGAGCCAGCTCTCCGCCACCCGGCGCTCCGATCCGCCGCCGGCGCTCCATCTCTGACGCCATGGCCGTGTCGTACGCGGCCGCCTGCGCCTGCTGAGCGGTGGCCAGCCGGTCACGCATCGCCCTGGGTGCCGTTTTGAACTGAGCTAGACGCTCCCCCAACCGGCCCGCGGCGCGCTCGAACCCCCGCACCGGCGCGTAGCCCGTCCGGAAGGCCTTCTCCAGCGCATTGAACTCGGCGAACGCCCGGCGCTGAGCGCGAGTGCCGTTCGGAAGTTGCGCGATCGTGAACAGCAGGCCGGTCAGAATCTCGGTCGTCGCCTCGAAGTCTTCGCTAGTCGGCTCTTGACTGCTCCGGCCGACGGCGATCGACCAGATCAGCTTCTGGAGCAGCCTTCCCGGGGCGCCGCCGTCGCGCGCGGCGTAGTAGTCGAGATAGTGACCGTGCGTGCACAGCACCCCGCCGACCATGTAGACCGGGTAACGCACGTCGACTTCGACGCCGTCGAGCCGGCGCTCGAGAAGCCGACGAAATGTGTCGGTGCCGACGAGGGATCGGGGTTGCTCAGCGGTTGCGCCGTCGGCGAGCTCGAGCTCCACCAGCTCTTCCCGTCCACGCTCGACGAAGTAGTGGTCGTGGTTGCCGGCCAAGAACACGAACCGCTTGCCCTGGAGCCGCTCGCGCAGCAGGTCGAACAGGCCCCCCGCCGCCGCGAACGCGTCACGCGAGGAGGCGAACAGCAGATCGAACAGATCTCCGAGCAGGATGACCTCGTCGACGTCGAGGTGCGGCGCGAGCAGAGCCAGGTTCTCCGGGTCGCGCAGGATGTCCTCGCCGGTCCAGGCGCCGAAGTGCGTGTCGGAGATCACGAGCGCCCGCACGAACGCATTGAACCCGATCGCGCGCTCCCGAACCGATCACGTCGCCGTCGGGAGCGCGGTTGCACCGACCGCGGCCGTCTCTGCTTCGCGCGCCCGCGACGGCAGCGTGCTGATCAGGAGCAGAAGCACGGGAGTCGTGGCCAGCTCTACGATCAGGCAGCGCTGGACCGCGCTGACGAACCCCAGATGCGTGAGGGTCGAGAAGAAGATCGTGCCCATCGCGGCGACTCCGATCGCGCCACCGAGCTGCTGGACAGCGGTGAGGACACCCGACGCCGAGCCCACTTCGGGCTTTGTCACCGCGGACAGGATGAAGTCGAACAGCGGCGAGATCGTCATCCCGATGCCGAGGCCGACCACGATCTGGGGAGCGATCAGCTCGAGCGATCCGGTGTGCAGCGCGTGCGCGCCGATCACCTCGTGCAGCCACCAGACGCCACCGGCGATCACGAGGGTCGCCGCTTGGAGCACGCTGCGACCGAACCGAGGGACGAGCAGCGCCCCAGCCAGGGTCGCGCCGGCGGCGGTCCCAACTGCGAACGGAGCGAGGGTCAGGCCCGCGTGGATGGCGGTGAAATGCTCGCCGAGCTGGAGGAACAGCGTCAGTGTGAGCAGCGTGCCGATCATGCCGGCGAAGAACACCACGATCGTGGCCAGGCCGGCCGAGTACGGGCGGTGCGAGAAGATGCTCGCCTCGACCAGCGGGTCGTTGCCCGCGCGGCGTTGACGGCGGCTCCACACGACGAGCAGCGCGAACGTCAGCGCGCTTCCGGCCCCCATCAGATACGTCCAGACCGGCCAGCCCGCCTGCTGGCCCTGGATCAGCGGATAAATGAGCAGGCCCATGCCGAGCGCCGCGAGGACGGTGCCCACGAGGTCGAGCCGCGGCGGTTTTACCGCCCGGGACTCGGGCATCAGCCGCGCTGCGCCGAGCGCAGCGATGAGGCCGAGCGGGAGGTTGACAAAGAAGATCAGCCGCCAGCCGCTTCCGAATACGTTGGCGGCGATCAACGCGCCACCCAGGATCGGTCCGAGCACGGCTGAGGCGCCGATGACCGGGCCGAACACCGCGAACGCCTTCCCGTGCTCACTGGGCGGGAACACCTCGTGGATGATCCCCAGGCCCTGTGGAATCAGCAGAGCAGCCGAGGCTCCCTGGGCGAGCCGACAGGCGATCAGCATGGCCGAGTCGACCGCGAACGCGCAGGCCAGCGAGGATGCGACGAATCCGAGCGCGCCGAGGATGAACAGCCGCTTGCGGCCGTAGATGTCGCCCAGGCGACCGCCCGCGATCAGGCCTGCGGCGAACGCCAGCGAGTAGCCGCCGATGATCCATTCGAGCGTTGCCGCACCCGCGTGGAGATCGGCGTGGATCGTCGGCGCGGCCACGTTGACGATCGTTCCGTCGAGCAGGTCCATGCACTCGGCGGCGAGCACGAGCGCGAGGATCTTCCACCTCAGCGGGTGCCCTGCGGGTCTGGATGACGACATCTCCGGCTCCTCTTTTCGTACGCCGTTCGTAGATTCGAACAAAATTCGCGAACACTGTTCGCAAACGATGTTCTACACTATCCGCATGCCGCCGTCAAGTCGTGAACCAAAGCGGGTCGTCAAGGCGCCGACCGATGCCGCCGGCGCGGTCAGCGCCGCGCTCCCGCCACCACCGCGCCGCGTTTCGCGCCGGCCGAAAGCGACCCCCCGCCGTACCGGCCTGTCGGTCGAGTCGATCGTGGCCGCAGCGATCGCGGTACTGGACGAGTCAGGCGTCGCCGGCCTTTCGATGCGGCGCGTGGCCGACCAGCTCGGAACCGGCGCGGCATCGCTCTACGCGTACGTGTCGGGCAAGGACGAGTTGCTCGAGCTCGTGTTCGACGAGCTGATCGGCCGGGTGCCGCTGCCCGAGCCCGATCCGAAGCGTTGGCGCGAGCAGGTCCGCGAATCTCTCGGCCATCTGGCCGAGATCCTCATCGCGCATCGAGACGCCGCGCTGGCGGGACTCGGCCGCATCCCCACCTCGCCCAAGGCGCTGGCCGGAGCGGACACGCTCGCCGCCGTCCTGCGAGCGGGCGGCCTGTCGGACCGGACGGTGGCGCTCGGTCTAGATCAGCTGCTCCTGTACGTATGCGCCTTCGCGTTCGAGCAGGGACTGTTCGAGCACAGCGGGATGACCCAGGCGGAGATCGACGAGTACTTCGAGGAGATCGACCGCTTCTACGCCGCTCTCCCCGCCGCCCGGTTTCCGGTCCTGGCCTCGATCGGCGACGAGATGGCGGCCTACGACGGTGAGGCACGCTTCAGGTTCGGGCTCGACGTGCTGATCGCCGGGCTCGAGGCGGTTGACCGGGGCGGCCGGCGGGCTAGTTAGGTGACCTGCTTGATCGCCTGCTGGATCTCGGAGTAGCTGACGGCGCCGGTCGCTGCCGTCTGTCCCTTAGGTCCCTGGAAAACCAGTGTTGGGGTGCCGCTGATTCCAAGCTCGCGGGCGTCGGCCTGGTCGGAGTTGACCTGGTCGTACAGGCTCGTGTTCGTCCGCGCGGCCTGCCAGGCGGCGAAGTCGAGCCCGGTCACCTGTCGGGCTAGTGCCTCGAGGTACGCCGCGGTCACGTAGCCCGTGTCCTCCTGCCCCTGCTCGCGGTAGAAGAGCTCGGTGAACTGCCAGAACTTATTCTGCTCGCCGGCGGCCAGGCCGGCCGCCTGCTGCTCGTTGAAGACGCCGGGGTTGGGTCCGTTGCATGTGGCGGTGCAGAACGACTTGTATTCCACCTTCACCGTCCCCGCGCGCACGTCGCCGGACACAAGCTGGGGGAAGCCACCCGCCAGCGTGAAATCCTGGCAAATCGGGCACTCGTAATCGCCGAAATAGAACATCGTCACGGGCGCCTTCGGTTGACCGAGAACAGTGCCCGACTGAGGGATCCCGGCCAGCAGCTGGTTCACCGCCGTGACTGTCGTGTTCTGCTCGGCCCCGGGCTTGACCAGACCCGTCGCCTTCTTCCCCCCGCCGCTGCTGACCACCACGAGCACGACGACGATCACGATCGCGCCGACCACCGTGCCGCCGATGATCTGCAGACGCCGAGTGCGGCGTGCCCGTTCGGTCTGTGCCTGCTCCTCGGCCAAACGCCGGGCGCGGGCCTCTTCCTTCTGCGTGTCGCGAGATGCCATCGGCGAACCGGTCCTCAGCCGCGGCCGGAGAGCCGCACAAACACGGAGAGTAGCCACCGCTCCAAGCCGGCGTCGATACCGACGTGCAATGCACAGGTTGCGTTTCCGCGGAGACGCGTTTCCGCGCTCCCGGATTCCCAACCACGACGCGGCGAAGGAATCGAACCTTCCAAGCCGGGGGCTGCCCGGCCCTGCCAGTTTTGAAGATCGTCCTCTGAGCTTCGATTGCGCTGGATATCCGGTGCTTCCTGACGTTGGGTCAGGTTGCCTCGGGACATATTTGCTCATCTCGGGACACGGCTGGGGACATGGCTCCGTGCGGCCAAGCGGCAACTCCGACCGGGGTCGATGACCACAGCCACACACTGGATCGGACAGATCCTTACCGAGAGAGATGCGAACCGGTTGCGGCCTATTCCTGATCGAGCTCTTGCTCTAGCTCACCCTGAATTTCTTCATAGTGCCAACGAAGCCCGGCGCGCCTGCTTATCCCGAATCGTTCCTCCGAACCGAGAACGGCATTGCCGGTTTCGTCTTCCAAAGCCTCGCCCTCGAACTCCTCGTCGAGCCAGGCCTGGAATCCCTCCTCCGTCCCTTTCCTCCTAGTCCAGAGCTCCCAGAGGTTGGTCTCGTAACACAGGCGTTCCGCCTCGGCCGAGTAGTCATCAGGTATCCGGTCGAGCCGGAGGAAGTTCACCGCCAGCCGATAGAAGAGCGCGGCGAGTCCCTTGTCCGTCAAACACGCAACACGTTGACCTTCCAGGTATGCCGAACGAACCGGACAAATTGCAGAAAGATCCGCAACGTAATCAATGTCTTCGCGCAGCCCGGGCAGTGGAAAGTACTCGTAGTAGCCGGTCCATGGCGCTTCGAAGCCATCTGGGCAACGGACAACAGGCGCTAGTAGGACCGACTCCTTTAACGCGTGTGTCGAACGCGAACGGCTGGAACACGGATGAGATACGACGATGCCTAGAGACTTGTCTCCGCTCTTTACCGGCGCGGTGAACTGCGTCGGATGACGATCCTTCCGCTGGGCCGCCCGCACCAAGGGGATGTCGACGAATACGTCCCCTTGGCCGATCGGCCGAGCCTCGGCAGCGTGAGGCGCGTCCTGGCGATAGAGGTACAGGTCATCTGGAAGGAAGTCCGCAACGCTCATGTCTAGTCGTCATCGTCCACGACCTCCGCCTCGACGTCGATCCAGTCCTCATCATCGTCCACGACAAGGTCGGCATGAGCCTCAGATTCTCTTGGTGTGAACCCAGGGAGTCCATGCGCGCGAGTGACCACTTCGCCGTCAGGCGAGACGCCGGTGGCAGGTGGTGCCAGAGGAGGCAAGTGCGCCGCAAGCTGCTCAACGTCGTCAATTCGACCTTGCTCAAGCAGCTGGTACGGCGTACAGCGACTACCTGCCCCGAGGTTCCGCAGCCACTGATCGACTCGAACACCTCGGCGATCAACGTCATCCAACACCCGAAGCAGCAGCCCAAGACGCCGACGATTCCGCGGCGTCGGATTTTGAAGCTCCCCCGTTCGCCAACGCTGGAAGGTTTCTCGTGCTACACGAAATAGTCGGGCAAGTTCGGCATCGCTTAGCCGGGACAGCAAGGCAAGACGTTGCGCAATCTGAGCCACCGTGGCATCTGCAGGCAACTCGCGCGACGAATCAGGGACATCCGAGCGCACTCCCGCAATAGCTTCAGCTCGGGCGGCGGGAGGCGGGGCAACAGGCTCCATCAACTCCTCAGCGAACCCGCGGCCGCCGACCACGAAGGGAATGCCTTCGTGCGTGCCCTCAATGGGTAGAGCGGGGGTGGGATCGAACGCTGCATGACGCACAATCGGCAACCAAGTTGATTGTTGCTTGAGCGTGGTCAGGATCGCCAGCGCCACGTCTTCGTCGGCAATGAGCTGAAAACTGATGCCTGCGTCGAGTACCGCTACGGTCGTCGAGCGGCTGCCAACAGTCCCTGCTCCGATCGCGTCAAAACCTGTGGGAACCACGTCCGCGATGAAGTAGCCGCTCGGGTTGTTCGACCGTACGTACACGGTGGGGCCGAAGTTGTAAGCCAGAACCTTGCGGGGCGCTACAGCTGGCTGACGCCCGATGTGCTCGGGTGATACGTCCAAGTATCGCTGGACCGGATCCTCAACTGCCATGTCTGAACTCCTCCAATGCCCGGTCCGTTAGGCACCAATAGAAGAAGTCGAAGATGAACTCGTGATAGCGGTCAAACCGCGCCATCACGGCTTCGACTGACGTGGCGTCGTCGCGCTCTTGGGTGAAGTAGTCGAAATCGAGCAGAAAGCCCAGTCGATTTTCTGGCCCGGCCGGAACGAGCCCATACTTGAAGGCGAGCATCCCGTCTTCTCGTCGAAAGCGCAGATCGGTGAGAGCTTGAACCAACCCGCTCTGGAATATGGTCGCGAGCGGTCCCACGAGCTCCGGATTGATGAGACTCCCCCATTCCGCTGGAGCGAGTTCATGCTGCAGGTGATCGACATAACGTAGGCCCTGCTGGACAACCGCCGCTGGCCTGAAATTGTCCGTTAGAGCCGTCCAGATCCTTTCGAAGCGAGCGCTGAAGTCCTCGTACGAGGTGTATTGGCCCGCCGTCAGGTCGGCCTCGAGCGTGAGGGCATCAGGCGTTAGGAGTGCGCTCCAAGTGCGGTCAGCCGCTTTGAAACGGAACGCGCGGGTAGCGCCGGCTTGCTGGACACCTTCCGCGCCAACCACGATCCCGAGCTGCTGCTCTTGACCGAACTCCGGCCACTCCTCGCGGATCGCGTCTTGAAAGCCCCCGAGAGCGCCAAGGTCGGCGATCCTCAAGATCGGAGGGAACCGCACCTGGCCGAGCATCGCCTTGAGAGGGGGTCTGGCGAAGTTTTCGTGCTCAGCAGCTGGAAGATCAGGCCCAAATGACATTACATCACAAGGTAGATCACAATCTACATCACAACGTAGATCGGATGTAAATTCTTTCGAAGACAGCGGCGGCCTCGCATCGCGGACGAACGGACGGTCTTCGTAGGTCCAACTGGTTTTTATGGCATCTCTTCACCACTTGCCACCGCGGTCGAGCCACAAAGCGCTCACCTGGGGGAGCATGGTCATCGACGCCCATAGTGGTCATCACGCGCGGAGATGGTGCCGAGCGTCCGTGCTCGGCTCGGGCATCGCGCGCGCCCATGCGGTGGGGGGGCGAACTCGATAGGCCGGCGAAACTACCGATTTACACGCGCGCGGAGACGGACGCATCCCCCGAGCATCCATGCCCGGGAACTGTTCCGCGCGCGCGAAGAAAGCATGTGGCGGGCCGACGGCCTGGCAGGGACGTTTCGGGACGCCTGCGGGACGCTTTGAGCGCGAGCCCAACCACCTAAATCGTCGACTGGCGTGTTCACTGGCCTGTTAGTCGCTCTCGCCGGTTTTCGCTGCACGCGCCCGCGGGGTGCCGCTGACCCCGCCCGCCCATCGTGTTCGGGACAGAAACGTCCATGAGTTTGGACGGGGTCAGCGGCACCCCGCGGGCGAGTAGTGGTTGGCGAGAGCGAAGGCAGGCCACCCGGATCGAAGGGCGAGGACCGGGATGGAAGCGAGGTTCCTAGGGCATCTCGAAACGTCGAGTCCCCAAGGCAGTCGCGCTATGACTTGGCGGCGCGCGTGGGGGCTGGCACTTCGGGCACGGCAAAGGCTTCGGCCAGGAGCTTGGCTTCACCGCCACGGTCGCGGTGGTGGACGTAGCGCATGGTGGTCTGGATGTCGGCGTGTCCCATCCATGCCTGCACCGCCGGCACCTCGGCGCGCCGCACGGCGAGCGTGCCGAACGTGTGGCGCAGGTCGTGGAACCGCAGCGGCCGTAGCCCGGCGCGCGTCAGAGCTGCCTTGTAGCGGTCCCGGAGGGCGCTGGCGTCCTGGACCAGACCCAGCTCGCCGGGGAACACGTGGTCGTCGTCGCCGACAAACTCGTCGCGAGTCGCCAGCCTCGCGAGTGCCGTCGCCACGTCCGGCACCATCGGCACCGATCGCACGTGGCCGGACTTGGGACTCGTCAGGCCGCCATGAGCGTTGTAGCTCCGGCGCACCCGGATCACCTCGCCGGCGAAATCGACATCGCTCCAGCGCAACGCTAGCAGCTCGCCCATCCGAAGGCCGGTGAACGCGGCGGTCAAGAACACCGCGCCGTCCCGCTCGGACCCGGCAGCTCGTACAAGAGCCCAGACATCCTCTGGCGAAAACGCGTCGAGGTCGTCGGAGACGCGATAGCGGGGACGCTCGACGTCGACCACCGGATTGCGTGGCAGTCCCCACACCTTCATCGCGCGCTTGAAGATCCCATGGAGCACCACCAGGTACTTCGCGACGCTTCGGTTGGAGAGCTTCAACGTGCCCTTCCAGCGCTCGAGCACCTCCGGCGTGACGTCCTCGATCGACACGGGCCCCAGGTCGCGGACAATCCGCTCGGCCGTGTGCCGGTACTCGGTGAGCGTCGACGCCTTGCACGCCCGCTCGTGCTCGCAGTAGCGCAGCCATTCCGCTGCCGCGTCAGCCAGCGTGGCGCCGGTGCGGACCATCCCGGGCAGCGTTCCTCGGCGTGCCTCATCGAGGGCCGCTCGTAGCCAGTCCTCAGCCGTGCGCTTGGTGAAGTAGCCGGCCGCCGGACGGCCGCGCCCAGTCCACGCCAGACCGATGAGCTTCTGCACCTGGCGGCCGGACGGCAGCCGGTACTTCGCGTACCAGACCGGACCGCGCTTGCGCTCGACCCGGAAGACGTGTCCCGTCACCCGCTGCATCACAACAGCATCCTACGCCCGTCCCGGGACATATCGGGGACATGATCCGATACCGGTCGATGCGCCAGAGTCCGCCGCAGTCGGTAAAAAGCCGACATTTGCAGCCACGACGCGGCGAAGGAATCGAACCTTCCAAGCCGGGGACTGCCCGGCCCTGCCAGTTTTGAAGACTGGATGGGCCACCAGGCCCGTGCCGCGCCGGCGCTGATCCTACGCAGCCGGCCGTGGCGCCGTTTCGAGACCGAGGCCGTGCTCGAAGGCACCCTTGACGCTCGCGTCGAGGGC
>DATJUA010000116.1:0-4432 GCA_035502815.1 Solirubrobacteraceae bacterium
GCCAAGGCGGCCGGGATCCCGGTCATCGCGGCCGGCGGCTCTACCGGTCCTGGGGTCGAGGCCAACTGGGACGTCGGCAAAGAGGACGGGAAGATCCTCGTCGCCGAACTGGCGGCCGTGACCCACGGGCAGGGCAACCTGCTCGTCTTCCAGTACACGCCGGGCGTCGCCTGCGACGAGCGCGAGGCGACGCTGAAGCAGTATCTGAAGACGGCTCATTTCTCGTCGGTGACGTACGACGAGGTCCCAATCCCGGGCCAGGTGCAGGCGGGCTACAAATTCGGCCAGGCTTGGCTGGCGTCACACAGCGGCCAAGGCGCCATCTTCGGGTGCTTCGACGACCCGACGGTCGGCGCGCTCGCGGCGATCAAGCAGGCAGGCCGGACCAACATCACAACCTTCGGCGTTGACGGGAGCCCGGCAGCACTCAGCGCGGTGCGCGCCGGGACGATGACGGCCACGGTCTGGATCAACGGGTACGGGCTGGGCGAGCAGATGGCGGCGGCCATCCCGGGACTCGTCAAGCGTGGCGTGAACGTGTCGCCCCTCGAGGAAGCGGCGCCGGCCGTGCTGGTCGACCGGAGCAATATCGCCTCCTTCCTCAAGGAGTACCCAAGCGCAATGAGCGGTCAGTAGGGCGCTGGCGCAATGGAAAACAGCGCGCCAATGCCCCTAGGGCGGCACGAGGCGGCGGGCGACCGGTCAAACGGTCGCCCTCCCGCGGCCGCGAAGCCGCCGCCGCTACTGTCCGTGGACAGCGTTTCCAAGCACTACGGCGGCGTCCGTGCGCTCACCGACGTGTCGCTTGATATCGCGGCAGGCGAGGTACACGCTCTGGTCGGCGCCAACGGCGCCGGCAAGTCGACGCTCGTCCGCATTCTCGCGGGACTCGAAGCCCCCGATAGCGGGCGGATCGCGATCGACGGCGTCGACCGCGTGATCAGCAGTCCGTGGGGCGCGACCGAGTTGGGGCTCGGCTTCATCCACCAGGAGCTGAACCTGGTCCCACAGTTCAGCGTGCTGCAGAACCTGGCGATGAACTACGACGCGGCAGGTCGCTACGGCCTGATCAGGTGGGGGAACGTTCGTCCGCGGGCGAGGACCGTGCTCGCTGACCTCGGGGCGAACTTCCCGCTTGACCGACAGGTTCGCGATCTAACGGTCAGCCAGCGCTGGGTCGTCGCGCTTGGCCGGTCGCTGATGCGTGAGGCGCGCGTGATCGCGATGGACGAGCCAACGGCGTCGTTCGCGGCCGAGGAGGCAGAGCGGGTGTTCGCCATCGTCCGCGACCTGACTGCGCGTGGAGTGGCCGTGCTGTACATCTCGCACCGGCTGGAGGAGGTGCTCGATCTGTCGGCCACGATCTCTGTGCTTCGAAACGGTCGGCTGGTGGCCAGCCTGCGCGCGTCCGAGGTCGATCGAAGCAGCCTCACGGAAGCGATCGTCGGACGTGCCGTCGAGCGGGCCGCTCGCCATCACGTGGCCCGCGAGATGGCAAACGAGGTAGTCCTCCACGTCGAGGAACTGGTGCGGGCGCCCCGGGTGAAGGGCGTGACGCTCGACCTGCATCGCGGCGAGATCCTCGGACTGGCCGGACTGGTCGGCGCTGGGCGCAGCGAGTTGGCGCGGCTGATCTTCGGCGCTGACCGGGCCGCCTCGGGAAGGATCACCCTCGAGGGGCGTCCCTTCGCACCGCGTGGCCCCTACGAGGCGATCGCTCGCGGAGTCGCGCTCGTGCCCGAGGAGCGCCGGTCGCAAGCGCTCCTGCTGAGGGAGTCGCTCGCGGTCAATGTCAACCTGGCGACCATTGGCCGCAACCGCTGGAGGACGCACCTGCCGCTGGTCAGCTCTCGAAAGGCGCGTGCTGCGGCGCGGGACATGGTCAGCCGATTCGCCATCAAGGCGTCATCGGTCGCGCAGCCGGTGTCCGGGCTGTCTGGTGGCAACCAGCAGAAGGTAGTGGTCAGCCGATACGTGCGCGCCGGTCCTTCGGTGCTCATCCTCGACGAGCCGACGGTCGGAGTCGATGTCGGCGCCCGGGCCGAGTTGTATGAAATCATCCGGGCTCTAGCCCGCACCGGTACGTCTGTACTGATGATCTCCAGCGACTTCGAGGAGTTTGCGATCTGCGACCGTGTCGCGGTGATGCGCGAGGGCCGGATCGCCGCCGTGGTTGACGGTGCGCTCGCCACGAAGGAAACCCTGACCGAGCTGTGCTACGAGATCGGCCCAAAGAGCCATGACTGAGAATTCGGGCGTCACCGACGTGCCTGCAGAACACGTCGAGTCCGGCCGTCGGCCGCAGCCTGACCCATATGCTTACCGGCCACGCCGCATCCCGCTGCCGACCGAGGTCGACTGGTGGCGCGTCCTAGGTCGCTACGGGGCGGTCTTCGTGCTCGTGGTGATGATCATGGTGTTCGTGATCATCGAACCCGACACGTTCGCGACTAGCAGCAATGCCATCCAAATTTTGAACCAGAGCGCGATCGCCGCGGTCGTTTCTATGGGCCTGACTTTTGTGCTGGCGGCCGGCGACTTCGACCTCAGCATCGGGTACGCAACCAGTTTCTGTGGTGTGCTCGTGGCCGGATTCATACAGCGGGATGGGCTTTCAATTCCGGTCGCCATTGTCGTGGTCTTGGCGGTAGGGGCCGTGATCGGACTCGCCAACGGGCTGATCGTGACCCGCATCGGGGTGAACCCGCTGATCACCACGCTTGGCGTTGGCACGATCGTCGTCGGTGTCAACTATGCGTACACGGGCGGGGACCCGGTTACCATCAGCAATCCGACGTCATTCATCGCGCTGACCTTCAACAAGCTTCTGGGCCTGCCCTACCCGGTGTACGTGATGTTCGCGGTGGCGATCCTCCTGTGGGCCGTGCTGAACCGGACGGTCCTTGGCCAATCGATCCAGGCCGTGGGCGGGAACGCTGAGGCTGCGCGCCTATCCGGAATCCGCGTTAACCGGGTCCGGGTCACGGCATTCGTGATCGCGGGTGTCTGCGCGGGAGTTAGCGGGATCCTGCTTACCTCGCTCACTGGGAGCGGCGCCGTCGACGGCGGGGACAGCTACCTGCTGAGCGCGTTTGCCGCGAGCTTCTTCGGATCGGCTGTGCTTCGCGATGGCCAGTTCCACATCGTCGGCACCATGCTGGGGGTGTTGACGGTGTCGGTGGGCTTCAATGCCATGGCGCTTCTAGGCCTGAATACGTACTACCAGTACCTATTCCAGGGGACCCTCCTGATCTTCGCGGTCGGTGTCGGCACTCTCGCCCGGCGTCGAGTCGCGCGATAACTCGGCCTCGGGAAGTGCCGGCGGCGTACCGCGACCCACCGCGACGGCCCGGGGCAGCCCAGCGCTGGTCGGCAGGGACTCGCCCGGGAGCCCCGGCTAGGGACCACGCCGTTCCTTTGGCTCCTATCGCGGTTCCGCGACGCAAACTCGCTGGTCAGAGGCGTGTTCCCTGGTGACCTGCTGCCTGATGGGCAGCGAGTCACAGCAAATCGCGAAATATCGCTCCGACCTGCAAGAACTAGCTCGCGTGGACTGTCCGCCTTGTAAGCGTGGACTCCGGTTTGGGATGCTAACACGAAGAAACCCTGGTGGCGACGGGGTTTTCGGCTGCCGGGTTGCTGGCCAGCGGGTGACCTAGCTGTTTCTAAGCGGGCGGTCCGGTCTCGCGGTCGCGTCTGGTGACCGATTGCGCTCACGATCGCTAGCATTGCATGTGTGGAGACACGGGCGTTCGAGACGGCTGACCAAGCGGCTGGCAGCGCGATCGTCATGCTGGCCGACGGCGAGCGGCTGAGCAGGCTCTGGCGGTATGTCTTCGTGCAGATGCTCGATGACTACAGCAGCGTGCTGCGCCACGTCGGCGTCTCGGCGGCAGCGGGGATGTGGTCGGGCGTTCCCAGAAGCACCGGGGACAGCGGGGTGGATGCCGCGTTCGCGGCGATGGCCGAGTACCTGGCCCGCCGCGATGGCTGGGCGGTGCCGGCCTGGGCGCGGCTGCCCGAGCGTGAGGCGTGGCCCTGGTGGTTCGTCGCCGACCTGCGCGGGCTGCATCCGCGCGCCTTGGTGGAGTCACCGTCTTCGTTCCGCCGCCGCGGTGTGTTCATCACTGACGGGGCGCTCAGCCGCGCATGAGCGTCAGGCATCCCCTTCCTGTTGGCCAGCCGGCCTCCTCGGAATCACGAACGTCAGCGCGGCCACGCCGAGCAGCAGGACGGCCAACTCGGCCACGCTCCACCGGTACGCGACGGCATAGCCGTGCCGCAGCAGGCCATAGAAGGTCACCCCGGTCACGGCTACCCCGATCGAGTTCCCGACCTGCTGCGCGGTGGATAGCGCGCCGGAGACGGAGCCGGCCCGGCTCGCGTCGGCGTGCGCGAGGACGGTGGTGGTCAGTGGCGTGATGCACAGCCC
>DATJUA010000117.1:0-86300 GCA_035502815.1 Solirubrobacteraceae bacterium
CGAGCAGCCGCTCCCGGCTGACCACCTGTCCGAAATGCTGCATCAGGAAGTGCAGCAGGCGGAACTCACGGTCCGACAGGTCGGCGACCTTGTCGCCGACGCGCGCCTGGCGGCGAGCCAGATCGAGCACCAGCGTGCCCACGCGGATCATCGTTCCCTCGTCGGCCACGCGCGAGCGGCGCAGCTGGACCCGCGCGCGGGCCAACAGCTCATCGAGCGAGAAGGGCTTGGCGACGTAGTCGACGGCACCGAGCTCGAAGCTCTGCAGCTTGATCGGAAGATCGCTGCGCGCGGACAGGATCAGCACCGGGAGATCCGACTTCTCGCGGTGGAGCTCCCGCAGGGCGTCGAGGCCACTGAGACCCGGCAGCATCAGGTCGAGGATCACGAGGTCGTACTGGCCCGCGAGCGCACGTGCGAGCCCCAGCTCGCCGTCGCCCACCACATCCACGCCGAATCCCTCGGCCTCGAAGGCGCGGGCGAGAAACGCGCGAATTCGCGCCTCATCCTCGACGATCAGTATGCGCATCTGCTCTTTCGAGCCCCCGGCTGCGGCGGGACAATACCTCTCAAAAGATGACCTGTAAATGACCACACGATGACGCCGGTGTCATTTGCTCCCCTGCCGCAGCGCAAGGTATAACACCAGCGGGGGTCGTGCGCGGTGACGGCGGACCCGGGGGACGGTTCGATCCGGCCGCGTGTCGCGCCCGATGAGTGGGCCTCGCCTTGACGGTTCGGGGACGCATGGTCTATAAGTCCGGGCCCCCCGCGAGCCAGACCGTCGGAGCCACCTGCGCTGACAGGCGAGGCGGCGCCGGCGCCGGCCGAACGAGATGAACGGATTCTCATCTTGAGTACTGACCCTTTGGCGACACTTCGCGCGACGGACTACGTGCCCTGGACGGCGCGGAGTCTGATCGCTTCCCACAAGATCGCCGCAGCGGTCATCGCCGTGCTGTGCGCCGCGACCGTGGGGGTTTTTCTCTACGTGGCTCTCGGACCGAAAGCCGGCGCGGTGACGGATAGCACCACGTGCGCGCAGTGGGGCTCGACCAACGTGAACGGGCAGAATGCGTACGCGAGGCTGTACGTGAAGGAGCACGGTCCGGTTGCCAAGGGCTGGGGGCCTGCGCCGCAGGGCGTGATCAACGCGATCAACGCCGGCTGTTATGAGGCGTTCGGTGAGGGCGTCGACGACCAGGCGACGGTCGTCCAGGCGATCTCACGCGACTTCTGAGGCCCAGGACCCGAGGCTCAGGACCACGCCTGAGCGGTGGCGGCGTGCCCGCAAACTCGGGCGCGCCGCCGCAGGTCGGCGGCGTCATCGGCCGGACTTCGCCCGTCGCGAGATGACTTGCAAATGACAGCTTGATGACATTGCCGTCATCTGCCTCGATGCCGCCGCGGCGCGCGATATAACACCGCGCCGAGGAGACGGAGAGACACGATGAGCGCGACTGGCAAGCGGATTCTCTGGACGACGGCCCTGGCGGCAATCGTTTGCGTCGCCATCGGGCTGTACATCGGCCTGTATCTCGTGAACGTGCCGGGCTCGTCGGCGGCCGTGCAGACATCCTCGGGCACGAATCTGTACCTGGCGACGGTCCCGGCCGCGGCGCTGAACGATCCGCACCCCACCTGGGTCTCGTACTACGCGGTCGACGCCGGCGCCACGAACTGGCGGCACGTGACGACGTACACGGTGCCCGCGAACACGCTTGTGCACGTGACGATCTACAACTTCGACAGCCCCTCGGGGCTGCGCAACCCGTGGTTCGGCCAGTCCAGCGGGACGGTTGGCGGCGTCATGACGCTCGACGGTAAGACCATGAAAGGGATTGATCCGGATAACGCATCGCATGTGTTTTCGATCCCGCAGATTGGCCTCGTGATTCCCCTCGACGGGATCGCGGCCACCGCCAAGAATCCGTGCAGCAACGCGCCGTGCTCCTTGAGCAACAACCACACCACCACCACGTTCACGTTCCGCACGCCCGGCAAGGGGCTGTACCGGTGGCAGTGCTTCGTGCCATGCGCGGCCGGATATATCGCCGGATTCGGCGGCCCGATGCAGACCGTCGGCTACATGGACGGCTTCATCAAGGTCGTATGACCGAGCCGGTGGCGCGCTGAATATGGAAGAGACACACCATTGGCGCAACATCGTCGTGCTGTGGCTGGTCGCCAGCCTGATCATGACGCCGATCGTGATCTTCGTGATCGGCCCGGGGCTTCCGCCCGGCAACGGCAGCGTCGAGGCGTCGGGGCAGGTCACCGACAATACGGTCCTGCTGGCCACGGCGACGCCGGTGGCGCTCGCGGTGCTCGTCTACATCGCGTATGCATGCTGGGCGTTTCGCGAACGGACGCCCGAGGTCGTGCTCGACGGGCCGGCAATCCGCGGGAACTCGAGCGTGCAGTTCTGGTGGCTGATCGTCACGACGACGCTCGTGCTGTTCCTCGCCGGCTACGGCACGGTCAGGCTGCTGGCCGACGGGTCCGGCGGGGGACAAGGTCCAAACCCGATCGCCGTTCCCTCGGCACCCAACGGGGGGAAGCCGCTCGTGGTGCAGGTCGTCGCGCAGCAGTGGCAGTTCAACTACCGGTTCCCGGGATATGGGGGATTCGAGACCAACCAGATCGAGCTGCCCGAGAACACGCTGGTGCAATTCAACGTGACCTCGCTCGACGTGATCCACTCGTTCTGGGCGTATGAGCTCGGCGTCAAGGCGGACGCCAACCCGGGCGTCAACAACGTCGCCTACGTGACGACGAAGGGACCGCTCCTCTTCCACGTGCGCTGCGCCGAGCTGTGCGGCGTCTGGCACGGATACATGTTCGACCAGGGCCGGGTCGTTCCGAAGGCGCAGTTCGCGGCATGGATCGTGCAGCAGAAAACAAAGTTCGCGCCCGCGACGAAGACCCTGCCGCCGTACTCGAAGACCTATTTCCCGCAACCGTTGAGGAGAGGCGGATGAGCGCGATTGCGATGTCCGTGCCGGCGGGCCGCCGCACCGGCTGGCGAAAGTTGATCGGCTTCAACATGCTGACCGGGATCGTGCTCGGGATCGGAGGCTGGTACCTCGGCCACTTCATCGGCGATCACCTCTCCGGCGCCGGGCTCGCGTACTACTCGGCCGAGGCGGGCGAAAACGACATCGCGATCTTCCTCGGCTACTTGCTCGGCGTGGTCGGCTTCCTCGTCGGCTTGGGCTTCGCCAACTATCCGATCAGGCGGCTGCTCGGGCATCCGCCGGCGCTGGCCGAGCACGAGTCCGAGGCGGAGGGACTCTTCCGGTACTTCACCCTGAACACCGATCACAAGGTCGTCGCCAAGCAGTACATGGTCGGGATCGGGCTGTTCTTCTTCGTCGCCGGGCTGAACGCGATGCTGATCCGGACCGAGCTCCTCCAGCCCAACGTGCACGTGTTCGGCGCCAACCAGTACCTGACGCTGGTCGGCCTGCACGGGGCGATGATGATGGGGACCATGACATCCGGGATCCTGGGGCCGTTTGCCCAATGGGCAGTGCCGCTGATGATCGGCTCGCGGCGGATGGCGTTCCCCCGGATCGAGTCGTTCACGTTCTGGCTCCTGATGGCCGGAGAGGTCATCCTGCTCACGACGATCTTCTTCGGCGGCTTTCAGACCGGCTGGACTGGTTACCAGCCGCTCGGGGCGCAGGGCACCGCCGGCTACGACGCGTATATCGGGTTCTTCGCGCTGGTCGGACTTTCGATGTGCCTGTTCGGATTCAACCTGATCGCGACGATCACCGTGATGCGCGGGCGCGGGATGACGTGGTCGCGGCTGCCGATCTTCGTGTGGGCGGCCTATGCGACCGCGTGGCTGATGCTCCTGGCGGCGCCGATGCTGATCGCGGCGCTGCTCATGGGGGCATCGGATCGCACCCTGCAGACCGCGTTCTACATCCCCGGACAGGGCGGCAGCGCGTACCTCTTCCAGAACCTGTTCTGGGTGTTCGGCCATCCGGAGGTGTACATCCTGGCCCTGCCCGGCATGGGGATCGTGCTCGAGCTGATGGTCGTATTCGCCCGAAAACCGCTGTGGGGATATCGGCTGGCCGTCGCGGGCATGCTCGGTATCTCGTTCCTGAGCTGGTTCGTGTGGCAGCACCACCTGTTCGTGTCGGGCATCAACGCCGACCTGCGGCCGTTCTACATGCTCTCCACCGAGCTGATCTCGGTTCCGACCGGGTTCGTGTTCCTGTGTGTGATGGGAACGTTGTGGCGCGGGCGAATACGGTTCACCGTGCCGATGTTGTTCTGCCTGGCCTGGGTATTCAACTTCCTGTGGGGTGGGATCTCGGGCGTGTTCCTGTCGGACGTCCCCAGTGACGTCACCACCCATGGAAGCTTCTTCGTGATGGCGCATTTCCACTACACGATCATGGGCGGACTCGTATTCGCTTTCTTCGCCGCGATCTACTACTGGGTCCCGAAGATGTACGGCTTCAACCTCAACGAGCGGCTGGGGAAGATTCACTTCTGGGTCATGTTCATCTCGTTCAACTCGACGTTCGCGCCGCTGTTTGCGCTCGGGCTCCTGGGTATGCCGCGGCGCGTGGTGACCTACGCGACGAACCTCCAGGGGCTCAACGACTGGGTGTCGGTGTCGGCCTACGTCCTCGGCGCCTCGATGCTCGTGTTCCTGTTCAACGTCGTGTGGTCACTCGGGTTCAAGCGTGAGCCGGCGCCAGTCAACCCGTGGCACTCCAAGTCGATTGAGTGGCAACTCCCCACGCCCGTGCCCGTACACGACTTCGACCGGTTCCCCGTCTTCGACCCGGATCCGTACCCCTACGGAGTCGAGCAGGTGCCGGCGGGAGCGCCGGCGACTGCTCCGGCCGGCGGAGCGGCTGCGTAGATGGAAGCCTCGGCACCCCAGAGCAGCCTGATCGAGTCCGAGCCCCCGGAGTGGCAGCCGCGCGTGATCTGGGTCGGCGGGCGACTGCTGTGTGGAGCGATCACGTTCTTGTTCGTGTCGTTCGTGTTCGCCTACTTCTACCTGCGAGCGCTGAACACCAACCACGCATGGACGATCGGCCCCGTGCATCCCTCCAAGGGGCTGGGCGTGGCTATCGTGGCGTTGTACCTGGTCGGCGGGGTGATCTACCGGCTCGCGGCCAAGCGACCCGAGGTCGATGAGGCGGTGGCGGGCGCGATCGTGGTCGTGTTCACCCTGCTGGCGGTCGCCCTCCAGTTCTTCGAGTACACCACCCTGGACTTCGGCGCCGCCAGCGGCGGCTACGCATCCGTGTTCTTCGGATGGACGTCGGTGTACGCGATCGTCGCGCTGATGGGCGTCTACTGGGTGGAGGTCCAAGTGGCCAATCTGTGGCGAATCCGCCGAGAAGGCTTCCGCCACATCGAGGTGGCCGCCGGTGAGGAGGCGCTGGTCAGGGCGGGGGTCGAGTCCTCGTCCTTCTACTGGGCCTACTTCGTCGCGTTCGGCGTCCTCGCCTACATCATCCTGTACCTCATCGGACCATGAACCTCACCCGCTGGTCGCTGGACCCGTCGATCGTGTACGTCGTCGGGGCGTCGGTGCTGTACCTACTCGGGAGCCGGGGCAGGTGGCGTCCCACGTCGCTGCAGGCGGCCTCGTTCTTCGGAGGTCTGCTGTCGATCGTGATCGCGCTGAACTCGCCGATCGACATCTACGCGGACGAACTGCTGTGGGTGCACATGATCCAGCACATTCTGCTGTTGACCGTCGCGCCACCGCTGATCCTGCTCGGACGGCCGTGGCCGCGGATGTGGCGCGCACTGCCACTCGCGCCGCGGACGGCGGTGGCGCGCACGGTGGCTCGCTCACCCTGGACCGCGCCGCTACGGTGGCTGGCGCGCCCGTGGCCGGCCTGGATCCTGTTCAACGCGACGCTGCTCGCCTGGCACATCCCGGCCGCGTACGACGCAACGCTCACGTCGGGCACCGTGCACGCCCTCGAGCACGCGATGTTCTTCTTCACCGGGCTGCTGTTCTGGGCCTGGGTGATCGACACCGGACCGCTGCGAGGGAGGCTGTCCTGGCCGATGCGGATTGCCTACACGTCGAGTGCGATGGTCGTCGGCTGGCTACTCGCGATCGTACTCGTGCTCGCGCCGCATCCGGTGTACAGCTTCTACGCGCACCTGACGTCACGGCCCGGAGGGATCAGCGCCCTGGCCGACCAGCAACTTGGGGCCGGAGTGATGTGGGTGCTGGGATCGATTTCGTACACCATCACGTTCCTGATCGGCTTCTATCGTTGGCTGCAAGCCGACCATGCCCCGAGCCCCCAGCGCACCGCGCTTACGACCTGAGGCACCGCGGAGAAAATCCCAACCAAAGGACGACAGCCGTGATTTCGATCCCCATCGCGAGCTTCCTGGCTGGGTCGCTGCTGACGATCCTGCTGCCGCTTGGAGTGCTGATCGCGCTCACCGTCTGGTACGCCGCGTTCCTGCGCAAGGCGCCCGATCCTGGGCTGCGGCCGGCGGGGGACACGGCCACCGCCGGCGCGGCCGCTCCCGCGCCCGGTGCGGGCGGGGGAGCGGGTGCGAGCGGCGGCAGCCAGCGGATCAGCTAGGGCGCGCCCGCCGGCGCGAAGCCGGCTCCTACATAGCTCTTACATAGATCCGACGCTCGACTTGCGCGGAATGGGAAGGCTGTAGGTGCTCCCAGAATCCGAGCACAGAAAGCGAGGTGGCGCAATGCCGGCCATCATGATCATCCTGAATATCGTGTTCATCACGGGCGTTATGGTTGGGATCGTCGGGCTTTGCGCCTGGGGCATAGTGGCCGACCGGCCGCTTGCCACATATCTCACAAACCGCGCCGCGGCCCGTGCGCAAAGGGCTCAGGCACGCGAGCGTCGTCGCGTCCCGCGCGAGGTGTCGGGCTACCGCGGCCCGGGTCGGCGCGCCGTCGACGTCGGCGCATAGCCCCGGACACCTGACGTACTGAATTCCGGCGAGCCGTCGCGGATGACCGCGGCGGCTCGTCTCGTGTTCACCGGCGGCTCATCCGGCGTCGGCAGCGGCCACGTCGGGCTGCGGGAATGCTCGCTCGATGTCGGCCAGCGTGGGCGGGCGGCCGCGCAGCGGGCGATCCGCCGCGCTCGCGCTGACCGCGGCACGCACCAGGTCGAGCTGCCGCGTGACGATGCCCGGCTCTGAGCTGGCGAACGCGGCCGAGGCCTCGCAAGCACCCTTCACGAGCATCAGCACGTCCATCGCGCCGACGTCGGTGCGTACGGCGCCGGCCTCCTTGGCGCGGGTGAGGAGCTGCTCGATCGCGGCCACGATCTCGGCGTGGGCGGCGCGGATCCCCTGGTTGGCGAGGAACGTGTCCCCCATCGCGTCGAACAGCGCGCGGGAATCCAGCTGCGCAGGCCCGACGATCTCCTCGAGGAAGCCGAACAGTGCGTCGCCGGGATCGGGCGCATCGAGCAGCGTCTGCGCGTGCGCCGTCGCCTCGTGCATCCGATCGATCACGATCGCTGCGATCAGGTCCTGCTTGGTCGGGAAGTTGCGAAACAGCGTGCCCCGGCCCACGCCGGCGCGCTGGGCGATCTCGGCCACACCGACGTCGAGCCCGCGCTCTCGGAACAGCGCCTGCGCGGCGTTGAGCAGGCGCCGGCGGTTGCGCTCGGCGTCTGATCTCAACGTGCGGTCGGTGGGGGTCACTTCGGTCGGATTCTCCTACGCCGCGACCGCGGATGGCGACAACTCATCCAGATTGAGTCCCTCCAGGTCACGTCGGCGCAGCATCAGCGGGAGGATCAGGGCGGCCGCACCGAGCATCACGGCGGCGGCGACGAATGCGACGTGGTAGCCCGATACGCGTGCGGCCATGCTCGCCGCCGCCGTCGCGGAGCCGTGCAGGCCGTTCAGGACGCTCGTGGTCTTGCTCGCCGCGAGCGTCGAGAGAATGGCCAGGCCGAGCGAGCCGCCGACCTGCTGGGACGTGTTGAACAGTCCGGAGGCCAGACCGGCGTCGTTGCCGGTCACCCCGCCAGTGGCCAGCAGGGTGATCGGCACGAAGGCCAGCCCCATCCCGATGCTCATCGGCAACAGGCCCGGGAGCAGGTCGCCGGCGTACGTACCGTGCACGGGGACGCGGGAGAGGAGCGCCATCCCCACCGTCGCCAGCGTGATTCCCAGTACTGCGACGTTGCGCACGCCGGCGCGGCGAATCAGCTGCTGGGCGAGCCCGGCTCCCGCGGCGATTCCGCCGGTCACCGGGAGGAAGGCGAGCCCGGCGTGCAGGGGGCTGTAGCCAAGGATCTCCTGCACGTACAGCGAGGCGAAGAAGAACATCCCGAACAGGCCCGAGGCGACCAGCAGCAACACGATGTTGGCCGCGGTCAGCGTCCTGATCCGGAAGATGCCCAGCCGGACCAGGGGGGCCACGCTGCGGCGCTCGATGACCACGAACACGGCCAGCAGCGCCAGCGCGACCGCGATCAATCCCAGCGTGCGGGCCGATCCCCATCCGTAGCTCTGGGCCTTCACGATTGCGTACACGAGCACCACCAGTCCGCCGGTGACGGTGACCGCCCCGGCCAGGTCGAAGGCCCGGTGCTTGACGTCCGCGCGCGACTCCGGAACGAAGCGCAGCGTGGCGAGCAGGGTCAGGACGCCGACCGGGACGTTGATGAAGAAGATCCACTCCCACGAGGCCAGCTGGGTCAGCGCGCCGCCCAGGATGAGCCCGACCGCGCCGCCGCCGGCGGCGATCGCGCTCCACACGCCGAGCGCCCGCGTGCGCTCGTCCTGCTCGGTGAACGTCGTGGTGATGATCGAGAGGGCGGCGGGGGAGAGCAGTGCGCCGCCGAGCCCCTGCAAGCCGCGGCCGAGGATCAGCATGGTCGAGGACTGGGCGAGCCCGTTCAGTAGCGAGGCGCCCGAGAACAGCGCGACGCCCACGATGAACAGCCGCTTGCGCCCCAGCAGATCGCCGGCCCGCCCACCCAGCAGGAGGAAGCCGCCAAAGATCAGGGTGTAGGCGTTGACGACCCACTGGAGGTTCGCGGGCGAGAAGTGCAGCCCGCGCTGGATCGACGGGAGCGCGACGTTGACCACGGTGGCGTCGAGCACCACCATGAATTGGGCCAGGCAGGCGATCAGGAGAATCAACCAGCGGTTGCCGGTGCGGTCCGGCTGGGACTGCGCGGTGGCTGCGGTCACGGTGCTGCTCTCGGTCATTTCGGGCTCCGGGCGGGTCGGCTGATGCTAAACTGGACTGCGCGGTCCGCTTAGCTTAGCACAACCGGACCGGCCGGTCCGGTTATTGTTCGGTGAACGCCCCGGAACGTGCACGAACGGGGGCCTCGCCGCCGCCCGATCGCCAGCTCGTCGCTACCATCAGCGACGTTCGGAACTAATGATGAGAACGAGAAGGACTCCGCCGACCGAAGGGCGGGGTAGGAAGGGAATTGAATATGAGTGACGCCGTTACGCGCGTGTCCGTCGAGATCGAGGGAAAAGAGATCTCGTTCGAGACCGGCAAGCTGGCCAAGCAGGCCTCCGGCGCCGTAGTCGTCCGTGCGGGCGACACCGTAGTGCTGTGTACCGCTACGGCGGGCAATCTTCGTGATGTCGACTTTCTGCCGTTGACCGTCGACGTCGAGGAGCGGATGTACGCCGCGGGCAAGATCCCGGGCAGCTTCTTCAAGCGCGAGGGACGCGCCGGCGAGAAGGCGACGCTGACCGCGCGCCTGATCGACCGTCCGATCCGTCCGCTGTTCCCCAAGGGTTGGAGGTACGAAACGCAACTGGTCGCGCTGCCGATCAGCGTCGACCACGTCAACCCTTACGACATCCTCGCCATGAACGGCGCGTCGGCCGCGCTGATGGTCTCCAACATTCCGTTCCCGACCCCAGTCGGCGCGGTGCGGATCGGAAAGATCGACGGCAACTTCGTCGTGAACCCCAGCGAGGAGGACCTGGTCGACAACACCGATCTGGACCTGATCGTGGCGGGCACCGACGAGGCCATCCTGATGGTCGAGGCCGGCGCCAACGAGATCCCCGAGGCGGAGATCCTCGACGCGCTCGACATCGCCCACGGCGAGATCAAGAAGCTGTGCGCGCTCCAGCGCGAGCTCGCCGAGAAGGCCGGCAAGGAGAAGACGGTCGTCGACATCCCCGAGGTCAACGCTGAGCTCTACGAGCAGATCAAGGCCTCGCACGGCGCCGCACTCGAAGCCGCGACCCAGGTCGAGGAGAAGCTCGAGCGCCAGGAGGCGTGCAAGGCGGTTGAGGAGCAGGTCGTCGAGCAGTACGCCGGCGATCCCGAGGCGGCGACCTACCCCGAGTACCGCTCCAACGCCCAGCGCGCGTTCGACAAGCTCGAGAAGACGCTGATCCGCGAGCGGATCGCGATTCAGAAGAAGCGCCCCGACGGGCGCACCTCGGACCAGATCAGGCCGATCTCGATCGAAGTCGGCGTCTCGCCCCGGGCTCACGGCTCCGCGCTGTTCACCCGCGGCCAGACGCAGGCACTATCGGTGGTTGCCCTGGGTACCACGCGCGAGGAGATGCGTCTGGACACACTCGGGCTGGAGACGGCCAAGCGCTACTTCCACCACTACAACTTCCCCGGGTTCTCGGTCGGCGAGGCCGGCCCGATGCGCGGCCCCAAGCGTCGTGACATCGGCCACGGCGCGCTCGCCGAGCGCGCACTGGTCCCGATGATCCCGAGCCAGGAGGAGTTCCCCTACACGATCCGCGTCGTCTCGGACATCCTCGAGTCGAACGGCTCGTCATCGATGGCGTCGGTGTGCGGCTCGTCCCTGAGCCTCATGGACGCCGGCGTGCCGCTCCCGAGGCCGGTGGCTGGGATCGCGATGGGCCTGATCAAGGAGGGTGACGACTACATCATCCTCACCGACATCGCCGGCGTCGAGGACCACCTGGGCGACATGGACTTCAAGGTGGCCGGAACGGAGAACGGGATCACCGCGCTCCAGATGGACATCAAGATCACCGGCGTGACGTTCGAGATCATGCGCGACGCGCTGACCCAGGCGAAGTCGGCCCGGACGTTCATCCTGGGCGAGATGTCCAAGGTGATCGACGCTCCCCGGTCCGAGCTCTCCAAGTACGCGCCGGGCATCGCCTCGGTCCAGATCGACCCGGAAAAGATCGGTCTGCTCATCGGCAAGGGTGGCGAGACGATCCGCGCCCTCCAGGAGGAGTACGAGTCCCAGATCGATGTCAACGACGAGGGCATGGTGCTCGTGTACGCCGCCGATCGCGAGCGGGGCGACGCGCTCGTCGACCGGATCCGCTCGATGACCAAGGAGGTCGAGGTCGGTGACGAGTTCACCGGCAAGGTGGTCAAGACCACTGCGTTCGGCGCCTTTGTCGAGCTGGCCAAGGGCACCGACGGCCTGCTGCACATCTCAAACGTCGCTCCGGGCCGGCGAATCGCGTCGGTCGAGGAGGTTCTCAACAAGGGCGACGAGGTGGCCGTCCGCGTGGTCGAGGTCGACCGCGAGCGCGGTCGTATCGGTCTGCGGCTAGCCGACGATCCCGAGATCGCGGGCAAGTCGGTCGAGGAGCTGGCCTCCGTGGGCACTGGCGACAGCGGTCCCCCGCGCCGCGAGCGCAGCGGCGGTCGTGACGGCCGGGACGGACGCGACCGCGACCGTGGCGGCCGCGGTGGACGGGACCGGGACCGTGCTCGCGACGGCGATCGGGGCCGGGTTCGCGATCGCGACCCCGAGCGCTCTTAGGCGCCCCGGTCACGTGCTCCAGAAGCACAGGCTGACCACGCTCGACTCCGGCGTCCGGGTCGCGACCGAGGCAATGCCCTCGGTCCGATCCGTGTCGCTTGGGTTCTGGATCGGCACCGGCTCCCGGGCCGAGTCCGACGACGAGGCAGGCCTCTCCCACCTGCTCGAGCATCTCCTGTTCAAGGGCTCGGAGAAGTACGGCTCGCTCGAGATAGACCAGATCTTCGACGGCATGGGCGCCGAGCTGAACGCTGGTACCGGCAAGGAGACGACCTCCGTGTACGCGCGCGTGATCGACGAGCACGTGCCGGAGGCGTTCGACGTGATGGCCGACATGGTTTTCCGGCCGGCGCTGAACGACATCGACTCCGAGCGAGCGGTGATCCTGGAAGAGATCGCCATGTACGAGGACGATCCCCAGGAGAAGGTGTTCGACGTTCTGGGCGAGGCGGTGTTCGGCGATCATCCCTTGGGCCGAGCGATCATCGGGCGCGCATCGGTGATAGCCGGGACTCCGCCCGATCAGATCGCTCGCTTCCACGCCGAGCGCTACCAGCCCGGGAACATCGTGATCGCGGCCGCCGGTGCGGTCGACCACGATGCGTTCGTGGACCTGGCCGCCGCCGCGATCGCGGCGCGTGCCCAGCGGCCCGCCCCGGAGGCGACCCCGTCGCCCGCGCTCGGCGGCGCCCGCCGCCGCTTCGAGCGTAAGGACACCGAGCAGTACCACGTATGCCTGGGGGGCCCCGGCCTGGCCCGCGACGACGAGCGCCGGTTCGCGCTGCGCGTGCTCGACAACGTGTTCGGCGGCACCTCCTCCTCGCGACTGTTCCAGGAGGTCCGCGAGCGTCGTGGGCTGGCCTATGCCGTGTACTCGTTCACGAGCGCGTACAAGGACACCGGGCAGGTCGGTCTGTACCTCGGGACCCGGCCCGACAACGTCAAGGAAGGGCTTTCGGTGATCGGAACGGAGCTGGGCCGCCTGCGCGAGGAGCCGGCCACGCCCGAGGAGCTCGAGCGGGCCAAGGAGAATCTGAAGGGACGCGTGGTGCTGGCGCTCGAGTCGACCGCCGCGCGGATGAACCGCCTTGGCTCGGAGATCCTGGCCGAGCTGCCGCTGCTCTCGCTCGACGAGACGGTGGCGCGGATCGACGCCGTGAGCCTCGACGACCTAGCCGGGCTGGTCGACGAGCTGTGGTCGCCCGATCGCCTGTCGGCCGCCGGCATCGGTCCCGACGAAGCCCGCTTCGAGGAGGCGCTGGCCGCGGTCGGGCCCGCGCTCGTGGAGAGCACGTAGATGGAGGTCATCCGGGTCGCGGTGGCGGGCGCGGCCGGGCGGATGGGACAGACCGTCTGCCGGGCCGTCGAGAGCGCCGAGGACCTGGAGCTCACCGGCCGGGCGGACCCGGCGCTGAGCACGCCCGTGGCGGACGTGCTCGGCAGCGCCGACGTGCTCGTCGACTTCACGGTCCCGGCCAGCGCGGTGGCCAACGCCCGCGAGGCGGTCGCCGCCGGCGTGCACGTCGTGATCGGGACGACGGGATTCGACCCCGCCGAGCTCGAGAGCGCAAGCGGCGCCAACGTGTTCATCGCCCCCAACTTCGCGATCGGCGCCGTGCTGATGATGCAGTTCGCCGTCCAGGCGGCGCGCCACATGGCCAAGGCCGAGGTGATCGAGCTGCACCACGACCGCAAACTCGACGCCCCGAGCGGCACCGCCGCCCGCACGGCCGCCCTGATCGCGGAGGCATCCGAGCGACACGAAACGCCGTCGATCCACTCCGTTCGCCTGCCCGGGCTCGTCGCCCATCAGGAGGTCATCTTCGGCGACGTCGGCCAGACGCTGACCATCCGGCACGACTCGATCGACCGCGAGTCGTTCATGCCCGGCGTGCTGCTCGCGATCCGGCGGGTCGGCAGCCTGACCGAGTCACCAGTCGTCGGGCTCGAACACCTGCTCTGAGAGCCCTAAGGGTTCAAGAAGCCGGTGCCGCGGCTCCAACTACGGCCTGGACGACGCCGAAGTACCACTCGGCGACCTCCTCGCGCGGCACTTCGGGATGGTCAAGCCACCAGTTCGCCAGCGACTCGCCCGCTCCCACGAGCGCATGAGCGATCGCATCCGCCGCCGGCGCCGAGTAGCCGGGGCAGGTGGCGACCCCCTCCTGCACCATGCGCCGAATCTGATCCGCGATTCGCCCGCGGATCTGTGCCACCCGGTCCGCGAACAGCCGCGTCGAACCGACCTCCCCGAACAGCACGCGCCAGCCGTCGGCGTGCTCCTCGACGAACAACAAGAACTCGCCGATCCTCGCGTGCAGCACGGAAGTTGGCTTCCGGTCGCGCGGAATGGCATTCACCAGACGCTCGACCAGCTCGCCGCCTGCCCGCTCGACGTAGGCGAGATACAGCCCCTCCTTAGAGTCGAAGTACGAATAGACCATCGGCTTGGAGACATCGGCCAGCTCCGCGATCTCGTCCATCGACGCGCGGTGGAAGCCTTCGCGGGCGAACACGCCGCCCGCCACATCGAGGATCAGCTGCTCCCGCCGCGCGCGCGGCATCCCCCGCGTTCCGGCTCTTCTGCGACGGGCCGCGGCACCGTCGGCCCTGCGCGTCAGCGAATTTTTTGGCAACGAACCGTTAGGAATCTCGCGGACTGGATATTACCCGTGAGTAGATATGCCCGAGAAAGGTGCCCCCCCAAACGTCCATCCGGTCCAGCGGCGCGTCCTCAAGGCGCTCGAGTCGCTCAGCTCGCCGCTGCTGCCCGATGACTACCTCGAGCTCGTCAACCCGCTGTGGTCGACGCGCGAGCTCCGCGGCCGTGTCCAGGAGGTCAAGCACGAGACGGCCCGCGCGGCGACGATCCTGATCAAGCCGGGCTACCGCTGGCCGGGCCATAGGCCCGGGCAATATGTCCGCATCGGGGTCGACATCGATGGGGTGCGCCACTGGCGCGCCTACTCGCTCACCTCCGATCCGTACCGCGAGGACGGCCTGATCAGCATCACGCCCAAGCGCGTCGACGAGGGCAAGGTGTCCCCTTACCTGGTGGACCGAGCTAAGCCCGGCACGATCGTCTCGCTCTCCAAGATCGAGGGCGACTTCGTCCTCTCCGACCCGCCGCCTCAGAAGCTCCTGTTCATCAGCGCTGGCAGTGGCGTCACGCCGATCATGAGCATGCTGCGCCACCTCGACCACTACGACCAGCTGAGCGACGCGGTGCTGCTGCACTCGGCGCGGCGCAGCGACGAGGTGATCTTCGGGGACGACCTGCGCGAGCTGGCCGGGCGGCGTCAGGGCTTTCACCTGCATGAGCAGGTGACCGGCGAGAACGGGCGCATCGGTCCGCAGGATCTCGAGCGCCTGTGCCCCGACTGGCGCGAGCGCGAGGTCTACGTCTCAGGCCCGGGCGACATGCTCGACGCGTTCACCGAGCACTTCGAAGGCGACACCGGCTGCGATCGGCTGCACATGGAGCGCTTCCAGCCCAAGCTCGGGCTCGGCCAGAGCGGCGAGGGCGAGGGCGGCACGATCAAGTTCTGCATGTCCGACTGCCAGGCCGACTCGGACGGGAGCAAGCCGATCCTCGTCGCCGGCGAAGAGGCCGGCCTCGACCTGCCGTTTGGGTGCCGCGAGGGCATCTGCCACACCTGCGTCGGCGAGCTGCGTAGCGGCAAGGTCCGGGACCTGCGCAACGGCAAGGTGTACGGGCAGGAGGGCGAGGTCATCCGCACCTGCATCAGCGCGCCCGAGGGACCGATAGAGATCGACTTGTAAGCGAAACGACGAGGGAGAGACCACATGGCGACCGCGAGCCACAACGGCCAGCAGACGAACGGCCGCGTGACCATCGACGAATCCGATAACCCGCTGCACTGGCTGACGCCCGAGCAGATCGAGGCCATCGGGCGCGAATTTGATGAGCTGCACGAGCAGGTCAAGGACAGCCTGGGCGACCGTGACGCGCGGTACATCCGGTCGATGATCGGGCTCCAGCGCCGGCTGGCGCTGCTCGGGCGCGTCGAGCTGTTCGCTTCTCGCTGGCGCATTCCGTGGGTTCTCGGCGCCTCCACGCTCGGGCTGGCAAAGATCCTCGAGAACATGGAGATCGGCCACAACGTGCTGCACGGCCAGTGGGACTGGATGAACGACCCGGTCATCAACTCTCGCGCCTGGGACTGGGACACGGCCTCCACCGCCGAGGCCTGGCGCCACTCCCACAACTACGTGCACCACACATTCACCAACATCCTCGGCAAGGACCGCGACCTGGGGTACGAGATCATGCGGATCGATCCCGAGCAGAAGTGGTACCCGTTCTATCTGCTCCAGCCGATCTACAACATCGTCCTGGCGATGTTGTTCGAGTGGGGCGTGGCCGTCCACGATCTCGACTTCGAAGCGATCCGCAAAGGCGAGAAGAGCAAAGAGCAGGTCCGCAAGGAGCTCAAGGGGATCGTGGGTAAGGCCCGGACCCAGATCCAGAAGGACTACATCGCATGGCCCCTGATCAGCGGTCTGGTCATGACGCTCGTGGAGATCGCTTACTTCAGCGCCCGCGAGGAGAGCGAACGTCGGCGCGACCGCGGCGGCGCGGTCAGAAACGGGCTGAAGAAGGTACGCCGCTCGCGCGCCAGGTCAGGCAGGAACGTCCTCAAGCAGCTGATCGAGCGCCGGTCGTTCCGCGAGCCGTTCATCCGCACGCTGACCGCCGACGTTGCGGCCAACCTGATCCGCAACGTCTGGTCCTACGCGATCATCTTCTGCGGCCACTTCCCAGATCAGACCTACACCTTCACCCAGGAGGAGACCGACGATGAGAGCCGCGGCGCGTGGTACGTGCGCCAGCTGACGGGCGCGGCGAACATCGACGGTGGTCCCGTGTTCCATGTGATCTCGGGCAACCTCGGCTACCAGGTCGAGCACCATCTCTACCCCGACATGCCGAGCACGCGGTACGGCGAGATCGCGCCGAAGGTGCGGGAGATCTGCCAGCGATACGGACTGCCCTACAACTCGGGCCCGTTCCATCAGCAGCTCGGAATGGTGCAGCGCACCATCGTGCGCCTGGCCTTCCCGGGTGGGAAGTCGCGGCCCAAGCCCGGCGCCTACAGCGGGCCGCTCGTTCGCGGCAAGGGGGAGCACAACACTCCCGAGGTGGCGGCCGCCAGCTAGGAGCCGCCCCCTCCAGATGGCCGAAGCAAATGTCACAAAGTTTGTGCAGTTGGCCGCTTGCGTGAACCGTGACGAGCGCTATCGTCAGGTGTGAGCGCTAACGGACATCGGCGATCTTAGGAGGTCTAGACGTGACCTGGAAGCGGAGCTTTCTCGTAGTAGCAAACGTGACCGCGACCTCCGAACGTCTGATCGAGGCCCTTGAACAGCGGGCCGCGCACGAGCCGGTGAGCTTTACCCTGATCATCCCGGCCACGCCGTTCGGTGGAGGGCGGGCGGCGGCGGTGCAGAAGCTCGAGGAGGCGCTCGAGCACCTGCGAGCCGCCGGGCTCGAGGCGGAGGGACGCGTGGGCAACGCCGACCCGATCCTGGCCGTCACCGACGCCTGGGACCCGAAGCGCTACGACGAGATCATCGTCTCAACCCTCCCGATGGCCTTCTCGAAGTGGCTGCACGCCGGCCTGCCCGAGCGAATCGCCAAGCTGACCGACGCGCCCGTGACCCACGTCGTGTCGCCCCCCGAGCGGCCCGAACACGAGGTGGTCCCACCGCCGGCGCACCCGGACCGCGCGATGGGTCCGCTGTCGGTGCTGGCCTGGGGCTCCAAGAAAGACTGAGCGCCGCACGGCGCCCGGCAAGCAGGGCCCAGGCGCGCCGCCTGCCCTGCGATAATCGTCCGATGCGCTCGGAATTCGGCTCCATCCTCACGGCGATGGTCACCCCGTTCGATCCTGACGGCCGGATCGACGAGGAGGCCGCGGTCGAACTCATGCACCACCTGGTCGAGCATGGCTCAGACGGCCTGGTCATCTGCGGCACGACCGGCGAGGCCTCGACACTCGACGACGAGGAGCATCTGGGTTTCATCCGCCTCGCCGTCGATGAATTCCGAGGAACGCGACACACGATCATCGCCGGCGTCGGGTCCAACGACACGCGCCACGCGATCAAGCTGACCGAACGGGCCACCGAAATCGGCCCCGACGCGCTGCTGGCGGTCAATCCCTACTACAACCGCCCCAGCCGGCGGGGGATCGTCCGCCATTACGAGGAGGTCTGCCGCGCCACCGACCTGCCGATCGTGCTCTACAACATCCCTCAGCGCACGGGGTCGGACATGCCCAACGACCTGCTCGCCGAGCTGGCCCAGCTCGAGAACATCGTCGCGGTCAAGCAGGCCAACGCGGCCAACCTGGCCAAGGTCGACGGGCTGCGCATCTACGCCGGCAACGACGACCTACTGGCCGATGTGCTCGACATGGGCGAGGCCGGCGGTATTTGCGTCGCCAGCCATCTGTTCGGCGAAGAGATGCACCAGATGATCGACGAGCCCGGCCACCGGCGCGAGATCGATAACAGCCTGGCGGACGTCTACCGCGACATGACGGTGGCGCCGCTGGCCTGCTCGACCAAGGCGGCGCTGAACCTGCTCGGGCTGCTGCCGAGCGCCACGACTCGGTTGCCCTACGTGGAGCTCGACGAACCGGAGCTCGACTCGGTTCGCTCGATGCTCGAGCGCCACGGACTGCTGCAAGCCTCTCGCACGTGAGCAACGTCATCCGGGTCCTGCCGCTGGGCGGCCTCGGCGAGATCGGCAAGAACATGACCGTGGTCGAGTACGACGGCCGGATCGTCGTCGTCGACACGGGGCTGCGGTTTCCGACCACGGACATGCTGGGGATCGACCTCGTCCTGCCCGACTTCAGTTACCTGCGCGACCGGGCGCGTGACATCGAGGGGATCGTGATCACGCACGGCCACGAGGACCATCTCGGCGCGCTGCCTTGGGTCCTGCGCGAGCTCGACCACACGCCGACCGTGTACGGAGGCCGGCTCACGATGGCGATGGCCCGCTCCAAGCTCGACGAGCACAAGCTGCGCGATGTGGAGCTCGAGGACCTCCGGCCCGGCGAGCAGCTTGAGCTGGGGCCGTTCCGGCTCGAGCTCGTGCACATGACCCATTCGATCCCCGACTCGTGCGCGGTGGCGCTGAGGACCGAGCTCGGCACGGTGCTGCTCACGGGCGACTACAAGTTCGATCAGACGCCGGTTGATGGTGACCCGGCCGACGTTTCACGGCTGGCCGAGCTTGGCCGCGAGGGCGTGCTGCTGCTGTGCGGCGACTCGACCAACGCCGATCGCGCCGGCTTCTCGCCCTCCGAGCGCGACGTCGGTCCGCACCTGCAGGAGGTGTTCACGCACGCCGAGGGGCGGATCATTGTGACCAGCTTCGCCTCGAACATCCACCGCGTGCAACAGGTGATCGACGCGGCCGCCCATCTCGGGCGCAAGGTCTCACTGGTCGGCCGCTCGATGCGCAAGAACGTGAACATCGGGCGCTCCCTAGGCCACATCGAGTTTCCCGAGGGGACGCTGATCCCGCCCCAGGAGGTCGAGGACTGGCCCGACGAGAAGATCGTCGTGATCTCGACCGGGTCACAGGGCGAGCCGCTGTCGGCACTGCGGCGGATGGCCCACAACGATCACCGCATGATCAAGCTCCACCGGGGCGACACGGTGGTGTTCTCGGCCACCCCCATCCCCGGCAACGAGCGCGCGGTGAACGAGACGGTCGACCGGCTGTTCCACATCGGCTGCGAGGTGATCACCACGCGCGAGGCACCCGTCCACGCCTCCGGCCACGGGTACGCCGAGGAACTCAAGCTGATGCTGAACCTGGTCAAGCCGCGCTACGTGATGCCCGTGCACGGCGATTACAAACGAATTCGCCTGCACGCCGAGCTGGCCGACGCGGTCGGGATCGATCCCGACGACGTGTTCCGGGGAGAGAACGGGCTGCCGCTCGAGATCGACGCCGACGGCGCTCGCTACGGCGAGCCCGTGCAGTCCGGAATGATCTTCGTAGATGGCGTTGACATCGGCGATCCCGCCGACGTGGCCCTGCGCGACCGCCGCATGCTCTCGGGCGACGGGATCTTCATCGTCGTGGCGACCGTGTCCGAGCAGAGCGGCGAGTCGGTGGTTCCGCCCGAGGTGATCTTCCGCGGCGTCCCCTTCATCGAGCAGGCCGACAGCCTGGTCGAGGACATCCGCGCCGAGGTGGAGCGCTCGCTGGCCAACTCGGCCCACGACGGGGTGCGCGAGATCGACATGCTCCAGCAGGAGCTGCACGACGACCTCGCGGCGTTCGTGTACGACCGGCTGCGGCGCCGGCCGATGGTCCTGCCGGTCGTCGTCGAGGTCTGACTCAGGTCGTGCTGATCTCGGCCCGGGCCATCCGCGCCCGGACCCGTCCCGGGACCGCGTGGAGCGCGGCCAGGCCACCGAGTGCGACCACGAAGCAGGTGACCGCGGCGAGCCCCAGGCCCGAGCGGGCGCCGGCCACCCCCATCAACCAGCCGACGGTCGGGCCGCCGATCGGCGTCGACCCCTGGAAGGCGACAAACCACAGCGACATCACGCGCCCGCGCATCCCGGGCTCGGCCGTGAGCTGGAGCGTCGAGTTGCCCATCGACATGAATGAGATGCTGCCCCAGCCGACGAAGGCGAGCGCGAGCATCTCGAGCGGGAGGCTGGGCGCGATCGCGGCCAGCGCAAGCGCGAGCCCGAACCCGCTAGCGGACAGGACCAGCGGCCGCAGCCCGATCTTGCCCCGTGCGGCCACGAGCAGCCCGCCGAGCACGGCGCCGACGCCCATCGAGGCGGTCATGAAGCCGTAGCCGGTGGCGCCCACGTGCAGGCCGCGGCTGGCCATCACCGGTAGCGATACCTGGAACTCGTAGGCCAGGCAGCCGACCGCCGCCATCATCAACAGCGGGACGGCGAGCTCCGGGGTCCGGCGCACGTAGCGCAGGCCCTCGCGCAGCTGGCCTCGAGCGCGCGGCGTCGGCTCGATCGCGTTGATGGCCGCCTGGTCCATCGTAAGGAGCGAGAACACCACCGCGATGAAGCTGGCCGAGTTCACCAGGAAGCAGACGCCCTCGCCGACCGTGGAGATCAGGATCCCGGCCACGGCGGGTCCGATCACGCGCGCCGTGTTGGCCAGGACCGAGTTCAGGCTGACCGCGTTGCGCAGGTGCTCGGGGCCGACCATCTCGAGCATGAACGACTGGCGGGCCGGGTTCTCGAATGCGTTGTTGAACCCGAGCAGGGCGGCGAGCAGGCCGATCTCCCAAATGTGGACGTTGCCCGTCACGGTGAGCAGCCCGAGGATCAGCGCCTGCACGCCCATCGCGGTCTGGAGCGCGATCATCACCCGCCGCTTGTCGACGCGATCGGCGATCACGCCGCCGTACGGACCGAGGACGAGCACGGGCAGCGTCTGAAGCGCGACGATCACCCCGAGCCATGTGCTCGAGTGGGTGATGCTGAAGACCAGCCACGACTGGGCCGTCATCTGCATCCAGGTGCCGATCAGCGACGTCGCCTGACCAAAGAAATAGCGGCGGTAGTTCGGAACCGACAGGGCGGCGAAGGTCACCCGGCCGGCGCGTACGACGCGCGTCAAGAACGCTCACCCTTCAGGTGCTCGGCGAGCTCCTCGAGCCCGCCCAGCGCGGCCACGATTCGGTCGCGCTCGTCGACGGTCAGCGCCAGGAGGGCAAGGTTGAGCGCGTCGGTGCGCTCGCGGCGGATGCGCTCGGCGAGCCGCTTACCGGCCGCAGTCGGCTTCACCCAGGCAGCGCGACGGTCCTCGCGATCGGCCGAGCGCTCGACGAAGCCGCTCTCGACAAGCTGGGCAATGGTCCGGGAGAGCTGCGTGGGGTTGACGGCCTCGTGGTCGGCGAGGTCCGACAGCCGGACCGATCCCTCGCGCACGACCGTGAGCAGGACCGAGATCCGGGTCGGCGTCATCCCGGCCGCGACCGCGGCGGGCGTGGGGCGCAGGAGGCGCGACAGGCGGCCGATCACCGCCCGCAGGCGGGCGGCGGTCTCGAGGTCGAGGTGGGTGGCGGTGGGCGACATGTAGTCTCTTTATCGACGATACTTGCTTGCTGTTAAGCAATAATAGCAGCGTGGATCGCGGGAATGGGACGGTTTGGGGGCCTCGCTGCGCTCGGCATCCATGGGGCCTATCCACCCCGTCCGGACGGGGTTCGTGGCCCCACGGACGCCGCCGAAGGCGGCCCAGAACTAACGGTTACGGCGCCGGCGCGGGGTGGGGGCCGCGGTTACCGGCTGGGCGTCCAGCGGTTCGGCGGGATCGGCCGACGTGTCGCGTGGGATCGTGACGACGAACCGCGTGCCGGTTCCGACCTCGGGCTCCTCGAGCGTGACCGTCCCGCCGTGGGACTCCGCCACGGCGCGCACGATCGCGAGGCCGAGGCCGGATCCGCGCGTGCCCGTGCGCGCGCCGCGGACGAACCGCTCGAACACGCGCCGCCCGAGCTCGGGCGGGATGCCCGGCCCGTCGTCCTGCACGCTCAGGATCCCCGTGCCGTTCTCGACGCCGGTGCAGGCGCGAATGTGCGTGCCCGGTGGCGTGTGGCGCACGGCGTTCTCGATCAGGTTGAGCGTGAGCCGATGCAGGTCGTCGCGCACCCCCGGCACGACCGCGGACTGGGCATCGATCGACAGCTCGTGGTCCTCGGCCATCGGCCCGAGCTCGGATGCCGCCTCGAGCAGCACGCCCGCCAGGTCGGTCGGCCCACGCGCCTGCCCCCGGCGGGCGTCGGCCCGCGCCAGCAGCAGCAGATCCCCGACGAGCCGCCGCATGCGCCGCGCCGAGCGCAGTGCGGCCTGCGCGGTGTCGGCCTGCTCGCCGTCGAGCTCCTCGCCCAGCAGCTCGAGGTTGGCCAGCAGGCTCGTGAGCGGCGTGCGCAGCTCGTGAGAGGCGTCGGCGACGAACTCCCGCTGGCTCTCGAGCGCGGCGTGCGTCTCGCTGCGCGCAGCATCCAGCGACCCGAGCATCCCCTCCACGGTGCGCGCCAGCTCGGCGACCTCGTCCTCGGCTTCGGGTTGGGGGACGCGCAGGGTGGGATCACGAGTCCGCTCGATCTCCCGCGCCGCCGCGGTCAGCTGCTTGATCGGACGCATGGCACGCGCCGCTGTGGCCAGTCCGCCCAGCAGAGCCAGGACGGTACCTCCGAGCACGCCGAGCACCAGGATCCCGTGCACCCGCGCGAGCGGTTGATCGACGTCCGAGAGCGGGCGGGCGTACAGAAGCCACACCGGACTGTCTTGAACGTTCAGCTGGCGCGAGACGACCTGGTAGCCATTCTCGGTGTACGTCCCTCCCCTGACCGGGGGCGCGAAGTAGGGCGTCTCGGGGAGGAACTTCACGCCCTTGACCTTCACGTCCTTCTGCGTGCAGAGCAGCCCGCCCGCATCGTTGTAGATCCGGATCTGTGCGTGCTCGGCGCTCGTGTAGTCCTTGAGCGAGACGTCCTGCTTCTTGCAGTTGAGATAGAAGCCACCGTCCACCCACTTGAGGTGCAGATCGCTTGCCAGCTGGTCGGAGTTGCTGCGGACCTCGTTGTTGAACTGGCCGTGCAGATCGCGGTCGGTGAGCACCCCGACGATCGCGGCGAACGTCGCCAGGATCACGCACGTCAGCGCGGCCGAGCCGCCGGCCAGCCGCCAGCGCAGCGGGATCCGCCTATACGCGGAGAACGTAGCCCGCACCACGGATCGTGTGCAGAAGCCGGGGCTCGCCACCGGCCTCGAGCTTCCTTCGAAGGTTCGACACGAACACCTCGATCGTATTGGTCATCGAGAAAGGGTCGTAGCCCCAAACCTCGTCGAGCAGGCGCTGGCGGGAGATCACGATCCGTTCGTTGCGCATGAGGTACTCGAGCAGCTCGAACTCGCGTTGAGTGAGATCGACCGTGCGTCCGGCGCGTGTCACCTCGTGCGTGTCGGGGTTGAGCTTGAGGTCGCCGATGTTCAGCGTGGCCTGGCCGCGCGGCGGGCGCCGGCGCAGGAGCGCCCGCAGACGCGCGAGCAGTTCCTGGCGTTCGAACGGCTTGACCAGATAATCGTCGGCGCCGGCGTCCAGCCCCTCCACCCGCGACTCGACCCCATCGCGCGCGGTGAGCACGAGGATCGGCACGTCGTCCCCGGTCTGGCGCAGGGTCTTCGCCACGTCTACGCCGTCCAGACGAGGCAGGCCCAGATCGAGTATCACGAGGTCGGGGAGGAAGGCGTGGGCCTCGTCGAGCGCGGCCACGCCATCGCCGGCGATCCGCACCTCGTAGCCCTCCATGCGCAGGGAGCGCTGGAGGACCTGGGCGATCGCGTCGTCGTCCTCAACCACCAGAACCCGGGGTGTTCGCTCGTAATCGGCCATCCGCTCGAGTCAGATGGTACGGCGGCATTTGTGAGGTGGCGGTAAATAGCGCGCAGGAAGGCGACCTCCGACGTCGAAGCCAATCCCTCCGAGATGGCCGCTCGCAAGCGAAAGAAGCCGCCGCCCAAGCGCGCGACGCGCTCGTTCCTGTCTGCCCGGCCGTCGTTGCGGGTGCCACGACTCGATCTCGAGCCCCATCACGTCGACATCCTCGCGCTCGGCCTGATCGCCGTCGGGATCCTGCTTGGCGGGGTGGCCTACGCTCACTGGGACGGCGGGACCCTGGGCAACGGCGTCGTCACGGGTCTGCGGTTCCTGTTCGGCGCGCTCGGGTACGTCGTGCCCGCCGCGCTCGTCGTGGGCGGTGGGCTGGTGCTCGCGCGCGAGCTGCGACCCCCGGGGCGTCCGCTGCGGACCGGAGTGGTGTGCCTGACGTCGTCGGTAACGCTCGCGCTGGCCGCCGGCACGCTGGGCGTCGGTCCTGGGCAGCTGCACGGTGGGGAGTTCTGGCGATCGGCGGCGTTCGAGAACCGGGGCGGCGTGCTCGGGCAGTCGGAGCTGTGGGTGACCTCGCACCTGATCTCGACGCTCGGGGCGGACATCCTCGCGGTGTTCCTGTTCGCGGCGGGGCTGATCCTGGTCACCGGCGCGACGCTCGCCGGGTTCATCCGGGCCACCGGGGCGGGCGTGGCCGGAACCACCCGCGTGATCCGGCGCTCGACCGAGACCGTGGCGGCCAGTCGCCCGCGCCGGCCGGCCACGGCTGCCGCGCAGGCCGGGGCGGGCCAGCCGTATGCGCCGGCGCCGGTCGAGCCGCTGCTCCCGCCCGAACCCGACACCTCGGAGCTGATCGTTCGCAGCACCCACGTCGAAGCGCCGCCGATCACCGACGAGGTCGACTCCGTCGATCCGCACGAGGACGAGGACCAGGACGACCCGTCGTCCGAGGCCGCGGGGGCGTCGCCGTCCCGGGAGCCCGATCCGGACGATCTGACTCCGCAGGGGCGCTACCGCGCGAGCATCACCGACGATCCAAGCTTCGTGTGGCGCGTCCCGCGCGCACGGTTTCTGACCCGCTCGACCGGCGAGGCGGCCAGGCCCGACACCGCCGGGCAGGAGCAGGTCGCGGCGACGCTGGTCGAGACGCTCGGGCACTTCGGGATCGAGGCCAAGGTGATCGGCCGGGTCACCGGTCCGCACATCACCCGTTACGAGCTGCGGCTGGCGCCCGGCACCAAGGTGGCGAAGGTGGCGCAGCTGAAGGACGACCTCGCCTACGCCCTCGCGGCCGTTGAAATCCGGATCCTGGCTCCGATCCCCGGCAAGCAGGCGGTGGGGGTGGAGGTCCCGAACGCCCGCCGCCGGATTGTCCACCTGGGCGACGTCTTCCAGGAGCCTCCGGCGGACTGGTCGCCGCTTACGGTGTGGCTCGGCAAGGACATCGCGGGCCATGCGATCGGCGCCGATCTGGCCAAGATGCCCCACCTGCTGGTCGCCGGCACGACCGGATCGGGGAAGTCGGCGTGCGTCAACGCGATGCTCTGTAGCGTGTTATTGCGCGCGACGCCCCACGAGGCCCGGGTTGTCCTGGTCGACCCCAAGCAGGTCGAGCTCAACCACTACGAGGGGATTCCGCACCTCCTGACGCCGGTCATCACCAGCCCCCGGATGGCGGCGAACGCTTTGCAGAATCTCGTCAAGGAGATGGAGCAGCGTTACGGCACGATGTCGCTCGCGCGGACGCGGAACCTGCCCGAGCTCAACCGTGCGCGGGAGAAACGCGGCGAGCCGCCGCTGCCCTACATCCTGTGCGTGATCGACGAGCTGGCCGACCTGATGATGGTCGCCCCGGCCGACGTGGAGGACTCAATCATCCGCCTGGCCCAGAAGGCGCGGGCGGTCGGCATCCATTTGGTTCTGGCGACGCAGTCCCCGCGCGTGGACGTGATCACCGGGATGATCAAGGCCAACGTGCCCTCGCGGATCGCGTTCGCCGTCTCCTCGCAGACGGACTCGCGCGTCATCCTCGACCACAACGGCGCGGAATCGCTGCTGGGACAGGGGGACATGCTGTTCTCGCCCGTCGGCTCAAGCAAGCTCCAGCGGATCCAGGGTGCCTACATCGACGAGGAGCAGATCGCCGAGCTGACCGAAATGTGGCGCCGCCAGGGAGAGCCGGAGTTTCACGAGGAGCTACTCGAGGAGGTCGCGTCCGACGACGGGGACTCTGGTTCGGAGGACTCGCCAGAGTTCAACCCCGACGAGGACCCGCTGCTCGACGAGGCAATCGCGCTCGTGGCGCAGATGGGGACGGCGTCGACCTCGATGTTGCAACGCCGGCTGCGACTGGGCTACACGCGCGCGGGACGCGTGATCGACATGCTCGAGCGGCGCGGGATCATCTCGGGCTTCGAGGGCTCCAAGCCGCGTCAGGTGCTGATCACCGAGGCCGATGTGCCCCGCATCCTGTCCCATCTGGCCGAGGCGGACGGGCCCAGCGTCCCGCCGCCGGTGCACGAAGGCGACAACCGCCGAAAAATCCTCATCCCCGACGACGCCGACGACGCCGACGACGGGTCCTGAGGGGATCTTTGCGCGACCAGCGGGGGGGACGGTCAAAAGCCCTGGTCGATCAGGCATCCGACGCTAGCCTTCGGAGGCGGATGGCGGACATCGGCACCACATTGCGCGAGGCGCGGATCCGTGCCCGGATAGACATCAGCGAGGTCGAGGCGCGCACGAAAATCCGCGCCAAGTACCTCCGGGCGATCGAGAACGAGGAGTGGGACCTCCTACCCGGCCCGGTGTATGTCAAGAGCTTCCTGCGTACCTACGGCGAGTTTCTCGGCCTCGACAGCCGCCAGCTGGTCGACGAGTTCAAGCGCCGCTACGAGCGTCCGAGCGACCAGGAGCTGCGCCCGATCGGCTCTCGCGTGCGTGAGCGCGAACGCCGCCGCCGGCGCCGGCCTCGTCTCGGGCCGCTCGGCGCCGTCGTGATCGTGCTCGCCGCCGTCGTCGCCGCGCTGTTCGTGGTCGGCAGCCTGTCGTCGAAGAACACGACTACGACTCCCAGCACTCCGACGGCGGCCGCGGGCGCGCAGTCTCGGTCGACGACGACCGGTACGACGCGCGCCGCCGTTCCGCCGCCGGTTCATCGCGTCCACCACGCCCCGCACAAACCGGCCACGGTGACGCTGAAGCTCGTGCCGACCAGCCCCGTGTACGTCTGCGTGACCGACGGGAGCGGCAAGGTGCTAATCGCCGGCGTCACCTTTTCTCCCGGGGAGTCGGTGCCGGTCGAGACCGCGCACAAGCTGTTGATCACCCTGGGTAACGGTGGCGTGCAGATGCAGGTCAACGGCAAGCCGGTCACGCTCGCCTCCGGGTCACCGATCGGGTACGAGATCACGCCCGGGAAGACGACGCTGCTGCCGGACGGACAGCTGCCCACCTGTACATGAGCGACGCGGGCGCTCATTCGGGGGCCCGTGCCCCGGTCAGGGCCAGCATCCTGGTGACCGGCACCGAGGTGCTGACCGGGATCATCACCGACCGTAACGGGCCGTGGCTGTCCGAGCGCCTGCTCGATCTTGGAGTGGATACGGCGATGATCCAGATCGTCGGCGATCGGCCCGATGACCTGATGGCGGCGCTGCACTTCATGGCTGGTTCGGGAATGGCTCTGATCGTCACCAGCGGAGGACTTGGGCCGACCGCGGACGACCTCACCGCCGAGATCGTGGGGGAGTTCTGTGGTCGTGAGATGGTGCTCGACGACGAGCTCGAGGAGAAGATCGCCGAGATCCTGCGGCCGTTGATGAGCCGCTGGCGGGGGCTGGACCCCGATGCGGTCCGCCTCGCCAATCGAAAGCAGGCCGTGGTGCCGGCGGGCTCAACCGTGTTGGATCCGGTGGGCACCGCTCCCGGGCTCGTGGTCCCGCCGGCTTCGGGTTCGGGGCCGACCGTTGTCGTGCTCCCCGGCCCGCCGCGCGAACTCCACGAGATGTGGGAGAAGGCCCGTGTTACTCAGGCCTTCCGGGACGCGATCGTCGGCGCGGTGAGCTATCGCCGCGGCGTCGCGCGGCTGTACGGGATCCCCGAGTCGGAGATCGCCAACACGTTGCGCGCCGCGTCGGACACGGGCCTTGCGCTCGAGCCACTCGAGATAACCACGTGCCTGCGGCGGGGCGAGATCGAGGTCGCCACCCGTTACGAGGCGCGCTTCGAGGATGCCTACCGGGCCTTTGTCGACTTCCTGGGCGAGCGCCACGGTGACCAGTTGTTCTCGCCCGACGGCACGACCGTCGACGAGCAGGTCGCTGGTCTTCTGTTGGGCGCTGGGCGGACGGTGGCCGTCGCCGAGTCGTGCACCGGCGGCTTGATGTCGGCGCGGTTGACCGAGCTTGCGGGCTCATCGGATTATTTCTTGGGCGGCGCGGTCGTGTACTCCAACCAGGCCAAGGTTTCGATTGCGGGCGTCGATCCGGGCTTGATCGAGCGGTTCGGAGCGGTGTCGACCGAGGTGGCCGAGGCTTTGGCGTCCGGCGCCGCATCGCGGTTCAGCGCGGATGTCGGCATCGGGATCACGGGAATCGCCGGCCCCGGCGGCGGCACCGAGGAGAAGCCCGTCGGCACCGAGGAGAAGCCCGTCGGCACCGTGTGCTTCTCGGTGAGTTTGGGAGACGCGGCGCGGCTGACGCGACGCCTGCGCCTGCCCGGCAACCGCTCGGATATCCGCGAGCGCTCGACGACGGTGGCGATGCATCTCCTGTTGCAGGTCCTGTCCGGCGAGGAGCTTGGAGCGTCGGAGGCCGAGGCCGGCGCCGGCGCCGGCGCTCGTGCCGAGCCGGCGTGAGCGCGGAGGGCGAGCGCGCCCGTCTGTTCATCGCGCTCGAGCTGCCCGATGCGGCTCGTCGTGTCCTGGTGGAGTGGCGGACGTCCTCGCTGACCGGCGTGCCGGGACTGCGGCTGGTCCGGCCCGAGGATCTCCATGTGACGCTCTGCTTCCTCGGGTCCCGGCCGGCGGATGAGATCGAGCAGATCGGAGCGGCTTGCGGCGTGGTTGCCGGCGAGCCTGCGGTCGAGACGGCGTTCGGCGAGCCGCTCTGGCTGCCCCGCCGCCGTCCGCGGGTGCTCGCGGTCGCTTTGCCGGACGCCGGCGGAGGGCTGGCGCGGGTGCAGGCTGGGCTGTCAGCCGCGCTGGTCGCGGGCGGCTGGTATGCGCCCGAATCGCGGCCGTTCCTCGCCCACGTCACGGTGGCGCGGGTGTCCGGCGGGGGTCGGTTTCGCGCGCTGTCTTTGCCCGCCTTGCCCGCTGTTGCGGTTCCGTGCTCGCGAGTGACGCTGTACCGGTCGCGGCTCAGCCCCTCCGGTGCGCGCTACGAGCCGCTTACCGTGGTCGAGCTGGGATCGGCGCGGGGTGCCGCGGATCCGCTCTCGGTCGTGCGCCGCTTCTACGCCGAGCAGCAGCGGATGTATGCCGGCGGGGGGCTCGAGGAGGTGGGCGCGCTGCTCAGTGAGGACGTCGTGTGGCACGTGCCCGGCTTCAGCGCGATCGCCGGCGAGCACCGCGGAGTCGACGGCGTGCTCGCCTACATGGATCGTCGCCGGCGGATGATGGACAACTCGTTCCGCGTCGAGGTGCACGGGGCGGCGCTGATCGGCGGGCGCGTCGTCCAGCTCGCCGGCGGGCGCGCGGTGCGGGACGGTCATGAGCTCGAGTGGGAGACGGTCGGCGTCTTCCGGGTGGTTGACGGGCGGATCGCCGAATGCTGGCTGATCCCGTTCGACCAGGCCGCGTTCGACCGCATCTGGTCCTAGGGCGCCGGGGCAGGGTTCGCTCGCATCTGGGCCGAGGGCGTGCCGGGGCAAGGTCCGCTCGCATCTGGTCCTAGGGCGCGGGGCAAGGTCGCCCGATCCCGGTTAGCTGCGCACTCGCCGGCCGCCCGCGGGTGAATGCCGATTCACCCGGCTATACCACGGTCAACGTCCCACCCGTTCCGCGGCACGCGACGAGTGAGAAGTTAGCCGGAATCTGAAGGCGCTACGCCCGGCCCACGAGTGCGTCAAGCTTCTCTGGATGAGAATCGTGGTCACTGGCGCCACCGGTCTGATCGGCCGAGCCCTCATCGACGTCCTCTTGGACCGCGGCGACGAGGTCGTGGCCCTCTCCCGCAACGAGCAGCGCGCCCGCGAGTCGATCGCACTCGGGGCCGAGCTGCACGCCTGGCCGAGGCCCATCGATGAGCCGCCACCCGAGACCGCCCTGGCCGGGGCCGACGCCGTCGTGAACCTGCTCGGCGAGCCGGTGGCCCAGCGCTGGACGGAGCAGTCCAAGGCGGCGATCCGGAGCTCACGCGTGGCCGGCACCCGCAACCTGGTGGACGGACTGCTCGCGCTGGCGCCTGCGCGACGCCCCGCCCTGCTCGTTTCACAATCCGCCACCGGCTTCTACGGCCCGCGCAACGATCAACAGTTGACCGAGGACGGGGCAGCCGGACACGACTTCCTGGCCGATGTTGTGGCTGCCTGGGAGCATGAAGCGCTCCGGGCCGCCACCGAGCTGCGGGTCGCGGTCACCCGCACGGGGGTGGTTCTGTCAGCTGAGGGCGGCGCGCTGGCGAAGATGCTGCCTTTCTTCCGCTTGGGCATCGGTGGGCCGGTCGCCGGCGGCCGCCAGTACGTCCCGTGGATTCATCGAGATGACGTTGTCGGCGCGATGCTGTTCTGTCTCGACAATCCAGGGGCGTCGGGACCCGTGAACCTGACCGCGCCGAATCCGGTCACCAACGCCGAGCTCTCGCACACGCTGGGCCGCGTCCTCAAGCGGCCGGCGGTGCTACCGGTGCCGGCATTCACGTTGAAGCTGCTCTACGGTGACATGGCGGAGATCGTGACCACGGGGCAGCGCGTGCTGCCCGCCCGGCTCCAGCAGCTCGGCTACCCCTTCCGGTACTCCGACCTCGAGCCCGCGCTGCGCGACGTCCTCGGCCGAGGCTGACCGCTCTTTCTCACACAATTGGAACAGCCTCGAAGGCGTTCGGTGACGAACGTGTCTTGTTCCGTTGCAAGTCGCGGCCCTAGCGTGCTGGTTCCGTCCGCCACGCCGCCTACCTTGATGGATTCAAAGCGCGTAAGACAAGGAGCCGAACCGAACATGAGCGAGAACGACAAGGCAGGCCTCAAGTCAGGGGCCACATCCGACGCGAAGTCGGACGCCAAGCGACAGGCCGCGCTACAGGGCGCGCTGACGCAGATCGAGCGGCAGTTCGGCAAGGGCACCGTCATGCGCATGGGCGACCCGGGGGCGCGCGTGGCCGTGGATGCAATTCCGACCGGCGCCCTGCCGCTCGATCTGGCGCTCGGGATCGGTGGTGTTCCGCGCGGGCGGATCGTGGAGATCTTCGGCCCGGAGTCATCCGGTAAGACGACGCTCGTCTACCACATCCTGGCCGAGGCCCAGAAGCTGGGCGGGGTGTGCGCGTTCGTCGACGCCGAGCACGCCATGGACCCGCTCTACGCCCAGGAGATCGGCGTCAACATCGATGAGCTGCTGGTGTCCCAGCCCGACTACGGCGAGCAGGCGCTCGAGATCGTCGACATGCTGATCCGTTCGGGAGCGGTCGATGTGATCGCGATCGACTCGGTCGCGGCGCTCACTCCGCGCGCCGAGCTCGAGGGCCAGATGGGCGACCAGACCGTCGGCGTGCAGGCGCGCATGATGTCCCAGGCGATGCGGAAGATCACCGGCGGCCTGAACCGCACCCAGACCCTGTGCGTGTTCACCAACCAGATCCGGGAGAAGGTGGGCGTGATGTTCGGCTCGCCTGAGACGCAGCCGGGCGGTCGCGCGCTGAAGTTCTATTCCTCCCAGCGCCTGGACATCCGCCGCATCGAGACGATCAAGGACGGCACCGAGGCGGTCGGCAACCGCGTGCGGGTGAAGGTGGTCAAGAACAAAGTCGCGGCGCCGTTCAAGCAGGCCGAGTTCGACATCGAGTTCGGCAAGGGCATCTCGACCTCGGGCTGCCTGCTCGACTACGCGATCGAGCACAACATCATCAACAAGTCGGGCTCGTTCTTCTCTTACGGTGAGGAGCGGCTGGGGCAGGGTCGTGGCAACGCCAAGGCGTTCCTGGACGAGCACCAGGACGTGGCCAAGGAGATCGAAGTCAAGATCTATGCCGCTCTGGGCATCAGCCGCGACTCGGTCAAGATAGTCGAGCCACGTGATGAGCCGGCTCTCCAGGCGGTGGGCAACGGCGCTGCGGCGGCCCAGGGACGCGCCGCCTGAGCGAGCGAGCCGATGCCCAAGGCCGATCGCGAAGAGCGTGAGTCCGTGCACGCCGCAGAGCGTGAGCGCGCGGAGGCCCCGGAGCGTGAGTTCGTGGACGCGGCGGAGCGTGAGCGCGGGGAGACCGCGGAGCGGCTTCCGAAGGCGATCGCCACGGCATATCGCTACCTGAACCGGCGCGAGCGCACGCGGGCGGAGATGCGCGAGCACCTGCACGGCGCGGGCTTCGATCATCGCGACGTCGAACAGGCGATCGCCGCCCTGGTCGAGGATGGGCAGCTCGACGACGCTTGCTTCACCCGCCTGCTCATCCAGGACAAGCGAGAGCTCGAGGGATGGGGCAACGACCGAATCCGGCAGGTTCTGCTCGCCCGCGGCATCGATCTCGACGTGATCGAGGATGGGCTCCTGGCGGCGGATGGGGCGGACGGTGGGGGAGAGATGGAGCGTGCGCTCGAGTTGTTGCGCCGCCGTTTCCCGGCGCCGGCCCAGGATCGCCGCGAGCGGGACCGGGCGATCGGCGTGCTCGTTCGCAAGGGCTACGACGTCGACCTCGCGCTGGACGCGATCGCGGCTCACGCCAGGGGCGAAGAACCGCTGTAGGCGGCTCCGCCGGGCAGCCGGTCGATGCTTCCTGCGCTTCCGCAGAAACCCGACCGTGAAACAACCCATTGTCGGCCGCGGGAGCGACTGCCACGGGTGCCTCGGGCGCGGGCTGCCATTCGTTGCGCCCACAGGCCGCCGGTACTACGATCCTGTCAGCGAACGAATGGCCCGCGGGCCACTAAGAACACCAGCAAACTACGCATATCTTGGATTCCGGACTTAAGTGTTGACGGCAATCACCATCGGGCCTCCTGGTCCTTTCAGAGAAGACTTAGAACCCGCCAGGTAGCCGCCGACTGACGGCAGCAACCAATCGCCTTCCCGGCATCCGTTCCTGCAGCCTCACGCGGGCCGCTCGATCGCTCCAAAAACCAAAGCTTTGAACTGGACCCGGCTCCGCGCCGGACCCTCTTGGAGAGGATCGATCATGGAAATCATCGGTGCCGCAGCGCTGATCGCGGTGGGAATCGTGCTCGCCGCCATCATCTACGGCAGGATGCACGGCGCCCGGACGGCGCCCGCCGGCAACCTGAGCTCGAGCGCACCGGTCGTCGAGGTGGTGTCTCCCGATCCGGCACGTCAGGACGCCCAGGCGCTTGAGCGGACCGCCGCCGTCGCCCGCCGCGAGGAGGCGCTGGCCACCAAGGAGACTGAGCTCGAGAAGGAGCGTGCGGAGCTCTTGCAGACCCGCCAGGAGCTCGAGCGCTCGCTGGAGCAGGTTTCAGGTCTGTCCGCGGGCCGGGCCAAGCAGCTGCTGCTCAAGGAGGTGGAAGAGCAAGCCAAGCACGACGCCGCGCGCCGGATTCGCCAGATCGAGGAGGAAACCAAGCGCGAGGCCGAGCGCCGCGTGCGGAACATCCTCTCGGTGTGCATGCAGCGACTCGCCGCCGGCCACGCCGCCGAGACGACCGTGTCGGTCGTGCAGCTCTCGGCCGACGACATGAAGGGGCGGATCATCGGTCGCGAGGGCCGGAACATCCGCGCACTCGAGAATCTCACTGGGGTCGACTTCATCATCGACGACACGCCGGGCGCGGTCGTTCTCTCGGGCTTCGACGGCGTGCGCCGCGAGATCGCCAGGCTGACGCTCGAGAAGCTCCTGCAGGACGGTCGCATCCATCCGGCTCGGATCGAGGAGATGTACTACCAGGCGAAGTCCGAGCTCGAGAACCACATCGTCGAGCTCGGCGAGCAGGCCGTGTTCGAGGCGGGCGTGCAAAGCCTCCATCCCGAGCTGGTCAAGGTGCTCGGGCGACTGAAGTTCCGTACGAGCTACGGCCAGAACGTCCTGGCCCATTCGATCGAGGTATCCCAGCTGGCCGCGATGATGGCCGAAGAGCTCGGAGCGAGTGCGAAGACCGCTCGCCGCGCCGCGCTTTTGCACGACATAGGCAAGGCCGTCACCCACGAAGTCGAGGGTCCTCACGCGCTCGTGGGCGGAGAGCTGGCACGCAAATACGGCGAGCCGGAAGCCGTCGCCCACGCGATGGAGGCCCACCACAACGAGGTTGAGCCACAGACGATCGAAGCGGTGATCGTGCAGGCTGCCGACGCGCTGTCGGGAGCGCGACCCGGCGCGCGCGGCGAGTCGCTCGAGCAGTATGTCAAGCGCCTGCGCGACCTCGAGCACATCGCTACGCGGCATAAGGGAGTCGACAAGGTCTACGCGATGCAGGCTGGGCGCGAGATCCGCGTGATGGTGGCGCCCGGCGCGATCGACGACGATGCGGCCACCGCGCTGTCGTATGAGATCGCGCGGGAGATCGAGAAAGAGCTTGAGTACCCCGGGCAGATCAAAGTGACCGTGATCCGAGAATCGCGCGCGGTCGAGTACGCGCGCTAAGGCGCCGCCGTCAGGCGCCGCCGACAAACCAAATAAGGCGCCGCCAACAAAAGGCGACTGGCAAACAACGCGAAGGATCACTTTTCGCCGTCCGTGGGTATACCCGTGCTTGCCGGGTCGCCCAAGGCGCCGCCGCGAGGCGCCGCCGGAAAATTCACTCAATCGGGAGGTCGGCGGCTTTGACCCGTGAGTCGCCGAGAAAGGGACCTCGATGAATCGACGGTTGTTGTCGTCGGGCGTCGTCGCACGCCTGGCAGTTGGTTTGTCTGTTTCGCTCGCCACCTGCGCGGTGGCGAGCGCAAGCGCCTCCGCGGCCATAGAGTCGCATGGCCAGCTCCTGCACCTCGCCCCACGCGGAGCGCTGAACACGAACACAAGCGATAATTGGTTTGGCTATAACCAGGGCACGCTTGAGAAGGGTGACACCCTGTTCAACTCGATCAGCGGCAACTGGACGGTGCCGACCGCCACCCAGCACACCTCGGGACAGTCCGAGGCCTCCTCGGACTGGATCGGAATCGGTGGAGGATGCGTCGACTCCGGTTGCACGGTCACCGACTCGACGTTGATTCAAACGGGAACCGAGCAGGACGTCTCGTCGACCGGCGCTGCCTCATACGACGCATGGTACGAGCTTGTTCCCGCGCCCGAGCTCGAGATCTCGAACATGACGATCGAGCCCGGCGACCAGATGCACGCCTCGATCGCCGAGGTGGTCAACGACTCGGACGTCTGGACGATCACGATCCAGGATCTGACGCGCAACGAGTCCTACACGACCACGGTGTCCTATAGCTCCACACACGCGACGGCGGAGTGGATCGAGGAAACGCCGCTCGAGATCGGAACGGACGCTGGCTTCGCCGACCTGCCCAATCTGACCAACCCCGGCTGGACGGACGCCACGGTGAACGGCGCGTCGGCCGATCTCCAGACCTCCGAAGAGATGGATCTCGTGGACTCCGACGGCGATGTGATCGGCGCCCCGTCGGCGCCGAACTCGACCGCTAACGGTTTCGACGAGTGCACGTGGGCGTCCACGTGTAGTTAGCGCCGACTGATCGCCGTCTGCAGACAACGGTCCACCGCGCGTCCGGGACACGGGGCGCGGTGGACCCGCGTCGGCCGCAGGTGCTGGCCACCTTCAGAAGCATCCGTCCCAACCGCCGCCGCTCGTGGGGGCGGCCAGCCGGCGCGGTGCTCTGACCACCCCAGCCGCGCTCCCCGTTCGCGCGCGGGTTGGGTGAACGTAACATCGTCGTTCGTAGCGATGTCATCGAGTCTCGAAACCGAACCGAGGACGGTGTGAGGGCAGAATGAGAATGCTCTTCACGCGTATCTACTCGCGTCCGGCGCGTATCTATGATCGGCCGCTACGCGCCCCCGGTGCAGCCGGCCGTTTGCCATGCCTGGATTGATCCTTGTAATCGAAGACGAGCCAGGGATCGTCGACTTCCTGGAGCGCGGGTTGCGGACCCAGGGATTCGACGTGATATCCGCGTCCGACGGCGTCAGCGGCGCCGCCGCGGCGCTGGGTCAGGATGTCGACCTCGTCGTGCTGGACCTGATGCTGCCGGGACGAAGCGGCATGGACGTGCTGGGGGCGCTGCACGAGGAGAAGCCCGGCCTGCCGGTGATCGTGCTGACCGCCCTTGGCGAGGTTGCGCATCGCGTTGCCGGGCTCGACGCCGGTGCGGTCGACTACCTCAGCAAGCCGTTCTCGCTCACCGAGCTCGCGGCACGGATTCGCGCCCAGCTGCGCGCGGCCGCGCAGACCCCGCGGACCACGCTCAGCGCCGGGGACATCGAGGTGAATCTGATCACTCGAGAAGTGCGGCGCGGCGGCGAGCTCGTGCGGCTATCGACCACCGAGTTCGAGCTACTGACCTATCTCATGCACAACCGCGGCCACGTGCTCTCGCGGGAGCAGATCCTGCGGGCGGTGTGGGGCTATGAGTACGACCCGGGGACGAACGTCGTCGACGTGTACATCGGATACTTGCGGCGCAAGCTGCGCCGCCGGGAGTCGAACACGCCGATCGTTACGGTGCGCTCCGTCGGCTACCGCCTGGATGCCAGCAGCTGAGGATCGCTCCAGCGCGGCACCGCGCGCCCGCGCGCGACCGAAGGTGGTCCGTGCCCGGCTCGCGGCGGCGCGCGCCCGACTGCACCTGGCGCTTCCGGCCGGCCTGCGGTGGCGACTGACCGCCTGGGTCGCGGGCGTGATGGCGGTGTCGGCCGTGGTCGTGTTTCTGGTCGTCTATCAGGACACCGGCTCGCAGCTAAAGAACGAGGTCGACCGCGATGTGTCGGGTGACACGATCCAGCTCCTCGGATCCATCCGTTCGCTGCGCGGCGAGACGCCGGCAGCAGTCCGCGCGGGGGCGGCGCGCTATGTCCTGGCGCAGCCGTACACGGCCGATTCGACGCTCTTTTTCGTGTTGATTCCCGGCTCTGCGGCGATCACGAACCACCCCGAGGTGTTCGGTCGCGGGTCGGGCGTCGTCGGCGAGACCCCGGCCCGGCAGGTCGCAGAGAACGCGGAGGGACGCAAGCTCGAGGTGCCTCACCTCGGCTACACGACGGTGCGGCTGCCCGACGTGGGGCGGATGCGCATCTTCGAGCAGCGCCTGAACCTTCGGACGATCTCGGTCGTGGTCGGGGGCGGGGAGCCGCTCGCGCTGGTGGACCGGGCGCAGAACGGAGTGGCGCAAGCGTTCGTGCTCGCCGGAGCTGTCGTCCTGATCCTGGCGCTGCTCGCTTCCTACCTGGCCGGGAAGCGCGTGTCGGCACCGCTCAGGCGCATGGCGCAGGTCGCGACGCGCGTCGACGCCGGCGACCTCGGACCGCGCATGGAGAGCCCGAACGGTCGCGTGGACGAAGTCAAGGTTCTCGCTGAGGCGTTCAACCGGATGCTCGACCGACTGTCCGAGGCGTTCGCCAGCCAACGGGAATTCGTTGCCGACGCGTCGCACGAATTACGGACTCCGTTGACGGTGATCCGAGGCCAGCTCGAGGTCCTGGCAGCCCAGGAGCATCCGTCGAGTGCCGACGTGATGCGCGTCGAGCGCCTGGCACAGGCGGAGATAACCCGGATCAGTCGCCTCGTGGACGACCTGCTGGTGCTCGCGCAGGCCGAGCGGGCCGACTTCCTGCAGACCGAGGCGATCGACCTGGGTCCGTTCGTCACCGATCTCTGGGACGGCGTGAGCTTGACGGCAGACCGCAAGTTCGAGCTCGGGGCGATCGCCGACGGAACGCTCTACGCCGATCCGGATCGCCTCGCGCAGGCGCTGCGCAACCTCGCGCGTAATGCAATCGAGCACACCAACGAACACGACGGGGTCGTGCGCCTCGAGCTGGGCGCGCTCGCGTCCGACCGAATCCGCTTCATCGTGCTCGATGACGGTCCCGGCATACCCGCAAGTGAGCGTGAACGCGTGTTCGAGCGTTTTCACCGGGTCGATATCGGACGCACGCGCGCGACCGGAGGCGCCGGACTCGGGCTCGCCATCGTGCGCGCGATCGCCGAGGCGCACCGCGGCAGCGTACGCGTGCGCGACCCGCAGAACGGACGCGGCGCGGAGATCGAGCTCGTTCTGCCGAGATTTGAGCCCAGCTGACAATCACCGCTCGCGACAGGGGCTAAAGTCGAGTCTTGACCATTCGACCCGTGCCTGAACCATGACGATTGGCGGCGCAATTCTCCTGATCGCCGTCGGCGCGATCCTGAAGTGGGCGGTGACCGCTCACGTGAGCGGCTTCGACATCCAGACCGCCGGGACGATCATCTTCATCGTCGGCTTGGCCGGGCTCGTTCTCGCGGTTATCTACACCTTCTGGCGGCCAGGCCGCCACGGCGGCCTCCCCTAAACGCCCGCCGCCACCGCAATCTCTCACCGGTGGTTGGCTACGCTTGCGGCCTATGCCTGTGGCTAAGCGCTATCACGTCACGACGTTCGGCTGCCAGATGAACGAGCACGACTCCGAGCGGATGAAGGGGATGCTGGACTCGCTGGGCTATACCGAGGCGCCGGCCCAGGATCAGGCCGATCTGATCCTGTTCAACACCTGCTCGATTCGCGAGAAGGCCGATAGCCGGTTTCTCGCGCATCTGGGCGCGGCCAAGCGGGTCAAGTCCGAGCGTCCCGATGTGGTCGTCGGGGTCGGTGGGTGCTGGGCGCAGTCGATCAAGGAGGAGGTGTTCGCGCGCTTCCCGTTCGTGGACGTGGCGTTCGGTCCCGGTCAGGTGCACAGGCTCGCCGAGTTCCTCGTGAGCGACTCGCTGACCGCCCAGGGCTACTTCGAGTTCGAGGGATTCACGGGACATCTGCCGGCCAAGCGAGCGCGCGAGTATCACGCGTGGGTGCAGATCAGCGTCGGCTGCAACTGTGTGTGCTCGTACTGCATCGTGCCGTCGACCCGCGGACGAGAGGTCAGCCGCCCCGGGCGCGAGCTGGTCGCCGAGGTGCAGGCGCTGGCCGGCGACGGGGTGCGCGAGGTCACGCTACTCGGGCAGAACGTCAACTCCTACGGTCGAGACCTGCCCGCAGACGAGCGCGTCACGTTCGCCGAGCTGCTGCGCGATATCGACGCGGTCGAGGGGATCGACCGCATCCGCTACACGAGCCCTCACCCCAAGGACATGCGCGAGGACGTGATCCGCGCCCACGCCGAGCTGCCGGCGCTGTGCGAGCACATCCACCTTCCCGTCCAGTCGGGGTCAAGCGCGGTCCTCAAACGGATGCGCCGGACGTACACGCGCGAGCGCTATCTGGACCGCGTCGCGATGATCCGCGAGCACGTCCCGGACTGCGCGCTCACCACCGACATCATCGTCGGTTTCCCCGGCGAGACCGAGGCCGACTTCGCGCAGACGCTCAAGCTGGCGAAGGACGTCGGCTACGACGGAGCGTTCACGTTCATCTACTCACCGCGGCGCGGGACCGAGGCCGCCGAGCTGCCCGACCAGGTTCCGCACGAGGTCAAGGTGGAGCGGCTGCAACGGCTCGTCGAGGTCGTGCAGCGGCGGGCTCATGAGCGCGCCGGTCGATTCGTCGGGCGTACGCTCGAGGTACTTGTCGAAGGGCCGTCGCGTACCGATCCCTCTCGTCTGCGGGGACGCTCGAGGCACAACAAGGTCGTGAACTTCACCGGCCTGGGCGCTCCTGGCGAGCTCGTGGGCGTCGAGATCCTAGAAGCGACAAGCCAGACGTTAATCGGCCGCGAGCCGCTCCTGAGCAGAGCCGCCGGCTGAACATTCGTCCAGTTTGGCCGTCTGGGCCAAGCGGACATCTGTCCAGACGCCGGTGGCGTGCAAGCTTCCCTGCAAGCACGCGCCGAAACGCTGTGTGTGGGAGTGATGCGCACACCCCTGGACTGCTGATGGCTACTCTGGCGGCCGTCACCAATATGCCCGCGCTCGCTTTGTTGGGCGAGGACGGGCAGCTCGAGCGAAGCACCGAGCCGTTTCGCCGATGGTACAAGGGCAAGGAGGAGCTCTGCCTTGGGGCGCCCGAGCTCAAGCGCGTGCTCGATGGCGCCGCCAACGCAGCGGTGCTGAAGCTCGACGGGATCGCCGTCGATATCGCGGCGATGGCGGACCGCAGCGGCGGGCGCCACATCCTGCTGACCTTGCCCACCGAGGAGCTTCCCTCGCTGGGCGACGCCGGCGGCGCCTTGCTCGACGGTGCGCTCGACGAGAGCCCGGCGCTCGTCTGGCTGAAGGATCTCGACGGCCGTTACGTCCGTGCCAACGCCCGCTTCACCGGGCTCCTCGGCACCTCCGAGGATCGCCTGCTCGGCCGCACCGACACGGAGCTGCCTCCCGGCGAGACGGTCGATGGACCGCGTGTCCAGGAGCGCGGCGATCAGGTCGTCGAGGAGCCTCTTCAGCTGGAGTACGTGGTCGGCGCGTTCCAGGGGCGCGAGGCGCTGCTCGCGTTCCGGTTCCCCGTAGGCGATCGACAGGGGGTGCCCACGCTCGTGTGCGGCGTGGCCGCTCCGTCCTCCGAGGCAGACGTTGCCCGCAGCGAGGCCGCGCGCCTGCTGCGCGTCGAGCGCTGGAGCCGGCTCGACGCGGATAGCGTCCTGGCCGAGCTGCTCGCCGAATGGGGTCTGCTCCCGGACGCGCGCGGGAGGGCCATCGCGCCGGCGGTGGCGTCCGAGCCGGCGTCGGGCGTGGGCGATCGAGAGCACCAGGCCGCGGTGGCCGAGGCGCGGGCCGAGCGGGCGACGGCGATCGCCGAGCGCGACTCGGCGCTCAGCGCCAACGAGCAGCTGTCCGACGAGCTACAGGCGGCGCGGACGCGGTTGACCGAGCTCGAGCGGGCGCTACATGCCGCTCAGGAGGAGGTCGGACCGAGTGACGCCGAGGTCACCTTGGCAGCGCAGGCGGCCGAGCTCGAGCGCGGCCTGGCCCGCGAGCGGGAACGGGCCGAGGAGCTCGAACGGGCGCTCACCACGGTCAGGGAGCGACTCGGCGACGATGCCGAGGCGGCGCGGGTCGAGGTGCAACGTGCTCGGGCCGACGCGGAAGCCGCCCGTACCGAGCTCGAGCGGGCGCGGGCCGATGTCGACGTGGCTCGCGTCGATCTGGAGAAGGCTCGAACCGAGGCCGATGCACTCAGGACGGCAGCGACGGCCGAACGCGAGGCGGCAACGAAGGGGACGGCCGCGCTCGAGCGTGAGGTCAAGCACGCTCGTGACCAGCTGGCCGCCCTGGAGCGCCAGCAAGGCGCGGACGATGCGGGAGCCCAGCTCCGCGCGGCCGAGAAGGCGCGTCTTACGGCCGAGGGAGCCCTGGCGGACACCGTCGGCGAGCGGGACGAAGCGCTCAAGGCCCGCGCCGCGCTGGCCGGCGAGCTCGAGCAGGAGCGCAAGCAGGCGTCGGCGCTGCGTGAGAGCTCGGCGGGCGCCGAGGAGCGGGTCCGCGAGCTAACCGGCGAGCTCGAGCGCGAGCGGGTTCGGGCGGCCGGGCTCGAACAGGCGCAGACGCGTATCAGGGAACTCGAGGAGGAGATCCGCGGCGCGGTCAATCGGGCTGACAAGGCCGACGGGGAGCTCCAGCTCGCGACGGGCCGGATCGAGCGGGCCGAACATGACGAGCAGGCCGCCGGCGCGAGGCTCGAGAAGGCCGACGGCGAGCTCCGCGCCGCGACGTTGCGGGCCGACAAGGCGGAGATCGAGCTCGAGCAGTGGCGGACCCGGGTTGGGCAGGCAGAGTCGGAGCTAGAGCGCGCGCACGCACGCATCGAGGAGCTCGACGGCAAGCTCGAGTCGGGGCAGGCGCGGATCGTCGCGCTACAGGGCGACGTGCAGTCCGAGCGCGCACGGATCGTTGCCTTGGAGGGAGAGCTCGAGGTCGATCGGGCCAGGATCGGCCAGCTCCAGGATGAGCGGGCGACCGGACAGACTCGGATCACCGAGCTGCAAGCCGAGCTGAACGCGCGCCAGACCCGGATCGGCGAGCTCGAGGCGAAGCTCGAGAAGGCCAGGTCGAAGGCGGAGGTGGCCGGCTCGACCACCACGGAGCTCGAGGCCCGTGTCGAGGAGGCGCAAGCGCGCGTTGAGGCGGCGGAGGCGTGGGCCGAGGAGGCGACAACACGCGCCCACGAGGCGGAGACGCGAGCCGACGAGGCGGAGACGCGAGCCGACGAGGCGGGGATGCGAGCTGACGACGCGCTGGTGCGTATCGAGGAAGCGGAGGCGCGGGCACAGCAGGCCGAGGCGCAGGCCGCCGCCGGCGCGGAGGCTGCCCGCGAGGAGCCGGCGGCCGAGGAGCGCTCCGACGATCCACCGGTGGCGGCGCCGGCGATCCCCGAGGCACCTACCGTCGCTGCGGAGGAACCGGCGGTTGCGCCCCCGGCGGTGCAGCTGGCCAAGCTCGAGGGTGTGGCGGAGACCGCCCCGGCTCATGCCGGTTCGGGCGTCAGCTGGCATCCGACGGCAAAGCGCACCCTCTCGGCGTCACTTGCGCGCGAATCGGTGTGGCGCAACGTGCTGAAGGAGACCGTCCAGGTGCTTGGTGCCGAGGGCGGGTGGGACACCGTGACCGCGTGGCTCCCGGACGATGCGAACAAGCTCGACTGCGCGGCTACGTGGATCGCCCACCGCGGTCTCGAGGGCTTCGAGGCCACCACGCTGGACGCCGCCCTGCGGCGCGAGGGCTCGCTACTGGATCAGGCGCTCCAGGCGCCGCATCTGACCTGGCTGACCGATATCGACGCGGTCGACGACGAACGGCTCCAGACCGCCGCGGCTCACGGCATGAGCTCGGCCCTGCTGCTCCCCGTGCGCAGCGGCAGCAGCACGATCGGTCTGCTCGAGCTGCTCACGCACGACGCGATCGAGCCGGACGCGCAGATCGCCCTGTCGCTCGAGGCGGCCGCGCTCCAGCTCGGGCGGTTCGGGCATCTGCTGAGCCTCGGCGGCAAGCCCGCCTGAGAATCCCGGCAGAAAACGGGTCACGGCGGGTCCGTCCGGTGCCTATGCGAACATGTGTTCGTGCGCTGGAGCAACCTGGAAACCGGCATCGAGGAACGAGCGCGGCTGCCCGGCTACCGCGAGCAAGCCGTGGTGCGGCATTTCGACGCCCCGGAGGCGATCGAGACGCGGTTCTACGAAGTCCGGGCCAAGTCGATCCTCAACCGCGTGCCGGCCGCGTCGCGGATGCCGTTTCAGTGGACGATCAACCCGTTCCGCGGCTGCAGTCACGCTTGCGTTTTCTGTTTCGCCCGGCCCACGCACACCTATCTGGACTTCAATGCCGGGCGCGACTTCGAGCGCGAGATCGTCGTCAAGGTGAATGCGCCCGAGCTGCTGCGAGTCGAGCTGGCGAAGCCATCGTGGAAGGGTGAGCACGTGGCGCTTGGCACAAACACCGACCCGTACCAGTGGGTCGAGGGTCGCTACAGGCTGATGGAGGGGATCTGGGAGGCCATGCGCGACGCCGCAAACCCGTGCTCAGTACTGACGAAGTCGCCGCTCTTGCTGCGTGATCTGAAGCTGATGAAGGAGATCAACGAGCGGACGGAGTTCAGCGCGGCGTTGTCGGTGCCCACGATCGACGAGAAGGCGTGGCGGGCGACCGAGCCGCACACGCCCAATCCGCGGGCGCGGCTCGAGGCGGTGGCGGAGCTTACGCGCGCCGGTATCCGAACCGGCGTGCTGGTCGCGCCGTTGATGCCGGGGATCAACGACTCGCCCGAGCAGGTGGCGCCGATCCTGGAGAAGGCCTCGGAAGCCGGTGCGGCATACGTGACCGGCATCGCGCTCCACCTCCGCGGCGAAGTGCGGGGCTTGTTCTTCGATTGGTTGCGGGCCAATCGTCCGGATCTCCTGCCCGTGTATGACCGGCTGTACAAACGAGGGGCTTATGCTCATCCCGATGAGCGGCGAAGGCTCGAGCAGCTCGTCAAGGGACCCGAGCGACCGGCGGGTCGGTTCATGCGCGGCCGGTACGGCAAGTCTATGGCCGAATCCTCTGAGCGGACCGGACATCGAGCCGCGGGGCGCGGCCGCGACCGGGCCGAGAGGGCCTCGCCGGGCCGGTTCGAACAGCCGCCGCCACCTGGGTCACTTCGCCCGCCGTCAGGGCAGGCTTACGTGGCTCGGGAGCAGTCGAGGCGGATTCCGGAACAAGGGCGCTTATTCTGAGTCGAGGTGAAACCCGTGCGCCCCGCCGGTGATAGGTAGGGCGAGGTAGCTATGTCAGCGAAAGAACCAAAGCCATCGAGACGAGACCGCTTCCGCCCGCCGCGGCCGGACTTCCGGTTCGACCAGATGTTCGAGACGCACAGCGAGGCGTGGGAGCGGGTGGGCTTGGCGGTCGACATAGGCCAGCGCACGCTGCGCAGCGCCCAGCGCCGTGCGGCGGTGATGCTCCCGCTGTTCGTCGCCGTGATAGTCGTCTACGACAACTATCAGACCTGGTTCCACGTCGGACACCACAGCAGCTTGGTCACGCCGATCCGCATCGCGGCCGTGCTCGCCTTGCTGGGGCTCGGCTGGGCGGTGGCGCGCGACGTCGGCCGGGCCGCGGCGCCGACGCTGTTCAAGCGCATGGATCCGTCCACAGCCGGGACGGTTGGCTTCATCGTCCGGCTGATCACGGTGGCGATCACGCTGGCGCTGGCGCTCGACATCGCGGGAGCAAGCGCGAGCTCGCTGATCGCCGGAAGCGCCTTCACCGCCGTGATCCTGGGTCTCGCTGCTCAGCAGACGCTCGGGAACCTGTTCGCGGGCATGGTGCTCCTGAGCGCCCGACCGTTCCGCGTCGGCGAGCGGGTCCGGCTCCAGGCCGGTGCTGTTGGAGGCCAGCTCGAGGGCGTCGTCAGCTCCCTCGGTCTTCTCTACACCACCTTCGTCCAGGGGGAGGACCGAATCCAGGTCCCCAACAACGTCGTCCTGTCGGCGGCCGTGGTGCCGCTCCGACAGCCGGATCCTGTCAACGTCAAGGTCACGCTGACGACCGGGATGAGCATCAGTCAGGTGCAGTCGATCCTGGATGACCGGATCACCGTGCCGACGCGGCGCTCAGCCACGGTCGTGCTCGAGGAGCTCGATGGAGACGACGTGGTGGTCCGGATCCAGGCCACGCCCGACCGCGCGCACGACGGCGCGCAGCTCGCCGACGAGATCATCGGGGCACTGGCCACGGTGACGGGCCAGCACGAGCCCGTCGAGGACGGTGACGGGTCGAACGGCGACGGGTCGAACGGCGACACGGGTCGCCGAGCCCGCGAGGAGACCGGACCCGGCTCTCGCCCGAGGCTCAGCGGCGGCGCCGGCCCCCGCCGGGACTAGCGCGCCGCGCCACGTGTGCGGGGACAAACGCGCCGCGCGCGCATGCCGGGACTAACGCGCCGCGCGGGCGCATACCGGGACTAACGCGCCGGCGCGCGCACCAGCTCCTGCGCCGCGGCGACGATCGCGTCGGCGTCGATCCCGACGTCGTGGATCAGCTCTTGCGGCTTTCCGGAACCCGGCATCTTGTCGACCGCCAGCTTTCGCACACGGACGTTTTCGACCTCGGCCAGCGCAGACAGCACCGCCTCGCCAAGACCGCCCTCGGGCCAGTGGTCCTCGACCGTGATGATCGCACCCGTGTCCTCGGCGGCCTGACGCAGCGTGTCAGCGTCGACCGGCTTGACCGAATAGAGGTCGATGACCCGAGCCGCGATGCCGTGCTCGCCCAGCTCGTCGGCGGCCTTGAGCGCCTCGTGCAGCGTCACGCCGGCGCCGATCAGGGTCACCTGATCGTCGTCGGTGGAGCGAAGCACCTTCGCCCCGCCGATCTCGAAGTGCTCGTCGGCGTCGTAGATGGTGGGGCTGGCGCCTCGGGTCGTGCGCATGTAGGCAATTCCCGGGTGATCGGCCATCAGCCGCACGAGCGCGGCCGTCTGGTTCGGATCGCACGGGTAGAGCACGATGCTCGAGTGAACCGCGCGCAGTGAGGCCAGATCCTCCAGCGCCATCTGCGAGGGCCCGTCCTCGCCGATCGACGCGCCGACGTGGGAGCCCACGAGGCACATCTTGGCCTGGCTGATCGCCGACATGCGGATGAAGTCGTAGGCGCGCGACAGGAACGCAGCGAAGGTCGACGCGAACGGCCGGTAGCCCCGCACCTGGATGCCGACCGTCGCAGCGATCATTTGCTGCTCGGCGATGAACATCTCGAAGTACCGGTCCGGGTGGGCGTTGCGGAAGATCTCGGAGTAGGTGGAGTTCGAGACCTCGCCGTCCAGCGCGACCACGTCGCCGCGCTCTGAGCCGAGGGCGGCGAGGGCCTCGCCGTAGGCCCGGCGGGTGGCGACCTGCTCGCCCTGGCCCCACTGCGGCCAGGGCACCTTGTGATCCGGCTGGAACACGCGGGGCTTCTCATCCCCGGTCGGCTTGTGGACCGCAACGGTCAAGTCGCGCTCGCCTCCGAGTTCCTCGATCGCCTCCTGCGGGTGCTCCAGCGGCTTGCCGTGCTTGCCCTCCTTGTCCTCGACCTCGCTGGCGCCCTTGCCCTTCTTGGTCTTGGCCACGATCACGGTCGGGCGGTCATGCGCCTGCGTCGCCTCGGTATAAGCCTGATCGATCGCCTCGACGTCGTGCCCGTCGATCTCGATCGCGTGCCAGCCGTAGGCGACTGCCCGCTTGGCATAAGAGTCGAGATCCCAGCCGTGCATGGTCTCCCGCGTCTGCCCGAGGCGGTTGACGTCGATGATCGCGGTCAGGTTGTCCAGACCGATCCAGGCGGCGTGCTCGAACGCCTCCCAGATCGATCCCTCCGCCATCTCGCTGTCGCCGCACAGGACCCAGACGTGGTAGGGCATCTGCTCGAGGCGCTTGGCGGCCACGGCGACGCCGACGCCGATTGGCAGGCCCTGGCCCAGCGAGCCGGTGGCGACGTCAACCCACGGCAGAACGGGGGTGGGGTGGCCTTCGAGACGGCTACCGAGCCGGCGGAAGGTCAGCAGCTCCTCGTCGGTGATCGCGCCGGCGGCTTTCAGCATGCTGTAGTAGAGCGGAGAGGCGTGCCCCTTGGAGAAGATCAGATGGTCGTTGCGTGGATCCTCGGGGTGGTCGAAGTCGTAGTGCAGGTGGTTGGCCAGGAGTACGGCCATCAGATCGGCGGCCGACATTGACGAGGTCGGATGGCCCGACCCGGCGGCGTCGCTGGACCTGATCGAGTCCACGCGCAGCTGCTGGCCGAGCTCGCGGAGGGAGTTGGCGTCCATGTGCCGATCGTACCCCTGAACCGCAGCGCGGAACAGGCTCACGGAAACACAGGGGCGAGCCGGCTTGCCCCCGGCGCCTAATTGACCCTGCGTTGCCCGGCCACGATCCTGGCCGCGATCGCTTCGCTCCCGAGCCGCCGGCTGACCGCCGCACTCAGCCCCGGCGCCACCGAAGCGACAGCCGTACCCAGGCGTAACGGGATCGGCGCCACCTCGACCTCGGCCCGGTTGCGCTCGACCGCCGAGATCACCGCGGCGCCGACATCCTGCGATCGGCGAGTCCCCACCCCGGGCGGGAGCGTCGCCCCCGAGCCGGCGAACATGCCGGCGTCGGCGATGAAGCCGGGCAGCACGACCGACACGCCGACGCCGTAACGGCGGAGATCCTGTCGCAGCGCGAGCGCGAAGCCCCGCAGCCCGAACTTGGTCGCCGAGTAGACCGAGGATGCCGGAACGGCGGCCTTCCCCTGCAGCGAGGAAACGAACACGATGTGGCCACGCCCGCGCTCGATCATCCCCGGCGCGAGACCGCGCGCCAGCGCGATTGGGGCTCTGAGGTTGATCTCGAGCGCCCGGTCAATCTCCTCCTGGCTCAGCTCGACGAGCAACCCACCGGCCGGAACGGCCGCGTTGGCGACCAGCACGTCGACTGGGCCGGCCTCCGAAACGAGGCGTTCGACATCGTCGCGGCGTGAAAGGTCACACGCGATCGCCCTCGCGCCGAGCTCCACGCTCAACGGCCCGAGTACCTCGCTCCGGCGGCCCGTCAAGATCAGATCCGCGCCCCGGGAACCAAACGCCCGGCTGATCGCCTGTCCGAGCCCGCCGGTGGCGCCCGTGACGAGCACGGTCCCGGAGACCAGGCTCATGAACCCTTGGGGAAAACCGCCAGCGTGGCCGTGAAGCCGTGGAGGAAGCTTCGCCCGCCCACCGGCCCGATCTCACCGGCGGCGAAGAATCCGGCTGCCGGGGCTCCGCTCAGCTCGCGCTCGACGGTCATGACGTCGTGATCGGGCAGGCCGAACATCGCGCTACCGCGGCCGTTACACGAGAAGACGAGCGCCCCGGCCGGTGGCTCGCCGGCCAGGGCCCGGACCCGCAGCTGAAGCTCCTGGACCAAGTCCTCGTCCGCCGAGCGCGCGTCGCGCGCGTGCAGCCGGACTACCTGCCCGGGCTCGACATGCGCCCCGATGACGAGCGCGCCGGAGTCCGGGTCACCGCCCAAGACGCCCCGCACGAGGAAATCGCCCTGCTCATATTCCGGCTTGCCGCCGTCGATCACGACCCCGATCAACAGCCCGCCGGCGACCAGACCGCGCTCACGCGGGGAAAGCTCCGAGACGATCTGCTGCACGGTCTCGAGCGCGGGGAGGCCCGCCAGCTCATGGATCACGTTCCCATCCGCGGCGGTGATGGTGACCTCGCGACCGAGCGGAGCCGCGCCCTGCGAGACGCACGGGAGCAGCTCGACGCCCTCGAGGCTGACCCCGACGGCGCCACTCTCGTAGACGCGGTCACCCAGGAAGAGCACCCCGCCACCAATCTCGCCCGCCGCGCTCGTGCGGGCACTCGAGATTCCGCCCAAAACGGGAACGGCCGGCGCTTCGACATTCAGGAGCTCGAGGGCCGCCTCGGTCGGGAACGAGTACGGATCGGCCAGCAGCAGCACCCCGCTGGAACCCTCGACGCTCGGCAATCCCAGGAGCTGGGTGACGACCTCCTCGCCGTCGATCTCCGCCTCGAGCATCGCCGCCGGGTCGCCCAGCTCGGCGTGAAACGGCGTCGTCGAGGTCCCCTCGCCGAACGTGGCCGCCCACACGGCCACCGCGGTGCCGTTCTCGAGCTCACGGCCCCGGCCGAGCACGCCGCCCGCGCCGCACCCGATCAACTCGGCCGGGGACAGCTCGCCATACACGCCCTCGAGAGCGGCCTCGGGCGCGATCAGGTGCGAACCGCTTACGAACACCACCGCGAGGTCCGGCGGCTTGCCGCCCAGCTCGGCGGCCGCCGAGCGGGAGGCCTCGGTTCCAGCCTGTAGAGGGTCGTGCTCGGTCGACAGGCCGGTCCCGATCCGAACGTGGGTGGGCGGGGTTCCCGTTCCCATACCGCCTTCGCCTGGCATCGCTCCACGATACTGGCAGCCATGTCGCGTGCGGACGTGATCGCCCTGTTCGGTCCGACCGGCGTCGGCAAGACCGATGTGGCGATTGAGCTCGCGCGGCTGCTCCGAGGCCGCGGCGAACGGCCCGTCGCAGTGTCCGCCGACGCGCTCCAGGTCTACCAGGGCCTCGAGCTCCTCACCGGAGCCGCCCAGCCGAACGAGCGGGCGCAGCTCGAACATCGCCTGGTCTCGTTCCTGCCACTCGACGCCAGTTTCAGCGCCGGCCAGTACGCCGAGCTGGCCCACGCCGAGATCGACTCGCTACTGGCCTCCGGCGCACGCCCGATTGTCGTCGGGGGCACCGGGCTGTACCTGCGCGCGGCGCTGGCCGACCTCAGCCTGCGGCCACCACCCCCCGAGGGAGCCCGGGAGCGTTGGCTGGCCGAGCTCGAGCGGCGGGGCGCACCCGCGCTGCACGGGGTGTTGCGCGAGCGCGCGCCGTGGGCGGCCGTGGACATCGATCCGGGTGACCGTCAGCGAATCGTGCGGGCGCTCGAGCTGCTCGACGCCGGCGAGCTCGAGCCCCACGCCGAGGACTCCGAGCTGTGGACGACCGAGATGCGCCACCCGACGTTGCTCGTCGGACTCGTGCTCGAACGCGAGGAGCTCTACCGCCGGATCGACGCTCGCGTCGACGCGATGGTCGCGGCCGGCGCGCAGGAAGAGGTCCGCCGCGCCAACGCCGCCGGCGCTTCCCCGACCGCGCGCAAGGCCCTTGGTTTCGAGGAGCTCCTGACCGGGGACATCGACTCGATGAAGCGGCGCACCCGCAACTACGCGCGGCGGCAGTTGACCTGGATGAGGAAGCTTCCCAACGTCGACGTCATCGATGCCGACGGGCGCTCTGCGGCCAGCGTGGCGGGCGAGGTGCTCGAGCGCTGGGTCGCTGACCGAGACTGAAGCGTCACACGCGCGTGAGGTCGCGCAAAGTATCTGGGTGAGATGCCATCACCTTTGCAGCTAGCCGACGGCGACCTGCTGGCCGCGGTCGTGGCCGGGAACGGGGAGGCGTTCGCGACGTTCTACCGCCGCCACCTCCCCGCCGTCCTCGCCCTCCTCCTGCGCGAGACGGGCGACCGGGAGGTGACCGCCGATCTTGCTGCCGAGGTGTTCGCCGCGGTGTTCCTCGTCGCGCGGAGATTCCGGGCGCGAGGCGCCGGCTCGGCGCGGCCGTGGGTGCTCGGGATCGCCCGCAACAAGCTTCGCGAGAGCCGGCGGCGCGGGCGCGTGGAGGATCGAGCCCGCCGCCGCCTCTCCTTCGAGCCCGAGGTGCTCGACGACGACGACCTGGCGCGCGTCGAGGAGCTCGCGGCCGGCGCGGCCGGCCCGGTCCTGGAGCTGGTCGAGCAGCTTCCCGACCGCCAGCGCGAGGCGGTCCGCGCCCGGTTTCTCGAGGAGCGTGAGTACGGCGAGATCGCCAGGAAGCTGAACTGCTCGGAGCTGGTGGCGCGCCAGAGCGTGAGCCGCGGGCTGTCGCGGCTGAGGGACCGAATGACGGAGCGTGAGCGATGAGTGACTACTTCGATCGGGTCGAGCGCCAGATCGTGCGCCGGGTGGAGACCGGGGTTCCGCGGCCGAGGCGACTGCCCAGCCCGTTCGGGCATCTCGGCCTGGTGGCGGCGGTTCTGGTCGTGATCCTCGTCGCCGGCGTGTCCCTGCTCGCGCGTAGCCCCAGCCAGACCAGCTCCACCGCTCCGACGACCGGCGCCCATGGCGTCAGCGTGTGGTTCGCGACCCCGGGCCCCGTCGCCGCCGCTACGAAGGCGCGGACTACGCAGATCCTCCGCGCCCGCCTGCACCAGGCCGTTCCGGGCGCGCAGGTCTCGTGGGCAGGCGGGCGAATCGACGTGCGCGTCACGAACCCGAGGCGTGGGGCGCGCGCCGAGATCCTCGCGCTTTCCGCACCGGGCCGCCTCGAGTTCTATGACTGGGAGGCCAGCGTGATCGCGCCGAACGGCAACACGGTGGCCAGCCTGCTTCAAGCGCACGATCCGCCGGCGATCGTCATGAGCCAGGGCTCCGGCACGGCCGCGCCGGGCGATCCAGGGCTTGGAAGCTTGTCGCTCGCCCGGGCGCGCCAGCTCGCCGCCAAGGAGCCCGCGTCCACCAGGGTCACGCTGGTGCAGGCAGCCCGACAGGGCGCGGCGGGCTCGGCTGCTCAGTTCTACGTTCTGCGTGGAGCCCCGGCGCTCTCCGGGGCGAGCATCACCGATCCTCGGCCGAGCGCGATTGCCGGCGGGACCGCCGTGTCGTTCAGGTTCACCGCCGCCGGAAGCCGCGGGTTTCGCGCTCTGACCGCCGCCATCGCCCGGCGAGGCGCGCGCGTCAGCTCCGTCGGGCAGACACTGAACCAGCACTTCGCGATCGTGCTCGACAACCACCTGATCGACGTGCCCTACGTCGACTATAAGCAGTATCCCGACGGCATCAGCGACCAGGACGGGGCCGAGCTCATCGGCGGCTTTCCGAAACAGTCCGCGAAGGACATCGCGATCCTGCTCCGCTACGGCCCGCTCCCCGTGAACCTCACGGCAACGGGGTGAGCGGGTACATCACGACGGCGGCCGCGAACACGCACCCCATCCAGGCGAGCACCAGCCTCCGCTCGGGGCCGATCCGCCGGACGAGATCGACGATCACCAGGTAGATCCCGGGCATGACGATCACCATGTAGTACAGGTAGCTCGTCCGGCTTTCGATCAGGCTGGCCAGGACGAACGGCAGGTAGGTCCCAAGGAACCAGGCGAGTCCGACGACGCCCACCTCGCTCAACCCCCGACCCGAGCCGCGGAGATTCGGACGGACCACCCCGACGGCGGCGATCAGTAGTCCGGGCAGCCCGAGGAACAGGATCGGCGGGCTGATCATCCCGAGGAAGTGCACGGCGGGCTCGATCTGGTTCAACGCGGCGGTTGGATGCGCCGGATTGATCTGCAGATAGGTGATCGGCTTGATGTCGACCAGCCAGTCCCACGGGTACGACGCGATGCCCTTCGGCCCGTCTGGGCTCGTCTGGTGCGCGGCGTAGGAAAGGATGTGCGAGAGGTGCCCGATCGCGCCGTTCGGCACGAGCTTGCCCGTCTGGGGGCTGTACGGCGCGGCGATCCAGCCCATGATCTGAAGCAGGGCGAGAAAGCAGGCGGCGGTCGCGACGGTGCACAGGGCGAGCCGGACGATCCGTCTGAGCACGTCGGTGCGCGTGCGAAGCCAGCGAAGCAGCTCGAGCGCCGCGAGGCCGAACAGCAGGTACGGCGCCACTTCCTTGGCGGCCGCGCCGAACCCGAGCACGACGCCCGCCCACACCGGGCGGCCGCGTAAGTAGAAAGCAGCGGCCCAGATCATGGCCGCTACGGCCGGCACGTCGAGCGTGCCGATCCGTCCATGGACGAGCAGCAGGTTGTCGCTCGCCATCAGCGCGGCCGCCCCAAGTCCGGCCCAGCGTCCCCCGCCGGCGGCCCTGGTCAGCGCGAACATCCCGACGATCGCCACCGTGCCGAGCAGCACGCTTGGCAGCCGCCAGGCCAGCGGTCCGTCGCCGAACAGCTCGATACCGCCCGCGATCAGCAGCTTGACGAGCTGCGGGTGCTCGGAGTTCGGGTCGGTACCCAACGGCGAATTCCAGTACGGGTCGCCGTGCGGGGGATGGATCCCAACGATCACGCGCGCAGCATTGACGTAGTAGTCCTCGTCGAAGATCAGCAGGTGGTCGTTGGCGGAGGTGCACGGCGAGCGGCACGGCTCCCCGATCCAGGCCAGCCGGGCCGCCAGCGAAACCACCACCAGCGCGCCGAGCAGCCACAGCGGGAGCGAGGGCCGGCGCAAGGCCCAGGCGTTCAGCCGCGTCAGCATGACGGCGCGACGGTACAGAGATATGAAAATGGTCGGCGGCGCCTGCCGGCGGCGCCTTGGAGGATTGTCGGCGCCTTAGACTGGCCCACCGTGGAGTTCGAGAAGTGGCAAGCACTCGGCAACGACTACGTGATCGTGGAGGCGGGACAGCTCCCTTTTGAACTCACCGCTCCGCGCATCAGGGCCATCTGCGCCCCGCACACCGGCGTGTCGGCCGATGGGATCCTGCTTCTGTCGGAGCCCGAGCAGGACGGATACGTCGCCCGGCTTCGCATCTTCAACCCGGATGGATCGGAAGCGGAGCTGTCCGGGAACGGGGCGCGGGAGGCGGTGCTCTACCTGCGTCGCCACCACTGGACCGAGGCGGACTCGTTTGCAATCGAGACCGTCGCCGGCGACATCCGGCCGCGGATCCTGTCCGACACCGAGTGCGCCGTCAACATGGGCCAGGCGCGCCTGGATAGCCCGGGGTACCCGTCGGGCGGACGCGATGGCCGGGGCGAGCTGACGGCCGGAGGCCGCACCTGGCACTTCCAGCACGTGCAGGTCGGCAATCCCCAGTGCGCGATCGCGACGAGCGACGAGTCCGAATTGGAAGCCCTTGATCTGAATGAGATCGGCCCGGGCATCGAACACAACGCGCTGTTCCCGAATCGGACCAACGTGTCCTGGTTCACCGAGCTCGCGCCAGGCCGCATCCGCGCCCGGATCTTCGAGCGTGGCGTGGGGGAGACCACCGCGAGCGGCACCGGGGCCGCCGGGGCCGCGATCGCCTATGTGCTCGACGGTGGCCGCTCACCCGTGACGGTCGTTCTCGACGGTGGTGAGCTGACCGTCGAGGTCGCCGAAGACCTGAACATCGAGCTCACGGGCTGGGCGGTTCCGGTGTATCGCGCCACGCTTGCCGAGCCCTTCCTCGAGGAGTTGCATGCGACGCAGTAGCCGCCTGGACCTGATCCCGCCCTACATGTTCGCCCAGCTCGAGCGCAAGATCCGAGAGAAGCGCGCCGCCGGCGTGGACGTGATCAGCCTCGGCATCGGGGATCCCGACACGCCCACCTATCCCGAGGTGGTGGCGGCCATGCAGCGCGCCGTGGCCGATCCGAGCACGCACCAGTACCCGACCAACCGCGGTCGGCCGGAGTTTCGAGAGGCGGTGTCCGGCTTCTACGCGCGGCGGTTCGGCGTCGAGCTCGATCCGGAGACCGAGGTGATGGCGGCGATCGGCGCCAAGGAGTGCATCTTCAACCTGAACCTCGCCTTCCTCGATCCGGGTGACGCCGCGCTCGCCTCCGACCCCGGTTATCCCGTCTACACCGGGGGCCCGCTGCTGGCCGGCGCCGAGCCGGTGCTGATGCCGCTGGTGCCCGAGCGCGGGTTCGTTCCCGACCTGACGGCGATATCGCAACGAGACCGCGACCGGGCACGGCTGATGTTCATCAATTACCCCAACAACCCGACGGGCGCGACCGTCCCGTCCGGCTTCTTCGAGGAGGTCGTTGAGTTCGCCCGCCGCCACGAGATCCTCGTCGTGCACGACAACGCCTACAGCGAGACCACGTACGAGGGATACGTGGCTCCGTCCTTCCTGCAGACAGCCGGGGCCAAGGACGTCGGTGTCGAGGTGTTCTCGCTGTCCAAGGGGTACAACATGACCGGCTGGCGGTGCGCCGCAATCGTCGGCAACGCCGAGGCGATCGAGCACTACTGGCATCTGAAGTCGAACATCGACTCCGGCAACTTCGAGGCGGTTCAGCTCGCCGGCGCGGCGGCGCTCGCGCCCGAGGTCGACGCCGACAAGCACAGGATGAACGCGGTCTACCAGCGCCGCCGCGACCTCGTGTGCGAGGCGCTCGCCCAAGCCGGCGTCGAGGTGACGCCGCCCCAGGGAACGATCTACATCTGGGCGCCGATCCCCGCCGGGTTCGAGTCCTCCGCGGCCTACTGCGAGCACGTACTCGAGCAGGCCGCGGTCGTGATCTCGCCCGGTGGGGCGTATGGCGCCAGCGGTGAGGGCTTCTTCAGAATCTCGCTCACCACGCCCGATGAGCGCCTCCTCGAGGCGGTCGAGCGTATCCGGCGCCTGTAGCCGCCTGGTTCAGCCGACGATCCGGAAGGAGCCAATACGGCTCGGCAGGATCCCGATGACGCCTCCGTTCGGGTAGTAGTAAGCCTGCCAGTAGTACCGGCCGGGCGTGTCCTGCCAGTTGCCCATGAAGTTGAAGGGGTCGGTGTACGTGTACAGATGCGAGTGCCCGACCCGCTTCATCGTGGCGATGTCGCAGTGGAACCCACACTTCTTGGGCGACTCGAGCACCCCTCCCTTGACGATGCGCTTGGGCGAGATGTCCATGAAGATCTTCCGGTTGACCACGTTCGCCGGATCCGGCACGTAGACGGTGAACTTCACGTGCCCGACCGACTCCTTCTTGCCGGCCTTGGGTGAGCGCAGCTGCGGAGCGAGGCCCGCGGCCAGCGCGACACTCGAGATTCCGACCACACAGCCGGCGCTCACGACGGCGAGCACGATCGTGGAACGGAGACGACGCTTCAGCATTTCCCTGCCCTCCTTGTCGCAGATTTCAACAGCCCCTTAACACCCCGGCTACTGACATCGTTCCCGTTCCGGGGTAAAAGAATGCTGCCGCTCAATGCCTTCGGCATCGAGCGGGTAAAAGAATGCTGCCGCTCAATGCCTTCGGCATCGAGCGGGCAGGAAACACCCGTAGGACCACAGCTAGTATCAGCTTTAGTGCAGCGAGATCGCCACTCCTGGAACCAGGCACCATCGGCGGCGCTGAACGGGCAGCGCCCGCGAGGCCGCGCGCGCCAGCGCGCCTACCTGGTTGCCGTCGTCCCGGACGGGGGCGAGGAGCAGCTCGCTGAACTGCGCGAGCTGCTGCGCACCGCGGGCGTGGCCGGCGTCGGCGAGCTCATCCAGCGCCGCGACCATCCTCACCCGAACACCTACCTGGGACCGGGCAAGCTCGACGAGCTCAAGGCCGAGATCGCCCGCGCCGACGCGAACTTGGTCGCCTGCGACGACGAGCTCTCGCCTCGGCAGGAGCGCAACCTCGAGTCCGCGCTGGGCATCCCGGTGATCGACCGCACGGCGATCATCCTCGACATCTTCGCCTCGCACGCCCATAGCGCAGAGGGCAAGCTCCAGGTCGAGCTGGCCCAGCTTGAGTACAACCTGGCGCGCATGCGCGGGCTGTGGTCGCACCTCGAGCGCCTCGGCGCCGGGCGCATCGACGGCGGGATCGGCACACGTGGACCGGGCGAGACACAGATCGAGACCGACCGGCGCCTGGCGCGTGACCGGATCTCCGCACTGAAGCGAAAGCTCGTCCATGTCAGCTCCAACCGCTCGGTCATGCGGGCCGAGCGCGAGCGCTCACAGCTGCCTTCGGTGGCGCTGGCCGGCTACACGAACGCCGGCAAGTCAACCCTGCTCAACGCGCTCACCGGCGCCAACGTCGGCGTCCGCGACCGGCTCTTCCACACGCTCGATCCGACCACGCGCCTGCTGCGCGCCGGCGGCCGCGACTACCTGCTGACCGACACGGTCGGATTCATCCGCAAGCTCCCCCATCAGCTCGTCGAGGCGTTCGGCGCCACGCTCCAGGAGACGCGGCTGGCTGACCTGATCCTGCACGTCGTCGACGCTTCGGTCGACGAGGAGATACTCGTCGCGATGACTCGTGCGGTCGAGGACGTGCTGCTCGAGATCGGCGCCGACGACGTGCCGCAGGTCCTCGTCCTGGCCAAGGCCGACCGGATCGACGACGAGCGCCGGGCCGAGCTGCAGCACCGTCATCCGGACGCGGTGCTCGTCTCGGCCGTGACAGGCGAGGGAGTCGAGACGCTGATCCAGCGGATCGAGGACGAGTTCGCCCGCACGCTCCAGGACGTCGAGCTGCTGATTCCATTCCAGGAGGGCGCGCGGCTCGCCGAGCTGCACGCGATCGCCGGCGACCTCGAGCGCGAGGAGACGCCCGACGGCGTGCGTGTGCTCGCGCGCCTGCCGGCGCCGGTGGCCGCGCGTTACCAGGACTTCGCTCTCAGTCGCCCGTTCGCATGACGTTCAGGGTGCGCCGGCTCGACGCCCGCGCCGTGTTGCCGACGAGGGCCTATCCAGGCGACGCCGGGCTCGATCTGTACGCGGCAGAGGACCGCATGCTCGAGCCGGGGCAGCGCGCCTCGATCGGCACCGGCGTCTCCGTGGAGATCCCCGGCGGTCAAGCCGGCCTGGTGCTGCCGCGCTCGGGGCTGGCGGCCAGCCACGGGATCGCGCTCGTCAACGCCCCCGGCCTGATCGACTCCGGCTATCGGGGCGAGCTTCGCGTGCTGCTCCTGAACACCGACCGCAGTGAGGCGTTCACCGTCGCGGCCGGCGACCGGATCGCTCAGCTCGTGCTCGTCCGGGTCGAGACACCGGCGGTCGAAGAGGTCGACGAGCTGGCCGGGTCGGAGCGCGGGGTCGGCGGGTTCGGTTCGAGCGGTTGAAGCTAAGAGCTGCTGGCGGGGTAAGTCTGAGGCAGCAGTCCGGCCGACTGGAGGAACTGCTGGGCGACGACGGCCGGGCTCTCGTTGTCGAGTTCCACGTCGGCGTTGAGCTCGCGCATCTGCGGCAGCGTCAACAGCGCACTCACGCGGTTGATCGTGGCCTCGAACAGCGGCCCTTCGGCCGCGAGGGCCCGGGCCGACGCCACCGGCACCACGTTGCCCCACCCAAATACGTTCTCGGGATCTGAGAGGAGCGGATAGCTCCCGCTGAGCAGCTCCGGGTCGGTCGTGTTGACCACCGCTGCCTGCACAGTTCCCTGGTCGAGCGCCTGATACTGGGCGCCGATCTCGAGCGGCTTGAACGTGGCCGGGACGACGCCGTAGACGCTCTCAAGCTGGGGTAGCCCCTCGGGACCCTGCTGGAATTGAGGCGGCCCCCCCAAGGTCAGCTGGGTGGAGACCCCGGCCAGGTCCGGGATCGACTGGAGGTTGTTCTCGACCGCGTAGTCGAACGTGACTGCGATCGCTTCCGTGTCGCTGAATGGTGTCGGGTCGAGCAGCTTTAGGCCCTGCCCGCCGGCGTAGCGCTGGCCGGCCGCATAGGCGTCGGCGCGACTCCGGAAGGGCCCCTTGAGCGCGGCCACGTCGGTGTCCCACGTGTCGAGGTACTCCGGGTACATCGCGAGCTGGCCGGTGGCCAGGGCCTGCATGATCACCTGGGTGGGGCCGATGCTCTGGTTCAGGGTGACGGGGAAGCCTTGTGCCTTCAGCGCCTGGTAGTAGAGCTGGCCGAGAATGAACTCCTCCGGGGTGTTCTCGTCCCCGATCGTCACCGGCGGCTTGCCGGCGCCGGGGAGGGTCACGGTCTCGGTCGTCGTCGCGGTCGTTGTCGTCGTGACCGTGGTCGTGGTCGTGCTCGCCCCGGCCGAGGCGATCGTCGTCGTGCTCGACGAAGCGGAGTTCGCCGGCCGTGAACCGGCGCCGCACGCCGCCAGGCCGACCGCGGCCAGACCGCAGGCGAGCGCCGACCCAAGTCGATCGGCGGTGAGACGAGCCCCGCACGGCATCATGCGCAGGTTTTCACAATCCCGCCGCCCGTCGCGCCTCGGCGTGAGCGCCGGCCTCCAGGCGGTCGTCCAGCGGCTCCAGCGGCTCGTCTCGCCCGAGCGCGGTCTGGATCAGCCAGTCGGCGAACCAGGCGTTCTTGGGAAGCAGCGGGCCGTGCAGATAGGTTCCGATCATGCTCCCGCTCCGCACGCCCTCGAAGCCGTCGACGCCGTTGTTGCCGTAGCCCTTCAGCACCCGACCGAACGGGGTCGCATTCGGTCCGATGTGAGTGCGACCGCCGTGGTTTTCGAACCCGGCCAGGACTCGCCGCACGCCAGGGTCGAGCTCGACCTCGATGGCCACGTTGCCGATCAGTCGCGGATCCTCGGAGCGGACCGTGACCAGATCGACCAGGCCCACCCCGGGAAGCGTCTCCTCACCGAGCTGGTAGGAGTGGCCGAGGAGCTGGTAGCCGCCGCACACGGCAAAGATCGCGGCTCCGCGGGCGGCCGCCGTGTGCAGCGCGTCGCGTTTGACCTCAGCCAGGTCGAGCGCGCACAGCTTCTGATCGCGGTCCTGCCCTCCGCCGAGGTAGTAAAGATCGGCGCCATCCGGGTCCAGGCGGTCGCCGAGCCCGCTCGCGGTGACGGTGAAGCCGATTCCCCGCCACCGGCAGCGGCGCTCGAGCACGAGCAGGTTGCCGCGGTCGGCGTAGATGTTCATCAGGTCGGGATACAGGGCGCACACGCGCAGGCCGCCGTCGGGATCAGGCACGGAGCATCACCACCTCGCTGCCGGAATAGTCGGCGGTGGCGGGGACGATGGCGCGGCCCGCGGGGGTGTACCCGGCCGCGCGCCCCTCGCGCTCGAGCCCGCGCCCGGTGAGGCCGTCGAGGCGGATGAGGTTCTCCTCGACGGTTCGCTCGCCCTTCGGCGCCACCGTCTCGCGCCGGCGCTCGAGCACGAACCCGCCGTGCTCGGCGCGCACCGCCACCGGCTGGCTCGAGTAGACGACGCCGTCGTACTCGCGGACGTCCGGGAGCGGCATCTCGAAGCCGTCGACGACCTCGTAGAGCTCGAGGACTTCCGCGATGGCAGCCGCCAGGATCCCGCCCGGCCGTAGGTGGTTGTGAGCGCAGCGCAGGAACCCGGCCCTACCGTCCGGCCCTCCGAGGAGCTGGATGGTTTGCATCGGGACGATCACCAGGGGGAACCGGCGGTCGCCCAGGTCGAAGTCGCGGGCGTCAGCGACAACCGTGTGGGAGATATCTCCCGCTATACGGGAGTTATCTCCCAAACGCCTCTCCTCGAGAGCGGCGAGAAGCTCCGGATCTCGGTCGAGGGCCGTGACCTGATAGCCGGCGCCGGCGAGATCCAGAGCTACCCGGCCGGTCCCGGCACCGATATCCAGCACGGGGTCGCCATGCGCGGCCGCGAGCGAGCGCCACAGCGGCAGGTCCTCGCCGTAGCTGCCGCATTCGATGTCGTGCCAGATGACCGCGCTCATACCGGCGTGGGTTCCCAGAACGGCAGGGCGTGGCCGCGCTCGGAGAGCTCGTGGCGCAGCTCGAGCAGCGCGGTATAGGTGGGCAACACGTACAGACGGCCCGCCGGGGCCTGCGCCAGCGCGTCGTCCAGCGCCGGCGCGAGCCCTGGGACGACGTGCAGGCGATCGTCCGGCACGCCCGCGTACTTCAGCCGGACGGCGAGCTCGCCGGCGCGCGTCCCGGCGCACGTCACCCGCCGGACGCGTCCCGACAGCATCTCGAAATCGGCGTCCCACACCCACGAGACGTCGCGCCCATCGGCCGTTCGGTCGTTCAGGACGACCAGCAGGTCGAGCTCATCGCCCTCCAGCACGAGCGTGCGCAGGATCTCGTTCGCGCCGGCCGGGTTCTTGATCAGGAGCACCTGCACCTCGACACTCCCGACCGCGAGTCGCTCCGCCCGGCCGAACGCGGCGCGCACCTCGCTCAGCCCCGCGGCAACCGTGTCGAGCCCGACGCCCAGGCCGAGGCACAGCGCCGCCGCGCCCAATGCGTTGTAGACGTTGTACAGGCCCGGAAGCGGCAGCTCGACACGCGTCCGGCCGGTGGGCGTGACCAGCTCGAACGACGAGCCCCGGGTGCCATCGAGCTCGATCCGCTCGGCCGCCACCGCCGGCGCGGGACGCTCCTGCCCGCACACAGGGCAGCGGTACCGGCCGAGGTGTCCCAGGTACACGACGTCGTAAACGTACGCCGCTCCGCATCGCCGGCAGTGCTTGGAATCGGAGGCATGCTGCATCTCGGGCATCGCCAGCGACGGATCGTCGAGGCCGAAGTAGGTCACGTTCGACGCCTCGCGGCCCAGGTCCGCGATCAGGGGATCGTCCGCGTTGAGGATCAGCTGTGCACCGCGAACGCCGGCCCCGCTCGTCACCGCGGCCCAGCGGTCGGCGATCGTGTCGAGCTCCCCGTAGCGGTCGAGCTGGTCGCGGAACAGGTTGCCGAGCACGATGCCGCGCGGAATGAGCTGGGGCACGATCCGGTCCAGCCAGAACTCGTCGATCTCGAACAGCCCGAGCTCGCCGTCGATCCGATCGCGGCCCCGGGCGGCAGCCAGAAGCGTCGAGGCCACGCCACCGGCCATGTTCGCGCCCGCCTGGTTGTGCACCACCGCCACCCCGTCTCGCGCCAGTACTGAGGCGACCATCGCCGCCGTGGTTGTCTTGCCGTTGGTGGCCGAGATCACCACCGAGCCGCGCGACAGGCGCGCCGACAGCTCGGAGATCGCGTCGGGCTCGAGGGCGATCAGCACCTTGCCGGGCAGGCTCGTACCGCCGCCGCGCCCGGCCCGCCGGGCCAGCTCGCCGACCGCGCGCGCCGCGGCGACCTTCGCCGTCAGCAGGCTCATGCCGGGACGATCATCCGGACGGCGGCCGGCAGCACCTTAACGGTGACCGGGAGCTCGGCGATCGCCTCACCATCCGCGTACAGGGTGAACGGCTCGGTTGCGCTGATGTGCACCTGGCGGCCGCGGAGCACGGAGACCTCGCGATAGCGGAGGTGTCGCCCACTGAACACGGTGGGGGCAAGTCGCAAGAAACGAAGCTTTGGCATGTCCTCGATGATGACCACGTCGAGCAGACCGTCGGTAAGCGAGGCTGCCGGGGCCAGTCGCATCCCGCCTCCGAACTGCCTCGAGTTGGCGGCGGCAACCGAGTACCCGTTGAAGCTCCGGACATCTCCGCCGTCGAGCATCACCTCGAACCCGGCCGCTCGCCAGCTTGGCAGCGCCCGGAGCAGCGCGTACGCGTACACGAGGCTACCGCGCACGCGCGTCGTCTCGTTGGCGATCCGGTTGACCTCCGAGTCAAAGCCGCAGCTGGCGATGCCAGTGAACGTCCGGCCGCCGGCCTCGCCGAGATCCAGCCGGCGTTCGACGCCGGAGGCCAGCACGCCACACGCGGCGACCGGCTTCAATGGGATCCCCAGCACCCGGCACAGGTCATTGCCCCGCCCGCCGGGCAGGATGCCGACGACCCCTTCTGTGTGCTTCAGAGCGCCCGCCACCGTGCTGATCAGGCCGTCGCCACCGAAGGCGACTGCGACCTCGCCGTTCGCCGCCGCCTCCAGCGCGAGCTCGCGGGCGTGTCCAAGGCTCTTCGTGTACTCAAAGCGTTGCTCGAAGCCACGCTCGCGCAACTCCGCCTGGACCTGCGGCAGGGCGCGCGCCGGACGGCCGCCACCGGCGACCGGATTGACGATCAACGCGAGCCTTCTCACCGCCTCATCATGCCTCAGTCAGTTTGCTACGGTTTCTCCGGCATGGCGCTTCGCCTCGACCTTCGACTTCTTCTCCTCCCCCCTCGGGGGGAATAGCGCGTGGGCGGCCGCACGTAGCCGCGAGACCAGCACCGAGAAGAAACGAAGTTCGAGCCAGCTAGGAGTGACATGACAACGCCAGAGGATCCCAACCGAGTTTTGATCTTCGACACGACGCTGCGCGACGGCGAGCAGTCGCCCGGCATCTCGCTGAACACGCAGGAGAAGCTCGAGATCGCTCAGCAGCTCGCGCGGCTGGGCGTGGACGTGATCGAGGCGGGCTTCCCGATCACCTCGCCGGGTGACTTCGAGGCGGTTCAGGAGATCTCGCGCACCGTCGACGGACCCGTGATCGCCGCCCTGGCGCGGACCCACGCCGCCGACATCGATGCTGCCTGGAACGCCGTCAAGGACGCCGCGCGGTCGCGCATCCACGTCTTCATCGCGACCAGCGATCTGCACATCAAGCACAAGCTCCAGACCACGCGAGAGGACGTGCTGGGGCAGGCCCGCGCCGCCGTGGCCCACGCCAGGCAGTACACCGACGACGTCGAGTTCTCCCCCGAGGACGGCTTCCGGTCAGACCGGGAATTCATGGCCGAGGTGATCGCCGCCGCGATCGAGGAGGGCGCGAGCACCATCAACGTCCCGGACACGGTCGGCTACGCGACGCCCGAGGAGTACGCCGCGATGTTCACCCGGCTGTACGAGCTGGTGCCGGCGCTGCGCGAGGTGAGGCTCTCGGCGCACTGCCACGACGACCTCGGCCTCGCGGTGGCCAATTCGCTCGCCGGGCTGCAGGCCGGCTGCCGGCAGGTGGAGTGCGCGATCAACGGGATCGGAGAGCGCGCCGGGAACGCGTCGCTCGAGGAGATCGTGATGGTGCTGCACACGCGCGCGCCGCTGCTCGGGCTGACGACGGGAATCGACACGACCGAGATCGCCAGGACCTCGCGGCTGGTCTCGCGGCTCACGGGCTATCCGGTGCAGCCGAACAAGGCGGTCGTGGGACGTAACGCCTTCGCCCACGAGGCCGGGATCCATCAGGACGGCGTCCTCAAGGAGCGGACCACCTACGAGATCATGGATGCGACAACGGTCGGGCTCGCGGCGAACTCGATCGTGCTCGGCAAGCATTCCGGTCGCCACGCGCTGCAGCAGGCGCTGGCCGAGCTCGGCTTCCAGGTCTCCGGTCAGGGACTCAACACGGCCTTCAAGCGCTTCAAGGAGATCGCGGACAAGAAGAAGCACGTGACCGCGCTTGACCTCGAGGCGCTCGTCACCGACGAGCTGCGCGAGGAGGTCACGGGCTACCAACTCGAGTGGTTCGACGTCGAAGCGTCGACCCGCCGACCGCCGCATGCGACGGTGGGAATCCGCGGGCCTGACGGCGAGGAGCTCACGGGTTCATTCACCGGGGACGGCCCGGTCGACGCGATCTTCCGGGCGATCAATGCGGCCACCGGCAGCGACGCGCGTCTCAGGGAGTTCCGAGTCGATGCGGTGACGGGCGGCCAGGACGCGCTCGGCGAGACGTCGGTCGTGCTCGAGGTGGGCGGCGTCAGCGGGTCGGGCCAGGGCGTCTCGACCGACATTCTCGATGCGGCCGCCCGGGCTTATGTGCGCGCACTGTCGAACGCGCTCCGCCGGCGCGGGATAGCTGATCTGTCGGCGGCGCCTGACGGCGGCGCCTTCACGGCCGAGGCCGAGGCAGCGACGGCTGCCGCGGCGTCTGGTTCACCCGTGCGGACCCCGTAACGAACTGAAGACCCTGGCGGTAGGCGGCAGCGAGTAAGCGCCCGCGTGGCTCGCGATCCATGAAGTTGGTCCCCATGATCTCGGCGCACTCGGCGTTTGGAGCGAGCATCTGAACGGCCGCGCCCCGGCGACGCAGTACGAGCGACTCGACCGATACCGCGCTACGCGAAACCCCGCGGACCACGGCCAGCACGCCGCTTGAGCCCGGGATGCTCGCGGTCGGGTTCAGGCACAGGACGTGGGTGTCGCGGCCGGCCGGGGCGGCGTCGAGGTTGGTTGGGCTCCAGACGCCGCCGTCGACGTACTCGCGACCGCCAATCGTGACCGGGGCAAACAGCCACGGCACGCAGCACGACGCGACCACCGCCTGCGCGACGCCGACCGGTGGGGACCCGGGGCTGCCGAATACGACGCGGCGGCCGCTGCGCTTGTCCACGGCGGCGATCCGCAGGCGGCCGTCGAAGCGTGGATCAAGCCGTTCGATGCTCCGGCCCAGGTCGCTCAGCGTGTCGCTGGGGCGGGGCAGGCGCCGCAACAGCAGCGCGCGCGCCACGGCTCCTCCGGGTGCGGCCAGCCCCAACGCAAGTGGCGCGAACGTCGCGCCCGCGGCCAGCGCCAAGGCGCCCATGCGACGCGCCGCGGTCAGTCCAGCCGCCGCGAGACCATCGACCGGGCGCGTGCCGTTGGTCGCTACGTCGACATCGTCGCCGGCGACCGTGGAGGGTCGGCGCGGCGACTGACCGGCGACCAGATGGGCGGCCACGATCGAGCCGGCAGACGTGCCGAGGTAGTAGTCGCAGTCGCGCAGGTCGAAGCCCGTGCCGTCCTCGATCCCGGCCAGGACCCCCATCATCCAGGCCTCGCCGAGGACGCCGCCGGCGCCGAGCACAAGCACGTCGGGGCGCGAGCGCATCATTCGCCCCAGGCTACCCGGCTTGCCGGGTAGGGCTGCGTATGTGATAGCGTACAGATGTATGTCGATGACCGCACCCCCGCCGGCCACCGGGAACGGCCTCGGACCGAGGGTCCGTGCCCTGCGCGAGGCGATGGATCTCTCCCTGCGCGACCTGGCTGAGCGCTCGGGCGTGAGCGCTCCGATGCTGTCGCAGGTCGAACGGGGAGAAACGAGCCCGACCCTTCAGGTGGCGACCCGTATCGCCGCCGGGCTCGAGCTGCGACTCTCGCAGCTGCTTCGCCTGGACGAAGACGGTGCCGTCACCGTCGTTCGCAGCGGCGAGCGCCGCAAGGGGCCCGTGCCGGTCGCCGGCCATAGCTACGAGATCCTCACCCCGCCGCTGCCCGGGCAGCGCGCCGAGCTTTCCCGCCACACGCTCGCCCCCGGGGCGGTCACCGGTGGGTCGGGCGACCCGCCCAGACACGAGCCCGGGAGCCGTGAGACCGCGCTCGTCGAGTCCGGGACGGTCGTGCTCCACTGCGACGGCCACCACTACGAGCTGCTCGATGGCGACTGCGTCACGTTCGACGCAGACCTAAATCATCATTTTGAAAATCCAGGACCACGGGAGGCCGTGCTGCTCGCGGTGCTCAGCGCGGGGCTACGGAGGAGCTGATGCCACAGACGCTGTTCGACAAGATCTGGGACGCGCACGAGATTGGGATTCCCACCCACCCCCTCCTCTACATCGATCTGCATCTCGTGCATGAGGTGACCAGTCCGCAGGCCTTCGACGGGCTGCGGCTCGCCGGGCGCCACGTGCGCCGGCCCGACCGGACGCTGGCCACGGCCGACCACAACGTCCCGACAGACGGCACCCCGGTGGCGGCCCGGATCCGCGACGAGCTGTCGCGCAAGCAGGTTGAGACGCTCGAGCGCAACTGCGAGGAGTTCGGCATCCCCCTCTTCTCGCTGGGTTCAGACCGGCAGGGAATCGTCCACATCATCGGCCCCGAACTGGGCGTCACCCAGCCCGGGATGACGATCGTGTGCGGCGACTCGCACACCGCCACTCACGGCGCCTTCGGCTCGCTCGCGTTCGGGATCGGGACGAGCGAGGTCGAGCACGTCCTGGCCACCCAGTGCCTGGTCCAGGCCAAGCCGCGCTCGATGCGAATCCTCTACCAAGGATCGCTTGGCTTCGGCGTGACCGCCAAGGACCTGATCCTGGCCACGATCGGCCAGATGGGGGTGGCGGGAGCGACCGGGCACGTGGTCGAGTTCGCCGGCGAGGCGATTCAGGCGCTGTCGATGGAGGGCCGGATGACCGTTTGCAACATGACGATCGAGGGAGGCGGCCGGGCCGGCATGATCGCTCCAGACGAGACGACGTTCGAGTGGGTGATCGGCCGGGCGGGCGCTCCTTCGGAGGTCCCCGACGAGTGGCGCGAGCTGTACACCGAGGACGGAGCGTCGTTCGACAAGCAGATCGAGGTCGACGCCTCGGCCGTCAGCCCGATGGTCACCTGGGGCACGAACCCGGGGATGGTCGTGCCCGTCACGAGCGCCGTGCCCGAGCCGAATTCCGACCAGGACGAACGCGCCCTCGACTACATGGGCCTCGAACCCGGGATGCCGATGGAGGAGATCAAGCTCGACCGCGTGTTCATCGGCTCGTGCACGAACTCCCGGATCGGCGACCTGCGCGCCGCGGCCGAAGTCGTGGGTGGGCGTCGCGTCGCCCAGGGCGTGTACGCGATGGTCGTCCCCGGCTCCCAGCAGGTCAAGCTCGAGGCCGAACGGGAAGGGCTCGACGAGGTGTTCAAGCGTGCCGGCTTCGACTGGCGGGGCGCGGGCTGCTCGATGTGCCTGGGCATGAATCCCGACATCGCCGCGCCGCGCGAGCGGGTCGCGTCCACCTCGAACCGCAACTTCGAGGGCCGCCAGGGGCGCGGTGCGCGCTCTCACCTCGTCTCGCCCCAGATGGCGGCCGCGGCGGCCATCGAGGGGCACTTCGTGGATATTCGCGAGTGGGAGGCAGGCAATTGAAGGCGATCGAGACCATCACCGGGCACGTGTCGGTCCTGAACCGAGACGACGTCGACACCGACCAGATCATCCCCAAGCAGTTCCTGAAGCGGATCGAGCGAAGCGGCTTCGGCGAGTTCCTGTTCTTCGACTGGGCCCAGGAGCCGGGCTGGGAGCTGCCGCGCAATCCGATCCTGGTGGCCGGGCGCAACTTCGGGTGCGGCTCGAGCCGCGAGCACGCGCCGTGGGCGCTCGAGGACTACGGCTTCCAGGCCATCATCGCGCCGAGCTTCGCCGACATCTTCCGCTCCAACTGCACCAAGATCGGGTTGCTGCCGGTGCAGCTGACTCCCGACGAGTGTGCCTCGATCCGCGAGGCGGGGGAGGCGCAGGTTGACCTGGCCGCCCAGGAGGTACGCTGGCCAGGGGGAACCGCGAGCTTCGAGATCGACTCGGACATCAAGCACCGGCTCCTGAACGGCCTCGATGACATTGCGCTCACGCTCGAGGCCCAGGACGCGATCGCGCAGTATGAGGGGGAGCGAGAGCGATCCGGAGGGTGGGCGGGACCTAGTACCACGGCGATTGCATGACTACCAATCGCGATTGGGATGCCGCGACCTACGATCGCGTGTCCGACCCACAGCTTGGGTGGGCCCGCGAGCAGCTCGGGCGATTCGACCTACGCGGCGATGAGGTCGTGCTCGACGCGGGCTGCGGCTCGGGCCGGGTCACCGCGCTGCTGGCCGATCTCGTACCCCGAGGGCGGGTGTACGCAGTCGACGTGGCGCCGTCGATGGCGGCGCACGCCCGCGAGGCGCTCGGCGACCGCGCCACCGTGCTCTGCCAGGACCTCGTCGAGCTCGCCCTGCCCGAGCCGGTCGACGCGATCTTCTCGAACGCCACCTTCCACTGGATCAAGGACCACGACGCGCTGTTCGCGGCGCTTCACCGCACGCTGGAGCCCGGCGGCCAGCTCGTCGCCCAGTGCGGTGGGTTGGGCAACATCGACGCGTTCCGGAACCTGGCCGACGAGATTGCCGGCGAGGAGCCCTTCGCCCCGTACTTCGTCGACTGGCAGCGTCCGTGGAACTACGCGGCCGACGCTGAGACCGCGGAGCGCCTCGAACGCGCCGGATTCGTCGACGTGTCGTGCTGGCTCGAGCCCAAGTCGGTGACGCCCGAGGATCCGCGCACGTTCATCCAGACGGTGTGCCTCGTCCGCCACCTCGACCCACTCCCCGTCGAGCTCCGGGATCCGTTCGTGGACCGCGCTCTCGAGCGCTCCGGCCACCCGTTCGTGCTCGAGTACGTGCGGTTGAACATGACCGCGCGCCGGCCCGCCGGCGACAATCCCCAGTCCTAGTAGTACGCGGCGCGCTGGGTCGGTGCCAGCCCGTTCTCGTAGGCGAAGATCACCGCCTGCACCCGGTCGCGCAACCCCAGCTTCATCAAGACACGCTTCACGTGCGTCTTGACCGTCGACTCCTCGATCACCAGCTCGGTGGCGATCTCCGCGTTCGAGAGGCCGCCGGCTAGTAGCTCGAGCACCTCGCGCTCGCGCGGGGTCAGCTCATCGACGCCACGGGCACCGACGTCCGATGGCGGGTGATGGGCCATGCGGTCGATCACCCGGCGGGTCACGGACGGCGACAGCAGCGACTCTCCGGCCGCGATCGTGTGGACGGCCCGGATCAGGTCCTCGGGACGCGTGCGCTTGAGCAGGAAGCCCGAGGCGCCGGCGCGCAACCCGCCGAAGATGTAGGCGTCCTCCTCGAACGTGGTCAGGATCAGGACCTTGACTTGGCTGCCCGCCCGCCCGGCGCTGATCAGCTCCCGGGTCGCCTCGATGCCGTCGAGATCGGGCATCTGAACGTCCATCAGCACGACGTCGGGCTCGCGCCGGCGGGTCAGCGCGACCGCCTCGCGTCCGGTCGAGGCCTGGCCGACGACCTCGATGTCCGCGTCACTCTCGAGCACCGCGGTGAGCCCGGCGCGCATCAGGTGGTCGTCGTCGGCGATCAGGACCGTGGTTGTCACTGCTCGCCTCCGTACGGCAGCCGGGCGCGAACGCGGAAGGCGCCGTTGACGCGACCGGCTTCGAAGTCGCCGCCGATCAGCGCAGCCCGCTCGCGCATGCCGACGAGGCCGTGCCCGCCGTTCACGCCGGGACGCCCGGACGTGATGGGCGGGACGGCGTTGCAGACGGTGAGCTCGAGCGCGCGCGGTCCGAAGGCGACCGAGACATCGGCCGGACCGACGCCATGCCGGGCGGAGTTCGTCAGCGCCTCCTGCAGGATGCGGTACGCCGTCCGGTCCACGGGACCGTCGAGTGGCTTGCGCTCGCCCTCCGTGACCACGTTCACCGACAGTCCGGCCGAGTCCTGCTGGGCGACCAGCGAGTCGAGTGCGGCCAGGCCCGCCGGCGGCTCGACGCGGCCGCCGGGTGGGCGCTCCTCGCGCAGGGAGTGGACGATCTGGTCGATCTCCGCGACCGTTCGCTGCGCGACGTGTTCGATGGTCTCGAGCGCACCTCGTGCCCGGTCAGGGTCGGCCGTCTGCCATAGGCGGGCGGCGCCCGCCTGCACCGCGATCACGTTGATCGCGTGCGCGGCCGAATCGTGCAGGTCGCGCGCGATCCGGGCGCGTTCCTCGGCCACCGCCAGGCGACGCTCTTGGATCGCGTCGCGCTCGGCGCGGATCGCGCGTTGCTCGAGCTCGGCGACGCGCTCTCGGCGCAGTCGCGTCCGCTCACCCGCGAACCAGGCCAGCGCCCACACAAGCGCGCCGACCGCCAGCTGGACCTCCGGCAGCTTCCCGTGACCGATCCCGTACGCCGCGATGTGCAGGCAGAACATGCCGATCACGATCGCGCCGATCCACTTGGTCCAAGGCCGGTTGGGGTCGCGGCTCAGGGCGACCAGATACAGCGCTACGGTGGGGCCGATCGGCGGGCCGCCCGGGTACCCCCGGACCATCAACGCGGCGCTCGCCGCAGTGGTGAAGACGAACACCGCGAGCGGCGCCCGGCGCCACCAGAACAGCGGGAGCGTGGCGCCGGCCGCGAGCGCGACCCCGATCGCGTCGAGCTGGTGTGCGACCTTGCCGCTGCTGCCCAGACCGTGAATGAGCAGCGCGAGCGTCCCGCCGTAGGCGGCCAGCGCGATCACGGCGTCAATCGACAGCCGGGGCGCTCGCCGCTTCATCGACGGTTCGGCAAACAGTGCTCCGCTCACGGCAATTGGAGCGTACCGGCGACCTGGAACCTGATCGTCCCCCTCGCGGAGGATCCGGCCGGCGCCAAAATGTCCCTCGGCAGGGGGACGACAGAACGCGTGCGCTTGCCGACACTGCTCGCATGCACTCCCAAGAGACGAGATTTTCGGTCGACGGCGCCTTCGAGGCGCTTGCTCGCTTCGTCGTGCGCTTTCGCTGGTTGGTCGTCGCGTTCTGGCTGCTCGTCGCGATCGTCACGAGCGCGGCGCTTCCGTCTCTCTCGAGCGAGGTCAACGACAACAACAGCGCCTTCCTACAGGCGAGCGCGCCGAGCACCAAGGCGGCGAACCTGGCCGCGCCACTGCTCGGCGGCGGGGCATCCGGGCGCGTCAGCGAGATCACGATCATCGCCTCGCGCTCGGGCGGGCTGACCAGCGCGGACCTATCCGCGATCGCCCGCGAGACCGCCCTGGCCCAGAAAGCGCCGAGCGTCGTGTCCGCCACCGAGCTTGGGATCTCCGCCGACGGCGAGGCCGCGCAGATCCGGGTTCGAGTCGACCTGAGCGCCAACGACATCACCAAGGACAAGACGATCGTCGACGCGCTCGAGGGCACGTTCTCGAGTGCCGGCGCGCCCGCCGGGCTCGAGCTGCATCTGGCCGGTCAGGTCGCGACGCTCGTCGCCAACCAGGCGAGCTCAAACAAGGCCGGCAAGGAGGTGCAGAACTTCACCTTCCTGTTCATCATCGTCTTGCTCCTGTTTGTCTTCCGCTCGATCGTCGCGGCGCTCGTGACGCTGATCCCAAGCGGTCTCGCGCTGCTGATCTCGTTCCGCCTGATCGGCGAGCTCGGCGCGCACGGGCTGCTGATCTCGTCGATCACCCAGGTGCTCCTGATCGTGCTGCTGCTCGGGGCGGGGACGGACTACGGGCTGTTCCTGGTCTTCCGCGTCCGCGAGGAGCTGCGCGAGGGCCACGAGCCGCACGAAGCGGTGCGCCGCGGGATCGTCCGGGTGGGCGAATCGATCACCGCCTCCGCCGGCACGGTCATCCTCGCGCTGCTCACGCTGCTGTTCGCGAGCTTCGGGCTATACCACGATCTCGGCGTACCGCTCGCGGTCGGCGTCGCGGTGATGCTCCTGATCGGGCTTACGCTCCTGCCGGCGCTGCTGGCGATCCTCGGCCGGAAGGCGTTCTGGCCCTCCAAGACGGCGCCAGGGACGCAGAAGGAGTCGGCCTGGGGCAGGATCGCGGTCCGCCTGGTCCAGCATCCCAAGGCCACGCTCGCGCTCGGTGTGGTGCTGTTCCTCGGGCTGGCGGCCGGTGCGCTCGGGTATCACTCGGCTGGCTTCGGCGGAGCGACCAACCCGCCGGCGGGCTCGGACGCCGCCGCCGGCAACGCCGCGCTCGCCAAGCACTATCCGCAGTCGAGCAGCAACCCGGCGAACCTCGTATTCGCCTACGGCCAGCCGGCCTGGACGGACCCGAGCGTGCTGGCCAAGGCCGAGGGCGTCCTGCGCGCTTCGGGCGAGTTCACCTCGCTGGCGGGTCCGCTCAACCCCAACGGGACGACGCTCAGCCCGGCCGAGCTGGCCCGTCTGTACGCGCAGCTCGGGCCACCGCAGCGGTTACCGGTGTCCAAGCCGGCGGGTGTGTCCGATCCGGTCTCGCTCTACAACGCGTACCGATCCACGTCCCAGTTCATCTCGGCCGACGGACGGATCGTCCAGTTCGAGGCCGCGCTGACCGCGGGCGCCCAAGACTCGACGGCGGCGATGAGCGCCACGCCCCGGGTCCGCGCCGCGGTCACCCGCGCGGCCGACGCTTCGGGCGCCGTGAACAGCGGCGTGGCCGGCGAGGCGGCGGCGATCTACGACATCTCGAGCACGGCCAACCACGATCTCCGCACGATCATCCCGATTGCTGTGATCGCGATCGCGATCCTGCTCGCGCTCGTGCTCCGCAGCCTGGTCGCGCCGCTGTACCTAATCGTCAGCGTCGTGTTCTCGTATCTGGCGGCGCTCGGCGTCGCGACGATCGTGTTCATCGACCTCGGCGGCGACAGCGGGATCAGCTTCTTCCTGCCCTTCCTGATGTTCATCTTCCTGCTCGCGCTGGGCGAGGACTACAACATCCTCGTGATGACGCGGATCCGCGAGGAGGCGCGCAAGCTGCCCCTCCGCGAAGCCGTGATCAGGGCGATCGCGCGGACCGGACCGACCGTCACCTCGGCCGGCCTGATCCTCGGCGGCACGTTCGCGGTGTTCGCGCTCGTCGGTGGCGGCGGCTCGGAGGGGAGCCAGCTGCGGGCCATCGGCTTCGGGCTCGCGGCCGGGATCCTGATGGATACGTTCTTCGTGCGCACCCTGCTCGTTCCCTCGACCGTGATCCTGCTGGGGCGGTGGAACTGGTGGCCGTCGAAGCTCTCGCGCGCCACCGGCGAGGCTCACGCCGGCGTTCATCCACGCGCCGCCGTCGATCCCTCGGAGGCCGCGTCGTGACCACAGCCAAGCCGCTGCCGCACCTGTAGAACCCGCCAAGCCCCGCCCCGGGCCGCCCCCTTGGCGACATAAGCATGCACCCGATGCTTACCTCGCCATCGTCGGCGCCGCCGTGGGGGCTTTGGGCCGTTTTACACGGCCGCGGTGCCGCCCCATCCCTTCAGCGGTCGTGATCGGATACCGTCCGCCGCCCTATGACTCACCGCGTGGTCCTTCTCCCCGGCGACGGAATCGGCCCCGAGATCATCGGTCCCGCGGTCGAGGTCCTCGACGCGGTGGGGGCGGAGCTCGAATATGACGAACGCGTCTTCGGGGGCGCCTCGATCGATGCCCACGGCACCGCGCTGACCGATGAGACGCTCGAGGCTTGCCGGCGGGCCGACGCGGTGCTGCTGGCCGCCGTCGGTGGCCCCAAGTGGGACACCACCGACCCCGACAAGCCCCGCCCGGAGCAAGGGCTTCTCGGCCTGCGCAAGGGACTGGGGCTGTTCGCGAACCTGCGCCCGGTCAAGCCGATCCCGGCTCTTTACGACGCCAGCCCGCTCAAGCGCGAGCTGATCGATCGCACCGACCTGACCGTCGTGCGCGAGCTCACGGGTGGTATCTACTTCGGCGACAAGACGCGCACGGCCGACCGAGCCTCCGACGAGTGCGTATACACGCGCCAGGAGATCGAGAGGATCGCCCGCGTCGGATTCGGCGCCGCCAAGTCACGCGTGACCAGCGTCGATAAGGCCAACGTGCTCGAGACGAGCCGGCTGTGGCGCGAGGTGGTGCGCGAGGTCCACAGCGCCGAGTTCCCCAACATCGAGCTCGAGCACGTGCTCGTCGATAACGCGGCCATGCGCCTGGTTGCCGCGCCGCGGCATTTCGAGGTGATCCTTACCGAGAACATGTTCGGCGACATCCTCAGCGACGAGGCGGCGATGCTCACCGGCTCGATCGGAATGCTCCCGAGCGCTTCGATGGGCGAGCGGGGGCCCGGCGTGTTCGAGCCCGTGCACGGTTCCGCCCCCGACATCGCGGGCACCGGCGCAGCCAACCCGCTGGCCATGATCCTGTCGGCTGCGTTGATGCTCCGCCACGGACTGGCCCAGGAGGCCCAGGCGGCGGCGGTAGAATCGGCCGTCGAGCGCGCGTTGGCCGAGGGGTTGCGCACGCCCGACCTGGGGGGCACGGCAACCACCGAAGAGGCCACCCAGGCAGTCCTCAAATACCTCTAAGGCGCCGCCCAAGGCGCCGCCGGAGGCGCCGCGGATAAATTTCGATTTGCGCCGCCGACAAGCTCAATAAGGAGTGCACGTGGAACAAGCGGACCTCATCTGGCACAACGGAGAAATGGTTGCCTGGGAGGACGCGAAGGTCCACGTACTGACGCATGGCCTGCATTACGGAACCGGCGTGTTCGAGGGAATCAGGGCCTACGAGACCCCGAGCGGGACCGCGATCTTCCGCCACCGCGACCACCTCGACCGGCTGTTCAAGTCAGCCGAGCTCTACTACATGCCGATCCCGTTCACGCTCGAGGAGCTGCGCCAGGCCACCCACGAGCTGATCGCGGCCAACGAGCTGCGCGAGTGCTACATCCGCCCGATCGCGTTCCGCGGCTACGGCCAGATGGGGCTGTACCCGCTCGACGCACCCGTCGAGGTGTCGATCGCCGTGTGGCCGTGGGGCGCCTATCTCGGCGAGGAGGGCAAGCTCAGCGGCGTGCGGGCTAAGGTCGCGAGCTGGCGGCGGATCCCGCACGACGCGCTGATCCCGCACGCCAAGGCGTCGGGCCAGTACCTCAACAGCGTCCTGGCCAAGATCGAGGCCACGAAGGCCGGCTACCAGGAGGCGATCCTGCTCGACTCCCACGGCTTCGTGTGCGAGGGCTCGGGCGAGAACATCTACGTGGTGCGCGACGGCGCGATCCTGACGCCGCCCCAGACGGCCGGGATCCTCGACGGGATCAACCGCAAGTCGATCATCCAGATCGCCCGTGACGTGGGTTACGACGTCGTCGAGCGCGATATCGCGCGCGCGGAGCTCTATCTGGCCGACGAGGTCTTCATGACCGGCACGGCGGCTGAGCTCTGTCCCGTGCGCGAGGTCGACGACCACACGATCGGCGCCGGCGAGCCGGGCCCGATCACGCGCGAGCTTCAGCGGGTCTTCGACGACGCGCTTCACGGCCGCGACGCGCGCTACGTCCAGTGGCTCGACGTGGTGAAGGTCCCGAGCGGCCAAACGGCCCGGTAGGCCATGCCTCGCGTCGAGCTCTACGACACCACCCTCCGGGACGGCATGCAGGGGGAGGGAATGTCGCTGTCGGCGCAGGAGAAGCTGCGCGTGGCGCATCGCCTGGACGAGCTCGGGATCGACCTGATCGAGGCCGGCTTTCCGAGTTCTAACCCCAAGGAGCTAGAGCTCTTCGAGCTGCTGGGCGGCGAGACGTTCCGCCATGCGCAGATCGCCGCGTTCGGGATGACGCGTCGCCGCGGTACCCGGGCCGATGCCGATCCAGGGCTACGCGTGCTGGCCGACTCGGGGGCTCGCGTGTGCACGCTCGTCGGCAAGACGTGGGGTCTGCATATCGAGAAGGTCGTCAAGGTCGACCGCGAGGAGAACCTGCGGATGATCTCGGAGTCGGTCGCGTTCCTGCTCGCTCAAGGCAAGCGCGTGATCTATGACGCCGAGCACTTCTTCGACGGGTTCGCCGATGACGCTGCGTACGCACTGGACTGCGTTCGCGCCGCGGCCGAGGCCGGGGCGGAGACGGTCACCTGCTGCGACACCAACGGAGGCACCCTGCCGAACGTGATCGCCGACGCGATCAGTCACGTGGTTGCCGCGCTCACGCCGCTTGGCGCGCGGACCGGCATTCACTGCCACGACGACAGTGGGTGCGCCGTGGCCTGCTCGCTGGCCGCGGTGCAGCGGGGCGCCACGCACGTCCAGGGCACGATGAACGGCTACGGCGAGCGGTGCGGCAACGCCAACCTGGTCACGATCATCCCCAACCTGCAGCTCAAGCTCGGGCACCACTGCGTGACCGACGAGCAACTCGCCTCGCTCACTCAGGGCGCGCACTTCTTCGACGAGCTGCTCAATTTCACCCCCGATCCCGACCAGCCCTACGTAGGTCGCAACGCGTTCGCCCACAAGGGCGGGATGCACGTCGCGGGGGTCAACGTCGACCCAGCCACATTCGAGCACATCGACCCGGACGTCGTCGGAAACCGCCGAGACCTGCTGATCTCGGAGCTTTCCGGTCGCGGGACCGTCCATGCGCGGGCCCGCGACGCGGGCATCACGGTCGGCGACGAGGAAGCCGGGCGTCTCGTGGAGCGCGTCAAGGAGCTCGAACACCGGGGCTACCACTACGAGGCCGCCGACGGCTCGTTCGAGTTGCTGCTGCGCAAGGAGACCGGCGAGTACGAGCCGCTCTTCCGGCTCGAGTCGTGGCGTGCGATCGTCGAGAAGCGCGCCGACGGCAGGGTCGAGACCGAAGCGACGATAAAAATCTGGGTCGACGGCGAGCGCTACGTCCGCACCGCCGAAGGCAACGGTCCCGTGAACGCGCTCGACCGCGCGCTGCGCGACGCGCTGGTCGAGATTCATCCCCACCTGCGCGACATCGACCTGGTCAACTTCAAGGTCCGCATCCTCGACGAGACGAAGGGGACCGGGGCGGTCACGCGCGTCCTGCTGGACGCCTCCGACGGCGACCAGGTGTGGGGCTCGATCGGTGTGTCCGAGAACGTGATCGAGGCCTCGTGGGAGGCGCTGGTCGACTCGCTCGAGTACGGGATGCGGGTATCGGGCCGCCGCTCCTCCGGTGAGGCCGCCTCCGCTCCAAAGTCGTGACCGTTCGCGCCGTCCGTGAGGCGATCCCCCTCGCCCGTCCTGTGCTGGGCGAGGCGGAGGAGCAGCGAGTGCTCGAGGTGCTTCGCTCCGGACGGCTGTCGCTTGGCCCGCTGCTGGGCGAGTTCGAAGAGGAGTTCGCGCGACGGGTAGGTGCGGCCCACGCGAGCGCCGTCTCGAGCGGTACGGCGGGGCTTCACCTGGCACTGCGCGGAGTCGGCGTATCCGAGGGCGACGAGGTTCTCACCACCCCGTTCTCGTTCGTGGCCAGCGCCAACGTCGCCGTCTACGAGCGGGCCCGTCCGGTGTTCGCGGACATCGATCCGGTGACCTTGAACCTCGATCCCGATGCCGCCGCCGACGCGGTCAACGAGCGCACCTCGGCGCTGATCCCGGTCCACGTGTTCGGCTACCCGGCCGACCTGGCGGCCTTCGAGCGGCTCGGCCTCCCGATCGTCGAGGACGCCTGCGAGGCGCTCGGCGCGGTCGACGCCGAAGGCATCGCGATCGGGGGCCGCGGCCATCCCGCCGTGTTCGGCTTCTACGCCAACAAGCAGCTGACCACGGGAGAGGGGGGAATGGTCACGACGGCCGACGCCGGTTTGAAAGAGCGGATCGACTCGGAGCGCAACCAGGGGCGCGCGCCGAACATGGACTGGCTAGACCACGACCGCCTCGGCTTCAACTACCGCCTGTCGGACCTGGCCTGTGCGCTTGGGCTTGCGCAACTCGAGCACCTGGACGAGATGCTGGATGGCCGCGCTCGCGTCGCGGCGCGCTACCGGGAGGCGCTGTCGGGCCTGGAGGGGGTACAGCTCCCTTGTCCCGAGACCGGACGCGTGCGGCGCGGCTGGTTCGTCTACGTCATCCAGCTCCCGCACGGGTTCGACCGCGACGGCGTCGTCCGGGCCCTGCACGAGCGCGGCATCCCGAGCAAGCCGTACTTCCCCGCCATCCACCTGATGAGCTACTACCGCGAGCAGTTCGGCCACCGCGATGGCGAGTTCCCCGTCTGCGAGGACGTCGCGGCCCGGTCGGTCGCCCTGCCGTTCTTCCCGGAGATGACCGACGGGCAGGTGGAGCGCGTGGCCGAGTCGTTGCGCGACGTTCTAGGACGATAATCGCCTCGATGTCCCGGTTTGCCGAGCCGCAGGATGCCGCCTTCCGTGCGCTGAATGACTCGCTGTCGTTCGATTGGCGTCTGGGCCCGTACGACGTCCAGCAATCCCGCGCGCACGCCACCATGCTCGCGGCCACGGACATCATCTCGAGCGAGGAGCGCGACCAGTTGCATCGCGCGCTCGATCAGGTGGAGAGCGAGCTGGCCGACGGCGAGTTCCCGTTCGCCGAGGGAGACGAGGACATCCACATGGCGATCGAGCGGCGCGTGACCGAGCTCGCCGGGCGGGTCGGGGGCAAGCTGCACACCGCGCGCTCGCGCAACGACCAGGTGGCCACCGACGTGGCGATGTTCGTCCGCGCCCACGCTCACCGCGCGTTCGAGCAGGCCGAGCGGCTCGCCGGCACGCTCCTGGACGTGGCCGAGCGCCACCTCGACTGGCCGATGCCCGGCTACACCCATCTCCAGCGCGCCCAGCCGGTTTATCTAAGCCATCACTTGCTCGCCTACTGCTGGATGCTGATCCGCGACCGTGATCGGTTTGCCACGGTGGCGTCGGCCACCGCGGCGTTGCCGCTGGGCGCCGGCGCCCTGGCCGGGGTGAACTTCGACACCGATCGCGAGCTCGTGGCGCGGGAACTGGGGTTCTCGTCCGTGGCCGCGAACTCGATCGACGCGGTCTCCAACCGCGACTTCGTGCTCGACTACCTCGCGGCGGCGGCCACGTGCGCCACACATCTGTCCCGCCTGGGCGGCGAGATCGTGCTCTGGTCGAGCGAGGAGTTCGGCTTCTGCGAGGTGGCCGACGCGTGGGCCTCGGGGTCATCGATCATGCCCCAGAAGAAGAACCCGGACGCGGCCGAGCTGCTGCGCGCCAAGTCGCCCCGGATCGCGGCCCACCTGGTGGCGCTCCACGGCGTGCTGCACGGCCTCCCGCTCACCTACAACAAGGACATGCAGGAGGACAAGGAGCACCTGTTCGACGCCGCCGACACGCTCGAGCTGTGCCTCGACGCCGCCACCGGAATGCTGGGCTCGATCCGCTTCAACGCCGAGAACCTGGCTGCCGCGGCCGCCGACGAGATGCTCGCCGCGACCGATGTCGCCGATTTGCTCGTCCGCCGCGGCGTGCCGTTCCGCGAGGCTCACGGCGTCGTCGCCGGCCTCGTACGCACCGCGATCGAGGAGGACAAGGCGCTCTCGGACCTGGCTCCCGAGGAGCTGGCGCGTCATTCCCGGCTTCTCGACGACGAGTTCTACGCCCTGCTCAGCGACCGGGCCTGGCTCGAGACGAAGCGGTCCCAGGGTGGGACGAGCCTGGCCCGCGTGCGCGAGCAGCTCGAGCGCGCGCGGGCGGCGCTGGAATGAGCCCCTCCGCTCCGCTTCGCGCCCGCTTTTACAACCGGCCGGTGCTCGAGGTTTCCCGGGACCTGATCGGGTGCGTGGTTTCGCACGAGGGCTCGGCTGGCGTGATCGTCGAGACCGAGGCCTACCACCAAACCGAGCCGGCGAGCCACTCCTATGGGGGGATGCGGGAGCGCACGCGGGTGGTCTTCGGGCCCCCCGGGCGCGCCTACATCTACCGCTCCTACGGGATCCACGCCTGCCTGAACGCGGTCTGCGAGCCCGAGGGGGTGGGCGCCGCGGTGCTGATCCGCGCGCTCGAGCCGACGGAAGGGATCGAGCTGATGCGCGAGCGCCGCGGCCTCGAACGACTCGAGGGCCTCTGCTCGGGGCCCGGCAAGCTCACACAGGCCCTCGCGATCGGGCTCGAACTGAACGGCACCGACCTGACGACCGGGCCCATCGTGTTTTCTCCCAGGCCGCGGGCGTGGCGGAACGTGCCCGTGTCGATCGACCGCCGGATCGGGATCACGAAGGCGGCCGAGCTCCCCTGGCGGTTCTCCGCCACCGGGAGCCGTTACGTGTCGCGGCCGGTCCGCGAGCAGGTGACTAGCGGATAGTTAGTCGAGGCGGTCGAGCAGCCACGCGTGGACGTCGTCGATGTGGCGAAGGATCTGGGTCAAGTGCCCGTCGTCGTCTGTGAGCTCGGCCCGCACACCCGGGATGCGTCGGGCGAGCCACTCACCGTGCCCGAACGGAACGAACCGGTCCTGGCGGCCGTGGCGCAGAAGGACTGGCGTCTGGATCGATTCAAGCTCGAAGCCCCACGGCGCGAGGAACGCCACGCCGTCATCCCACCACCCGTCCGACCCGGGGGCCAATCCCGATCGATTGCATTCGACTTGGTACTCCGCAAGGTCGCCGGTGAGGACCGCGGCATCGGCTGGCGAGAGCAGGGTTTTCATGAAGTCGAGGAGGTCATCGGCGCCGAGCGCGAGCACCTCCTCTCGATCCTGCTCGCATTTCGCGCGCGCGGCAACCGGGTCCTCCAGTTGCAGCTTGGTGTCCTCGACGTTCATCTCACCCATGCCGGCGAAGTAGTCGAGTCCCTCGGCTCCCCACGGCGCGATCGACGCCAGCACGCCGACGGCCGGAACCAGGTCGGGCAGGAGGGCAGCGCACGCAATCGCGTGGGGACCACCCCCCGAGATTCCCCACACGGCCAGCCGGTCGATGCCGAGCCCGGCCGCGATCGCGCGGACGTCCTCGGCGCAGTCCGCCACGCTGCGCCCAGCGTGGCGGCTCGAGCCTCCGTAGCCGGGGCGGTCGTAGGAGATCAGGCGAATCCCCTGGCGGACCGCTGACTGCACCTCTGCCTCATACATCAGCCGTGAGTTGGGGGTGCCGTTGTGCACGAGCACCGGACGGCCATCGGGGACTCCGCGCTCGAGCACCTGGAGCACACGACCGTCGGGAGTCTGGACTCGATGCTCGGCCTGTGAATCGAGCAGATTGCTGCTCTGGGCGCTCATGCCGTGAATCCTCGCGGTCGGTGGAAGCGGCTGTCAAGGAGCCGCGACCACGACGCGGCTAACCGCCGCCGCCGATCCCGGCGCCGCCAGAGCCGCCACCGGCCGCGCCTCCGGTCCCGCCACCACCACCGCCCGTCCCGCCGGCGCCCGTGTTCCCGCCGCCGGCGCCCGTCCCACCCGCACCGCCGGCCCCGGTGCCACCCGCGCCGGTACCACCCGCGGCGCCCGTGCCAGGGTTGGCGCCCTGCGTGCCGCCAGCGGTGCCGCCGTTCCCCGGCGTGGCGCCGCCGGCGGTGTTCCCGCCGGTCGCTGCGCCGTTGGGGGTCGGCGTGGTGGTCGAAGTCGCTGTTCCAGCCGAACCCGACCCGCTCGGTGGCACGGAGGGGACGCTGGTCGTGTCGGTCGTGGTCGAGCTCGTCGTCTGCTGGTGCGGGTTCTCGCTGGCCAGGATCTGCAGCGCCTGGACCATGAAGTCGCGCCAGATGAGCGCTGGGTACGTCCCGCCCTCCACTGGCGCGCCGTTGTAAAGCGTGGTCATCGGGATGGTCCCCTGCGGGAAGCCGACCCACACGGCCACCGTCAGCTGCGGCGTCCATCCGACGAACCACGCGTCGGCGTAGTTCGTCGTGGTGCCGGTCTTCCCGACCACGTCAACGCCGGGGATCGCCGCCTCGGTCCCGGTGCCGGACGACACGACGCCCTCGAGCATGTCGTGGACGTCGGCCGCGATCGACGCCGGCATCACGCGCTTGTCCTGCGGGTGGTCGACGAGGTTCACGTGCTGTCCCTGGATCGACTGGATCCCGATCGGACCGTCGTCGGGGGAACCGAGCACGGGGTCGTACACGCGGTTGCCGCCGGTTGCGAACGTCTCATACGCGTGCGCCATGTCGAGCGGGGAGACGCCGACCTTGAGCCCGCCGAGGATCATCGCCGGGTTCGTGGAGACGGGCGTCGTGATACCTGCTCGCGTGGCCAGCCGCGCGATCTCCTGGGTTCCCTTGCCCGGGCCGAGCCCGTACCACCCGAGCCGCTCGAACACCGAGTTGTCGGAGGCATCGGTTGCCTCCTGGAGCGTTACGTCGCCCGAGTACTCGTTGCCGAAGTTGACGACGTGGAAGATCTCCTTGCCGTCGCTGTTCGGCACGACGATGCTGAGCGGCGCCGAGAGGAATATCGAGTCGGGCCCGAAGCCGTGCTCGAGCGCGACAGCAAGCGTGAACGGCTTGAACGACGACCCGGGCTGGCGTTCGGCTTCGGTGGCGAGATTGAAGGGGTACTGGCTGTAGTCCTCCCGCCCGTCGACGATCGGCCCGCCGACCATCGCTCGTACCTGCCCGGTCTTGTTGTCGATCGCGACCAACGACGCAGTAGGCCAGCCACGGCCCGAGGGCAGGTCCTGGGAGATCGCCTGATCCGCCGCCTCCTGCATGCGCAGGTCGAGCGTTGTGCGGATCTTCAGCCCGCCGTAGTACGCGCGGTACTCGGCGACCTTTGCCGGCAGCCCTTTGCCGACCGCGGCCAGGATCTGCGGGCGCAGCCAGCTCGTGAAGTACGGGGCGGCGTTCGGCTCGACCGCCTGCTCGACGTCGGTCGAGGTGGGGAGTGGCTCGTTTCGGCCGACCTCGTACTGCTCGCGATCGATGTAGTGCTGCTGGAGCATGTCCTGGAGGACGACGTCGCGGCGGGCCCTCGCGGCTACCGGGTTCATGATCGGATCGAATGCACTCGGGCTGGCGACGAGTCCGGCCAGCGTCGCCGCCTGCCAGTAGTTGAGCCCCGATGCGCAGCTGGGGAGGGGCGCATGTGCCGTGCTGTCGCCGCACGCCTTCGTGTTCCCGTCGCCCGGGGCCTCCGGGTCATAGCCGAGCTGCTTGCCGAAGTACACCCGGGCCGCCGACTCGACGCCGTACGCACCGTTCCCGAAATAGGTCGAGTTGAGGTACTCCGTGAGGATCTGCTCGGGGCTCCAGCGGTGCGTCAGCTGGAACGCGAGTGCCGCCTCGCGGAGCTTCTCGAGCACCGTGCGGTTGTCCTCCTCCGACAGCGAGTTCTTGACGAACTGCTCGGTGATCGTCGAGGCGCCCTGGGTCGCTCCGCCCATTACGTCGGCGGCCAGCGCGCGTCCCAGGGAGCGGATGTCGATCCCGGGATCGGACCAGAAGCGCTTGTCCTCGACCGCCACGATCGCCTGGCGCATCGGCTGTGAAATCTGGTCGAAGCTGTCGACCACCTCCGGATCGGGCGCGGCGAAGATCCCGATCGGCCGCCCCTGATCGTCGTACAGGTAGGAGTTGTGGCCCGAGCTGTACTGAGTGACGTTCTCGATCTGGGGGATGTCTGAGGCGACCGCCATCAGCATCCCGAACACGGTCGAGACCGCAGCGAGGACGCCGAGGCCGATCACGATCAGAAGCAGCCGCAGCTTCTTGATTCGCGGCTTGCCGGCGCGGCGGAAGCGGCGGCGCCATCGCCACGGCACGTGGGGTCCTCGGGGTCGCCCGTCGTGTCCGTTTCCGGGCGCGTCGCCGGGAAGTTGCGGCTGATCGCCGTAGGTCGGGAATGGGGATTTGTCGGCGGTTACCGCCTTGGAGGATTTTTCGGCGGTTGCCGCCTCGGAAGATTTTTCGGCGGTTATCGCCTTGTCGACGTCGTCGATCATGCGGTCGCTGAGATCCTATGGCGACCCGCAGCGACGTGGACGGCCGCTACGGAGTGCATCGGGACGTGGCGGCGTGTTGGGTCCCGTCGGCGGCGAGAGTCTAGCATTGCCCTGGATGGACCCCGAGGCCCGGTTGGAGCTGCTCGCGGAGCCTCCGTCGGCCGAAGGCGGCCCGCGCGAGGCGGCCGCCTGGCTTACCCGAAACGCCGTCGATTGCCTGCCCGACGGTGAACTGGAACGCAAGCTCGAGCTCGGTCGTCCGCTCCGCGTGAAGCTGGGCATCGACCCTACCGCGCCGGACATCCACCTGGGCTTCACGGTCGTTCTGCAGAAGCTGCGCGAGTTCCAGGATCTCGGTCACATCGTCGTGTTGATCGTCGGCGACTACACGGCTCGGGTCGGGGACCCCAGCGGCCGCTCCTCGACGCGGCCCGTGCTGTCCTCGGCCGAGATCGACGCGAACGCGCAGACCTTCCAGGAGCAGGCGCTCAAGGTGCTCGACTCCGAGCGCCTCGAGGTTCGCTTCAACGGCGAATGGCTGGACATGACGATGGAGGAGCTGTTCCGACTGGCTCGCACGCCGACCGTCGCGCAGCTGCTCGAGCGCGACGACTTCGCCAAGCGGTTCGCGGCGCACGAACCGATCTCGGTACTCGAGCTCCTGTATCCGCTGCTCCAGGGGTATGACTCGGTCGCCATTCGCGCCGACGTGGAGCTGGGGGGGACCGATCAGAAGTTCAACCTTCTGCTCGGGCGCGACATCCAGCGGGCGTACGGCGTACCCGAGCAGGTGATCCTCACGATGCCCCTGCTGACGGGGACCGACGGCGAGATGAAGATGTCGAAGTCGTACGGCAACTACATCGGCGTGACCGGTCCGCCCGGGGACATGTACGGCAAGACGCTCAGCATCCCGGACACTTCGCTCCGGTCCTGGTATGAGCTGCTGCTCGACTCAGAACCGCCGCCCGAGCTTGGCCCGCGCGACGCCAAGCGTGCCCTGGCACGAGCGCTGGTTGCGCGCTTCCACGGCGAACGTGCGGCTTCCGGCGCGCAAGCCGAATTCGACCGGGTCCACATCCGTCGTGAGGCGCCCGAGGAGATGCCGACCGTGGTCTGCCGGCAGGAGAGTCCGGAGGTTCACCTGCCGGCGCTGCTCGCCGACGCGTTCGGGATCTCGACCTCCGAGGCCAGGCGCGCCCTCGCCCAGGGCGGGGTCAAGCTCGACGGCGAACCGGTCGCGGCAGGCGTCCTCGACCTGCCCGCGGCCGAGGTCGACGGCAAGGTGCTCCAGCTCGGCAAGCGCCGGTTCGCCCGGGTGCGGGTCGCGCCCGTGGGTGGGTAGCTCGACGGCGGCTCGCGGATGAGCGTCCACGGCGGTCTGCTCAGCCTCGAGACCCCCGGGAACGGCCACGTCGTCGACATTACCCCGGGCGTCGAGAGCGTCGTCTCGACGTCCCAGGTCGATCGCGGGCTCGTGACCGTGTTCGCCACCGGCTCGACCGCTGCCATCACCACGATGGAGTACGAGCCCGGTGGCGTGCACGACCTTCAGGACTTGCTCGACCGCCTGATCCCGCCCGCTGAGGAGTACGAGCACAACCGCCGTAACCACGACACCAACGCTCACGCCCATCTGCGCGCCGCCGTCATCGGGCCCTCGGAGACGATCCCGGTCCTCGACGGCCGCCTCGTCCTCGGCACCTGGCAGCAGGTCGTGCTGATCGACTTCGACGATCGCCCCCGCCGGAGGACGGTGACGGTCCAGGTGCTGTCCTAGCCAGGAGGCCGCGCGGAGCCGATCCATGCCACAATCGGTCCAGGCGCCAGGACCTCCCAGCGGGGCGGGACGGGCGCTATACTCACCGGTCCGCTCCGGAATCGGAGATGGTTCTGGACGCGCCAGAGGAAGGAACCCCCTTCCCGAAGAGGTGCGACGGTCTTTGAAAACTCAACAGCATGCGCACCCTTCGACCGACCCTCGGTCGAGGAGTGTGTCCAGGTTCGACGCCGTCGCATCGACCCGCCCGCTCGCGGGCAGGCGATCGACGACGGTGCCAGATTGAAACCCCGTCATGCGTCCCGGGATCCGTTGGTGTACATCGGGTCCCCTCGTGCGGACGCAGGGGCCTGATCCCACCAGGGACAGGCCCGGGTCTACCCACCACGCTAGGTGGGGTGTCCGCTCCGGCGGCACACGACCCGACGACTCTTTGTGAGGCAGGTTGCCTACGGCGGCCTGTTCAGCAGTTCTTCACGGAGAGTTTGATCCTGGCTCAGGACGAACGCTGGCGGCGTGCCTAACACATGCAAGTGGAGCGACGAACCAGGCTTCGGCCTGGGGCAAAGCCGCGAACGGGTGAGTAACACGTGG
>DATJUA010000118.1:0-159808 GCA_035502815.1 Solirubrobacteraceae bacterium
GAGGCGGCGATGAACGGCGTCGCGATCACGACCAGCAGTGAGGTCGAGAAATTCGCCCACACGAGCAGTGGCATTCGGAAGAAACTCATTCCGGGCGCACGCATAGTGATGATTGTCACGAGGAAATTGAGCGCAGTGAAGATGGACGAGAAGCCCGCGAACTGCACTCCGATCGAGAAGAACAACTGGCCGAGCGGCATCGTCGTCGACAGTGGCGCGTAGGCCGTCCAGCCCGACGCGAATGATCCCCCCGGGGCCAGGAAGCTCATCAGCATGATCGCGCCGCCGAGCGGCAGCAGCCAGTACGACAGTGCGTTCAGGCGGGGGAACGCCATGTCCGGCGCGCCGATCATCAGCGGCAGCACGAAGTTCGCCAGGCCGGCGAACACCGGGATGACAAACAGGAAGATGAGCACGGTGGCGTGCACCGAGAACACGCCGTTGTATTCCTCGGGGGTGAGGAACTGCATTCCGGGCTTGGCGAGCTGCGCTCTGATCAGCATTGCCAGCATGCCGCCCACGAACAGGAAGAAGAACGAGGTGACCGTGTACTGGATCCCGATCACCTTGTGGTCGGTGTTGACGCGGAAGTAGTCGCGCCAGCTGTACGCGCCGTGTCCCGAGTGGTCCTCCGGTCGGGTCGGCCGGCCAGCGGCCCAGTACAGCCAGTAGTCGCAGGTGCCGATGCCGAGCAGGAACGCGAGCGGGACCGCGAACAGGGCAATGATCGTGATCGCGTGCCCGTCGACGATCGGGTGGTTGTGCATGAGCCAGCGGATCAGCACGCTCAGGCCGAAGGCGAACCCGAAGCCCAGCACCTCGCACAGGGCCGCGCGATACCACCCGGGTGCTCTCAGCTTCGGGGGGAGCGGGACGCGCGTCGGCCGCGTGACCGGGGCCTCATGAGCTGTCGGTGCCGTGACTGCCATCAGCCAACCTCCTCATCGGTGCAAGCCCACCCCACCGGACCTCGAACTGCTCCAGCGGGCTCACGACCGCAACCGCCGTCCATGTCCTGCACGATACCTGTTTGGCGCGTCGAAACACCCGTCATTTGGCGGCGCTCGACAAGAAGTTAACCAGCGCCTGGATCTGCGTTGAAGTCAGGCGCTGGGCGAAGTCAGAGGGCATGATCCCGGCGCTGTAGCCCGACGGCAGGTAGGCGTAGGGCCGGGTGATCGCGGTGTAGATGCACTCCTTCAAGCTCGCGCCGCGGATCTTCATCGACTGCGGCGTGGCGCAGTCGCTCCGCAGTCGCGTATCGAGGTCGGGTCCGACGGTGCCGGAGGCCGAGGCGGCGGCCAGCGTGTGGCAGCCGCTGCACCCGGCCGAGCCCGTGAACACAGCCTCGCCGGCGGCGGCAGTGGTCGCCGAGCTGGGGGCCGACGAGCTCGAAGAGCTGGAGCTGGAAGAACTCGAGCTCGAGGAGCTGGGCGTGCTCGAGCTGCTCGATGATCCGGACGAACTCGTCCCCGGGACAACGCTGTATGAGGGGATTTTCGACCTGAGCACGTCCGGCGGCGGGACGCCGACGGGCGGTGGCGCGTTGGCGGGTTGGGCACGCAGCCAGCTCGCGAAGGCGGCCTGCGTGACCACGTGCGCGCTCGTGCGCATCAGCGAATGGCCAGCGCCGCACAGCTCGGTGCACTCGACCGGATACGTGCCCAGCGCGGTTGGCGTCACGCGAAGCGTGGTGACGATGCCTGGGACGGCGTCGAGCTTCTCGGAGAAGTTGGGCACGAAGAAGCTGTGGATGACGTCGAGCGAACGGATCCTGAAGACGACCGGCTGGTGGATCGGCAGGTAGAGCTCCGACGAGACGATCTGCTTACCCGAGTCGGGATAGGAGAACTCGAACTCGAACTGACGCGTGGTCACGTTCACTGTCATCTCGCCCTTCTTGCTCTCCTCGTTGGCATGCAGGACGCTGTACGCATAGCCGCAAAGGCTCAGGATCAGGACTGCCGGCACCGCGGTCCAGACAACCTCGAGACGCGTGTTCCCGTGAATTGGCGGCCCGTCCATCTCCTCCTGCCCGGGGCGCATCCGGAACTTCCACACCGAGAAGAGGATCACCGTCTCGACGAGCACGAAGATCGGGATGGTGCAGATCAGCAGAACGTCGTAGAGGGTGCGCACTCGGCCCGCCTGGACCGACGCCTTGCTCGGGAACCACGGAATGATCAGCGCGACGGCGATCCCGATCGCCGCCGTGACCACCCCGAACACGACCATCTGCAGGATCGTTCGATTACGCACGGGCGTGTTGAGTCTGCGAACCCTCTAGCGTCACTCCGATCCCGCATCCTAAGCGTTCTGGTCGACGAAGGAAGTCACGCGCGGGACAGTCGCTTCCTCTTAACAGTGCTGGGAAGGACTCCTGCGCCTGACGCACGTCCACTATGCTTGAGGCAATTGTTGCAATCTCGTCAGGAGGCGTGATGCAGGTACACGAGGGGATGTCCGAGACGGTGCTGACAATCGGCCCGGGACACACACTTCGCGAGGCGGCCGAGGCGATGTGCCGGCGCAACGTCGGCGCCGCGGTCGTGCTCGATCCGGACGCGCCGGGCCCCGGGGTGATCACCGAGCGCGACATCCTGCACGCGGTCGGCTCCGGCGAGGATCCCGACCGAGAGCGCGTGGCTGCGCATCTCACGACGAACCTGACCTTCGCCGCGCCCGACTGGTCGCTCGAGCAGGCGGCGGCGGCGATGGTGCGGGGTCGCTTTCGCCACCTCGTCGTGGTCAACGGCGGCGAGCTCGCCGGCATCTTGTCGATGCGCGACATAGTGCGCTGCTGGACCGGGGACGGCGCCAGCTGTGAGCTGCCGGCCGAGCGCTAGTGAACGTGCTCTTCGGGCAGCTCGGCGATATCCCGCCGGGTGTCGGCCACCCACCTGATGATGATGAGCACAAGGCAGACGAGGCCGAACGCGCTGATCATCAGGTTGATGGTCGTGCCGATCACGGTCAGCGTGATCGCGACCGCGCACAGCAGCGGCAGGAGGCTCGGTCCTGGAAGATGGATCTCCTCGCCGGCCGGCGGCGCCGGAGCCGGGTGGTCGCTCTCGCTCACGGGTGGACGTAGATCGCCGCCGCCACGAACGTGATTCCGAACATGACGGCGCACAGTGCGCCCGCGATCAGACCGGAGCGGATGTTCTTGCGTGCCAGCCTTCGGTCCATGGTCGCGTGAGAGGCTACAGCTTCCGGTCGGCGACCATCGTCCCGAACAGCAGGGCGAGGTAGGCCAGCGAGAACAGGTACAGCCGCAGGGCCGTCCGGCGATCGGCCCGGCGATAGAGGAGCACGGCGCCGGCGACGAAGGCCAGCCCGAGCACGACCGATCCGATCAGGTACGCGACGCCGAACTCGCCCGCGCAGAACGGCAGCTGTGTGATCACGTACAGCAGCAGCGTGTAGAGCAAGATCTGGCGGCGGGTCTCGCGCTCACCGCGGACGACCGGCATCATCGGCACCCCGACCTGCTCGTAGTCGTCCTTCATCAGCAGGCTGAGGGACCAGAAGTGAGGCGGCGTCCAGTAGAAGACGATCGCGAACAGGTATACCGCGGTCCACGACACCGAGCCGCGCGTCGCGGCCCACCCGACGAGCGGCGGCATCGCGCCGGCGGCGCCGCCGATCACGATGTTCTGCGCCGTGCGCCGCTTGAGCCACATCGTGTACACGCCGACGTAGCCGACGAACCCGCCCAGCGCGAGCACCGCCGCGAGCAGATTGACGGTCAGCGAGAGCACCGCGAAGGACAGCACGCACAGGACCAGGCCGTAGATCAGGGCGGCGCGCGGCGAGATCCGCCCGGCCGGGATCGGCCGGGAGGCCGTGCGCCGCATCTGAGCGTCGATGTCGCGGTCGTAGAAGTGGTTGACCGCGCCGGCGCCGCCGGCCGAGAGGTAGCCGCCCAGGCAAGTCAGCGCGATCTTGGAAATCGGAGGATTGCCCGCGATCTCCATCGTGGTGATCGTCGTGAACAGCAGCAGCGTCTGGACCTTGGGCTTGGTCAGCTCCAAATAGTCCGACAGCAGCTGGCGCACGCCGCCGGCGACGGGCGCCGCCGCGACCGTGCTGACGGACGAGGCGTTCGCAGACGAGGCGTTCACGGCGCTAGACCCGCGCGAACCGCTCGCTGCCGCCGGTCTTCTGCGTCACGCCCGTCGTCCGCTCGACCTGCCGGCGGATGTCGCGCATGGGCTCGACCGACCGCACGCGTGGGATCACGTCGAAGTTGTTGACCGGCGGGGGAGAGGGCACGAACCATTCGAGCGTGTTCCCCTTCCACGGATCCGGTCCCGCCAGCGGCCCCCGCTTGTAGTTCATCGCGACGTTGATCACGGTAAGGATGATCCCGGAGCCGAGTATGAACGCGCCGATCGTCGAGATCAAGTTGTACGTAGACCACCCCAGTCCGGGCTGATACGTGTAGATCCGTCGCGGCATCCCGGACAGGCCGAGCGCGTGCTGGACGAAGAAGGTCGCGTTGAAGCCGATGAACGTGACCCAGAACGAGATCTTGCCCAGGCGCTCGTTCAGCAGTCGCCCGGTCATCTTCGGGAACCAGTAGTAGATGGCGGCCAGGACCGGGAACACGGCTCCGCCGAAGATCGTGTAGTGGAAGTGGGCGACGACGAAGTAGGTGTCGTTGAGCTGCCAGTCCACCGGGAACACGGCCAGGAAGATCCCGGTGATTCCGCCCACGACGAAGATCGCGATCATCCCGATCGCGTAATAGAGCGCGGTCGTCATCACCAACGACCCTCGCCACAGCGTGGCGATCCAGTTGAAGATCTTCACCCCGGTCGGTACCCCGATCAGGAACGAGCTGAGCATGAAGAAGCCGAGCACCACGATCGGCAGCGGCGAGGCGAACATGTGGTGGGCCCAGACCAGCGTGGCGAGGAACGCGATCACTGCGATCGACGCCGCCATCGCCTTGTAGCCGAAGATCGGCTTGCGCGAGAACACGGGGATGATCTCCGAGATGATCCCGAAGCCGGGCAGCACCATGATGTACACCTCGGGGTGTCCGAAGAACCAGAACAGGTGTTGCCAGAGGATCGGCGAGCCGTGGGCGGTCGGGTCGAACCAGTGCGTGCCAAAGTGGCGGTCGGTGAGCAGCATCGTGACCGCGGCGGCCACCACGGGCAGCGCGATGATCAGCAGGATCGCGTAGATCAGAATCGACCAGATGAACAGGGGCAGGCGGCCCCAGCTCATCCCGGGCGCCCGCATGTTGACGATCGTCGCGTAGAAGTTGATCGCGCCGAGCAGCGAGGAGATACCCGTGAGGTGGATGAGGAAGATCCACGCGTCCTGGCCACCGCTCGGCGAGTACTCGATGCTCGACAGCGGCGGATAGCTCCACCATCCCGCCTCGGGCGGATGCCAGAACAATGTGGCATAGAACACGATCCCGCCGGCCAGCAGCAGCCAGTAGGAAAGGGCGTTGAGTCGCGGGAAGGCCATGTCCCGCGCGCCGATCATCAGCGGCACGAAGTAGTTGCCGAATCCGGCCATCACCGGCACGACGAACAGGAAGATCATCGTCGTTCCGTGCAGGGTGAGCAGCTCGTTGTAGCGCTCGCCGCTGAGCAGCGTGTTGCTCGGCTCCGAAAGCTGGACGCGCATCAAGAGGGCCTCGACCCCGCCCAGGATGAAGAACACGAACGTGGTGACCAGGTACATGATCCCGATCTTCTTGTGATCGGTCGTCGTCACCCAGTCGATCCAGCGCTTCGTCTCGCGCGGGGTGCTCACCGACCGGGTGAGCACCTGGGGCGCCGGCCTGGTCACCTGATCCGTGATCACTGACATCCGCAGTCTCCTAGAGGTTTCCGGTCTTCGTGAGGTAGGACCGCAGCTGGGTCACCTGCGAGTTGGCGGTCTGGATCTTCTGTTGCTGCTGGGTCAGCCAGGTCTGATACTGGCTGGGCGAAACAACGTCCACGAGCGCGGTCATGAAGGCGTGCTGTCGCCCGCATAGCTGAGCACACTGGCCGTGATAGAGCGCCGGACCCTTGGCCTGGAACCACGTGTACGTCGTGTAACCCGGCACCGCGTCGACCTTCCCGCCGAGCGAGGGCACCCACCAGGAGTGGATCACGTCGACCGACGTGATGCTCAGTACGACGGTCTCGCCCTCGGGCACCACCATCTCCTGGAAGGAGTAGGGGAGCTTCGCCGCGAACGGGTTGTTCCGGCAGGCGGAGCCGTAGACGTAGCGCCAGATGTACTGCCGGCCCTGGACGCAGATCACGATTTCCTTGCCGTTGGGCGGGGTCGGCTGGCTCAGCGAGGACTCGAGGAACGCGGCGCCCGAGTTGGGCGGGTTGATGATGCTGCCGAGCTTGACGAACGTCACCACGGTCAGGATCACCAGGATCACGGCGGCGCCGAGGGTCCAGCCGATCTCGAGTTGGGTGTTGCCGTGGATCTGGGCGGCCACGGGGTTCTTCTTGGCGCGGAAGCGGTACACCGAGTAGACGAGGGCGCCCTCGACGAGCACGAAGACCACCGCCGCGATGTACAGGATGATCATGTACAGCGAGTGGATCTGATTGGCGTTCGGCGAGCCCCCCGATTTGGGGGTGATGAAGTTCGCGAACGCGCTCGGCGCGAGCACGAGCGAGACGGCCGAGGTCGCGAGTACGGCGCTCACGACCCGGAGGGTGCGGCGGCGAGGTTCCGATTTGTCGGCGGCGCCTTGCGGCGGCGCCTTAGGGTCGTCGGAAGCGGCGGATCGCAAGGCGCGGGATTCTAGCCAGGCCGCCCTCGTCTTGACCGCCCGGCCGCGAGGGCCACGGGCAGCTATTCCGACCCTGGCGCCTGGATGGAGCCGGGCAGTATTCCGACCCTGGCGCCTGGACGGAGCCAGGCAGTATTACCCGCCCTGGCGCCCGGACGGCGCCAGGCCGTATTAACCTCTCCGCCCTTGCGCGCACCGAGGGGCATCCGAGCGACGGCTTGTGTGCTCGTCGCGGCCGGCATCGCTCTGCCCGTCCTGCGACGGAGGGTCAAGCTCCCCCGGCCGGCCGTGCTCGCGGGAGCCGCCCTGGCCCCGGTGGCGCTGTGCGTCGCGGTGCCGCGCTCCCGGCAGCGGGACGTCGCGCTGGGCGTGCTCAACATGTGGGCGTACCTAACCGCGTACGAGATGCCCAACGACAACCCCGAGCAGCTCGAGAGGCGGGTGCACGTCGGCTACCCGATCGCGATCGACCGGGTGCTCGGGCTCGGGGTCCCGCCGACGCTCCGACTCCAGCGGGCGTTCTCCGCGCCCGGCAAGGTCAACCGTTTTGAGCGCGTTCTCGTCTACTCGCACTGGATCTGGTTCGCCGTCCCGCACGGGAGCCTCGCGTACGTGCTGTGGCGCGCTCCGGACCGGTTCCCCAGTGCGGCCGTGCGGATGTACGCCCTGTTCGACCTGGGCGCCGTGTTCTACTGGGCCATCCCGACCGCGCCGCCGTGGTGGGCCGCCGCGCGAGGGTGCCTCGACGACGGTCGGCCGCTGCGCGTGAGGCGGATGATGATCGAGTACGGCCCGCAGTTCTGGGGTGACCTCTGGGGCCCCCTTTACGATGTTCTCGGAGGAAATCCGCTTGCTGCCATGCCGTCCCTGCATTTCGCCACATCGCTCATGGGCGCGCATCTGCTGACCGAGGTCGGGCCGGTGGCCGGGGCCGTGGGCTGGGCGTACGCGGGGACGCTGGGGCTCGCGCTGGTGTACCTCGGCGAGCACTACGCGGTGGACCTGATCGCCGGTGCCGCACTGGCCGAGACCGTTCGAACCGTCGTGCCGCGCCTGGCGCCGGCATACCGGCGCGTCTCGGCTGCGCTACAGGCCCTCGAAGCGCGCGCGGCTTCGTAAATGCCGGGCTCCTCGTCCGGTCGGCGAGACGGAGGCGACGAGCTTCCTCGCATCCGCTTGACCAAGGGGAGGCTGCTGGCCGCGCTCGTATTCGTCGTCTCGGCACTCGCATTCCTGTACTTCGTCCTGCCCAAGCTGCTCGGCCTCAACGACACGTGGAACCGCATCCAGCACGGCAACGCGTGGTGGCTCGCCCTGGGCGCCGTGCTGGAGGTGTGCTCGTTCCTCGGCTACATCGCGCTGTTCCGCGGTGTGTTCGTCCGGGGCCACGACCGTATCGACTGGCCCGCGAGCTATCAGATCACCATGGCCAGCCTGGCCGCCACGCGTCTGTTCGCGGCGGCCGGCGCCGGCGGGATCGCGCTGACGGCCTGGGCCCTGCGCCGCTCCGGGATGGGGCGAAGGACGGTCGCCTCACGCATGATCGCCTTCCTGGTCCTCCTCTACGCCGTCTACATGGTGGCCCTGGTGCTCGTCGGGTTCGGCCTCTACATCGGTCTGATCCCGGGACCGGCGCCGTTCGCGATCACGGTCGTGCCGGCGATCTTCGGAGCCGCGGTGATCTCGGTCTTTCTCGCCATCTCGACGCTCAGCGTGGACGTCGGCCGGGCGATGGCGCCGCTGACCGTCGGCCGGCGACGCCTGGCCCGCCTGGCCTCGCGCCTATCAGCCGCGTCGGCGACGGCGGCCACCGGCGTCCGGGGCGCGATCGAGCTGGTGCGCGGGCGCAACGCCTACGTGCTGGGCGCGGTCGCCTGGTGGGGCTTCGACATCGCCGTGCTGTGGGCGTGCTTTCACGCCTTCGGCGCCGCTCCCCCCAAGGGCGTGATCGTGATGTCGTACTTCGTCGGCATGCTCGGCAACACGCTCCCGCTGCCGGGAGGAATCGGCGGCGTCGACGGCGGCATGATCGGTGCGTTCACCGCGTTCGGCGTCAACGTCGAGCTCGCCGTGGTGGCGGTCCTGGCCTACCGCGCGTTCGCCTTCTGGCTGCCGACGCTGCCCGGGGCGGTCGCCTACCTTCAGCTCCGCCGCACGGTCCACCGCTGGAGCGAGCAGCCGCCGCGGCGACTCCACCCCGCGACCCGGGGGGCGGGTAGCACATCGTGATCAGACGACTATACTTTATGAAGTGAGCACTCAGAGCCCAGATCAGAGAGTTGAGAACGTAGTCATCGTCGGCAGCGGACCGGCTGGCTACACGGCCGCTCTTTACACCGCGCGCGCCAACCTCGAGCCGCTGGTGATTGAGGGATTCGCGTGGGGTGGGTTGCTCCAGCAGACCACCGACGTCGAGAACTACCCGGGCTTTCCCGAGGGGATCATGGGTCCCCCGCTGATGCAGCACTTCCGCGACCAGGCCGAGCGCTTCGGCGCGCGTCTGGAGACCGATGACGCGACGCGGATCGAGATCTCGCGCGACGGCGGCCTGCACAAGGTGTGGGTCGGCGACGACGTGTACCGCACACGCGCGCTGATTCTGGCGATGGGCGCGCAGCACCGCAAGCTCGACGTTCCGGGTGAGGCGGAGCTGTCCGGTCGCGGCGTCAGCTACTGCGCGACCTGCGACGCCGCCTTCTTCCGTGAGGCGCCGACGCTGATCGTGGGCGGCGGAGACTCCGCCATGGAGGAGGCGATGTTCCTGTCCAAGTTCGCCGCCAAGGTGGTGATCGTCCACCGGCGCGACGACTTCCGGGCCTCGAAGATCATGCTCGAGCGCGCCCGCGCGATCCCGAATATCGAATTCCTCACGCCGTACGTTGTGGAGGAGTTCACGGGCACGGACGGGTCGCTGTCGGTGGCGCGGCTGCGCAACACCGTCGACGGCTCGATCCGCGAGATCCCGGTCACCGGCGCTTTCATCGCGGTCGGGCACGAGCCCCAGTCACAGCTCGTGGAGGGTCAGGTCGAGACCGACTCCGAGGGCTACGTCGTGACGCAGGGGAAGTCGACGCTGACCGGCGTCCCGGGCGTGTTCGCCGCCGGCGACCTCGTCGACCACACGTATCGCCAGGCCGTGACCGCGGCGGGTTCCGGCTGTCAGGCCGCGCTCGACGCCGAGTGGTACCTGCGCGACACGCCGTTCCCGCTCGAGGACGCGGCCAGCGCCGCCGTCGAGGCTTAGCGCGTTACCGAGGCGCGCCGTTAGGCGCCGCGCCGACCACGTCTGGCGTCTAGTAAGGGCAGCCGTCGGCCGGGCCGAAGTTGTTCGACGGCGGCGAGGAGCTCATGCCGAGCGCGAAGTCCTGGGTCCAGGTCCCGGAGCCGGTCGCGAATCCCCTGACCGCGCGCGGGCTGACGCCGGTGCCGACGTTCCGGTAGGTGGGGTTGAGGATGTTCTCGCAGTGGCCGGTGCTCGCCATCCAGGCGCGCACGACGCCGCGTGGGGTGGCGTAGCCGGTGGCGATGTTCTCGCCGGCCATGCGCCAGTCATACCCGACGGCGCTGATCCGGGACGCGAAGTTGGCGCCGTGCGTGAACTCGTCGCTCGAGACCATCACGTTCGTCCAGCCCTGGGCCGAGCGGTTCAGCAGCGGTGAGGCGCTCAACGCGGGAAGATGGTGGTCCGCCCGCTCCTGGTTGATCAGGCAGACGACCGCGTCGCGCAGAACCTGGGCTGAAGCGGTTCCAACGTTGTCGTTCGCGCCGGAGCAGCCGGACGCGGCGCGGGCCCGGTGAGCCCCGCGCGCCTTATGGTGCTTGTGGTGGTGCTTGGAGTGGGCCGGGGTCGCGGCCGCGACCGGGACGGCGGCAAGCAGCGTGCTACCGATGGCCGTCAGGAGGCTGAGCACGAGACGGGGGAGGAGGGGACGCCGACCGCTCTTTGTCGAGTGGTAACCCCTGCGAGCCATCGGCATGACGGGAGAATCGGCAGCATCGCTATCGGGCTCACACGGCCGCAGATTAAATGGCCAATTTGCCAGGTGAAGTGATGCGAAAGTGTTCGATCCAAGAGTTATCGCGCAAATAGCGGCCAATCCCGATCAGGCCGGACGAAAGATTCAGTTGGTCGGCGCCCGGTCGGGTCGGCCGACGACGCCGGTCGAGGCGTCCTAGTCCTCGTGACTGAAGAAGCCCTCGCCGGTCTGCCGTCCGAGTCGTCCGGACAACACCAGCGAGCGCAACAACGGCGCTGCGCGATAGCGCTCCTCGCGCCGCTCTTCGTACAGGCCATCGATCACGGCTAACACGTGGTCGAGGCCGATTTCATCCGCCCAGGACAGGATCCCACGCGGGTAGTTGAGACCGTGCACCATACCGGCGTCGACGGCGCCGGCGTCGCCGACCCCCTCGGCGACCGCAAACGCGGCCTCGTTGACGACCTGACAGACGATCCTGCCCAGCACCAGACCCGGTGCGTCGCCGACCCACGCCGTGTGCTTGCCGAGCGTCGCGAAGAACCTCTCGGCTGCGGACTGCGCCGAGACCGCGCTGTCCGGCCCGCGGGTCAGTTCCACGAGGGTCGCCTGCTCGAGCGGTGGGAGCACATGGAAGCCCGCCGCGCCGCCCCCCGGATCCAGTGCGAGCAGAGAACCCGCCGCACACAGGATCGCCTGTGGCCCGCCCTGGAGGGGGACGTGCGGCTCGTCACCGTGGGTCAGATCGAGAATCAGGAACGGCGGCTCACGCTCCAAGGCCTCCTCGGGGTCGGCCACGTCCCAACCGGCGGCGGAGGCGGCGTCGGCCAGCGATCGGGCGAGTGGCGAGTGGCCGGCGATCACGATCAGTCCGTCGCCGCCGCCGGCTCGCGGCGGGTCGGGATCCGGCGGGCGATGGTGGGGGGGTGGGCCTGAATCATCTGAATAGTCGTAGTAGCCCCTACCGGACTTGCGTCCGCGCCGGCCCGCGGCGACGGTGCGCACGGCGATCGGCGAGGGGCGCCAGCGCGGCTCGCCGAAGCTCTGCTCGTAGAACGAGCGCGAGACGTCCAGACCGACGTCGACCCCGACGAGGTCCATCAGCTCGAACGGGCCCATCCGAAATCCCCCCTCGAGCCGGCAGATCCGATCGATCTCCTCGAGTGGCGCGATCCGCTCTTGGAGCAGCTTGAGCGCCTCGAGGGCGAACGGCCGGTTGCAGCGGTTCACGAGAAAGCCGGGGCCGTCCACGGCGATGATCACGTGCTTGCCCATCGCCTCCCCGGCGGCGCGGGCGAGGGCCAGGGCGGCGTCCGAGGACTGCTCACCGGCGACCACCTCGAGTAATGCCATCACCGGCGGCGGATTGAAGAAGTGCATCCCCACGACGCGCTCGGGCCGCTTGGCTGCGGCGGCGATCGCGGTCACCAGCAGCGATGAGGTGTTGCTGGCGAGCACGCACTCGTCGCTGACGATGCCGTCGGACAGCCGTGCGAACAGCTCGTGCTTCAGCTCCAGGCGTTCGGGCGCCGCCTCGATTACCAACTCGGCCTCGGCGAGATCCTCGAGTGACGGAGCCGCCTCGAGCCGGTCGCGCGCGGCCCGCGCCTCCGCGTCGCTCAGACGGCCGCGCTCGACGCCCCGGCCGAGCTGCGCGCGGATCCGCTCGAGTCCCCGCTCGAGTGCCTCCGCCACCGGGTCGTGCAGCAGCGTGCGTGCGCCGGACAGGCACGCGAGCTGCGCGATCCCGGCGCCCATCGTGCCCGCGCCCGCGACCGCGATCGTCTTTGGGGGGGCGGGGCTGAGCGGGGGGGTGGGCGGGTGTCCCAATCTATGCCGGGACGAGCGCGTTGACGCCGGTCAGCGCGCGCCCGATGATCAGCTTCTGGATCTGCGAAGTGCCTTCGTAGAGCGTCGTAACACGGGCGTCGCGCAGATAGCGCTCGACGGGGTAGTCATCGACGTAGCCGGACCCGCCGTGAACCTGGATCGCGGCGTTCGCGCAGCGGACGGCAGCCTCGGTGGCGAACAGCTTCGCGATCGAAGTCTCGGTCGTGTTCGGCTTACCGCTGTCCTTCAGGTACCCGGCCCGCCACACGAGCATCCGGGCGGCGTCGGTCTCGAGCGCCATGTCGGCGAGCATCTCCTGGACCAGTTGAAAGCCCGCGATCGGGCGGCCGAACTGCTCGCGCTCCTTGGAGTAGCGAATCGAAGCGTCCAGGCATCCCTGGCAGATCCCCACGCATCCCGATGCGACGCTGTAGCGGCCCGAGTCGAGCGAGCTCATGGCGACCTTGAAGCCGTCGCCGACCTCACCCAGCATCGCGTCGTCGGGCGCCTCGACATCTTCGAGGGAGATCGCGGCGGTGTCGGACCCGCGCAGACCCAGCTTGTGGTGGACCTCCTGCGGCTGGAAGCCGGCCTGATCGGTCTCGACCAGGAAGCAGGCCAGGCCGCGATGGGCCTGCTCGGGGTCGGTCTGGGCGAACACGAGCGCGAGCTTGGCGTAGTTGCCCATCGAGATGAACATCTTGGAGCCGTTGATCACCCAACCGCTGTCGGTCCGCTTGGCCCGGGTGCGCTGGTTGGCCGCGTCCGAGCCGGTGTCCGGCTCGGTCAGCGCAAAGCAACCAAGCCATTCGCCCGAGCAGAGCTTGGGCAGGTAGCGCTGCTTCTGCTCCTCGGTGCCCCACCGCAAGAGCGCGGAGCATACGAGCGAGGTCTGCACCGATACCACCGTCCGCATCGCGGAGTCGCCCCGGCCGATCTGCTCGACGATCAGCCCGTAGGTGAGGTAGTCGAGTCCAGCGCCCCCGTATTCGTGCGGGACGATCGCGCCGAGATAACCCTGGGCCGCGATCTTGGCCACCAGCTCGAGGTCGAAGTATTCGTTGCGATCGTTCTCCCGCGCGCGCTCGACGATCTCATTGTCGGTGAAGTCGCGTGCCGTCTCGCGGACGAGGCGCTGCTCGTCGGTGAGCTCGAAGTCCATGCGCGGGGACGCTACCAGCCCCCGTCGCGTCGCGGCGACGGGGGCCGGCAGGTCCGACGTACCCCTGGCCTAGGAGGCTGGAGGCAGCATCGTGGGGCTGACCGTCGTCGGCGCGACCTGGATGGTCACCGGCGCCGAGGCGCCACCGACGTTGCCGCCACCATCGGTGATGCGGGCGCGGAACTCGTACGAGCCCGCTTTCCCAAATGTCCAGCCGAACCTGAACGTTGACGCGTTCGTGACGTACCGGATCTCCTCGTTGTGCCAGTTGCCATCGGCTCCGAGGCGTTGCAGGTAGATCACGTGACCCGCCTTATCGGGAAGCACGGTTCCAGTGAACGTAACCTGTCCGCCGATCTGTGAGGTGGTTGAGCTCGGGGTCATGCTCAGGACGTCTTCGACACCCTCGAACAACGCCGCGCTGTGACGGTGCGGAGCCAATGTCGTCCGGACCTCATAGACGGTGTTGTAGCTCGGCGTCTGGGGCGCAAACGTGTAACTGCCACCGGAGCCTGTGGTCGTATCGGCAACCGGAGTGGACTGATTCTGGTACGCGTTCCGCGCCCACAGAGTGACCGGCGTGTTCACCGGCGCATTGGCGAGCACACCTGAGATGGTGACGGACTGGCCGTAGGAGATCAGCTGATCGGAGCTGTTGATCGTGAAGCCCGGCACTTGCTTCTGCTGGACCGCGACCGTGACCGGGTTCGCGCTCCCGGCGATGTTGCGGACATCGCCCGGGAACAGGACACGGACGGTGTGGTCGCCGGCCAAACTCCAGCGGTACGTGATCGCATAGTTCGATCCGCCGTCGAGGCGGCCGGCCTTGAGGTCGTGCCAGTTGCCGGCGTTGTTCTCCTCTTGGAGGATGACCCGCTCGAACGCGTGATTCGGGGTGACCGATCCCGTGAACGTGACCGGCTGTCCAGTAACTGCGGAACTCGTGCTGGCGGCCATACTGACGTCCGCTGAGACGCGCTCGTGCACGGTCCGGCTGTGAATCTGGTGGACCCCCGCCTCGCGTACGAACCAGCTACGGTTGGTCCACACCACGTCCTCGGCCCGAGTGAAGTAGTAGTAGCCGCCCGGGAACGTCTTGGTTACACCCACACGGGTATAACCGAGGCCGGACCCGGCGAGGTGGTGGTACAGCACGATCGTCTGGCCACCCACGGGGGCGACGTTCAGGCGACCGTAGATGAACACGCCATCCCCCGCAGTGGGTAGCGGATTGGGGATGGCGTTAATGGTAAGACCCTGATTGTGTCGCGGCGCAGCAATGACAACGCTCGGTACGGCGACAGCCAAGAGCGTGGTCACCACTGACGCGAGCACGGCAAGGCGAAGGCGCATAGCGCTCCTTTCCCAGCGTGTTGTATGTGGCGCCGCCGCTGGACTCCCGGCTCTCGGCCTGCGGTGGCGGTGAGACGGCCTTGAAAACACGCTACCCCACCGGAAAGTTGCGGTGGCCACTTGTGGAGTCGTCCGAGGCCACTAGACTCGCGACCGGTGGATCCTTTTACCCTCGTGGTGGTAGGTGGCCTGGGAGTCGTGGTGATCGTGCTGTGGCTCCTGGGGAGCTACTACCCCGGGTCGGGGCTCGAGCAGGTCGGACTCAAATCCGCGCGGGAGCTCGCGGAGCGCCGCGAGGAACTCGAGGCGGAGGATCTCGACCAGATGCTGCGCGCCCACAACGAGCGCAAACGCGCCAGGGGAGAGGCGGAGGTGACGGCCGAGCAGATCGAGGCGCGGGTGCTCGGGGAGCTGTCGAGGCGGGGCCGGCGTGAGCAGTAACCGGGGTCGACGCGGACCGTTTTGGCCCGCTGTCTGATCATCGGATGCGGCTGCCGGGGGAGGTCGCTGGCCGTTGAGCTGATCGGGCGCGGCCACGCTGTACGGGGCACGACGCGCGACTCGGCTCGGGCCGTTGAGATCGAGGGGGTCGGTGCCGAGGCGCTCGTCGGAGATCCGAACGTGGTGGGAACGCTGGCCCGGGCGCTCGACCACGTGGCCGTCGCATGCGTGCTGCTTGGCTCAGCAAAGGGGACGCCGGCGCAGCTCGCGGTGCTGCACGGTTCTCGCCTGGAGATGCTTCTGACCCGGATGGTCGACACGACGGTGCGCGGCGTCGTGTACGAGACGGCGGGCTCGGTCGGTTCGGAGGTTCTGGAGGCGGGGGCGGCACGCGTGCGAGCCCACTGCCAGGACTCCCGCATCCCGTACGTACTGCTCGATGCCGATCCCGCCGATCCCGAAGCGTGGACGGCCGCCGCCGTCGCCGCCGTCGAGCTCGCGCTCGATGGGGAGTCCGGCGGCCCGCGATAAACTGAAAACAAAAATATATAAAAGGCGATCGGAATTCGGAGGAACAGATGGCGGACTACGCGAACGACGTGCTGGTCGAGCCGGAGTGGCTCGAGCAACACCTCAACGACGACTCGATCAGGATCGTCGAGGTCGACGAGAACCCGGCTCTGTACAAGGAGGCCCATATTCCGGGCGCGATCGGGTTTGACTGGCGACTGGATCTTCAGGACCAGGTCAAGCGCGACTTCCTCGGCCCCGACGACTTCGGCGCGCTATTCGGCGGTCACGGCGTGTCGAACGATCATCTGGTCATCCTGTACGGCGACCGCAACAACTGGTTCGCCGCCTACACCTACTGGTATCTGAAGTACTACGGGCACGACAACGTCAAGCTCTTGAACGGGCCGCGGGAGCGGTGGATCGCCGAGGGCCGGCCAACGACGACCGACGTGCCGAGTTACGCCGCGGCCAGCTTCAGCGCAAAGATCGGAGACGACACGATCCGCGCCAAACGCGACGAGGTGATGGCGTCGCTGCACGACGCGCACCAGCTCGTTGACGTTCGCTCACCCCAGGAGTACTCGGGCGAGCTGATCGCGATGCCCGGTTACGAGAGCGAGGGGGCCCAGCGTGCCGGCCACATCCCGGGCGCCAAGTCGATCCCGTGGGCCCAGGCGGTCAAGGAGGACGGGACGTTCAAGTCGGCCGATGACCTCCGCGACCTGTACGGCGGCAAGGGCGTGCTGTCGGGCGAGCCGATCATTTCCTACTGCCGGATCGGCGAGCGCTCGGCGCACACGTGGTTCGTGCTCCACGAGCTGCTGGGCCAGCCAGACGTCAAGAACTACGACGGATCGTGGACCGAGTGGGGGAACCTGGTCAACGTCCCGATCGAGAAGGGCTGAGCCCCGTCCGAGAGGAGTTTCTGGAGGCGAGCAGCGGCCCGATCCGGTCGAGCAGGTCAGCCAGGATCCGGGCCGTCGCCCCCCAGATCAGGTAATCGCCGACCACGTAGGTGTCGGTACGAATGGGCAGGCCGCGGCGAATCAGCCGCCGGCGAGCGTAACCGGAGCGCAGCGCATCGAGTGGCAGCTCGAGCACCTCGGCCACCTCGCGGGGGCTCGGCGTCCACGTTCGGCCGGCATCGATCAGGCCCACGAACGGGTACACGGCATAGCCCGTGGCGATGGTCGGGGTGGGCTGGAGCGCGCCGACGATCTCGACCGCGTCGGCGGGCAAGCCGATCTCCTCGTGCGCCTCGCGCAAGGCGGTCGCGCTCAGGTCCAGCTCGCCTTCTTCGTAGCGGCCGCCCGGGAACGAGATTTCCCCCGGATGCCGCCGCAGGTCGTCCTGCCGCTTGGTGAAAACGCCGTGCAGCTGCCCCGCGTCGAGGTACAGCGGGACCAGGACGGCGGCGTTGGTCGCGCCGCGCACTTCGAGCGTCAGCGCGTCGGGCACGGATAGCAGCACCCGCCGGAGATCGTCGGCCAGATGATCGTTCCGCGACGCCATCGCGTGACTATATTCGCGGTACGTGCGTGCACTGATCGTGGTCGACGTGCAGAACGACTTCTGTCCCGGCGGCGCGCTGGCCGTGCCCGACGGTGATGCGGTCGTCGACCGCGTCAATCAGCTCGCGTCCGAGGCGTCGTTCGTGGTGGCCACGCGTGACTGGCATCCGCCGGACCACGCCTCGTTCGCCGCGCAAGGCGGTCCCTGGCCCGTGCACTGCGTTGCCGGCACTCCGGGGGCCGAACTGCGCGCGGGAATCGATCGTCGCCTGGTCGATTTGGTGGTCGACAAGGGCCAGGCGCGCGACACGGAGGGCTACTCCGGGTTCGAGGGCACGGGGCTCGAGTCGGTGCTCCGCTCGCGGGGCGTTGACACGGTCGACGTGGCCGGGCTGGCGCTCGACTACTGCGTTCGGGCAACCGCGCTCGACGCGAAGAGAGCCGGGTTTGACGTGACCGTCCATCGTGACGCAACGCGCGCCGTTGAGCTGGAGCCAGGTGACGCCGAGCGCGCGGTGCAGGAGCTGCGCGCCGCTGGTGTCAACGTAGTCGACTAGGCGCGATCGTCGGACGCGCCGATTGTTTAGTCCAGCGGATTGAAAACCAGGCCGGTGGGAACCTTCGGGAAAAAGTAGGTCGACTTCGGGGGCATGCTCTCGCCGGCGCCGGCGACCGCCCGGACCTGCTCGATGGGCGTCGCCGCCACGAAGAACGCGACGTCGTAATGGCCGGTCATCACCAGGTCGAGCGCCTCGTCGAAGTTCCGCGCGTAGCCGAGCCCAGTGAGGTGGTCGATGTCCTCGTCGGTCATCCCGAGGGCGCCCTTGAGGATCAGCGCCTCGAGCACTGCCGTGTCGAGATGACGGTACGGCGCGGCGTGGTCGGCCAGCACCGCGTCCGCGATCGCCTGATCCTTGAGCGTGAGCATGAACGGCTGTCGAGAGCGTGCGTCGATGTAGCCCAGCGAGACCGGCTGCCCGTAGAGAGGAGCGAGCTCGGTGGTGCTGTCGAGCCGGCGGATGTCGAAGTCGCGCCGGATGGTTTCTGCCAGCGCCTCCTGTTGCTCGGGGCGCAGGTCGCGGAGCAGCCGGTGGGTCGGAAACACGGTCAGCCCGGGGTCCTCGAGCGACACCAGACACATCAGGACGTACCGGTGGGGACCCTCGCCACCGACCTCATCGGCGTACACGCGGGCGGTCTCGTAGCGGTGGTGGCCGTCGGCGATCAGCAGCTCGGTGGGCTTCAACGCGTCCGTAATGGTCGTGATCGCGTTCGGGTCCGCCATCCGCCACACGCGGTTGACGGTGCCATCCTCGTCGATGGCCCGGCCCCACGGCTCCCCGACGGCGGTGGCGTGCTCCAGCGTCTTGGCCACCGTGTTTGCCGGATCATCGAACAGCGAGAAGATCGGGGAGAGGTTCGCCTTGGTGGCGCGGGTTAGGCGCAGGCGGTCCTCCTTGGGCCCGGGGTGCGTGCGCTCGTGGGGTCGGATCCGGCCGGGGCCGTAGTCCTCCACGCGCACGCGCGCGAGGAAGCCACGCCGCTTGCGCACCTGGCCGTCCGGGCCGGTGTAGGTCTGTTCGAGCGCCCACAGCGCGGGCTGCTCGTCGCGCACGATCACGCCCTCGCTCCGCCATGCCGCGAACTGCGTGGCCGCCGCCTCGTACGGGTCACCTCCGACCGGCAGATCGACCCGCACGACGTTGTAGGGCGATCTCGCCTCGAGGTCGGCGCGCTCGTCGGCATCGATCACGTCGTACGGTGGGGCCACGACGTCCTGGAGACCCCCAGTCCGTTCGAGGTCGTAATGCAGCGCCCGCAGCGGTTCGACATCGGCCATGCCGGGGCCTGAGGCTACTTGACGGGGACGTGGGACGTTCGCCGGCCCGAGGCGGCCGGCCACTACACTCAGCCCTCATTCCTCGGGGCGTAGCGCAGCCTGGTTAGCGCGCAAGCTTTGGGTGCTTGAGGTCCCCGGTTCGAATCCGGGCGCCCCGACCTACGCCGGATCGCGCCGGCCTGGCGACCCCACGCGCTCAAGCCCCCGGACCGTCCTTCGGGAGTCGCCCGTGCGCCGTCTCGGACCCACCGCCGGCGAGTTCATCGCGGCGCGGGCGCTCCGGACGTACTGTTAAACCGACCGCCCCCGTAGCTCAGCTGGATAGAGCGGCGGCCTTCTAAGCCGCGGGTCGCAGGTTCGAGTCCTGCCGGGGGCGTGGCGGGAAGATCCTAGAAAACTGAACTACTCGGTCTGCGTGCGACGGCTCGTCACCCGTTCGGTGGCGGGCGGGCAACTATCGCGGCCAGCGGCGCGGCAGACGCCGACCGCCGCGCTGCGTCGGTTCAGGCAACGGTGCGTAGGCGGTGCGCCCGCTCGGAAGCCGCTCCATCGCTCTCGAGGACATCCTCGAACGCAGCTCGCCGGTCAGCACGCGCCGATGGCCCCAGCTGCTCGGATCGCCGAGGCGAGCCATGAACCCCATGACCGCATTCTCCCATGAGCGCACTCCCCGTCGCTGGAGCTCCGTCGCCCTGGTCGACAAGCTGCACTGAAACACGTTTCCGCGGAAACGCAACCTACCGGTTGCATGAGTCCTTCGTCTCCGATCAAAGCGGGAGCGTGCGGTTCTTGCGGCGGGAGCTGTATCGCCACCAGGCTGCATCCTCGGACAGAACGGGACGAGTCGACTAGTCCGGTGCGATCTCGGCCTGCACTGGCTCGGAGAGTTCGATTTCGAGAGGGAGAGCAATCAAGTCGTCCTCCGTCACCTTGATGCCAACCTTGTCCAGCGCGTCCTGCAGGTGGCCCCAGGAGAGCCGCGGCGGGCGGTGCTGATCGGGGTCGCGGCCGAGCATCTGATTGATCGCGTCCTCGATATCCGGCAGCCCGACACGATATGTCTCGTTGAGGAGCCGGTCGTTCTCCTCAGGATCGTCGCTGAGCTGCGGGCCGCGATACCGGTGCCAAATTGCGCCCACGCCGTAACGCGGTCCTCCGAACCCAAAGCCGCCGGCCGTGATCCGGCGGCCGTCATCCAGGTCCGCGGCGAGCGTCACATTCATTTGGTAGCTGGCGGGATCGAGTATGTGGCGCTCGATCCGCGCTTGCTCTTCGGGGCGCCGAGACCGCCGGCCCTGACGGAACCGCTCGACCTTTGCGCGCTTGTCCGCGTCGCTCACGAGCTCGACGTGAGCAACCACGCGCCTCAAAAACGGACCCCTGGATTGCTGCTCAGGCATCACGCGCCCACCGTATCGAGACGAGTGCAGCGGCAGACCACGCGAAGTCGACATCGGCGCGCTTGGCCTTCCTCGTGTGAGCGATGGCGCCGCTGCGATTGTCCCGAAGCGCGGAGCGTGCGAAGGTACTGCGACCGTGCGGGTGGTGAACGTGTTCGACCGCGAGCTCGAGGAGGGACCCGGGCGCGACGGTTTCTGGTTTCGCGCCGCTCCGCTGGGGGTGACGCTTGGGGCGGCGCGGATCGGTGCCGGGTTATATGAGGCTCGCGAGGGCGTCCCGATCTGGCCGTACCACTACCACTATCCGGACGAGGAATGGCTGTATGTTCTGGATGGCGCGCCGGTACTGCGCGACGCCGGCGAACGGCGCGCGCTGGAGGCGGGGGACGTCGCGTGCTTCCCGGCCGGCCATCGCGGTGCGCACGCGCTCGAGGGTCCGGGCAGATTCGTTCTCTTCTCCGGCGAGCGGTCGTCGGGCCCATTCGTGTCGGTCTACCCGGACTCCGACAAGGTCTCCGTCTTCCCGGGCATCGAAGCCGACGGCTTGAATGCGCTGCGACTGGTACGCGCCGGCTCGGTCGACTACTGGTACGGCGAAGGGAACGGTCCTGTCACGCCGGCGTTGGTGACACGCGAGCCCGAGGCTGTACCCGGCCCGCTGGTGGTCAACGTTCGCGATCTGAGCTTTGAATCCGGCGAGGGCTCGCGGTGGGCTGCGCTGGGCGACACGGTCGGCGGACAGCGCCTTGGCGGGGCGGTCCTCGAACTCGATCCCGGAGCGGACTTCGGGCCCTACCGCTACGAGTACGGCCGAGAAGCGTGGCTCTTCGTGCTTGCCGGCACACCGGCGGTGCAGCACGCGGAGGGCGACCGGTCGCTGTCCTGCGGTGACATCGTCTGTCTACCGGAAGGTCCAGCCGGGGGACGTCGACCGTTCAACAACAGCACTCAAACTGCCCGCGTCCTGGTGCTGTGGACGACCGGGTACCCGACCGCGATCTGCTACCCCGAGACGGGCGAATGGGTGCTACGGACCGGCCCCGGCGCCGACGAGATCCGCCTCAGGGCAGAGTAGGCAGCGGCGGCTGAGGAGCAAGCCCGGTGCGGGTTTGTTCTCCGCGTCAGTACCCTCCGCCGATCGTCAGACTGTCACGTTGACAGCTCTTCTCTGCACCCAAGAACGCCGGCGAGTTGAGGTCGATCCCACTTGAGGGGCTGATCCTCAGGCCCCGAGAGGTCGGATCAGGGAAGTTCGGGACGCCGTGCGCGCGGATGCACTTGGCCCAGCGCAGCATCAGCAGCAAGCTCTGCTCGGTCTGGGTTGGGGTCGGGACACGAGGCAGCCCGCCTTTCGGCAGCACCGACTTGCAGTCGCGCTCGGCGGCGACGTCCCGCGGCGAGTCGCGGCCAGGCACCCCCGGACCCGCGGCCCAGATCAAGCCGCCCGTTTTCAACGCGTTGACCTCGATCCCGTGCTTGTTCAGGCAGCCCGCGTAGGCGACATCGAGCGAAACCTCCTGCTGTTGAGTGAGCGAGACCGAGCCTCGGCCGCTGGGCGCGCTCGTCGTGGTCGAGCCCCCGCCACAGCCGGCGGCGAGCAGGCCAAGGCAGCCGTGCAGCGCGACAACCGCCGGAGCACGCAGCCTGCCACGCGCGCGCCGACCTGTCTCCTTCGAGTCGCGCCGGGACGTGCTCTCGTTCTTCGATGATCGGTTGGGACCTTCGAGAGCCGTCGGGATGCGGGCCCCTCGATGAGCTGGCGCGGTGCGACTCAGCCGGATTGCCCGGGCCGGGTCCATCGACGATTCAGGAACAACAAGTAGAACGCCACGAATGCCAGGACGATTCCCACGTTTGCGATTAGCCGCTCCGAGAAGTGGTGCCTGAAGAACAGTATGTCCACGCCCGCCACGACGACGACCAGCGCGAGCACGTACAGCACGACGGCTACACGCCTTCTCATCGTTCCGTTCTACCACTCGCGACGGAGACGGTTGGACGGTTGAGCACGTATAAGTGGCTCGGGCCGTCATCGCTGGGATCGCCCGAGTCGACGAAGCCGGACCAGGCGCGCCGGTAGCCGGCCGTCTCCAGCGCGCGCCACGAGGGCCGGTTGCCGATCTGAACGGCGACGACGATCGCGGCGATCTCCGGGTATGCCGTCCACGTGTCGGCCGAGGCCCGGGCGATCATCAACGGACCCAGGCCGCGCCCGGTCAGGGCGCGCTCGCCGATCAGGTAATCGAGGCCCGCGGCGGGCCGTGGCACGCCGGACGGCTCGAGCGCCCGTTCGTAGTGCGGATTGTCGGCTAGGCGGTAGCGCTGGAGCATGCCGATCGCCCGGCCGTCGAGCTCGGCGATCAGCAGCTCGGTCGGATCGGCGCCATCGATCGCCGGGCCGTAGGCGTCTTCGACCGACGATGCGTCGGCCGGCTCGCGCCACCACCGCTTCACATGCGGTGCCTCGAGCCAACTCGAGAGCTGCGGCAGGTCCGCGCGGGCGAGCTGTCGGAGCGTCAACTGCACTGGAGCCCTGAACGGCAAGATAGCTGCGGCGCGCGGCGATCTTCACGAAACCTGTACGGCGCAACGACGTTTCTGCACGCGTGCTGCACATTCCCGTGCCGATGATTGGATCGTGGCATTTGAGGATCGCGTAATCGCCCGCCTGCTCGCTCCGTGGCTCGACCGCGAGCTCGCCGCCGGGTTGGGCGCCTCGCTCTCCGAGGCCCACGCGGCGCGCGCCGGGCAGTTGGTTGCTCCGCGCGTGCGGTGCGCGGTCGCGCAATCGCTCGACGAGCTGCTCAACCGGGCGCGGAAGCCGAGACGAGCGGCGCCGATCGCGACCTCCCCGCCCTGCCCCGAGCAGATAGCGTTGGCCGCGCCTTTGATCGAAGCGGTCGCATCGCGGTTGCGCTCCCACGAGCCGATCGATGCTCGCGCGGTCGCCCGCCTCAAGGTGCTGGTCGGGGATCGCTGCGGTCCGTGCTACACGCCCAGCGACCCCGACGCCCTGGCCCGGGCGCTGCGCGAGATCGTCGAGGAGCCTGGCGCCGTAGATACCCACGGGCACCTGATCTGAGTTTCCGTTACGCGTTCGGTAGGAGCTGGGCCGCGCGACGTAACCGAACTGCTAAATCGCCGGGACAGGAAGCGATGGCCGGGACATACAGCCCGTGTAGTCCCGGCCATCCCGCCTGAGGGGGGCGCTGGAGGGTCGTGCGCGCCCTATGCGGCGATCGGTAAATCGTGTGGTGACGGCGTCGGATCGAGCTCAGCTTTGGTGACGAGCAGCTGGCGCCGCAGCGTGCCCGGCTCGGCCCGGTTGTAGAGCGGGCTGGTGAGGCCGTCGGTGACGATCTGCTCGAGCATCGCCATTCCCTTGACCTCAACGGGGTCGGGGCTGGCCAGGCGGGCGATCGTCTGCTGGATCGCGTCGCCGGCCTCGAAGATGGCGTAGCGGTTGATGATCGAGACCATCCGTCGGGTGACGGCGGGGTCGCGTGCTTCGCTGATCGCGCGGCGCAGGGTGCGCGCGAGCCGCCGACGGTTGCGATCGCTGGTGAGCTGGTATGCGCGTAGCGCGAGTTCGGGGGTCGAGCTCGGGTCGGCGCCTTGGGCCAGCTGCCGGGTGAGGAAGGTGCGCTTGGCGGCGACCCGCATGCGCACCCTGAGCGAGTGCGTCGGCGAGTCAGCGGGCGCTGTATGGGTGTGACGGGGCTCGTGGGTTTCGACCCTGCGGGGACTTTCAATCGTGGGCATGTTCACTCCTAGCTCACTGCGTCGAACGCTCCGCGGGGTAGGCGCGCGGGCAAGCGCGGACTGCAGTGCCGATGCCGGCGTTCAGGCGCTGGCGCCCCGGGGGGCCCGCCTGCCTACCGACCGGACTTGTTTGATTGTGGTCCTCGCCCTGTGAAGGAAACGTGCAGGGTGCGCCCGCCGGGCTAAAGGTTGTGTGAAGCTGGCTACGCCGGCGGCTAGAAGATGCTGTTGATCAGGTCCTCGCCGAGCCCGATGCCGGCGCCCACCTCCATCGCGCGGCCGAAGCCGCCGCCGAGCAGTCCCCCGAAGAGCCCGCCGCCGCGGCCGCCCCCGAACATCCCGGTTTGCATTTGCTGGGGCATCTGCTGAGCCTGCTGCTGGAGCTGCTGGTGGGTGTTATCGACGTAGCTGTGGATCGCCTGGAGCAGCGCGTTGGCTTGGATCTGCTCGTCCTTGACATCGAGTGCGACCTGCTTGAGGTCGAGCAGCCACTCCTTGGCATTGGCGTCTCCGGCCTGGGCGGCCGCTTGAAGTTTCTGAGCCAGCGCCTGGACCGAGCCGGCGACGTCCTGGAAGTCCGTTTGCAGCTGCTGGTATGCCTGATCAATCGTTGAGGTATCCATACCGTCATGCTCGCACAGGAGCCGCGGCCATCCCGATCGATCCCGATTCCGATCCGCCGCGATGCTAGATTCAGCAGCCCGCGGTGGGCGTAGCTCAGTTGGTAGAGCTCCTGGTTGTGGTCCAGGCGGTCGTGGGTTCGAATCCCATCGCTCACCCTCACGAACCGGGTGCTGAACGGCAGTTTCCTGGATCAGAGCGCGTTGGCTCGGCTCAGGAACCGCGAGCTCGAGGAAGGAGAAGCCTGGATGGCTGAGAGCAGACTGATGACGATCGAGGGCGTGGAGGAGCTCCGCGCCGAACTGCACCGTCTCGAGACCGAAGAGCGCGCCAAGGTGGTTGAGCAGATCAAGACCGCCCGCGAGTGGGGCGATCTCAAGGAGAACTCCGAGTACCACGCGGCCAAGGACGCCCAGTCGCGTCTCGAGACCCGGATCCTGCGCTTGCGCGAGACGCTGCTCCACGCCGAGGTCGTTGTGGCGGGCGCGGGGACCGACGGCACGGCCCGGTTCGGCGCCACCGTCACCTTCGAGGACGAGCAAGGCGGCCAGTCTCAGAGCGTTCGGCTTGTCGCCTCCCATGAGGCCGACCCCGCGGCGGGTGCGCTGTCGGTCGAATCGCCCATCGGATCGGCCCTGAACGGCTCCGGCGTCGGTCAGGTGGTCGAGGTCAGTACGCCCAAAGGCGTGCGCCGGCTGCGCGTCACCGCGGTCAGCTGACCCGCTCGCGGTCAGGCGGCCCGGCGGCTGGCGGCGACCATGGCGGCCAGCGCCTCGGCCTCGTCGGCCAGCGCGCGGTACTCGGCCAGCGTCTCCGGCGAGTCGATTTCGGGAAGCTGCCGGCGGCAGGCCAGCACGTACGCGTACCCGCCGATCGGAAAGACATCCTGCACCGCCTCATAGGCGGCCTTCACGCGAGCTTGCTCTTCGGTCAGGTCCATCGGGTCTCCTGGGAGGTGGTGGGGAGTGCGCGAGCTGGACCTGTTCTAGTGCATCAGCTGGGTCGCCGTCGTCGCGGCCGATACGTCCAGTTCATCGTAGGATCCCGACAGTGAGCGTCGTCAAGATCAACGCGATCACCGTGCCGCACGAGCGCTTCGCCGAGTTCCAGGAGCGGTTCATGACGCGGGCCGGGAGGGTCGAAAGCGCGGCCGGCTTCGAGGGATTCGAGCTGCTGCGCCCGAACGACGACCGCGAGGTCTGCCTGGTGGTGACGCGCTGGCGCTCGGAGGCCGACTTCCAGGCCTGGGTCGCGAGCTCCGACTTCGCCGCCGGGCACGCTCAGCATCGTGAGCGCGGCCCGGTCGGGACGGCGAGCGAGCTGTGGTCCTTCGACGTGCTCGAGCGCACTGACGGCTGACGGCCGCCGGAGAGCTCTGCCGGTGTGCCCGTCCTGCGCCCGATCTGACCGGTATGTGAGGATCTCGACGCCCGGCCCTTGGGCGGCTGCGTTCTACGAGCGCCCGAGCTGCGGGTCGCTCGTCAATTGGGTGCCGGACTCGAGGCGCCCGGCGAGCTGGTAGGTGAAGGTCGCATCCTTCGGTGTGGTGAGCGCGACGTCATACCAGCCGCCGGAGTGAGCGGTGCCGATCGTGATCTCCTCGGTCCGCTCGAGCTCGATCCGTCGGTCGGGACCGTAGGCATCGATGATGTCGACGACGATCGGCCGGGGGCTGCGCCCGCGGCCTTGGTCTTCGGCGACATCGGCAAGCCGAAGCGTGAGCCAGCCCGTGCCGTGGTCGCCGTGCTCCTGGACCTGGAGCACGGTCCCGGGAGAGCCCGTGTAGTGGCGGAAGAAGCCGTTCGGGCCGTGGAGGCTGAGGTCATATGTGCCCGGGTTAGGCAGTCCGAGCGAGAGCATGTCCCCGGCACCGACCGTGTAGGTGTACGGGGCGCCGGCAACCGTCAGCGAGCGAGCCTGGAGACCCACGCCGAGCTGGCCGGGATTGCGGATCTTGAGGTCGAGCGTCTGTGGAGTGGGGTCGAACTCGACGTGGAACCGGTAGCCGAGCCGCCGCGACGGGCGCACTCCTGGCTCCTGGGTGGGAACCGATCCAACCGCCGGCGGCGTCGGGTGGTAGCTCGAATAGGCCGCCTTCGTGTTGTACTCGTCGACGACTGGCGGGACCGGGGGGACGCTCTCCGACGCGGCCTGGAAATCGAAGGCTGAGGTCAGATCGCCGCAAACGGCGCGGCGCCATGGCGTGATGTTCGGCTCTCGGACGCCGAACCGGGCCTCGATGAAGCGGATCAGCGAGGTGTGATCGAACGTCTCTGAGCAGACCCAGCCGCCCGTGCTCCAGGGCGAGACGACGAGCAGCGGCACGCGAACGCCGAGGCCGTAGGGCCCGATGACTCCGTTCGAGCCGCCTGGGGTTCCGGCTTTGCCGAGGAACAGTTCGTTGTCGAGCGGCACGGTCGACTCGCCGGCGAGGTCACCCACGTTCGGATACGCACCGACGACGTGGTCGAAGAAACCGTCGTTCTCGTCGAAGGTGATCAGTAGCGCTGTCTTGGACCACACCTCGGGCACGCTCGTGAGCGCGTTCAGCACGCCCGCCGTGTACCAGGCCCCGTAGCCGGCTGGCCAGGCCGGGTGCTCGGTGTACGCCTCAGGCGCGACGACCCACGACACGCTCGGCAGTTGGCCATTCTTGACATCGGCGGCCAGGATGTCGAAGAAGCCGCCGCTGACGTTGACGTCGGTCCCGGTGAGCGCGGCCTGGTAGAGCGGGCTGCCCGGCGTCGAGTTCTGGTAGTTGAAGAAGTACAGCAGCGAGTTGTCGCCGTAGTTTCCGATGTACGCGTCCGACGTCCATCCCCAGTACTGGGCCGCGGTGAGTCCGAGCCCGATGTCCTGGTAGATCTTCCAGCTCACGCCGTTCTGGAGGAGCAGCTCGGGGTAGGTCGTCCAGTTGTAGCCGAGCTCGTCGTTGGCGATCACTGGGCCGCCGCCCTGGCCGTTGTTGCCGTCCCATCCGGTCCACATGTAGTAGCGGTTGGGGTCGGTCGGGCCGAGCATCGAGCAGTGGTATCCATCGCACACAGTGAACGCGTCGGCGAGCGTGTAGTGGAACGGGAGGTCCTTCCGTTCCATGTGCGCCATCGTCGTGGTCGTCTTGGCCGGAATCCACTGGTCCCAGTTGCCGCCGTTGAACATCTGATGGGTTGTGTCCCAGTCGTGAGCGAGATCCTCGATGAACGTCAGCGCGAGGTTGTCGCCGGGGACCTCGGGACGGAACGGAAGCGTGACCGTGCCGCTCTGCGCCTGGTACCAGGCGGGCTGGCCGCTCGGCAGCGTAACCGGATGCGGGTCGCCGAACCCGCGCACGCCGCGCATAACGCCGAAGTAGTGATCGAACGACCGGTTCTCCTGCATCAGCACGACGATGTGCTCGACATCCTCGAGCGAGCGGGTCGCATGGTTGGCCGGGATAGCGAGCGCTCGCGCGATGCTGTCCGACAGCATCGTCGCGGCGATGCTCCCGCCCGCGAGTTGGAGGAACCTGCGCCGATCCACGACCCGCATGAGCATCACCAACCTGAGTTCCGCGGGCAACGCTCCACGCGCGCCGCCCTGGTATCGGCTTTCCCGACCGGTCCGCCCGGTCAGCGCCGGCGGAATCCTAAATCGCGCTTACGCACGCCGTCCACGCCGCTCACAACGGCCTCACGGCGTGTTCACACAAAAGTCACGCGATGCCCCCGATCCGTCACCGATGCGCTGAGGCCGCGCCGATTAACGACCGCGCCTGCGCCGGGCCGACCACGAGATTGTGAAGGTCGCCGTTCACCTCGAGTCGACCCGACTGATCGAGTCCGCCAACCCTTACCGGCTCGAAGCCGGCCGTTCGGATCAACCGTTCCACCGCCCCGCCGGCACGGTCATCGTTGGTCACATAGAAGAGAACCGCGGGCTCGGGTGACCGGTGGCCAGAGGACTCCAAGAGATCGGCCGACATGGTTCCAAACGCCATGGCCAGGCGTGCCCCGGTCGGCAACCATCCGGCTACCACCGTTCCGGAGGCTTGCTCTTCGGGCAGGAGACGTATGACGTTGCCTTGCGCGTCGAGGCCGACGGGGTTGCTCGGAACGATCACGAGCTTGTCGCCTAGCGCCCCGGCGATCTCGTCGATGACGCCTTTGAGCACGGAAAAGCGCAGTGCGAGGACCACCGCGTCGGCACCTTGCAACGCTTCGACGTTGTCGCGGGCGACGAGCGCGGATCGACCGATCGCTGTTGCCAGCATTTGCGCCGAGTCACGGTCGGCGCTGGAGAGATGCAGCGTCTCGCCGCCTGCGGCGAGCCGACGGGCGATGGCCGATCCGAGGCCTCCGGTACCAATGATCGCGGTGGTCATGACTGGACCTAAGACTCCTCGGCGGTCGTCTCCGACGGCCAATGGGCGGGATGCCAGTCCCCCTCGAAGTCCGTCGTTTGGCCCACCTCGATCAGATGACCATCGGGATCTCGGATGTAGCACCGGATCTCATACTGGTGCTGTTTCGGCGGCGTCAGGAATTCAGCGCCCCTGCCGCTCCACTCGGCGTAGACCTTCGCGATGTCTTTGACCCGGATATTGAGGAAGCTGCTGACTCGGTTGAGATCGTGTGGCGTCTCCAGGGTGACCGACGGCTTATCGTCCGTCGGGCCGCCGCCCACATTGATGATGATCCAGCTGTTGGACAGTGCGACGTAGGTCAGCCCCCCGGGGCCGGAGTAGGCCAGCCTGCCGCCGAGCACTTCGGTGTAGAAGCGCCGAGAGCGCTCGACGTCGTCAGAGACAATGAAGTGGGCCAGCACAATGTCCTCGGGGGGCGGTGGGGTCTCGGCCATCTCTAACACCTCCACTGGTTGACGCTCACACGACGAAGCCTAAGCGACGGCCTGAGCGGCGAGCGCGAAATGTTCGCGCTTGGGCCGCGGGCGCCCGCCTCAGAAGCCGTTCGCGGTCTCGCGGGTGGATTCGACGATGCAGGTGCCTGAGGTGCCGGCGGTGATCGCCGAGGCGCCCTCCCAGAAGCCGGGCAGGAACTGATTGGCGATGAATTGGTGGCGGGCGCGCGCCTTGAGCGTGAGCTTCAGCCCGGCTGAGGGGACCGTCAGCCGCCAACGCAGCGGGTAGGTGCCGGTCGCGCCCGCGGGATGGATCGTCGGTGGCAGTGGCGTGATGGTGAAGTTGTCGGGGTGGCTGACCGCGCCGTGGCGGGGGACGTAAGTGCTGTTCTGCACCCCGGTGGGTTGACCGGTCGGGGTGATGAACTGATAGAGCATCAGGTCGCGGCCGTCGGTGAACTGGCAGGCGAACCAGTTCCAGTGCCAGGAGGCGGTGTTCGTCGCGAAGTTGCCCCACTGGTGGTCAAACCAGCCCTGGCCCCCGATGGCGGTCCGCTGGCCATGGAGCACGAGCGTGCCTTGCGCGGCCAGGCGCGGATCGGAATAGTAGGCCGAGGTGGCCCCTTGGCCCTCCTGAACGATCCCATCGATGCCGTTGAGCACGTACGGCTGGGTTGGGGTCAAGCTGAGTTGCAGGCTTCCCGTCCCGGGAACCGTGGCGGCCACCGACCACCGCCCGAATCGGCCCTCCGGCCGCCATCCAAGCGTGAAGCCCCCGACCTCAACGTGGGTCTGGCCTGCGCGGAGCGCGCCGGTGGCGATGTACTCCCGCGACAGCACGATCCGGTCGGCCCGCAAATCGACGACGTTGACCTTGGCCAGCCGGTAGCCCAGACCGGTCCACACGGTGGCGAACCAGAAGTAATCGTGGCCGCCGGACCCGGCTACGGTCCCGGCCGTGTACCACCATTCGACCTGGAAGGCCGGGTGGGCGCCGTGGTCACGCGGCAGCACCACCGGTTGCAACGCCGGCGGCGACGCCGCGTTGGTCCTCGCCGCGCCGACGAGGACGACGAGCGCCACAGTCACCGTCACCAGGCCCGCACGTCTGATCGCCAGGCGCATCATCGCTGATGATGAACGATGCGAGGGTTCCTCGCCAGAGCGCTAGGTTTCGACTGTCCGTGCGCTGCGGGCCAACCCGAGCCCCCAGCTGACGATCCGCTCGGGATGGATCCTGATCAGCGGCGTGGGCAGCGAGATCCCCTCAGCCCATCCTCGGATCTCGATTCCCCGCGGGCGCCAGGGGTCCGTGCTCGCAACGTCGTCGATCACGATCGCCGCGCGTCCGCTGCGTGCGATGTCGCGGAACTTCTTCGTCCGCTCAAGCTCGTGCCCGCCGATATCGATCGTGTCGCGGGCCGCGTTGTAGATCCATCCGACCGGGACCACGTGTGGCGTGCCGTCGGCGCCGACCGTCGCGATCCGGCCGAGCTGGCGCCCTCCGGTGAGGTAGCGAAGCTCGGCGTCGGTGAAGACGCTCATCGCCGCACCCTTTCTCGTCCGCCTCCGGTCGCTGGCTGAGAAGCGAAAAATGCGTCTCCGCGGAAACGCAACCAGCGAGTTGCACGGCTGCCGCCACTCACCACTAACCGCCCGATTGTCGCCCGTCGGGCGGCTCCAGGCCGAGGGCGCTCGCGGCCCACGGGAGCGCGACCCGAAGCTGCCGCAGCTGAATGCCGCGGACGCCGGGCGCGTGGGGAATGGTCGGGAGCCCCGCGTCGGAGGCAAAGAATCCGGCGACGAGCGCGGCGACTCCTGGTGTGATGGCCGCGACGGATTGTGGCGCCGGCCCTCCCTCCAGGTGGAGACTCGGAAGCCAGAACGCCAAGTCAAACTCAGCATTGCCGACCGCCGCGCAGTCCCAGTCGATCAGGACAACCTGGCCGTTGGGGCGAAAGCAGAGGTTGTCGCTGCGGACGTCGAGATGACACAGCGCGTCACCATCCAGCAGGGTCGGGTCGGCTGCGTCGAGCAAGGTCGGCAGCGCGTCCTCGAGCCAACGGTCTGAGCAGAGACCCAGGCTGAGGAGCGGTCGTGGATCGCGGGCCACCTCGGGCCAGCCGCCCTCGGCGATACCCGTTTCCACTGCGCGGCGCATACCCGGTGGAGCGGAGTGGCTGGCCAGCGCATCGAGGGCGGCGCGTACCGCGTCGACCTGCCCGGTGCTCCAGGGTGGCGGCCAGTGGCAACCGCTCAGGTCCTCGAGGACCAGCAGGGGCCGGGGCCCGTCTTCGAACGCGAGTACTTCAGGGAGCCATGGTCCGTTGAGGTGAGAGTAAGTGTCATGCTCGCGCCGCAGCCGAGGGACGACTGAGTCGTGCGCTGCCTGCTTGACGAACACGCTCCGCCCGTCTGAAAGGTTCACGACCCAGCGCGCGGCTGGGGTGTAGCCGCCCCGAATCGGTCGCGCCTGTGCGACCGAACTCCCAAGCAGCCGCCCGAGCTGGGCAGCCGTGCGCTCCGGCATCGGCCGTGACGTACCTGCCGATTTCATGCGTCATCCAAATCTAAGTGACGCGAGGCCCGAAGCGGTCAGATGCCACGGAGGGCTGGAACCTGGCCGGCGGTGGCCGCGTCGTCGAGCCGCTGGTGATCGAGCTCGTTCTGGTCCGCGTACGCGGCTGAGAAGCGGGCGAGCGCCTGGTCGAAGCTCGGCCCCGCGCCCAGGTATGCGGCGATGGCAAGCCGGTCGCCCGAGCGGGCGTGGGCACGGGCTAGCGACCACCCGCAGGCGCGCGTGTAGGCGTGCAAACCGTTGTAGGTCATCCGTGAGAGGTCGATCGAGGCCTTCCAGTCCCAGAGCTGACGGATGTAGAAGTCATGCTCCTTGCCGTCCAGTCCCACGCTGCGTTGCCACCCGAGGAAGAGATCGATGGCGGCCTGCGATAACCGTTGACCACGGACGACGCGCTCGCCGCAGTTGTCGAACTCGCTCCTCCCCAGGTAGGGCTCCAACACTGATGATTGCGCTTCCTTCATCTGGAGCACGAGCGGGTCCTGACCCTGACGGCCGGCGAACAACAGAATCCACGCGCGTGTACCGACGCTTCCGACTCCGACCACTTTTCGCGCCATGTCGACAAAGCGGTAGGTCCCGAACAGATAGCGTCGGTCTTGATCCAGGCTTTCGGCGTACTGGTCCAGCGCCACGTTTACGATGTCGACGTCGCGCCGCGCGTCAGCCGGATCGACGAGGTGTTCAAGCGGCACCAGGAGCGGCGGGATGCTTCGGAAACGGAGCTGGCCGTCAACCCGCTCGGTCAACCTGTCGACCGCCCGGAGGCTCGTCTTGCTCCGTGCTTTGGCGAATGGCTTGGTGAACACGATCCGGCCCTTCCGGCCCAGCCGTCCGCCAAAGCGACCGACAAGCTCGCTCGCGTTCAGGCGGTCGTACCACACGTCGAGGTGACTCTCGTTAGCGAACTGACGCATTGCCTGGCGATACTCCCGCGCGCAATCGGTTACTAGCGATCGGCGTCGCTCGGCAGGTTGCCCGATATCACGGCCAGCGATCTCGACGCTGGCAGCCATTCGTTTTACATCCCACTCCCACGGACCGGGCAGAGTCTCGTCAAAATCGTTAGGTCCGAACAGCAGCCTGCGATCCTGGGCGGCGAATCCGCCGAAATTGGAGATATGGGCATCGCCACATGCCTGGACGACGATGCCCGAATCGGGTGTGTGCGAAAGATCGGCGGCCATGATCGCGGCCGCTCCCCGGTAGAAAGTGAACGGCGACACGAGCATTCGCCCGTACCGAATCGGCACCAACTCGGCAAGCCGCGTGGCTGCCTGAGTCTCGAGCAATGCGACCGGATCAGGCCGGTCGAACGCCGGCGACCACTCGCCGTGAGCCGAACGAGGCACCAACCGCCTGGCTGCTCGCCCTCGTTCCGCCGATTCGCCCGACGCCAGGGTCGCGCGATCAGGCACGGGCGTCCTGAGCGCGGCTCTAGGCGCCGACGAGTACCGATTGGGACGGCGGCTTGACCTTGAAGGAACGGATGTAGTTGTCTCCCCGGCCGACCATCCCGTAGGAGGACTCGGGGACCTCGTTCCATGCGCCCGGCAGGTCGCCGATGGGCTCGGAGACGACGAGCCGGGCGTCATCGGAAGCCTCGAACAGGATCTCGCGATCCGGATACAGCTTTCGGAGGGTGGGTACGTCCCCGGTGTAGAACAGCGAGCGCGACTTGCCCTCGCTGGAGTAGCGGAACCCCCAGAACCGCTCGCCGTCGGTCGTTGCCACCGTGCCCTGGAACGGGTACTTCACGTCCTTCGCGTGCCCGATTGCCTCGACCAGGCCGATCGCGCTAGCCACGGCCTCCGGCGGATCGTCCTCGAGCCCCATGGTCAGCGCGAGATAGAACAGGAGCTCGGTGTCCGTCTGTCCCGTGATCTCCGGGTAGAGCGATTCGTCGATCGCCAGGGCGAGGTCGCGCTTGACCTTCGGGAGGTCTCCGATGAACCCGTTGTGCATGAACAGCCACCGCCCGTGACGAAACGGGTGGCAGTTGGTCTGCTGGACCGCCGACCCGATCGCCGCGCGGATGTGGGCGAAGAAGAGGGGGGAGGTCACGTGCGCCGCGAGCTCGCGGAGGTTCTGGTCGTTCCACGCCGGCTCGATGCTCCGAAAGACGCCGGGAGTCGGGGTGTCGTCATACCAGCCCACGCCGAACCCGTCGCCGTTGGTGGCCTCAGCACCCAGCTTGGAGTGCAGGCTCTGGTCGATCAGCGAATGCGCCGGCGAGTAGAGAGCTCGCTCCAGCCGGACGGGTGAGCCGATATAGGCGAGCCAGCGACACATCATTCACTCCTTCTCGCGACTTCCAGGCCGTTGCATGCGAAGCGTGGCGGTGGGAAACATGGCCCGCAAGGAGGCAGGCAGGTGCAAGGAACCTGGTGCCGGCACCCGGTGTAGGCAACTACTCCGGCTCCCTCCAATTCGCTTGGCGGAAACGGTAAAGCAGGAGCGGTGGCAGCACCCCGACCACGAGGACTCCTCCGAACAGCGCGACCGCGTACGCCGGCACGCTCACCCGTCCGAGCTGACTCGGTGGCAGGAGACCGACGATAGAGGCCGCGACCGACGCCACGGTTCCCACCACGCAGATGGTCAAGAGTGCTGGAGCTCGGTAGCCGCGCTGGTGGCCGGGCTGATGGCGTCGCAACCTGGCGGCGGCCACGAACATCAGCACGTACATGATCAGGTACACCTCCGTCGCGAGTGCGGCGAACACCCAGTAGGCGCGCGAGACGGTCGGGACGAGCGCGTACAGCAGACCGATCATCGTGATCACGATCCCCTGGACGGCGACGACGCGAACCGGTGTCCCGTTCGCGTTGACCCGCTGGAAGTAGCGAGGCAGATAACCGCGCTCGCGCCCGATCCGGGTCAGCCCGGTCGACGGGCCCGTGAGCCAGTCGAGCAGGCCGCTGAGGGAGGCGATCACCAGGCCGACGCCGATGATTGGCTCGACGAAACCGAGCCCGAAGTGCTTGAGCAGGCTTCTGAACGCCTGCATCACTCCCGCCGTGAGGCTGATGTGCGCCGCGGGGACCGCGACCGATATCGCCAAGGTCGGAAGGATGAATACGAGCAGGATCAGAACCACCGCCACGAGGACCGCTTTGGGGAACTCGCGTGGAGCGTCACGCAGACCGTCGACGTGCACCGCGTTGACCTCGACGCCGGCGTAGGTAAAGAAGCCGTTCACGACCAGCACGATGCTCGTCAGGCCATGCCAGGGCGGTAGCACGTGGTGGGCGTTCAGCGGCGCGGCCGAGTGGTTGCCCTGCGCCAGGTAGATCGCTCCGAGTACCACCAGGACCGCGCCGGGGATCAGCGTTCCGATCAGGATTCCCCAAGACGCGAGCTTGTCGGCCGCCACGACGCCTCTGCCCGAGACCAGCACCACGCCCCAGAACAGGACGATGATCACGATCGTCGTGTAGAGACCACTGTGTGCCAGACCGGGCGCGAACACGTACGCCAGCGTGCTCGCGACATAGGCCAGGACCGCCGGGTAGTAGAAGGTCGTCTGGGCGAACTGACACCACACCGCGGCGAAGCCCATGCCGGGGGAGATCCCCTCGCTGACCCAGTTGTAGATGCCACCCTTCCAGCCCGAGGCGAGCTCCGCCGAGACGAGCGCGGCGGGCACGAGGAACACGATCGCCGGAACGACGTACAGCACGACTGACGCCAGACCGAATACGGCCGTGGCAGGGGCGGAACCGAGGTCGCCGACCGAGCCCAGGATCAGCAGGGCCATCGCGAACCAACCGAGCGTCGCCTTCGACCCGGGCCGGGGCCGGCCCCGCTCCTGCGTGGTCAGCCCGTCAGGGTGCTCTGGCGTGGGCGTCATGGCCGTAGGACGGTCGGTCCGGGGATTTGCCAACCTCTGCCCGGTGGCGATCGACGGGCAGAAGGCTAGGCGCTGCCGCTCGTGGCCGAGGCTGCCGGCGGCGCTCGCCTGGATGCTCGTGCTGGGCACGATCGCCGGTTGCGGGGGCGGCCATGCCGCGACCACATCCCGCCGAACGCAGAGCTCGCCGCAGTCCCCGGCCACCACCACGTCCGCCGGCCCGGCGAGCTCTCCAACGGTTCCTGCGCCGCGCGCCCAGGTCCTCTACGGCTGGGGTCGGGGCTCTCCTCCCGTGCCGAGCTTCTGGCGGGTGCCGCGAACGGTCAACGGCGCGACCGGTGGACTTAGGGGGCGTCCACTGGCCACGGAGATCCCGGGCGTCGTCGGGCGGATCGTGCAGATCACGACCTCCAACACGGCCGGCTACGCCCTGACCGCCAACGGCGAAGTGTGGGCGTGGGGCGAGGGCCTGGAGGGCCAGCTTGGCGATGGCACGCTCAGCGCGTATGCGGCGAGCGCGGTCCGCGTGCGTTTCCCTGCCGGGGTCCGGATCGCGGCGCTCCCAGACCCGGTGCCCTACGACGGTGGCATGGCGATCGGTACCAACGGCCACGTCTGGGCGTGGGGCAACAACACGGCGGGGCAGTTTTGCCGGCGCCGTCCCAGCTACCCGACGGTGCCCGTCGAAGTGCCGCTCGCGCACGTCACGCTCGCCGCCGGAGCGCTGTTTCACACGATCTACGACTCGCGCGGGAAGATCTACACCTGCGGTCTGGGGAATCTCGGGCAGCTGGGCGACGGCGCCCGAAATCACCGGAGCCGGCCGACTCGGGTGCTGGGCCTGCCGGCCGGACACGTCGTGGCGCTCACGAACTCATGGGGCGATGCCGGGGCGCTGTTGGCCGACGGCGCGTATTACGACTGGGGCTACAACCGTGCCGGGCAGGTCGGCGACGGCACCAGGCGATTGGCCGACGCAGCGGTTCACGTGCCGCTCCCCGGTCGCGTCGTCAAGGTTTCGCAGGGCGGCTGCCTCCCAAATAACGGTCAGACGATGGCACTGCTCGCCGACGGTTCGCTGTGGGAGTGGGGCAACAATCGCTTCGGCCAACTCGGAGACGGCAACACTCGCAATGCACTCGCGCCGATACATCTGATCGAGCCGCCGGGCGTGCGCTTCGTCAAGGTGGATTCGGGCGGCGCGGCCAACTACGCGCTCGACGGCTCCGGCCACCTATGGTCCTGGGGGCTCAACAACGTCGGGCAGCTCGGTGGGGGTGTCGTTTCGCGAGTGCAGCTGACGCCGGTCCGGGACGACGTGATACTCACCCAGGTGTCATCCACCGCGAACGAAGTCGCGGGGTTCTTCAACCCGCAAGGCTGACGCGCCTGAGTCGCGTTGACTCGCGTGGCCCTCGCCTGAAAGGTCGACAGCTACATGAGAAAGGCACCGAGATGAAGACGATCGGCACCGAGGAGCACTTCGTCACGGACGAGGTCACCGCGGCGTGGAACCGGCTCGACGCCGCTGCGCGCGAGGACGCGCGGGCCGGCGTGCCGCCGGGGGAGATGGGGGAGCGGCTGGGTGAGGTCGGTGAGCGCCGGATCGCGGCGATGGACGACGCGGGGCTGCAGGTCCAGGTGATCTCGCTCACGTCCCCGGGCCTGCACAACCTTCCCGCGGATGAGGCGACGGGCCTCCAGGTCGAGACGAACGACCGCATTGCCGAGCTCGTGGCCGCCCACCCGGATCGGTTCCAGGGGTTCGCCACGCTTGCCATGCCCGCCCCTGAAGCAGCTGCGCAGGAGCTCGAACGCGCGGTCACCAAGCTTGGCCTCAACGGTGCGCTCCTGTTCGGACGCACGCGCGAGCGCAACCTCGATCACCCGGACAACTGGCCGATCTTCGAGGCCGCAGCGTCGCTCCGTGCCCCGCTCTACATACACCCGCAGATTCCCCAGCCGCGAGTTCGCGCCGCGCTGTACTCGGGTTTCGACGACGCGATCGACAACGCTTTCGCGACCTTCGGCATCGGCTGGCATTACGAAGCCGGCGTGCAGTTCCTCCGGCTCGCGCTCGCCGGCGCGTTCGACCGCTTCCCCGACCTCCAGGTGATCCTCGGGCACTGGGGCGAGGTCGTCCTGTTCTACCTCGATCGTGCCGACGGGCTGGCCATGCAGGCCAAGCTGCCCCAGACGTTCTCCGAGTACGCCCGCCGAAACGCCTACATCACCGCCGGTGGCGTCTACAGCCAGCGGTACCTTCGGTGGGCAGCCGAGGTGGTCGGTGTCGAGCGCATCATGTTCGCCACCGATTACCCGTACCGTCCCGGCCCCGATGGTGGCGTCGAGCACTTCCTCCGGACTGCAGGTCTCGATCAGGCCGATCAGGAGCGGGTAGCCGCCAAGAACTGGGATGCGCTCGTGGCCGGGATCCGCCGTTGACCGCGGGTTAGGCCTTGTAAGACGTCGGCATCGCCTTCGGGGACCGCTTGTTCCACCCGTGAAACGGCGAGTAGTCGCCCGCGTCCCAGGCTTCGCGTAGCCCCGGCTTACTCAGATCCCAATCGGGGCGGATCTCGCGTGTGACATCCCGAAGGTCGTGCCAGAGGTCGACGAACGACGGGCGTCCCCAGAACCAGTAGCCGTTGTAGATGCTGTGGATGACGAGCCCTGGCTTGAGCACGAGCGTGTGCGGGATCATCGGGTCGTGCTCGGGGTCGGTGTACTCCTGGATATCGAGGTCCTTCTGCACGGTCCGCTCCGGGTCCGAGAGGAAGGGCCACTGGGCGCCGGTTGACGCGCGGAATTCCTGGCTCGAGTGATGGGTGTCGGTTGAGATCGTCGCCATCTGCGTATATGCGACCGCAATCTTGGAGTAGTTGGCGGCGAGATCGAGGTGCTGCTGGTGCTCCTTGGGGCAATAGTTCCCGCGCGCGAGCGTGAGGATCAGCGGGTCGATGCCCTGTATGTCACTGAGCTTTCGCGGGACATTCTCGTGATCGGGCAACTCGTAGTCGGGAAACGTGCCACCCGGGGCGATATCGCTGCGCATGATCTGCTCCTGTTTATGGTTCAGGGGTGAGGAGAACCGATGGCCGCCGTCCCGCATTTCGGAGTCTTTCGGGTCTGTCCTGAGCGTAGTCAACCGGCGCCACCGGCGCCAGAAAGGGGGCCGTCCGAATGAGTGCCCGGACGCCAGTGTGCGAGTTGCTGGGGATTGACCAGCCGATCATCGAGGCGCCGCTCTCTGCAGATCCCCACCTGCCCGCCGCGGTCTCAAATTCCGGTGGCCTCGGCACGCTGGGGCTGGGGTGGGCCGATGACGCCGGCGAGGTCGTTCGGGAAACGGCGGCTCTAACCGACCGGCCCTTCGCCGGCAACTTCGTTCTCGCCTTCGATCAGCACCATCGGATCGATCAGGCGCTTTCCGCTGGTCTGCGGATCGTGTCGCTCTTCTGGGGCGATCCGAGCGGCTACGTCGACCAGGTCCACGACGCCGGGGGGGTGGTCATGCACACGGTCGGCAGTGTCGAGCAAGCGCGGCACGCGGTCGAATGTGGAGTGGACGTTGTCGTCGCGCAGGGTTGGGAAGCCGGCGGGCACGTTTGGAGTGGTGTGGCAACGCTGCCGCTGGTGCCGGCGGTCGTCGACGCGGTGGCGCCGGTGCCGGTCATCGCGGCTGGCGGGATTGGCGACGCGCGGGGAGTCGCGGCCGTGGTGGCCCTCGGCGCGCAAGCCGCTTTGCTCGGCACACGGTTCCTCTTGGCCGATGAGATGCCGATCCACGAGGAGTATGGGCGTCGCCTGATCGCTGCGACCGAGACAGACGCAGAGTGGTACCCCAACCTGTACGCGGTGGGATGGCCCGATGCCTCGCACCGCGCCATCCACAACTCGACGGCGGAGATGTGGGAGGCCGCGGGCCGGCCCGCACTGGGCAGTCGCCCGAAAGAGGGAGAAGTGCTGGCGCACTTCGCTTCGGGCGAAGCGATCGTTCGATACGAACCCGCGCCGCCGATGGTGGGCACGACGGGTGAGATCGAGCCGCTATCGCTATGGGCCGGACAAAGCGTTGCGCTTGCCAAGCGGCGAGCGCCCGCCGCGGAAATCGTGGCCGAGCTCGTCTCGCGCTTGTAGGTCGGCGCCGGAAGCCGCGAGCTCGTCGACGATGATGCCGACATGAGCGCTGACCACGCAACGATCCTCGCTCTCGCCCGTGACCGGCTTGGATTCAAGCGGTTGCGAGCAGGCCAGGAGCAGGCGGTCGCCGCCGCGGCCGCAGGGCGCGATGTGGTTGCAGTACTGCCGACCGGCGGTGGGAAGTCGGCGATCTACGAGCTGGCGGGTCTCCTGCGCTCGGGGCCGACGATCGTCGTGTCCCCGTTGATCGCGCTTCAAGACGATCAGCTCGCACATCTGCGCAGGGCGGGGCTGTCGGCCACGGTGCTCAACTCGTCCCAGTCGGCGGGTGCGCGGGCCACCGCCCTGGTCGAGGCCTGCGGGCCCGATGAGTTCATCTTCGTCTCGCCCGAGCAGCTGTCAAAGAACGAGACCCGCGCGGCGCTGAAACGCGCCCGCCCCGGGCTGTTCGTCGTCGACGAAGCGCACCTGGTCAGCCAGTGGGGACGTGATTTCCGGCCCGATTACCTGCGGCTCGGCGCGCAGGCGGACGACCTCGGCGCGGACGTGCGGATCGCCCTCACTGCGACCGCGGCGCCGCCGGTGCGGCAGGAGATCTGCCGGCGGCTCGGGCTGCGCGACCCCGAGGTGGTGATCGGCGACTTCGACCGGCCGCACATCGAGCTGTCCGTCCGCCACGCTCGCACGTCCAAGGACAAGCAGCAGCTGATCGCGGAGTGCGCGCAGCAGCTCCCAGGGTCGGGGATCGTTTACGCCGCGACCCATGCCGGCGCGAAGGCCGCGGGCGAGACCCTCGCCGCGGCCGGGGAGCGCGTGACCCTGTATCACGCCGGGTTGGGCGCGGCCGCCAGGCGCCGCGCGATGGCGGAGTTTCTCGAAGGATCGGCTCGGATCGTCGCCGCCACCGTCGCGTTCGGGATGGGCGTCGATAAGCCGGACGTGCGCTGGGTGCTCCACGCGGACATGCCTGTGTCGCTGGACGCCTACTACCAGGAGGTGGGCCGGGCGGGACGCGACGGCGATCGTGCCGAGGCGGTGCTCCTGTACCGGCCCGCGGACGTCGGCGCGGTACGACACCTCACCACCCGCGGGGTGCCCGAAGCGGCGGTGGCCGACGCGGCCGAGAGACTGGCCGCGGGGGATCCGCCTGAGCCCGGCTCACGCACGGCGACGCTTGCCCTGACCCGGCTGGTCGACGTCGGCGCGGCCGCGTGGGCGGCCGATGGCCGTGTGCGCTGGACGGGGACGAGGGATCTGGCCGAAGCGCTCGCCGCGTCACGCGAGGAGAGCGAGCGCGAGCGCGAGATTGAGCGCTCTCGGCTGGAGATGATGCGCCGCTACGCCGAGACCACCAGGTGCCGGCGGTCGTTTCTGCTCTCGTACTTCGGCCAGGACTACCCCGGTCCCTGCGGCGCGTGCGACAACGACCGTCGATACGCGGCCGCGAAGCCGGCGGCCAAGCCGTTTGAGGTGGGCGTCCGGGTGGTCAGCGACCGGTGGGGCGTCGGAACCGTGCAGCGCTACGACGGGGACCAGCTAACCGTGTTGTTCGACGAACACGGTTACCGCGACCTGCTTGTGTCGCTCGTGCTCGAGCGCCGGCTGCTTACCCTCGCCTAGGCCCTGTTCGGGGCCCGCCCCCGGGGAACTGCCTCCGGGAGCGCGCGCGTGAGGTACGGTGCCCTCGGGATGCGCCGCGAGTTGTCTGCCGCGAGATCCACAGACAGTTACGCGATCACGATCAGAGCCGTCCAGGCACGGTCGAGCGGGGCAGTGCACGTGGGAACCGCACATGAGCTCACCGTGAGCATCCCTCCGGCAAACTCGAAGGACTGGCAGGCTGACTCTTAGCGTAGATTCGCGGAGTCGGTGACCTTCGCGAATGCAACGAATGTCGTGGCGGAGACCGAGCGCGTCGTCATCAGGCCCTGGCGGCTGGATGAGGCGGACCGGCTGCTCGACTTGCTGGGTCGCATCGAGGTCGTCCGGTGGCTCGGTCCCGCCGAGCCGATGCGCAGCCGAGACGAGGCAGTGGCACGTATCGCGGCCTGGGCGCGGATCATCGAGGCGGACCCGCGATTCGGCGCCTGGGCGGCCGTAGAGCGGGCCTCCGGCGTACCCGCCGGGACTGTCCTACTCAAGCCTCTGCCCAACGGCGACGGCGAAGTCGAGATCGGATGGCACTTTCATCCCGACCGCTGGGGGAGGGGGCTGGCGAGTGAAGCGGCCGGCGCGCTGCTGGGCCGGGCGTTCGCCGTTGGTCTTCCCGAGGTGTGGGCGGTCACCGATCTCGACAATCGCGCGTCGATGGCGGTCTGCGAGCGGATCGGAATGCGGCTGCTCGGTGTCACCCACCGGTGGTACGAAGGGCCGAGCCAGATGTTCTGGGCCGGTCGGGAAGACGGGCGACAGCCATCGCTCGCGCCCGACGTACCTGTGTGACATAACCGAGCCGCCGCTGCCCTGCCGATCAGCTCTGGGACAGAGCGGCGCGACCGCGGCGGACGCGCAGGTCGAATCGCAGTCCCTGTCCCGGAATCGCCAGCACGGCACCGAGCCCGAGCGTCAGAGCACCGGCGCAGAGCGCGAAGGCGAGCGAGAAGTCTCCGTCGAGCGAGCCGCCGCGGGCCAGGCATTCGGCGGCGATCGCGGCTCCGAAGGCGCCACCCAGGGTCCGCATGACGGTGTTCATGGCGGTGGCCACGCCGGTTTGCTGTGGGCCGACGGCGACGACGATCAGGTTGGCCAACGCGCCCAGCCCAAACCCGAGACCCAGCCCGAGCGCGCTGGTGGCGGCAACGAGCTGCCAGGCGTGACGATGCGCGAGGGTCAGGGCGAGGTAGGCGGCGAGCATCAGCGCCACGCCGGCGAACAGCTGCGCGCGCGAATCAATGCGGCGGGCGATGCGGCCAATGAGCGCTCCGACCAGCAGTTGCGGTGCGGCGGTGGGCAGCATGAACAGACCAGCGGCGGTGACCGAGCCGCCGAATCCGACCCCAGTGGCGCGGGGCAGCTCGACGAGGGCGGGAACCAACGCGATCGACGCGTACATTCCGACGCCAAGCAGGAACGCCGCCAGGTTTGTCGTCCAGACACCTCGCAGCGCCATCATGCGCATGTCGACGAGCGGGTCGCTGCTGGCCAGCTCACGGCGCACCCACATGGCGACGAGCAGGGCGCCGCCACCCAGTAGTCCGAGCGTGCGGACAGATCCCAACCCCCACACGCTGGCCTCGCTGACGGCGACCAGGAGCGCCGACAGGCCGGCGACCATCAGTACCCCGGACGGCACGTCGAGATGCCCGGGCGTGCGGACCGGAGAGGCGGGCACACACCGTGCGATGGCGGCCGCCACCGGCACGAGCACCGCGAGCGGCAGCCAGAACAGCCAGCGCCAGCCGAGCGTGGTGATCACCGGGCCGGCGATCACCAGCCCGAGCCCGGCGCCGATACCCAGCAGCGACGACACGAGGCCAATCGCCCCGGCCACGCGCTTACCGTCGAGCTCGTCGCGCAGCACGCCGAAGGCGAGCGGGAACACGGCCCCGCCGGCGCCCTGAACGGCGCGACCGACGAGCATCACCGGCAGCGAGGGCGCCAGCGCGCACGCGAGCGTGCCGAGTCCGAGCGTCGTGACAACGACTCGGAGCATGCGGTCTTTACCGTGGATGTCGCCCATGCGGCCCAGCACGGGCGTGAGCACGGCGGTGGCCAGCAAGTTGACGGTGAGGATCCAGGTACCGCTCGACGGCCCGGCGTGAAGCGCTCGATCGATGTCGGGCAGGGCAGGCACGACGGCCGCCTGCAACACGGCGAAGACGGCGCCCGCCAGCGCGAGCACGGCCACGATGAGATCACGACGACGGTCTTGCATCACAACCTCCAGAAACGAGAGGACTCAGAACTTGTCAGAACGGTAAGCTCTGCAATCGAGACAGTGAATGCCTCAAACGACCCAATAGATGTCCCATCGTCTCATTACTTCGGTCTCGACCTGATCGGCGATGCGGTGGCGGCGATGCGCACCGGCCGGCCTCAGGTCGCGCGGGCGTTGCTCCACGCTCCGTGGGGTCTTCGGTTTCCCGCCGCCGGAGCGATCGGCGTTCAGGTCATCCTCAAAGGGACCGCCTGGCTGACGGGACCCGGCGAGGGCGATCCGATCGCGCTGGCTGCCGGGGACATCGCCCTCATCCGCCGCCGCGCCCCGCACTCGCTCGCAGACGATCTTGCGACTCCGCTTTGGGATGTCGACTACGCGAGCCACGTTCCCGCCGATCACTGGCCGTCTGATGGCAGCGCACTGGACCCTGCGACCGGCGGCACCGTATTGATGGGTGGCACCTACGACCTGGCCGGCGCCCGAGCGCACCCGCTGTTCGCCGACCTGCCCGACGTCGTTCACCTCCCCGCGCGGGTCGGCGTCGCGTCTGAGGTGCGCGCGGTAGTCGACCTGCTCGGCGCCGAACTGGACCGCGATCTGCCAGGCGCGAGCGCAGCCACCCCGGCGTTACTCGATCTGCTGCTCCTCTACGCCCTGCGCGCCTGGTTCGAGGCGCCCAACGCCCCGAGTGGCTGGGCCCGCGCCAGCCGAGACCCCCAGTTAAGCGTCGCCCTGCGACTCATCCGCGACGACCCGCAACACACATGGACGGTCGCCGAACTGGCCGATCGATGCAATCTCTCGCGGGCTGCCTTTGCCCGACGGTTCACCGACCTCACCGGGCAGCCGCCATTGACCCACCTCACGTGGTGGCGGATGACCCTAGCTGCACGCATGCTGCGCACGGGTGATGATCCGATGCGGACGATTGCCGAGCGCGTCGGCTACGGCAACGAGTACGCGTTCTCCAAGGCGTTTCGGCGCGAGCTCGGGGTGGCACCTTCTCGCTACCGCGCCGAGGCGCAGAGGCGTGGTCAGGCTTTGCGCCGCTGACGGCCTGCCCGACCGCGATCGCGGTGATGGCTTGGAGCGGCCTCCCGCGGCACCTCGGTGGGAGAGCGGAACAGCATCAGGACGACCGTAGCCTCCTGCTCGTCGTCGTGGTTGGCCCGAGCCAAGCGCTTCTTGCTCGCCTCCTCGATCTTCGCGATCCGATCGTGCAGGTTGTCGAGCTCCCGGGCTAGCGCGTGCCAGCCTTTGCTGTCGACGGTGACCGGACTGCGAGTGATGTGCGCATCGGCGGCGTCGAATCCGCCTTCGGCGGCGCCGGCCGCGACGTACGCGCCGATCTGGTCGACGGCGGCCTTGATCGATGCGTCCTTGACGATTGCTGGCAGCTTGCCCCACGCGGCGTTGGTGATGCGAGGCCGGCTGACGGCGCTGTAGTAGTGCTCGACGGCCCCCCGTCTGGGCTCGCGCTTGACCAGCTTGAGAAACCCGAGGGCGTCAAGCCGTCTGACGTGATAGCTGACGACCCCTAATGGCGCGTCGAGCTCGTCGGCGAGCTCACTCGGACTGGCGGTGCGGCCCTCGAGCGCAGCCAGGATGCGTGTCCGCAGCGGGTGGGCCAGGGCCTTGGCCAGGTCGGGGTCGGTGATGTCGTGATATGGCTTCAATACAGCGCGATCTGCGGATGGTGCACCCTTGCCCGTACCTTAGTGTGATCAGCAGACGCCCGTTCGATGAACGTTGGCGTCCAATTGCTGGGACTCGTCCCCGCACGGCACTGCGCCAACGCGGGGTAGGCTTGCGCCGTGCTTCGGCGCTCGCGGTTTTCTCTGAGGCGCCGTCCGCGCGCCGCTGTCTCCATGGTCGCCTCGCTAGCGTCTGTCATCGCGGTCGCGGGGATCCTGCCCGCGCCGGTTTCGGGGGCTGGGCGCGCCGGTCCGGCCAACGCTCCTTCGGCCAGCGGCACCGTGTACATCGAATCCAACTCTGCGGCGCCGGATTCGAACGAGATCCTCGCGTTCCGCTACCGGAACGGTGTGCTCAGCGGGCGGGGCATCCGACGGTATCCCACCGGCGGGAGCGGATCGCACGACCTGAGCAACTCCGGGGTGCTCGACGCCGATCAGGAGGTGATCGTTAACTCGAGCCGGACGCTGCTGTTCGCGGTGAACTCGAGCTCGGACACGATCGCCGTCTTTCACATCCATGCCGACGGGGGCCTCGTGCCCGTCGCGGGGTCGCCGTTTCCTTCCCACGGTGCCGCGCCCTCGAGCCTGGGGCTCGCCGGCCACACGCTGATCGTCGCCAACAAGGCGCAGGATGGCGTTCGGGACCTGAGCCGCGTGCGACCGAACTACACGAGCTTCCATGTGCGCTCGGACGGGTCGCTTAGCGGACCGATCTCCTCGATCTCGGTACCGCCCGGATCATCGCCTCTCCAGGCCTATGTCACGCCTGATGCCAAGGTCCTCATCTCCAGCGAGGAGAGCGGTGTGTTCAGGGCGTTTCGGATCGGTTCGAACGGCCGGTTGCGGGAAGGCCCGGGCTCGCCGGTGCGGCTGCCCGCGGCCGTGTTCCCCGGCGGCCGCCGGGTGCCGAACGTCTGGCCAGCCGGGCTTGTCTCGCATCCGCGTCTCAAGATCCTCTACGCGCAGCTGGCAAACCTGTCGGAAACGATCGTCTATCGCTGGACCGATCAGGCCCGCCTGACGTTCGTGCGGGCGCTCCCGAACCCGCACTCATTCTTACCCTGCTGGACCCACGTCAATGCCCAGGGCACCCGTATGTACACGGGCAACGCGGGCAGCGACAACCTGAGCGTGTTTGACATCGCCCACGACCCGACCGACCCTCGCGAGATTCAGTCGGTTCGGCTCAACGCGCCAGGCGATCCGTGGAACTTCCAGATCGACCCGACCGGACGGGTGATCTTCCTCCTCGACATGCGCGCCACCCGACAGATTCCGGCGGGCCAGGGTAACCAGCTGCACGCCCTGCGAATCGACGCGGACGGCCGCCTCACCGAAGAGCGCTCCTCGCCGATCGACATTCCGGTGCCGATCGGTACCAACCCAATCGGTCTGGCGATCGTCCCCCAACCGCGTCCCTGATCGTCACGCGCGGATCTGAGATGGCTCCGTGGGTAGCTGCACGCTGACCCGGAGGCCGCCGGCGTCCCTGGGGGTGAGGCTGAGGGTGCCATTGTGGGCTTGGGTGATGCTCTTGACAATGGCGAGGCCGAGGCCCACGCCTGCGTGATCGGGGCGTATCCGTCTCGTGCCCCGCTGAAACGGCTCGGCAAGCGTGGCCACCAATTGCGGGGGGAGCTGCTCGCCGGTGTTCTCGACGATGAGCTCCGCGCGCTTGGGGTGAGCGCTGGTCCTGACCCACACGGTGCCCTGTTCAGACAGGTTGTGGACGATCGCGTTATGCACGAGGTTCGACGTGAGCTGCAGCAGGAGCGCCCCTGAGCCGATGGTGGGTGTCTGCTCGCCGGAGGTCTCGATGGTGACGCCGCGCGCTTCGGCGACCGGGAGGAGCGTTTCGGTCGCTTCTTCTGCCATGAGAGACAGGTCGACGTGTTCTCGGGTGAAGGATCGCTGGTCGGCTCGGGTGAGCAGGAGCAAGGCTTCGGTGAGGTCGATCGCTCGGGTGTTGACCTCGTGGAGGCGCTCGACGAGCTCGCCGTTCGTGCGGCCCGGATCATTCCGGGCGACGTCGAGCAGTGTCTGGGTGACCGCCAGCGGCGTGCGCAGCTCGTGGGACGCGTTGGCGGCGAATCTCCGCTGTTCGGTGACGTGTGCCTCGAGTCGTGCCAGGAGACCGTCGACGGTGTCGGCGAGATCCTTCAGCTCGTCGCGGGGCCCGGCGAGCGCGAGCCGCTCGTTCAGGTTGCGCTCGGAGATCTGCCGGGTCTTCGCCGTCATCGTGCGCAGCGGGCGCAGGACCCGGCCCGCGACCAGCCAGCCAAGAGCGACCGAGACCGCGGTCATGATCGCCAGCGCGATTCCAGACTGGACGAGCCCCTCATGAAGACCGTGAGTCTTACGAGCGACGGAGGCCGCATACATTCGCCGCACCTGACGGATGATCTCCGGGTTCTGCGAAACCTCGTGGAGGCCGCCCCGGCCACGCGTAGCGCCGGGCGGGACAATCAGGTCGACCCGGGTGGCGCTGCGGAAGAGTAGGTAGGTCGCGGCGAGCAGCGCCACTCCCGAGACGAGGAATAGCCCGCTGTAGAGCAGGGTCAGCCGCAGACGCACGGTCCGCGAGGGCAGGTGGAGCATCCGACGTGGCGCCACCCGGGCGAGCGAGAGACGCGACATCGTCAGATCCGGTCGCGGCACCGGATGGCTGGTTTGACCACTCAAATCTCGCGCACTATCCACGGGCTCATCCCCCACGTCTAGTGCCGGAGACCGTCTCGATCCGGTACCCGACGCCGGGCACGGTAGCGATGATCCAGGGTTCGCCGAGCCGTTTGCGCAGTGCCGAGACGATGATGCGCACCGCGTTGGTAAACGGGTCTGCGTTCTCATCCCAAGCCCGCTGCAGCAGCTCCTCGGCGCTGACGACACCACCTTCGGCAGCCAGTAGCACTTCGAGCACCGCGAACTGCTTACGCGTGAGCGCAACGTATCGTCCGTCCCGGTAGACCTCGCGGCGGAACGGGTCGACACGCAGACCCGCCATCTCCCGCACCGGCGGCCTGTGGTGGCCGCGACGGCGGTCGAGTGCTCTGAGGCGGAGCACGAGCTCTCCGAGCTCGAACGGCTTGGTGAGGTAGTCGTCGGCGCCGAGTCCGAAGCCAGTTACCTTGTCGTCGAGCCGGTCGGCCGCGGTCAGCATGAGGATCGGCAGGCCACTTCCGGACGCGACGATGCTCTCCGCGATCTCATCGCCCGACGGGCCAGGAATATCGCGGTCCAGGACGGCGATGTCATACGCGTTGACCTTCAACAGCTCCAGCGCGGTGTCGCCGTCGCCGGCAAGGTCTGCCGCGATCGCTTCCAGGCGTAGGCCATCACGGATCGCTTCGGCCATGTAGGGCTCGTCCTCGACGATCAACACGCGCATGCCCTCGCATGCTGCCAGCCCAGACATATCGGCGCCATATCGAAAAACGCATACGCGCTGACAACAGGACGCTGCCTTGACTGCCAGACGTGGCCTCAAGGCACTCCGCACGGACGGCAGCTCGCCGTACCCAACCGACCGTGTACCGCGTGCGCCGCCGCCGCGCGCGGTTCTGCGCGGTGCTCGCCGTGGTTCTCGCGGGCATGGCGTTAGCGGCAGCCCACCGCTCGCCCAGCGACACCGGCGCTGCGCTCAACGACAAGAGTCGCGTGCTCAACGACAACGGCGGCACCTCCGTGTCGACGGTGACGTGGCCGCAGCAGGGACAGGCGGCGTTGATGCTCGCGGATAGTCCGCCGGCGGCCAGCCCGGACGAGCAGCCGGTTCCGATCGCGAGCCTGGCGAAGGTGATGACCGCCTACCTGACGCTCAAGCGCTACCCGCTGAGCGACACGCAGGACGGGTTCACGATCACCGTGTCTGCCGCCGCGGTACGGGCCGCCGCTCAGGACCGGGCCGAGGGCCAGTCGGTGGTGGCCGTACAGGCGGGCGAGCAACTGACCGAGCGTCAGCTGCTCGAAGCGCTGCTGATCCCGTCGGGCAACAACGTCGCCGCGTTGCTCGCCAGCGTGGTGGGGGGCAGCGAGACCCGCTTTATCGCCGAGATGAACGCCCAGGCGCACACGCTCGGGATGGACCACACGAGCTACTCCGATCCCAGCGGCTTCGATCCCGCTACGGTCTCCACCGCCGTCGACCAGCTGCGCGTGTTCCAGGCGGCAATGCAGTTCTCGGTCTTTCGCGAGATCGTCTCGATGGGTAGCGTCACGCTACCGGTCGCCGGGACGGTCACCAACTTCGACCCGCTGATCGCCGAGGGCTACGCGGGGAAGACCGGGTCAGACTCGGCGGCGCGGGGATGTCTGGCGTTCTTCACCGGCGTCACGGTCGGCGGACGGCCCATCACCGCGGTCGGCGTCGTGTTGGGGCAGGGGCAGGGGAGCGACACGTCGGGACTCCTTGCCGCTGCGGGCGACGCGGCCGAGCGGCTAGTCGACTCGCTCGCGCCGGCTACTCCGGTGCGCTCGATCCCTGCGCCGGGTGGCCGCGTCGCGCTCCACTCCTAGATCAGCGGGCGTTCAGGTGTGGGCAAGCTTGCTTTCGAGCGCAGTGGAGGCGCGCCGAGCCCCCTCGAGTCTGGCGGTGATCTTGTCCATCGCGATGTCTCGGGCGAGATCCGGGGAGCCGTGCTGCGGCTTGACGTCGCGGCTGAACGGCGAGAAGCCACAGTCGTCCGTCGCGCCGAGGCGCTCGGCCGGGATGTATTTGGCCGCGGTCAGCAATTCCTGCTCGACATGCTCTGCCGTTTCAACTTCGGGCGTGAGTGGATCGATGACGCCCATGAAGCACACCTGCGGCACGCCGTTGGCGTCTTCTCGGCTGTACCTGCCACAGAGCCGGTAGACGTTCTCCCTGTCCTCCTCGCTCGCGCACTGGATCAGGAAATAGCCGGCGTTCATGTCGAACATGTGCTCGAGCAACAGCTCGTAAGGCACCTCCTTGCTGTGCACCGAGTCGCAGTCGCCGCCGGGGCAGGTGTGAATGCCGATGTTCCTGCGCTCCTCGGCGGTGAACCGGTCAAACAGCCGGTTGTTCAGGTCGATGAAGTCCTGGAGCATGTTCCGCCCCGTCCACGGATTGCGTGAGTCGTTCTTGTTCGCGAGGCGCCCCTCGGTGAAGTCCACTGACACGCGGACGGCCCCTGCCGCGAAGCAGTTGCGGATGTCCTTCTCGGCCTCGTCGATCACGTCATCGAGGAACTGTTCGCGCGAGTACCCGGCGATCTCACCATCGAGCGGGTAGAGCAGCATCATCATCGAGGGGGAGATCACCGCCTGCTTGACCGGCCGCGTGGCGATCTTCACGTTCTTCTCGACGAACTCCGAGGCGTACGTCTGGTAACGGAACGGGCCGCCGGTGATGCGAGGCAACTGCCGGTTGTGGCCGTCGTCGAAAATCGCGAAGAACTGGCCATCGGGTGCGAGGTTAGGCGCGAGTCCCGTTCCGGACAGCGTATGCGTGAGGTTGTAGGTGGCGAAGCTGGACTCGCGCTGCTCGCCGTCGTTGACGAACGGAGCACCGACCGCCTCCAGCCGCCGGATCGAGTCGGCGGCCGCGTCGTCCTGCTGCGCCTGAAGCTCTGCCCAGGTGATCTTGCCGTCGTCGTAGTCGGCGTAGGCCTGCTGGAGCTTCATCGGCCGGGGGAGAGAGCCGACGTGCTCGGTGGGGATAGACATGGCGAGTCGCCTCCTAGTAGGAACGCTTGCAGATCAGCAGCCTCACGGCCCAGTCACCGGATGAGCGAACTACCGCGAAATGAGACTGACCGATCTCCCTCTCTGGGCGCGACCCTACTACTAACCGACCGCATGTCAAGTCGTCGCTACCTGTTCCGCGGCCTGCGTCGTGGGACGCCGGCGCCGTCCTCGGTTACCGACCGCAAGAGCAGAGCAGCGACCTTCTTCGCGCTCATGGCAGCGTCGCGGTCACCCTCTCCCGCCGCGACGATCGATCCCTTCATGAGGATGTGCCACTCGCGCGCGAAGCTATGCGAGTCAGGAATCCCCGCCTGGCGCGCGAGATCCTCCAGGAACTGCCGGATCCCGGCGAGATATGCGGCCGCGGCACGGTGCACCGGATGTCCGCGGCTTGGGTGCTCGAGCAAGACGTTGATGAACGAGCAGCCCTCGAAGTCCGGGGCACGGAACCATGAATCGAACACGTCAAAGATCGCGAGCAATCGTTCTCGCGGATCAGACGCCCGGCTGGTCACCTCGGCTTCAAGCCAATCGCGTGTCCACAGCTGCTCGCGGCGCTCGAGAAACGCGAGCACGAGGTCCTGCTTCGATGCGAAGTGGCGGTACATCGTTTGTCTCGCGACTCCCGAGCGCTCGATGATCGCGTCGATTCCCACGGCCTGCACGCCGCGCTGGGAGAAGAGCTCATAGGCGGCAGTAACCAGCCGTTCCCGTGCGTCGCTCGTAGCGATCGCTTGGCTCCTCTGAAGCCCCGAACCCAACCCGCCCATGGGGCAAATCTAGCAGCCGACAAAGCTGCTCCCCAGCCGATCACCACCTCGACGGCTCGTCTGCCGACGGCTCATCGCGAGAGAGACCGATCGGTCTGATCGACAACGAGCATCAGGGACCGGCAACATGCTGCCGATTCGGAAGGTCACATGACCCCGACGCCGGCGGGTGCGTCACCCGCCTCCCGCTGAGGCAGACGGTGCGCCGCCTGGAAGGGGCGGGGCCGGGAGGTACTTGGTGCAGGTCTTTTCGGCGCTTTGGAACGCAGGCGAATCCTGATTCACGCCGCTGATCGCGCCGTTGCTGCCGATCTCGCCGGTGCTGGTTGGGTCCGGGAAGTTCGGCACGCCGTGCGTCCGCATGCAGACTGAGAACTTCAGCTGGCTGGCCGTCATCTGGTTCGCCTGTGCCGGGGTCACCGGGCTCATGTCTGCCAGCGGCCTGCAGTCGTTCGACGCGGCCTGGTACGCGGGCGAGTTCGGATTTGCGGTGAAGCCGCCGGCTGGCGCCGGTTGGGTGGCGTGGACTGTCGGGATTTGGCCCGGCGGTTTGGGATCGGGGAAGTTCGGCACGCCGTGCGCGCGCATGCACTTCGCGAAGGCGAGCATGCTCCGTTGAGTTGGCGGCTCGGCGGTCGGCTTAGATGTCGTCGAGGAGTGCGTCGAGGAGGTCGTGCTGCGGTCCGCGGTACTGGACAGGGCCGCGGTTCCCGACCCGCCCGGCCGGGCGTTGGTGTGGGTGCCGCCGCCCGAGGAGCTGCCGCCACATCCGGCGAGCAGCGCTGCGGCGAGCGCCGCGCCGAGCAGCACGCCGGCGCGCGATCCTCGTCCGCGCTGGGATCCGCGAGCCAGCCTCGGCCGGTAGGCCGCGAGGTGGTTGGTGGTCTTCATACCGCTCTTGTTCTCGACTCTTCGAGGTTTCCTTACGAGGCCTCTTGTACGGTGTGGTCGGTTTCATCTCGGTTGCGAAAGACGAAACGTTGGTGAAACCTGGGCTGACTATCGTCGGATCGCGGCGCGGGCGCCACCAAGAGCATGCGAGTGCTGGTAGTCGAGGATCACGAAGGGCTGGCCGACGCGGTCGCTAGCGGCCTGCGCCAAGAGGGGATGGCGGTCGATGTCGCGCTCGATGGCGGCACCGCGCTTGAGCGAACCGCGATCACCGATTACGACGTGATCGTGCTCGATCGCGACCTCCCGGATGTGCACGGCGACGACGTCTGTCGCGCGCTCGTCGCGAAGCGTTGCTCCAGCCGGATCCTGATGCTGACTGCCTCCGGGACGATCGCCGACCGCGTCGACGGGCTGGGGATCGGCGCCGACGACTACCTCGCCAAGCCGTGCGACTTCGCAGAGCTCATTGCGAGAATAAGGGCCCTCGCTCGCCGCGCCGTCCGGGCGCTCCCTCCCAGCTTCGAGCACGCTGACCTGACGCTCGACCCCGCGCGGCGCGTCGCCAGCCGCGGCGGCCGCCGGCTCGATCTCGGGGTGAAGGAGTTTGGTGTGCTCGAATACCTGCTCGCGGCCGAAGGCCGACTTGTGTCCGCCGAGGAGCTGCTTGAACACGTTTGGGACGAAAACGCCGACCCCTTCACGAACGCGGTGAAGATCACGATCAGCCGGCTCCGCGCCAAGCTCGGCGACCCTCCTCTGATCCGCACCGTGCGCGAGGGCGGCTACCAAATTTGATGCGCGGGCCGTCTGGAATGCTCGCGTCGCGTGCGTGGCGGCTTCCCGCCCGCACGGCCCGTCTGCGGCTTACGCTCCTCTACGGCGGGCTGTTCTTGGCCTGCGGCGCGGGCCTGCTCACGATCACCTACGTCCTCTCAGAACAGGCGATCGGCCAGAGAGACGCCGTACGAGCACCAGCCTCGAGCGCCGTACCCAGCCTCGTGCCGGTCCACCCCGTCGAACCCAAGCCGGGCAGCCATGCGGCGGCTTCGCTCGCTGTGACAGACCGGGATGTGACTCGACAGTTGGCCGCGCAGCGCGCGTCAGACCTCCACCACCTTCTCGTCAGCTCGGGTATCGCCCTCGCCCTGGTCGCGGTGCTCGCGATCCTGATCGGCTGGTACGTCGCTGGCCGTGTGCTGGCACCGATCCGGACCATCACCACCACGGCCCGCAGGATCTCCGCCAGCAATCTCCATGAACGGCTCGCGCTCGTGGACGCCGACGAGGAGTTCAAACAGCTGGGGGATACCCTTGACGATCTTCTCGCGCGGCTTGAGGCCGCTTTCGAAGCCCAGCGACATTTCGTCGCCAACGCCTCCCATGAGCTGCGAACCCCGATCGCCTGGGAGCAAACACTGCTGCAGGTCGCGCTCGCCGAGCCCAAACCGACCAACGCCGCGATGCGCGAGGCATGCGAGAAGGTCCTCGAGGCCAGCAAACAGCAGCAGGGTCTGGTCGAGGGACTACTGACGCTGGCCACCAGCGAGCGCGAGCTCGACCACCACGAGCCGATCGACCTCGCCGACCTCGTCGACGCTGTGCTGGTCACCGCGCGCGCCGAAGCCGATCGGCACGACATCGAGATCACGGCCGCGATCACGCCAGCCCCCACCAACGGTCACCCGGCGCTGCTCGAGCGCCTGATCACCAACCTGATCGACAACGCGATCCGTTACAACAGCCCCGGCGGCGGCGTCCATGTACAGACCGCAACGACGCCGAGCGGACACGCCCACCTCGTCGTGTCCAACACCGGCCCCGAGATACAGCCAACCGACATCCAACGACTATTCGAGCCGTTCCAGCGCCTCAAGGTCGAGCGCACCAACGGGCGAAGCGGCCACGGGCTCGGCCTCTCGATCGTCAAGGCGATCGCCGCCGCACATCACGCCCAGCTGACAGCGCAGCCGCGACCCGACGGCGGCCTGAAGGTCGAAGTCCGGTTTCGATCCTGAAGGCCAGACGCACAATGCCCGCGACGCGCCGGGCTGACGGGCCAAGCCGATCGGTTGAGATTCAGTCATCCGTCGGATGCGGCTGTTCCCCGGCGGGCGTAGTTTTGCCATCACCGTACGGCGCGCTATCGCTGCTCGCACCGACGGCGCCGATGTGATCAACGTCGTGAACAGACCAGAGCTCGGGCGTTACCAGCTATGCCTGAATGGGGAGCTCGCTGGCTACAGTGCCTACGAGATTCATGGCGCTCACGTCGCGTTCATGCACACGCAGATCGAGGATGGCTTCGCAGGCCATGGTCTCGGCGACGAGCTCGTCGCGCATGCTCTGGACGAGGTTCGGGCGCAGGGAGGATCGGTTCTGCCCTACTGTCCCTTCGTGCGATCGTTCGTCGCACGCCATCCCAAGTATCAGGATCTCGTTCCGCCCAGCAAGCGCGCGGCGTTTGAGCTCGCCGGCGAGCCGATGCCTGAGGGGGGCGTGGGGACGTGATCGCGCAGCGCGAATTCGCCTTGAGTCCAGCTAGTCCCAGCTCGGGCCGGTCCCAGCTCTTCGGTCGCGAGCTTGAGACCGGTCTGCTGGAGAAACTCATCGACCGTGCGCCCGAACGTGGTGGAGCGCTCGTCATTCGCGGCGAGCCCGGCATCGGGAAATCGTCATTGTTGACGGTCGCGGGGCGAAGGGCTCGGGCCTGCGGTCTGCGAGTCTTGAGGGCGACCGGCGTGCAGTCGGAGGCCGATCTGGCGTTCTCCGGGCTCTATCAGTTGCTGGCTCCAGTGCTTGATCGGCTCGGGGCGCTGCCAGCCAGTCAGGCCGATGCGTTGGAGGCAGCGTTTGGCCTGGTCGATGTGGCGGTACCCGATGCTTACCTGATCGCGCTCGCCACGCTCGAGCTTCTGGCGGACACGGCCGAGCTGGGGCCACTGCTCCTTTTGTGCGAGGACGCTCAGTGGCTCGACCAGCCAACTGCGGACGTGCTGGCGTTCGTGGCGCGGCGCGTTGAGTCTGAGCCGATCGCGCTGTTGTTCGCGATCCGCGACGGTTATCCGGGTCCGCTCGACAGCGCTGAGGTGCCGCAGCTGCGGCTCGCCCGGCTTGACCAAGACGAGGCGCGACGGCTGCTGGATGAGTCTCGCGCGGGTTTATCACCCCGCGCGCGCCGCCGGATCCTCCGGATTGCCGAGGGCAATCCGCTCGCCCTGATCGAATTGCCTGACCAGCCAGCGTCGATGGACGCGGCGCAGTGGGGTCCAATCGGTCCTCCGCCCTCCGTGACTGTGCGACTGGAGCAGGCGTTCGCTTCGCAGCAGGCCGGTCTTCCGGCCGACACCCGCGCGGTCCTTCTCGTCGCTGCCGCCGACGGAGAAGTCGTGCTCTCGGAGTTATTGGCGGCGGCCTCCCTGATGCTGGGATCGGAGGTCGTCGCGAACGCGTTCGCCCCGGCGCAGTCGGCGGATCTTGTCAGGATTGACGAGGCCCGGCTTGGCTTCCGTCATCCGCTGATTCGCTCGGCGATCTACCAGTCCGCGACCGCCAGCGAGCGGCGTGCCGCCCACGCCGCGCTAGCCGCGGTGCTCCCGGGAGAGCCGGATCGGCGGACCTGGCATCGGGCCGCCGCATGCGTTGGGCCTGACGAGCGGGTAGCGGCAGAGCTCGAGCAGCTCGCCTCGCGGCTTTTCCGGCGCGGCGCGACCACTGTCGCTGCCGCAGCCCTTGGCCGCTCAGCCGAGGTGAGCGACACCATGCATGACCGCTCGGAGCGGCTCCTGCGCGCCGCCGAGCTGCACTTCGAGTTGGGCCATGCAGCCGACGTCCAACGGCTCGTTCTAGCCGCGGAGCAGGGCGACCCGGACCCGAGGCAGCGGGCGAGGATTGCCTGGTTGCGCGAAATCTTCACCGACGGAACCCCCGGTAACCCCGCGCCGGTCCTCTCGCTCACGGCAGCCGCCGAGCGATGCTGCACCGACGGCGATGTTGACCTTGCCCTCAAGCTGCTTCTGGGCGCCGGACTCCGGAGCTGGTGGAAGGATCCGGGCGAAGCGGTCCGCAACCGCGTCGTTGCGGCAGCGGACCGCGTACCGACATCCTCGCTGGATCCTCGGGCGATCGCGATCATCGCGGTCTCGGCACCAATGACGAGGGCTTCCGCGACGGTCGAGCGGCTGTCCGAGCTCGACCGCTCGGGTCTAGAGGATCCCGAGGCCGCCTACCTCGCCGGCATGGCCGCGCATGCGGTCGGGCACTACGAGCTGGCCGCGAGGTTCTTCGATATCGCCAAGGCAGGGCTCCGGGCACAGGGACGCTTGGCCGTCCTGTGCCAGGTGCTGACGATGGGTGCATGGGACCAGATCTCGCTCGGGGACTGGAACGCGGCGGCTGCCGGCGCCGAGGAGGGATGGCGGCTCGCTAACGAAACTGGACAGCCGATCTGGTCAAGCGGCGCCGGCATTGCTCGGGCCCTGCTGGCTGGGGTCCGTGGCGAACCCGCGCGGGCCCAGGAGCTCGTCGCCGAGGCGGAGGCGACGACCATCTCGCGGGGGCTCAGCGCCTTGCAATGTGTCGGCGCGCTCGCCCGCGGGATTACCGCGCTCGGGCAGGGGCGCCACCCAGAGGCGTTCGAACATCTCCAGCGGATGTTCGATCCCCACGACCCGGCATACCACCACGCCGATCGGTTCATGGGGATCGGCTACCTGGCCGACGCCGCGCTCCAAGGCGGACAGCGCGAGCTGGCGCGAGCCAAGCTGCGGGAGCTCGAGGCCCTCAGTCAGGTGACGTGCTCGCCAGCGCTCCGGCTCGGGATCCTGTACGCCCGGCCGGTCCTAGCCGACGACGAAGAGGCCGAGGAGCTCTACCAGGTGGCACTCGGCGAGCTCGGCGGCTGGCCATTCATGCGGGCTCGCCTCCATCTCGGCTATGGCGCCTGGCTTCGCCGCCAGCGTCGGATCGCGGAGAGCCGCGCGCCGCTGCGGGCCGGGCTCGCGACGCTCGAGGCGCTGGGCGCGCGCGCATGGAGCGAGCGGGCACGGCAGGAACTCGCCGCGTCAGGTCAGACCGCGGGAGAGCGCGCGCCGTATGCGTACGATCAGCTGACGCCGCAGGAGCTGCAGATCGCGCAGATGGCCGCCGCGGGGCTGTCCAATCGCGAGATCGCGCAGCAGCTGTATCTATCCCCTCGGACTGTCGCGACGCACTTGTACCGGGCGTTCCCAAAGCTCGCGATCACGTCGCGGTCTCAGCTTCGCGCTGCCTTGCGCGCGGTCGGGACACCAGTGGTGGGCGCAACTGGGGTTCGGGAAGGTAGCTCGGACGCAGTTTGACCTTTGACGGTGGACGGACCAGCATGCCCCTCATGGGCGTTTCTGCCGAGGATCGGGAGTCGTCCAGTTCGCGTGACGGACTGTTTGGCCGGGACCTAGAGCTCGACGCCATCTACCGCCTGATCGATCCGGCTGACCCCGCCGGCGGCGCGCTCGTACTCCGCGGAGATCCGGGCATCGGGAAATCAGCGCTGCTGAGCGCCGCGCGCGTGCGCGCGGCCGGGGAGGGACTGCAGCCGCTCGAGACCGCCGGCGCGGAAACCGAGACAGAGCTGCCGTTCGCAGGTTTGGAGCGTTTGTTGAGGCCGATTCTCCACTGCGCCGCAGAGCTTCCCGAGCGCCAGCGATCGGCTCTGCTTGCTGCGGTCGGGACGATCGAGGGAGCGGCCCCGGACCTGTTTCTGATCGCGCTCGGCGCGCTCAACCTGATCACCGAGGCAGCCTCCCGGCGGCGACTGCTACTCCTTGTCGATGACGCACAGTGGCTCGACCGGGGGACGGCCGACGTGCTGGCGTTCATCGCTCGGCGGATCGGTGATGAGCCAATCGCGACGCTCGTTGCGACGCGTGAGGGCTACGCCAGCCCGCTGATCGACAGCAAGCTTGACGAGCTTCCGCTCGCCCCCCTGGATGACGGAGAAGCCCGTGCGCTCCTCGACGCACGTTCGCCCCAGCTGAGCCCGACAGATCGCTCGCGGGTGGTCGCCGAGGCGGAGGGCAACCCGCTTGCCCTGCTCGAGTTCGCTGGGGTCGCGGGAGGCGCAGTTTGGGACGACGACGGGCAGCTCCCCGGACGACTCCCGCTAACCGAGCGCCTTGAACGCGCGTTCGCGGCGCGGGCACAGGACCTCCCGGAGATCACCCGAGCCGTCCTCCTGGTGGTGGCCGCCAACGACAGTGACGTTCTGGCGGAAGCGCTCAGCGCGACCAGCGCTTGGTTAGCGAGCGGCGTTGACGAGGACTCGGTGACGCCCGCGGCGGACCTCGGGCTGGTCGAGGTCAACGGGATCCGGATTTCGTTTCCCAACCCCCTGGTCCGGTCGGCCACCTATCAGGCGGCCAGTCCCGAGCAACGGCGCCAGGTCCATGCGGCCCTGGCCGAGAGTCTGGCAGGCGAGCCCGATCGTGCCACCTGGCATCGGGCTGCCGCGACCTCGCCGCCCGATGAGGAGGTCGCCTCCGAACTGGAGTCGGTAGCCGGGCGCGCAGAGCGTCGCGGGGCAATCGCCACCGCCATCGCCGGGCTCGAACGCGCGGCGATGCTGAGCGCCGATTCGTCGCGGCGCGGTGCTCGCCTGCTGCGGGCTGCCGAGCTTGCGGTGCAGCTAGGCCGGGCGGATCTTGTCGAACGGATGACCTCGCGCGTCAGCCCGGAAACTCTGACCCGTTTGTCCGGCGCGCGCGAGGCGTTGATCCGCGATCAAGTCGACGACCGCTTGCCGGGGGACGAGTCGTGGATTTTGAGGCTGATGGAGAATGCCCGTGTCGCCGCCGCCGAGGGAGATGCGGTCTTAGCGCTGGACCTGCTCCGGCGTGCCGCGTGGAGGACGTGGTGGGCGACAACTGACGACGGCGTGCGCGACCGCGTGGTGAGTGCCGCCGAAGCGCTCCCCGTAACACCTGATGACCCTCGGTTGCTAGCCGTGCTTGGGGTCGCGGGACCGCTCAAGAAAGCAGCGACCGTGATCGAGCGCCTTACGGGCGTTGCCACCGGTCCGGATGACGATCCCACCGCAGCATGCCTGCGCGGCGTAGCGGCTCACGTCATCGTGCAGTCCGATATCGCGGTGCAGCTGCTGGGGGAGGCGGCCGTGACGATGCGAGTTCAGGGCCGGCTCGGCCTCTTGGCTCAGGTACTGGCAATGCAGGCGTGGAGCACGATCCAGCTCGGCAACTGGAGCAACGTCGACACGATGGGTAACGAGGCGACCCGGCTCGCGCGGGAGACCGAACAGCGACATTGGGCTGCACTGGCGCAGGCCGCGGAAGCCGCCGCGGCTGGGATGCGGGGTGAGATCGAGCTCGCTGAGGCTCTCGCCGCGGCCGCCGAGCTCGAAGCTTTGGCCACCGGCCGGAGCAACGTCCTCTGCATCGTGCAGATCGCACGTGGTCTGACGGCATTGGGTCGCGGTCGATACGACGAGGCGTACAACGACCTCGTCCGCGTGTTTGATCGCGCTGACCCCGCGTACCACTTCGTCGACCGTCTTGGCGCGTTGGGTTACCTCGTCGAGGCCGCTGTCCACACGCGACATCAGGACCGCGCACGTGAGCTTGTCGAGGAGCTGGAGGGCGTCGCTGTGCAAACGCCGGCGATGCTGCTGCAGCTGGGGCTTCTCTACGCGCGTCCGCTCGTCGCCGATGTCGGCGCCGTCGAGGCCGGGTTCGTGGCTGCCCTCGAAGCGAATCTCGCGCGCTGGCCGTTCTTCAGAGCTCGAGTGGAGCTTGCCTACGGGGAGTGGCTTCGCCGACAGCGGCGACTCGGCGAGTCTCGCGTCGTGCTGCGCCGCGCCCGTGATGCGTTCGACGCGATCGGGGCGACGCCCTGGGGCGAACGCGTTCGCGAGCAGCTGCGCGCATCGGGCGAGAAAAGCCGCGAGCCGGCCCCCATCGGAATCGGGAAGCTGACGCCCCAAGAGCGACAGATCGCAGAGCTCGCCGCCTCAGGCCTGACGAACCGTGAAATTGGCGAGCAGCTGTTCCTCTCCCCACGCACTGTCGCCTCCCATCTCTACAGGCTGTTTCCGAAGCTCGGAATCGCCTCGCGGGCGGAACTGTCGACAGTGCTGGCGCATACCGGCGTCAAAGACGTCAATAATTCTTTCGTGAGCCCTAACCTCGGTGATCCGGGCCGCGCATAAGTAGCGTGACTGCACTTACCGGTACTTAGGTCATCTTGCGGATGCGCGTCCGTTGAGCGCGCGTGAACATCGTGCCATGTATGCGGATGGTCACGGACGCGTAATGGAGCGGTGGTTCACCGGGGCCTGGGCCGGGAACGAGCAGCTCGCGGATCAGATCTTCGACGATCGTTTCTCCAACAACGGAGTCGTCGTCGGACCAGCCGGACCAAAGCGGAACATTCGCAACCGGCTCACCGGGTTCCCCGACCTGGCCAGCGTCGCAGAGGAGCTCGTCCCACTCGCGATCTTCGGGATCGAGATCCCGCCGCCCATCCCGGAATGTCCACAGAAAGTGAGTGACACATCGTGACTACCACCACGGACATCTCGACCGACCTGGAGCAGTTCATTGACAACCTGCACGAAAGGATCAAAGGCCACGCCACAAAGGGTGACACCGAGCCCTTCCTCGAGTTGTGGTCACACGGTCCCGATGCGTCAATCATGGCTGCGGTTGGCGGCTACCACGTCGGCTTCGACGAGGTGAGCAAGCTTCTGCGGTGGGTGTCGGCACGACTGAGGGTCGACGCTTACACGTTCGAAACGCTGACCGCGCACGAGGCCGACGCGCTCGCCGCGAGTGTCGCGCTGGAGCATCTAACCAGTGCCGAGGGACAGGAGACGACGCTGCGCGCTACGCACGTCTACCGCCGAGAGAGCGGCGCCTGGAAGCTCCTTCACCGGCACGCCGAGGAGCTCACTCCCGTCCATGAGATGTAGCACACCGAGTCCCCCCGATTCCCCCCCAAAAGGAGCCTAGTCATGACCAGCATGCCCCCCCGCGACCCACTTCAGGACGATCTGCTCGCTCCTGAGAACTCCGCCCTGGTGCTGATCGACTTTCAGCCCGCACAGGTGTACACCTCGGTTTCCGCCGATACGGATTCTCTGATCCCCAACGTCGTCAGCCTGGCGAAGATCGGGAAGCTGTTCAACCTCCCAATCGTCCTCTCCACGGCCCAAGTTGGCAACGGCGCCAACGGCGACACGATTCCCCAGCTTCGCAAGCAGCTCGAGGGTGTGACGTCCTACGACCGGTCGGCGATCAACGCGTGGGAGGACGAAGACTTCGTCACCGCGGTGCGCGCGACCGGTCGCAAGAAGCTGATCATGGCCGCATTGTGGACCGAGGTCTGCCTCGTCTTCCCGGCCGTGTCGGCGATTGCCGAGGGCTTCGAGGTCTACGCGGTCGTCGACTGCGTGGGCGGTACCAGCCGCGAAGCGCACGAGTCAGGGATCCAGCGAGTCATTCAGGCGGGCGCGAAACCCGTTAGCTGGATCGCCGTGCTGTGCGAGCTCCAGCGCGACTGGAATCGCACCGAAACCGCACAGGGCATGGTCGAGATCGCGCTCGAGCGCGGCGGGCCCTTCGGGAACGAGCTCGCGATCAAGCTCGACACGACCAGCCTCGCGGCTGCCTAGGACGCGAGTCCGCGCAGCCGCTCAATCCCCTCGACAAGGAGCCGAGCAGGTGAGTTCCGACAAACCCATCTCAACCAACACGATCGTACTGATCCACGGTTTGTGGATGACCCCGCTGAGCTGGGAGCGATGGGTCGTGCGTTACAGCGACCGTGGCTACGAAGTGTTGGCGCCGGCATGGCCCGGGATGGACGGCGACATCGAGGAGCTGCGGGCCAACCCGGAGCGGATCGAGAACCTTGGGATCGAGGACATCGTCGATCACTACGACGCGATCATCCGCGGGCTTGACCGGGAGCCGATCATCATCGGGCACTCGTTCGGCGGCGCGTTCACCGAGATCCTGCTCGATCGCGGCCTCGGCGCGGCCGGGGTCGCGATCGACGCAGCGGCGGTGCGGGGGGTCACCAAGCTCCCGTTCTCGACGCTGAAGTCGGCCTTCCCGGTGCTTAAGAGCCCGGCCAACCGCCACCGTGCAGTCGCGCTGACCGCCGAGCAATTCCACTACGCGTTCACCAACACGATGGGCCAGGAGCAGTCCGATGGCGCCTATGAGCGCTACGCGGTTCCGGGGCCCGGGCGGGTTCTCTGGCAAGCGGCGCTGGCGAACTTCAATCGCCACACGTCCGACCAGGTCAATTTCCACAACGACGACCGGGCGCCGCTGCTGCTGATCGCCGGTGGCGCGGACCACGTAGTGCCGGCCGCGGTCGACCGTCAGATGGCCGGCAAGCAGCGTAAGTCCAAGGCGATCACCGAATACCAGGAGTTTCCCGGCCGCTCGCACTTCACGATCGGCCAGGACGGCTGGGAAGAGGTCGCCGACTACGCCCTGCGCTGGGCGGTGGAGAACGCGCGATGACGGCGCCCGACACGCCCAGCATGCCAGTGACCGGGATGAATCGGATCGACGGCCTCGACGGCCCGGCGGATCTTGTCGTTCGCAACGCCAAGATCTACACCGGTGACCGGGGACGGCCGGCCGCCTCGGCTGTGGCGATCCGCGATGGGGCATTTGTCGCGGTGGGCGATGAGGCGGATATCGCGGCACATGTGGGAGCACCGACCCGAATCGTCGACGCTCGCGGTCGGCGGGTGATTCCCGGCCTCAACGATTCGCACCAACACGTGATCCGCACGGGCCTTCGCTACCTGCTCGAGCTTCGCTGGGATGGCGTTCCGTCGCTGCGCATCGCGCTGCGGATGTTGCGCGAGCAGGCGGAACGCACCCCACCGGGCCAGTGGGTCCGGGTGGTCGGGGGGTGGACGGACGAGCAATTCGTCGAGCGGCGGATCCCGACGATCGGCGAGCTCAACGAGGCGGCCCCCGACACACCAGTCGTGATCACCCACGCCTACCAGGCGGTGCTGCTGAACCGCGCCGCACTCCAGGCGATCGGCTACACCCGCGACACGCCGGATCCATTAGGAGGGCAGTTCGTTCGCAACCACGCCGGCGTCCCGACCGGGCTGCTGCTCGCCGCGCCGAGCCCGATGATCATCTACTCGACGCTCGCGAGGACGCCGGACCCGAGTCCCGAGGAGCAGCTGGTCTCGACCCGGTACCTGCTGCACGAGCTCAACCGGTTCGGGTTGACCAGCGCGATGGACGCGGCCGGAGGCTTCCAGAACTTCCCCGACAACTACAGCTCGGTGATGCAGCTGGCCGAGCAGGGAGAGCTGTCGCTGCGGCTGGCCTACTACCTGTTCCCGCAAACGCCCGGCCAGGAGCTAGACGACCTCAAACGCTGGGTGGAGACGCTCCGTGCCGGAGACGGCGACCGCTGGTTGCGGTGCAACGGCGTCGGCGAGTGCCTGGTGTGGGCGACCAACGACTTCGAGAACTTCGCCGAGCCGCGCCCGCAGCTACCGCCCAACGCGGCGGAGCAGCTGGACGCGGCCGCCCGACTGCTCGTCGGAAACGGCTGGGGCTTCCGGATGCACGCCACCTACGACGAGTCGATCCGCACCGCGCTCGATGTGTTCGAGCGGATGAAGGCCGACGGGGCGTGGCCGGAGGACATTCGCTGGATGTTCGACCATGCCGAGACCGTCAGCTCGCACAGCCTCGAGCGGATCAAGGCGCTCGGTGGCGCGATCTCGGTCCAGCACCGGATGGCCTATCAGGGCTCCGCGTTCGCCCGCCGCTACGGCCCCGAGCGCGCCGCCGTCTCGCCACCAATCCGAGCCATGCTCGACCAAGGCCTGCGCGTCGGCGCGGGCACCGACGCGCCACGCGTGTCCTCATACAACCCGTGGCTATCGCTGTCGTGGCTCGTGACCGGCCGAACCGTCGGTGGCGCGCAGCTCTACCCGCCTGAAAACCGGGTCTCGCGCGAGCTCGCGCTCGACATGTACACCACCGCCGGCGCCGACTTCTCGGGAGAGGGGGACGTCAAGGGCACGATCAGCGTCGGAAAGTATGCCGATCTCGCGGTTCTCTCGGCCGACTACCTTACGGTCCCCGAGGAGGACATCTCACGGATCGAGTCGATGCTCACCGTCGTCGATGGCCGGATCGTCTACTCGACCGGCGAGTACGACGACATCGCACCCCCCCTGCCGCCGATTCCGTTTGACTGGAGCCCGATCGCCCACTTCGGCGCCTACCAGCAATCCCCGCCGCCAGGAGTGCGGCAGGCGCAAGCGCTCACCGATGTCGTCGCCGAATCGAACGGGCATCGAACCTGGCGCGAGGGTCGCGGCGAGATCGACGCAAACGTCGTCCACCACGGACACCACGGCTGTTACTGAGCGCTGGCCGATGCGAGACCCAGGATGCCCCCTCGGCATTTACGACTGAGGACGCTTGCGATGGCCGTCTCAACATCGGTCCGCTGCGGCGACTGGCTCGATGCGCGAACCGGCCGCGCCGGCACGGGTCACGCCGTCGAAGCAGCTCGCACCGGTTTCTGGATCGTCGCTGCCGTCTTCGTGGTCATACAGGCGGGGGGCACGCTCCCCATTCCGCTGTATGTCATCTGGCAGCCGCGGTTCGGCTTCGGCCCCGGCGTGCTGACCCTTATCTTCGCCGTCTACGCGCTGGGCACGCTATTCGCGTTGCTGCTGATCTCGCCGCTGTCGGACGAGCTCGGCCGCCGCCCGGCGTTGACCGCGGCGATCGCGTTCTCGGCAGCGAGCACCGGCGTGTTCCTGATCGCCAATAGCATCGCCGCGCTGCTCGCCGCACGGTTCCTGTCCGGAATCGCCTCCGGGATCGTCGCTGCGAGCGCAGCCGCCGCTCTTGCTGAGCTCGAGCCGCAAGGCCGCTCGCGCCGCGCCTCGCTGACCGCAACCGCGGCGAATCTCGGTGGCCTTGGATTCGGGACCCTGTTCGCCGGGATCGTCGCGCAATACGGCCACGACCCAACCAAACTCGTCTTCTCGATCTACCTGGGCGTCCTGGTCCCGACCCTTCTCGGGCTGGCGCTGGTGCCCGAGACGGTGCGCCGACCAGACGACGTCCAATGGCGACTCCAGGGCCTTCAAGTCCCGGCAAAGGCGCGCCACCGTTTCGCCCTGGTGGGCGGCGCCATCTTCTGCGCCTACACCCTCAACGGGCTCTTTTCCTCACTTGTCCCGTCGTTCCTCGCGGGCTCGCTGCACGAGCACAACCACGCGATCGCCGGCGCGATCGCCGCGTCGATCTTCCTCATCGCGGCTATCGCGCAATTGATGCTGCACAGGCTGACCCCGCGCACCGCCCTCAGCATCGGCATGGTGATGCTGCTCCTCAGCCTGGCTGTGATCGAGCTCGCGCTCTGGGACGGCAGCCTCGCCGCCTTTCTCGCCGGCACCCTCGCGGGGGCGATCGCCGTCGGCCTGACGTTCATGGGCGGACTGGCCACCGTCAACCTGATCGCCGAACCCGAGCACCGCGCCCAGGTGGTGGCCGCCTTTCTGTCCTGCGCCTTCGCCGGCCTCACGATCCCGGCCGTGTCGGTCGGGATCGCCAGCCAATCGATCGGCACCAAGGACGCGACCCTCTACTGCGCAGTCGTGATCGGCGCCCTAGCCGCCGTAGCCCTGACCGCAACACGCCACAGCCAAGACGTCACGGAGGTGACACCCGCATGACCAACCAACCAAGCGGACCAGCCGCTGACGCGAACGGACTTCAGGAGTTCGTAGAACGCTGCCTGGACGGCCTCGGGCATCAGGTCCGAGGGAACTCCGAGCCGTTCCTGGCGGTGTGGTCGCACGCCGACGATGTCGCGATTCTGGGCGCCGCCGGCAGCTACGCGCAGGGATGGGATCACGTCCGCGATCACCTGCTGGGGACGTCGAGGAGCCTCGACTGGACTGGTCTGTCGGTGGAGCGGCTACTGGTCACCTCTTCCGGCGAGCTGGCACTGACCGTCGTGCTCGAGCACATGACTCGCAACGCCAACGGGAAAGCAGACAGCCGGACGTTGCGGGCCACGCAGGGCTACCGGCGTGAGAACGGCGACTGGCGCTTGATTCTTCGCCACGCCAACGCGGTCACCTCAGAGGACGAGGCTCGAGAGCAGACGCTCCAACAGGCGGGAGCCCAACCGTGACCTCAGTGCTGCCGACCTCGTACACCGACTAAGGAGCGCGGCGCCTAATGAGTCACACCACCCTGCTCGACCTGTCGCGATGGCAGTGGGCACTTACGGCCGCGTTCCACATCACTTTCCCGGCGATCACCGTGGGCACGAGCGTGCTGCTGATCGTCTGCTACGCGATGTACATACGCACCGATGATCCGGCGTGGCTGCACACGTTCCGCTTCTGGAGGAGGATCTTCGGGATCGGTTTTGCCATCGGCGTCGTGTCGGGGATCGTGCTGACGTTTGAGTTCGGGCTCAACTGGGGCCGGTTCGCTCACGATGTGGGTCCGATCATCGGGGTGATGATCGCGATGGAGGTCGCCTGGGCGTTCTTCCTCGAAGCGGGGTTCCTCGGATTGCTGGTCTACGGCGACGGGCGGATCGGCAAGCGGACGATGATGTTCGCGACCTGCATGGTCAGCCTCGGAACCGTCCTTTCGGTGACCTGGATCATGGTCGCCAACTCGTGGATGCAGACGCCGGCCGGCTATAAGCGGTTGAACGGGCAGTTCCAGCCGGTCAACTGGATCCATGTGATCTTCAACCCGTCGTTCGGGATCCGCTTCGCGCACATGCTGCTCGCGGCGCTGATCGCCGCCGGATGGTTCATCGCCGGGATCTCTGCCTGGTATTTCCTCAAGCGGCGGTATCTGCCGCTCGCGCGTCGGAGCCTGTCGATCGCGCTCGGTGTGCTCGCGGTGCTAGTTCCATTGCAGGGCTACGTCGGCTCAGAGCAGGTAACCACGTATGTCTTGAAGTACAAGCCGGCGGAGGCGCTGGCGATCGCTGGCCTGTGGAAGCCAAGCACCGGCTACAGCCTGTTCGAGATCCCTCGCCAGAACGGGCCGAGGAACGTCTGGCAGCTCACGATCCCGTGGTACGGCAGCGAGGTCGCAGGCGATTTCAGCGGCAACACGCCGACGCCACCGGTGAGCGCGGTGCCGAAGAAGGCCAGGGTGAGCATCCTCCCGATTTTCTACGGGTTCCGGGTGATGTTTTTCGGTTGGTTGCTGATGCTGCTTGCCGTCATCATCGGCGTGTTCCTGCGGCTGCGTGGCCGGCTGTACGACTCGGGCTGGTTCCACAAGCTCCTGCTCGTGATGACCCCGATCGGGATCTTCGCGATCTGGGGCGGCTGGATCACCGCCGAGGAGGGCCGTCAGCCGTGGATCGTCAACGGCCAGCTGCCCACGGCGGCGGCGGTCTCACCACTGCACGCCTGGTCGGTGCTCACCTCGCTCACCGTGTTGATCGTGATCTACCTGACGCTGCTAGGCACCTACGCGTGGTACGTCGCGCGGACCGTCCGACAAGGGCCGGGCGAGGGCCCGGTGACCGACTCTGACACACCGTACATCCGACCGCGGGCGCTAACCAGCGCCGCGCCGGCGAGCTGAAAGGAGCCCATCAATGCGCCTCTCGGACGTATGGATGATTGTCGTGATCCTGTCGCTGACGATGTATGTCGTCCTTGACGGTTACGACCTCGGGATCGGCATCCTGACCCTGTTGGAGCGCGACGATGCGCGGCGCCGGGAGATGCACGAGCTGGTCGCGTGGCTGTGGGACGGCAACGAGTCCTGGATCGTCCTGCTCGCGCTCACGCTGTGGGCGGGGGTCCCCCTCGTCACCGGCACGGCGTTGCCCGCGCTTTACCTCGTGCTCTTCCCGATGCTGTGGTCGCTGATCGCGCGCGGCGTGGCGCTCGAGCTGATCGGCCAGCATGAGGGCTGGCATCGTATCTGGGGCCCGGCGTTTGGGATCGGCTCGCTGCTGGCCGCGTTCTGCCAGGGGGCCGCGTTCGGCGGAATCGTCGGGGGCTTACCGGTCCACGGCAGCACCTTCGCCGGTGGACCGTTCACGTTCCTACACCACGGCTACGCGGTCCTCACCGGGCTGACCGCGGTCGCGCTCTACGCGGTGGCCGGATGCGCATGGCTGTACCTGAAGACCGACGGAGAGACCGAGCGCCGCGCCGCCCGCAGTGGGCGCCTGGCTGTGGTTCTGCTGGCGGTCGGGACGGCGGCGAGCTGGGTGCTCGCCCCGATCGCCGGATCGGTGACGTTGCATCAGGGCGCCACGGCACGGCTGCCGGTATGGATCTCTGGTGCCTGCATGCTGGCCGCCGGACTCGCGTTCGCGTTCTACTCCTTCCGGCCTGACCCCGGCAGCGCGCGGGCCCAGCGAAGGCCCGCGCTCGGGGCGCTTGTCGCGTACGCCGGGGGACTGCTGGTGGCCGGCGGGCTGCTCTATCCCACGCTCGTGCCCCCGCACGTCACGGTGCACAGCGCGGCTTCTCCTCACACGACGCTGCTGTTCCTGCTGATCGGCGTCGGGATCGCCATTCCGATCATCCTCACCTACCAGACGTTCAGCTACCGGGTGTTCCGGGGCAAGACAACCACGGAGGCGACCGCAACATGAGACGGCTATACCGACGGTCGCGAGCGTTCAAGGTCCTCTGCTGGGCGCTGCTGCTGGCGCCGCTGTGGCAGATCCTCGAGTTCATCTCAGACAACGATCTGCGCAACTACAGCCAGACCGGCGACGCGATCCTGCTGGCGGCATGGATGCTGTTCGCGGCTGGAGCGTGGTGGTACAGCGAGGATCGCGACCGCCGCCGCAAGGCGAAGGCCGCCGAAGTGGACGGAGCCGATCCCTCGGATGGGCATGCCGGCTGACGCGCTGCTGCCTCCGGCGCTCGGCTCGGCGCCCACCATCGCCGCCCGGCGTCGGCTGGCCGAGGCGCTTGAGCCCGGCCGACGGCGCCTGGTGGCCTCGGGGGTGCTGAGCACCATGGCGGTGGCCGCGACCGCGGCTGGGTTCTTCGCGGTCGCGTCGGTCGCGCAGGACCTGCTCACGCATCACGCGAGCGGGAGGCGAATCTTTGGCTCCTTGTTGGTGCTAGGTCTCGCCGCCGCTGCCCGTGCCGCTTGTAACTACCTCGCCGCGCGCCTCGCCGTTGACGGCGCACTCGCGGTCGAGCAGCGCATGCGGGCAACGCTGCTCGACCGCCTGTTGGACCGAGCGGAGGCGTCGCTTCCGAGCGCGGCGCAGGCGACGGCGGTGATGGACGAGGTGGAGCGCCTCGGGACGTACGCCGAGCGCTACCAGCCGGCGCGCATCGCCGCGTTGCTGGTGCCGGCGCTGCTGCTCGCGGTGGCGTTCCCATTGAGCTGGCCCGTCGGCGTCCTGCTCGTGCTGTGGGCTCCGCTCCCGCCACTGAACCTGAGCATCGTCGGGATGGGCACGGCCGCTGTCGCCCGTCGCCACGCGGAGGAGCTGCGCCACCTGTCCGGCTACTTCCTGGACCGCCTTCGTGGACTCGACACCCTCCGTGCGCTTGGGGCCGAGCGGGCAGAGCTCGACCGTGTCCGGTCCGCGTCGCAGCGACTATCGGATCGCGCGATGGCCGTGCTGCGGGTCGCGTTCGTGTCCGCCGGCGTGCTCGAGGCGATCGTCACCGTCTCGATCGCGATCGTCGCGATTTACATCGGGCTGACGCTGCTCGGTTACATGCAGGTGCCCGGCCTGCCGGCACACATGTCACTCCGGACCGGGTTATTCCTGCTGATGATCACCCCGCTCTACTTCCAGCCGGTGCGGTCGCTGGCCGCCGCCTACCACGAGCGCGCGGGCGCGCTGGCCGCGATTGACGCCCTGGCGCCGCTGCTTAACCTTGATCTGGACACCCCGAGGCCCGCGTCCGCCCGCCCGCTCGGTCGGCCGCCCGCGGTCGAGCTCGAGCGCCTGACCGTCGCCTTCTCCGGGCGGGAGTCGCCGGTCCTCGAAGACGTCTCGCTCACGATCGAGCCAGGCGAGCTCCTCGGCATCACGGGCATCTCGGGGGCGGGCAAGTCGACGCTCCTGCGCGTACTCGCGGGAGACCTCAGACCCTCGTCCGGCGCCGCGCTGATCGATGGCACCCCCCCGTGCGGGATCGAGCGAACCGCGATCACGTGGCTCGGGCAGCGCCCGTACCTGTTCGAGGGAACGCTCGCGGACAACATCGCTCTAGGGCGGCCTGGCGCGAGCGAGCTCGCGCTGCTGCGCGCCGCCCACGCGGCCGGCCTCGGGAACGCACTCGAGCGGCTACCCCCGGGCCTGCACACGCCCCTGGGGGAGCGGGGGTGGGGACTGTCGGGCGGAGAGGTGCACCGCGTCGCGCTCGCGCGCACGTTCCTGGCCGGCGCGCCGCTCCTGTTGCTGGACGAGCCCACCGCCGACCTGGACGCCGCCAGCGAAGCCCGGATCGTCGAGGTGATCAAACACCTGGCAAGGACCGCCACCACGATCGTCGCGACCCACGCGCCCGCAGTGCTGGCCGGCTGCGACCGTGTGATCACGCTGGACCGCGGCCGGGTGCTCGAGACCTCGAGCGGACCTGCGCGGCCGCGGGCGGTTGCATGAGGACCCAGGAGCCAGCCCTTGCCCGGATACTTGGCGATCGCGGATGCGAGCGCGGTCGCGGGGGCGATCGCGGTCGCTTGAGCGCTTGCCGGCAGCTCGCCAGGCCGGCCGCTGTGGTGGTGCTCGCGTTCTGCTTCGGCGCTGCGCTGCTCGGCCTGGCCGGATGGTTCATCGCCTCCTCGGCGGTCGCCGGCCTTGCTGTGGCCTCGACGTTCTCGTTCCTTTATCCGAGCGCCGGGGTGCAGGCGCTCGCCTGGGTGCGGACGCTCGCTCGCTACGGCGAGCGGATCACCACGCACGAGGCGACCCTCGACCTTGTCGGCTCGCTCCGGACCGGACTCTTCGCCGGTGCGCTGAAACTGCCGCGCGACCGGGCGGCAGCGCTACGCTCGAGCGAGCTGCTGGGCCAGATCACCGTCGACTCCGACGCGGTCGAAAACCTGCTTCTGCGCAGCCGGTTTCCGATGCTGGCAGCGGCCGCCGGGCTGGCGATCACCGCCGCCTTCTTCGCGCTGCTGTCGCCGACCCTGGCGGCGGTCGCATCCGCGGGAATGCTGCTGAGCGCGGCCGCGCTGATCGCCCTCGTCCACAATCGGTCCGGCAGGCCGGCGCGCGAGCTGGTAACAGCGAGAGCAGAGGCACGGCGAACGCTGATCGAAACCCTCGACGGGCTGCCCGAGCTCAGATCGTTTGGAGCCGTACCCAGAGCACGGCTTGACATCCTCCGTCACCTCGAGCACCTGGATCACAGTCGCCGACGGCTGAAGCGGCTGGAATCTCGCGGCCAAAGCATCGGCACGCTCGTCTGCGACCTCACGCTGGTCGCGATCGCTGCGACGGCGACAGGGCTGCTTGGCACCGGCACGCTTGGCCCAGCGTCGTTCGTCGCGGCGACCCTGATCGCGATCGCCGCGTTCGAGCCGGTCACCGCGCTGCCCGGCGCGGTCACCGCCCGCGCCAAGGCGCGGGCCGCCGCGCGCCGACTGAACGAGACGTTCCTCGACCGCCCGCTCGGACCAGCCCGCCCCCTTCCGAGCGCTCCTTGGCCGCTTGAGCTCCGGGTACGAGCCAGCGGCATCCACCTCGCGCTCGAGCCCGGCGACACCATCCTGCTCACCGGCCCGTCGGGAGTCGGCAAGTCGACGCTATTGCGAGCGATCGCGGGCCGCTCGGCAGCGGGCATTCAAGCCAGGCTAGGCGGTGTGGACACTGACAAGATCGATCCGGAAGCGCTGGCCCAGCACATCATGCTGCTCGCCCAGGACCAGCACGTGTTCGATGGCACGATCCGCGACAACCTCGCCCTCGCCAACCCCGCAGCGACCGAGGCCGAGCTCTGGAGAGCCCTCGCCGCCGCCGCGCTCGCCGACACGGTCACTGGTTTCCCCGCGGGTCTCGACACCCCGGTCGGACCCGGGGGATCCGAGCTTTCGGGAGGCCAGCGGCGACGGCTGTCGGTTGCGCAGGCGCTACTCCGCCATCCCGCGGTGCTGCTGCTTGACGAGCCGACCGAAGGCCTCGACACCGCCACCGGCAGCAGGCTGCTCGCGGGGGTCAGAGGATGCGACCCTCACGCCGTGATCGTGATCGCGCTTCACGACCGGCAATCGCCAATCGCGCCATGGGTGCCGAGCGCGCGCATCCACCTGCGAGAGCCGCACCACTCTGCGCTGCGCGGGTGACTCAGGTAGGTATCAGCACTCCGACTGTAACGGTCTCGGTTCAGTCACCGTGCGGATGCGCACGGCGACAGGAACCAAGACAATGGTACGCAGCAGGACTCGCAGGGCTTCAGCTCTAGCGCGGTTGTTGTAACACCATCCTCCCGTCCCAAGCAGGAGACAGCGATGAACATGTCACTTTCGCGCGGCCGCTTCACTCTCGCGGTGTTCGCGGCAGCTGCCGCGGCGATCGCCAGCATGGCGATTCTGTTTGCCAGCAGTCCCGCGCAGTCCGCGGCCGCAGCAGCACGCCAGGTCGATACGAGGCCGACAATCGTGCTGGTCCATGGGGCATGGGCGGACACGTCTTCGTGGGACGGCGTGATCACGCGACTACAGGCTGACGGCTATACCGTCGTCGCGCCCGCCAATCCCCTCCGGAGCGTCCTGGGCGATGCTGCCTACGTCAGAAGCGTCCTCAAATCGATCAAGGGACCGGTCGTGCTTGTCGGGCACTCCTACGGTGGCGCGGTGATTACGAACGCCGCTACCGGGGCGTCAAACGTGAGGGCGCTCGTCTTCATCGACGCGTTTGTCCCCGCTCAAGGCGAAACCGTCTTGGAATTAGCGAGTAAGTATCCCGGCAGTGAACTCCCGACGGCGATCACCGAAGTCCCATACTCCGAGGGAGGCACAGACAAAGGAGTCGACGTCTACCTCAAGCCGTCGAGCTTCCGCGCCGTGTTCGCTGCTGACGTTCCAGTCGGAGTGGCAGACCTGATGGCGGTCACCCAGCGGCCCGTCACGCTTGCCGCGCTCACCCAGCCCTCGGGCGCGCCAGCTTGGAAGCGAATCCCTTCCTGGTATCTCGTCGGCCTGCAGGACAAGGCGGTTCCTCCCGCCGCGCAGGAATTCATGGCGGCAAGGGCGCACTCCCACACCGTCGAGATCAGCTCATCGCACGCTTCGCTGGTCTCCCACCCAGGGGCGGTGACGAGCCTGATCTTGTCCGCCGTCAGGGCAACGGGCTGAGCGAACACCTGCAAAACAGGCGAGAAAGACCTACGTGCGCGAGGGTGACCAATCTGATGAATAAAGAAATGACTCAATCGCTCGACGAGCGCCCCAGTCCTCAGATTTGCTGGCCGGTCGGGTTCGCCCCGAGCGATGCTGACCTGTTTGCCCGGAACCACATCTGGATCGCAGCTTCGACCGCCACGGTCTGGCACCATTTGGTCGAGGCGCCGAAATGGCCCGACTGGTACCCCAATGCCCATAACGTACGAGTCACGACCGGCAACGACCGAAGCGAACTGGCGCCTGGGGCAGGCTTTGAGTTCGACACCTTCACGCTGCACGTCAACGCAATCGTGGGAGAGTTCGACCCCCCACACCAGCTCGGATGGTTCGGGACCGCCCCAGACTTCACCACCTTCCACGCCTGGCTGCTGAGCGCGACCGCCGGAGGTTGCCAGGTCGTCACCGAGGAGGCGGCGCGAGGGAAGGCGGCGATCGCCTTCAAGTCGCCGGATCCGCTGGCGATGCAAAAGGGCCACCAGATCTGGCTCGAGACGCTCAAAGAGATCGCGGAGCGCGGTTCTCCCGGCGACGGCAGTGATTCGCCCGCCGGCACCGCCATGAGCTCGAGGTGACTGGACTGACTCATGGTGGTCGTCTCCAGTGCAGCTGCAGGTTGGCAGCGCGCACGGAGAAGCCCGCGGCAAACGGCGCCGGCCTGGATGCTCACGCCGTCTCGAGGCGCAGGGCATTCACGACCGCGCCACCGAGAAGGATCAGCGCGAGTGCGTAGAACCATCCGAGCGTAATTACCACGAACACGATCGTCGTCCCGAAACGAGCGATGGTCGAGATGTTCGAGAGGTACAAGGGAAACGCGTAGTCAATGATCCCAATGGCAATTGTCGCGCCAAGCGCACCCGGCCACACGGCGTGCCAGGGCACCCTCCGGTTCGGTACACGCGAGTAGATCAACGCGAGACATCCGAACAGCACCAGTAAGCCAACCGCCAACGAGATCGCGTAGACGAACTCAGTGACCCGCGCCAGGTCAAAGGGCAGCGCGGACTCCCCCGATTTGAGGATGCTCTGAGCTGTGGGCACAGCGACGGTCGCGATCATGAACACAAGCACGACGAGCACCATCGTCAACCCGAATCGTTTCTGCTCCAACCACGTGCGGCTGCGGCAGCCGTAGATGCGGCTGAACGCGGTATCGAGGGCGCCCCAGAACGACGAACCCAACCACAAGCACGCGATCAGCGCGAACACTCCCGTCCTGGTGGTCGAGTCGGTGATCTCGTCCAGCAGCGAGTTCAGCGTTCGCTCGGCCGCTCCGGGAAACACCTCTCCCAGGTCGTGCAGCACGCCGTGCTGCACGGCGGGGCTCGACAGCACCTGCCCCGCCACGAATAGGCCGAGCAGAGCGACGGGGATCACTGCCAGCAGCACGTTGTACGCGACCATGGCGGCGAGACCGGTGATGTTTGCGTCGAACGCGAGCCGCCAGAATCGCCGCATCGCGCGAGCCGCACTCCTCGCTGAGAGTCGGCGGCGGACCCGCGGATGCGGAGCCGCCTGGGCGCCAGACGCGGAGCTCATGCCCCTAGTGTGGCGGACATCGCCGTCGCCGCGCTGCAGCGCGCCCGCCTGCCTCCTCGCCCACCGGATCGCTGCGTGAAGCAGGCAAGCGCGATCAGGCGGGCCGACCGGGGCTGCCGCAGGTCGCTGCAGCTGCCATCCTGTTGGCGTGGTCAGCCGGTGAAGGTCACCGAAATCAAGACATGGGCGCTGCACGCTGACGTGGCCGCTCCGATATTCAGCTCCCATCCGGGCGTAGTAACCGGCCGTGACAGCACCGTGATCGAGATCGTCACCGACGAGGGCATCTCCGGGTTCGGTGAGGCGCTGTGTCATTTGCAGCAACCGGCGCAGATCTCCCAGACGGTCATCGAGACCGTTCTAGCCGACCTCATACGGGGTGCGAACCCAATGGACACGGCCGTTCTGTGGGAGTCGATGTATGCGGTCACCAAGGACTTCGGGCTCAAAGGTGCGGTCATCAATGCCATCAGCGCCGTCGATATCGCGCTGCACGACATCGTCGGTCAGGCCGTCGGACTGCCGGTCTACCAGCTGCTGGGCGGTGCGTTTCGCGAGTCGATACAGGCGTACGCGACCGGCTTCTTCCGCCGTCCCGGCGGCGCCTACCCCGACGAGCTCGCCGAGGAAGCCCAACGGCATCTCGAGGCGGGCTTTCGCGCGATGAAGATGAAGATCGGCTTCGGCGTCGTCCAGGACGCCACCGATGTAGCGGCGGTCCGCGAGGCAATCGGCCCCGACGTCTTGCTGATGGCCGACGCCAACCACGCCTATGAGACCGGCCTGGCACGCCGCCTGCTCTACGCGCTGGACGAACTCGACGTGTTCTGGTTCGAGGAGCCCGTATCGCCCGAGAACATCGACGGCTACATCGAGCTTCGCTCCCTCGGAACCCGGACGCTGATCGCCGGCTGCGAAGTCGAGTACACCCTGAACGGTTTCTGGCCCTGGATCACCCGCCGCGCGGTCGACATCCTCCAGCCCGACGTAGCCGCAGCCGGCGGCTTCACCGCGCTGAAGCAGATCATCGCCGCCGCCCAGGCGGCCAACCTGCTCGTCAATCCGCACGTGTTCGGCACCGGGATCGGCCTGGCGGCGTCGCTCCACGCCGCGGCGATCGTTCCCCCCTGCCCGCTGTCGCGCGGAGCCTATGAGCCGTTGGCCGAATTCGATCAGTCCTCGCACCCGTTCCGAGACGAGGTGGTACACGAGCCGCTGACGATGAAAGATGGCCATCTCACCGTACCCACGGGCCCGGGCCTCGGGATCGACGTCGATCGCGCCGCGCTGGACCGGCTGGCCGTCTAGCGCCGCGGAAGGGATCAGCGGTCGAGGACCGCTGCCACGCTGTCGACGATCGCGTCGCCGTCCCGCGGCGACCGCCTACGGGCCAGCCACGCTTGGGGAGGCCGGCAGAGCGCCTGGCTCGAGTAGGCGCTCGTACAGTCGGTAGCGCTTGACGATCCTTCCGGTGAGGGCTTCCATCGCACGGTTCATCGGCTCGTTGGTCTCGAGGATCCACCCGGTCTCCGCACGTGTGATCCCGCGTCGGTGGCAGGCGTCCCAAACATCGCGATAGAGCGCGGCCGCCACACCGGCGTGCTGAAACTCGGGCTTGACGCCGAGCACGAACACGCGGATCTCGCGGATCTGGCGCTGGGCTCGGAGCGCTTTCAGCCACCCGAGCGGCAGCAAGCGCCCGTTGAGCCGGGCCAGAACCTGGTTGTAATCGGGCAGCGATAGACACACGCCCACGCACTCGCCGCCGGCGGTCTCGGCCACGCAGCCAAAGTCTTCGTCGAGGACCGGTTTCAGCTCCTTGGCCATGTGGTCGAGTTCGTGGTCCGTCAGCGGCACGAACCCCCAATTCGACGACCACGCCTGGTTGTAGACGTCCATGAATGAGCGGACCTCGGCGTCGAGCTCGCGCTTTCGCATCCGGCGCAGCCGGATCCCGTGCTCGGGCTCCAGGCGTCGGGCCAGCTCGTCGATGATCGGCAGAACCTTGTCGCGATCGGAGTAGATGATCTCCCACTTGTAGAGGTCCATGGCCTTGGCCAGGCCGTTGCGCTCGAGCAAGTCCCGGTAGTACGGGTGATGCCAGTTCTCGAGGATCTGAGGGGGCAGTGAGTGGCCTTCCACGAGCAGTCCGCACTCGTGGTTCGTGGAGAAGTCCAGCGGCCCAAGCATCCGGTCACGCCCGCGGTCGCGCAGCCATCGTTCCGCCGCGTCGAGGAGCGCTGCCGCCGCGGCCGGGTCTCGCTCACATTCGAAGAATCCAAACAGGCCCCAGCGGTTGCGCTGGAAATCGTTGAACTTCGTATCGACCTGCGCGGTGATGCGGCCCACGGGCTCCCCGTCGCGCCAGGCCAGGAAGTACTCGGCCTCGGCGTGCTCGAAGAACGGGTTGCGATGCCGGTCGAGGTGGCGCTTGCGCTCTGAGATCAGCGGCGGCACCCAGTTGGGCGACGACTTGTACAGACTCCAGGGCAGGCGGATAAATCTCTGGAGATCCCGGCGGGTGCGGACCGGACGGATCTCGACGTCGGTCTGTTCTGGATGAACGGGTCGCGCTGGAGTCGCGCGGGCGCTCCGTTCGCCAGTCTCTTGAGCCTTTGGTTGATCCAACTCGGACTCCCAAAAGTTGCCGTTGCGCAGATGTGTAAAAACTTATCGAAGTGGAATTTGGTGACTTCAAGGGCATGAGGACGACCGACGGCGACTGGCGCTCCGCGATCCATCTGCTCGCTCAGATCGAGCGTCCCTCGGCGTCGGACGGCGAGCGGCGCGCGGCCGAGTGGATCTCCGCGCGTCTGCGCGCACTCGGCTGCGACGCGCGAGTTGAGCAGGAGCGGGCACATGGGGGCTACTGGCTACCGATTGGTCTTGCCAACGGCCTGGCGGCTGGCTCCGGCGCGCTCGCGCTCGTTCGCCCGAACCGGCGAGCGCGAGCGCTGGCGGTGGGGGCCGGCGCCGTCGCCGCCGCGGCGCTGTGGGACGACCTCGGCCATGGACGCCGCTGGTTTCGCGCCCTCCTCCCGCACCGGCCCACCTGGAACGTCGTGGCCGAGGCCGGTGATCGTGGCGCGCAGCGGACGGTCGTGCTCGTAGCCCATCACGACGCGGCTCACTCAGGCCTGGTATTTCACCCCGCCCTGGGGCGGCTCGGGCCTCGCTTCGCGCCCCGCCTGCACGAACGCTCGGGCCAGACCGTGCCGATTCTGTACGCGGTGTGGCTCGGACCTGTGCTGGTCTGCGCGGCCGCCGTGCTAGGCAACCGGCGCCTGCTGCGCGCCGGCCTGGCGCTGGCGCTCGGGGCGATCGCCGCGATGGCCGACATCGCCGGTCGCCGCGTGGTGCCCGGTGCTAACGACAACCTCAGCGCCGTCGGCGTGCTGCTCGCCATCGCAGCCTCCTTGCGCGACCGGCCCGTCACGGGCTTGCGCGTGCTGCTCGTGTCAACCGGCTCGGAGGAGTCGTTCAGCGAGGGGATGCAGGCGTTTGGGCGCCGGCACTTCCCTCACCTGGACCGGGCCCGAACCGCGTTCGTGTGCCTCGAATGCCTCGGAGGCCCGAGCCTGATCGTGCTCGAGGGCGAGGGGATGCTCCGGATGCGCGACTACCCGGCGCAGACGCGGGAGGCCCTGGCGGCGGCGGCCGCCGATGCCGGCGTCACCGCCCAGCGAGGCCTGCGCACGGTGGCCGCGACCGACGGGTTGATCGCGCTGCGAGCCGGGTACGAGGTCGCCACGCTCGCCTCGGTCGACTACACCAAGCTGCCGCTGAACTACCACTGGCCATCCGATAGGGCGGACGCGCTGTGCTGGGAGACCATTGAGGACGCAATCGCGGTATGCGATCGGTTCTTGCGCCGGGAGGCGGAGCGCTCTAGCCTGACGAGCGTGCACTAGGGACGGCGGCACGGGAACTTGCTTCGCTCAATCGCACGCCAGCGCTTCTTCTTCAATCTCGGCGCGCTCAGCGCGGCCGTGATCCTGATCGTGGCCGCGGCTGCGTTTGGCCCGGGCGCGGTCCGGGGGATCGGTCTCGGGATCGGCATCGGCGGCTCCGCCACGTCGGTGGTATTCATCGCTCTGCTGGTTCATCATCGCCGGCTCGAGGGCGAACCCGAGCTGCGGGTGTTCGGTCACGCGCTTGGGCTGTGGTCGATCCTGGCCGGGGCCATCGCAACCGTCACCGTTTGGGAGATCGTCGGGGCCGCCGCCTTCGGCCCGGACGCGACCCGCTGGGTAACCCTCGCCAACGGCCTCGCGATCGCCGCGCTCGCGTGCGCCGGGCTGATCGCGCACGAGATCTGCACCGAGCGCGTCGTGCACGTGCTCGAGGTCGTCGAGCGTCCGCCCCGAGAGCCGGTCTAACGTCACTCGACGCGCGGCTCGCGCCAGTCTCGCACGACGCGCTCGACGTCGAAGGGCACGAGCATGAGCGGCGGGCCCTCGATGGTCTTTCGGTTCGCCTCGCGGATCTTCTCGTTGATGTCGAGGATGATCCTCCGTACCTCGGTCTCCGTCCTGGCTTGCGACGCGGCCAGTAGTGCGTCGTGCGCTTCCTTGCGCAGCGCGACGGACGGCGGCATGTAGGACAGCCCTTCCCGTCGGACCTTGTCCTTCACCCACCACAGCGCATCGAACGGCCTATCCAAGCCTTCCAAGGGCCGGCCGGCGCCTGGCAGATCTTCGAACTCGCCGCGCTTCTCCGCCTCGCGGAGGAGCCGGTCGATCCAGCTCTCCCAGCCCATGCCTCGAGGCTTGCGCTGCGCCATGACAACGATTCTGCCCGCTTGGGCGAGCTGACGCCCGGGCGACGGCGGCTTCTGTACGCTCCCGCGGCCAATCGCCATGGACGTCGACCCGAAACGCATGAGGCCGGCTCTCGACTCCGAGCCGGTGGGCGAGCTGGACTCGCTGGGAATCGTGATGGACGCGACGGCGCGCGCCGAGGAGACGTTCGAGCTGGCGGCGCGCCATCTCGACCCATCGCTCGTCGACGTGTTGCGAATCCTCGGATTCGACAAGGACTACGTCACCGCCCGAGGCTCGTATCTATACGACGGCGACGGCCAGGCGTACCTCGACCTCCACACCGGCGAGGGATTCGCCAGCCTGGGCCACAACAACCCCGACGTCGCCGAGGTGCTGCGCGCGGTACTCGAGGCGGGCCTGGTCGACGGCGTCCAGATCCACTACTCGCCGCTGGCCGGGATGCTCGCCGAGGAGCTCACGCAGCGTCTCCCCGAGGGACTCGAGGCCGTGTTCTTCGCCTCAAGCGGCGCGGAGGCGGTCGACTCGGCGATGAAGTTCGCCCGTGCCGCGACCGGGCGCCCGCGCCTGATCTCCTGCGTCAGCAGCTTCCACGGCGTCACGCTTGGGCCACTTTCGCTCGTCGGCGATGAGTTCTTCAAGGAGGGCTTCGGTCCGCTTTTGCCGGGTTGCGAGCTCGTGCCATTCGGTGACCTGACGCGTCTCGAGGCCGCGCTGCGCAGCAAGGACGTGGCCGCGTTCATCGTCGAGCCGATCCAGGGGCGCATGGTCACGCTGCCGCCTTCGGACTATCTCCGGGCCGCGCAGGAGCTGTGCCGCCGGTACGGGACGCTGTTCGTTCTCGACGAGATCCAGACCGGTCTCGGCCGGACCGGTCGGTGGTTCGCGCTCGAGCACTGGGGTCTGAAGCCAGATTTCGTGCTGGTCGGGAAGGCGCTCAGCGGCGGCTACGTACCGGTCGCCGCGATGGTCACGACGCGCAAGATTCACGACAAGGCCGTGGGGACGCTCGAGCGCTCGTATGTGCATCAATCGACGTTCGGTCGCAACCGGCTATCGATGGCGGCTGGCCTGGCGGTGCTGAGGATCATCGAACGCGATGGCCTGATCGAGCACGCTGAGCGCGTCGGAAACCTGCTGCTCGACGGCCTCCGGGAGCTTCAGCAGCGCTACGAGATCATCGAGGAGGTCCGCGGCAGCGGCCTGATGGTCGGCTTCGAACTGTGCCCGCCGAGCTCGCGGCGTGGGCGCTTCAGCTGGCGCTTGATGCAGATGGCCAGCGAGGGATTGTTCCCCCAGCTGATCGTGATCCCCCTGCATCGTGATCACAACGTGATCACGATGGCAGCCGGAAAGAACGACGTGATCAAGCTGCTTCCGCCGCTCACGTTGAGCGAGGTCGAGGCCCGCAGCTTCCTCGTCGCGCTCGACGCCGTTCTGGCCGATTGTGAGACGGACGCGAGCAAAAACTGGGGGGTCGTCCGTGACATCGCGGTCGCCGCGATCTCACGCAAGCGTCGCCCGAAGCATCATTGAGCGAGAAGGCGACGTGCCTGGTCACCGGGGCCACCGGGTTTGTTGGGGGGCATCTGGCCGAGCGTCTGGTTCGGGAGGGATACCGGGTTCGCTGCCTGGTCCGGGAGACGAGCGATCGGTCGCGGCTCGAGGCACTTGACGTCGAACTGACCGATGGGGACCTGACCGACGCCAGGTCAGTGATCGCCGCCGCCGAGGGTTGCCGGTTCGTGTTCCACTGCGGCGCGCTGGTGTCCGACTGGGCCACGATCGAAGAGATCGAGCGGGTCAACGTAGCCGGCACGCGGAACGTCCTCGTGGCGGCCGCCGCGACGAACGTCGAGCGGTCCGTCCACGTCAGCACGACCGACGTGTACGGCTATCCCGGTCGTCGCGGAATCGACGAGCGATATGTGCCGGCGGGCTTCAGCAACTGGTATTCACAGACCAAGCGTGCGGCCGAAGCCGAGGTGCGGCGGGTCGAGCGGGAGCGGGGTTTGAACGTGGTGATTCTAAGGCCCGCCACCGTCTACGGTCCGCGCTCTGATGACGTCGTGGGTGACATGGCGCGGGCGATCCGGGGGCGGCAGATGCTCCTGGTCGATGGGGGCCGCGCGGTCGCCGGGTTGCTGTACGTGGAGAACCTCGTCGACGCGGCGCTGCTGGCGCTCCAGGGAAACGCGCCCCTCGGGGAGGCGTTCAACCTGACCGACGGGCTGGACATCACATGGAAGCGATTTCTCGGCGACCTGGCCGGCGGCCTTGGCTACCCCGAGCCGAGATTGAGCCTGCCCTATCCGGTCGCGTTCTCGACCGCCTTCGCGCTCGAGCATGGGTACCGGCTCGCGCGCCGCGCGGCCCGCGTGAAGACGCGTCCGTTGCTGTCCCGGCAAGCCGTTCACGTGCTTGGACGCGACCAGGACTTCAGCAACCGCAAGGCGCGCGAGACGCTCCGTTGGACGCCGCGGGTCAGCTACCAGGACGGACTGGCGGCGACGGTGAAGTGGCTGCGGGAGGAGTATCTGGCTCCACGGGTGTAGCGTGCCGCCACGAGGCGTCAACGCAAGGAGAGGATGTGAACATGGCCGCAGCCGAGCTCAGTTTCGACACCGATATCAAGCCGCTGTTCCGGGAGAAGGATCGCGACTCGATGCGCCGGGCCTTTGACCTCTGGTCGTACGCCGATGTCAGTGCGCACGCCGACGCGATCGGTGCGCGCGTGAAGAATGGGACGATGCCCTGCGACGGTGCGTGGCCGGCCGACCGCGTCGAGCTGTTCGATCGGTGGGTCGAGCAGGGCAAACCGGAGTAGCGAAAACGATCATGAGCAACCTGACGCCGATCGGGGCCGTGGTCCGTGGCGCGATTGCCGGTGTGGTGGGAACGGCCGCGATGGATGCGTTTCTGTTCGCCCGCTACCGGCACGATGGCGGCAAGAGCAAGCTCACGGCGTGGGAATTATCCGAGGGACTGTCCTGGAAGGACGCTCCCGCGCCGGCGCAGGTCGGAAAGCGGCTCACCGAGGGCCTGTTCGAAGTCGAGCTTCCCGACAAGCGCGCGCCGCTGGTCAACAACGTGACGCACTGGGGATACGGGATTCTCGGCGGCGTCCAGTACGGCATCGTCGCCGGGTCCCTGCGCAGACCACGCGTCCTGTACGGGCTGCCGTTCGGCGCAACGGTGTGGGGCGGCAGCTACGTCGTCCTGCCCGCCGCCAAGCTGTATGAGCCGATCTGGAAGTACGACGTCAAGACGCTGGCCAAGGATCTCAGCGCGCACCTCGTCTACGGGCTGACGACGGCAGCGGCGATGCGACTGCTCTGGGCCGGAAGAAGAGCCCCGTGATGTTGACCACCCCGTCGCCAACAAGAGGTTCCGGCGATCGTCGGGTCGATCGTCGACTGGCGCGGTGGCACGAGGCGGCGATTACGATCGGCGCAATGCGGGCTTTTCGAGTGGCGGCAGGGGCCGCTGCGGTGATTGCGAGCGCGCTGGCCGGGTGTGGATCGTCCGCGACCGTGCGTTTTCCGGCCCGACCTATTCCGCGGCGGAGGTCATCGCGCGCTTTGCCACAGTGACCGGGATGGAACTCCAGCGGGGTCTGACATCGTCGAGAGAACCCGGTTGAGATTCGCGAACGTGGCCGGCAGCTTGCGCGTCGCGCCAGTCGACAGGCTCAAGACCACGTTGCCGTACACCTTGGCCGCCGACCACCCAGGGTAGGCGCCGCGCACGTACACCCAATAGATCCCGTCGGCGTCCGGGGACTGGAGGTGGTTGCTATCGGTGGTCGCGGCAGCCGGTGTCGGTCGCGCGCGCCGGAGTTCCCTCCGTGCCGACCCTCGGTGGACCCACTTTCACCGCCCAGCAGGTCGCCGCGCGCTTTCAAGCCCAGACCGGGTACACGCTGGCCGTCAACACCAGCTCGGTGATCTGGGACACGCTCCAGCCCAGCAACCCTGAGGTGCTCGATCAGATTTACGGGGTCTTCACGATCGACGTTCTCCACAACGCCGAGACGCTGCCCGCGGTTCTAGGCGACCAGCGGCATCCGATCAAGCCCGATGCTCAGGGCATCTACTGGACTTACGACCCCCAACCGGGCGGCGGCTGGACCGCCAACAAGGTCTACGGCAACGTCGTCCTGCAGTGGACGGGTCTCAACCCCAAGCACGCGCTCGGTTCGGGCTACTACCAGCTCGACGGCATCCTGGCCGGCCTGGGCAAGCCAGCCGTGGCGACCTCGGGCGCGGTGAGAACCTGCCAGGCAGCGGGCATCTCGCTCGGGGGTACGAAGCAGGGCACGTGCCTGAATGACTCAGTCAAGCTGACCGTCGTCAACCGGGGTGACCGGCTGAACCTCGACGGATACGCGCTGACGGTCACAGGAGCCCGCGTTGCCAAGCGCATCAGCGGCCAGGACGGTGCGCCCTCCACGCGGGCCAAGGGTGAGTTCGTGGTCGTCGCCGTGAAAGTGACGAACACGGGAGCCTCACCCCTCAACCAGCCGGTGGACGCCGAGCTGGTGAGCACACAGGTCTACCAGTCCGACGGGTTCGCGGAGGGGTCGCGGGAGCCGTTTGGCGTGTTTCCGTTGCGACGCGGCGCGACTGCCACCACGCACCTGGTGTTCGACGTTCCTGTCGGTGCCGTAGGTGTCGCCGTGCGCGGCGGCGCCATCTTCGTGCCCGGCGACTCGGACGGCACGATCCAGACCGACACGCGGCTCGGGGTCAGCCGGCTTGGCTAGCCGATGTCGCTGCGATATGTCGTGGATGTAGCTGGCCACGACGGCCTCGGAGATCAGGCGGGTGCTCGGCCGCCGCTTGGCGTGTGACGAGCGGCGACCGGTCCGGGCTGGAGCTGCAATCGGGGTGGGGCGGCGATCCGTGTGTGTCATGCGGCTTCTCTTTCCATGTCGAAGTTGAGGTGGGCGGCGTCGCCTTCCGCGGGCTCGTTGGCGAGTTGCAGTGCGGGCCTCGTACGGGCCGGCCGCAGCAGGGCGAGGGCCACGAGGATCCCGACTGCGATCGTCGCCGCGCCGACCAGGAACGCGAGGTGGTAGCCGCCGATCAGCGAGGTCGTGACCGCCTGGTGGGCGGACAGAAGCCCCTTCGTCCGGTTCGCCGCGATCGTGCTGAGAACGGCCAGCCCGAGCGCGCCGCTGATCTGCTGCGAGACGTTGGTGATCCCCGAGCCGAGGCCCGAGTCCGCGGGCGGAACGTCGGCCATCGCGATCGTCAGGAGCGGCATGAACGCGCTGCCGATGCCCAGGCCGATCGCAAAGCACGCGATGAAGATCGTCGGGAAGTAGGTCGTGTCCGGTCCGACGGTGCTGAACAGGTACAGCCCGGCCACCGCGCTCGCCATGCCGCCGGAGAGCACCGGAAGCGACCCGAACCGTTGCACGAGCCGGGCCGTGATCCCCCGCGAAAGGACGGCGACGGTCAGCGTCCACGGGAGGAAGGCCGCGCCGGTTTGTAGGGCGCTGTAGTGGCGGACGTGCTCGAGGTACAGCGCGCCCAGGAAGAAGGTCGAGTACATCCCCGTGACGAGGAAGCCTCTCACCAGGCTGGCGTTGATCAGGCCGCGCAGGCGCAGGATGCGCAGCGGCATGATCGGGTTCTTGATGCGCGCCTCGAGGGCGAGAAACGCAGCCATCAGCACGATCGCAAGGCCGCCGAAGCTGAGCACCTGCGACGAGATCCAGCCGTGGTTGGTCGCCTGGACGATCGCGTAGATGCCGCTCATCAGCGACGCCGTGACGAGCGCAGAGCCCATCCAGTCGACGCCGTGCTCGAAGCCGAGCCCGCTGTCGGAGTCGATGAACACTCGCCCGAGGACAAAGGTGGCGATGCCGATCGGGAGGTTGACGAAGAACACCCAGTGCCAGCTCAGCGCCTGGGTGAGGAGGCCGCCGGCAAGGAGCCCGAGCGAGCCTCCGGCCACGGACACGAACACGTACGCGCTCATCGCGCGGGCGCGCTCGCTGGGCTCGGGGAATTGGCTGATGATGATGGCGAGGATCACCGAGGCCTGGGCGGCGGCGCCAATGCCCTGCACGAAGCGGGCGGCGATCAACCAGGCCTGGTTGGGCGCGATGCCGCACAGAAGCGAGGCGACGGTGAATGTGACCAGGCCGCCCAGGAACACGCGCTTGCGTCCGGCCAGGTCGCCGATTCGCCCGGCGAGCAGCAGCAGGCTGCCGAAGGTGACGAGGAACGCGTTGACGACCCAGGTGAGGTTCGACTGGCTGAAGTGGAGATCGTGTTGGATCGAGGGCAGGGCGACATTCACGATCGTGACGTCGAGCACGATCATGAGCTGCGCCAGGCACACGACCATGAGCGCCGTCCAGCGGCGGCGATCCGCTTGCTCCGAACTGGTTGGCGGCGCCTGGCGGCGGCGCCTTATTAGGTTGGTCGGCGGCGCCTGGCGGCGGCGCCTTAGGGGAGCTACTAGGTTCATGCGAATCCCAACTTGTAGGTGGTTCGATTTGGCGCTAAAATGGAGGCCGCCTCCGAAATATCTGGAGGGAGCCTCCACATAATATACGGAGGTATCCTCCGGTTGTCAAGGCAGGTTAGGATGAGCACCACCGAAGCAACCACCGAGACCCTGATCACCCGGCCCAAGCGCGCGGACGCTCGGCGCAACTACGAAAAGGTGCTCGTGGCTGCCCGGGAGGCATTCGCCGAGGGTGGGGAGTCGACCGCGCTCGAGGAAATCGCCCGTCGCGCCGGCGTCGGCATCGGCACGCTCTACCGCCACTTCCCCAATCGGCAGGCGCTGGTGGAGGCTCTCTACGTCAACGAGGTCGAGGATGTCTGCCGCTCCGCCGCCGAACTCGAGCAGGCCGATCCGTGGCAGGCCCTCAACGACTGGTTCGAGCGGCTGATCGCCTATCTCGCCACCAAGCAAGCGCTATCCGCCGAGCTGCTCAACTACCTCGAGCGCGACGCTCCGCTGTTCCAGCTCTGTCGGACCTCTCTGTACAGCGCGGGCGGACCCCTGCTCAAGCGCGCTCAGGAAGCCGGCGCCGTGCGAGATGACGTCGATTTTCCGGAGGTCATGCAGATGGTGATGGGCATCTCCAAGATCCCGACCAGCGACCCGGGCCAGACCGAGCACATCCTCCGCATCGCGCTCGACGGGCTCCGCTACCGGCCCGAGGGCTAGTGCGCCGCGTGCCCCGGCAACCTGCATGAGCGCGTTCCGAGCGCGCTAGCCGACCGACACCTCTGAGGGGGCTCCTCGAGACGGCGCTTCGTCGTCGGCGGGCTCAACCCGTCCGCGTGGCATCCCGCGCACCACAACGAGAAACGTGAAGACGAACACGCCGGTCATGATGTAGAAGACGGTCTGGGTGGAGTGGGCGAACGCGAGCTGCACCTGGTGGATGAGCGCCGGGGACGCGTGGAAGCTCGACCCGCTGGCCGGGGAGCCTGAGCCGATCGCGGAGGCGATCGAGTGTGCCGTGCGAGCGGGAACGCCCGCCCGCGTCAAGACCGGCGTCACGTTATGCACGGTGCGGCTGATGAGGATCGAGCCGAGAATGGCCAAGCCGAGGCTGGCCCCGAAGTTGCGGGCCGTTTGGGTGATGCCCGTCACCTCGCTGTAGGTTCCGCTCGGGGCCCGGTTGACCGCGTCGGTGCTCGCCGGCCCGAGCATCATTCCGAGGCCCACGCCGGCGAAGATGATGTTGAGCGTCTGCTTGCCCAGGGAGAGGTGGACGAGCTCGCCGGCGAGGAGGTAGAAGCCGACCGCGGCGAGCGCCGAGCCGATCACGACCGGTCTTCGCGCTCCGCCCCGGTCGAGCATCCGTCCGCCGATCTGGGCGGCGATCACGAAGCCGATGAACCAGTAGAGGAGGTACTCGCCCGCGTTCGAGGACGACTCTCCGAGCGCGACCTGCGCGTATAACGAGGCGAAGAAGAAGAACGGGACGAACACGATCGACATCAGCCCGAGCGCCGCCGTGTCGACCGCGAAGCCGCGATTGGCGAAGATCGCCAGGCGCAGAAGGGGCTCTGGCGTGCGGCGCTCCCAGGCGATGAAGGCGACGCCGAGACCAACCCCGACGATGATCGACAACCACGTTGCGATGCTCCCCCAGCCCCACGTCGTCGACTGCTGCAGGCCGAGCACGATCAGGCCCATCGCGCCCGTGATGAGGAGGGTCCCGCGGTAGTCGATCTTCGCCGGACGGCGCACGTTGTCGGGCTTCGCGAGCCAGATGAGCACGAGCGCGATGATCGCGACCGGAATGTTGACCCAGAAGATCGCCCGCCACGTCCACTGGGTGAGGAAGCCGCCGGCGATCGGCCCGATCGCCGTCAGACCTCCCGAGATGCCGAAGAACACGGCCATCGCCCGGCCACGCTCGCGCACCGGATAAGACGCGACGACGATGGCCACGGAGGCCGGAAACATGAGCGCGGCAGACGCGCCCTGGAGCACTCGGAAGACGATGATCCAGGTCTCGGCCACGCTTCCCTTCGGCGTCAGACCGCACAGCGCCGACGTCACGGCGAAGCCGATCACGCCGATCACGACCATCCGCCGGCGACCGAGCACGTCGCCGAGCCGCCCACCGAACGCAAACAGCGCCGAAAGGGCCAGCAGGTAACCGTTGATCACCCACTGCGAGCCCGTGCCGGTGAGCGAAAGCTCCTTCTGGATGTGCGGGATCGCGATCGCGACGATCGTCTGATCGATGAACGTCATCGCAACGGCGAACACCATCGCCGCCAGCACGAGATTCTTGTTACGTGCCTGCATCAGAAGATCAGTAGGAGTCCAGGTCTGCGCCCCAGGGTTCGGGATCATCTCATGCGGCGAGCAAGAATTCCCAGGGACGGTGAGAGACCAGGGGCGAAATCCGGAAAGGACAGAGGAGAGGGACGATGGCAACGGTCGAGACGATCCATGGCCCGGTTGACGTCGATCAGCTCGGGCCGACGCTCATGCACGAGCACGTCTTCCTCATGCAGGCGGAGGCGTTCCAGAACTGGGGCCACGCGTTCGGTCCGTGCTACTGGGACGAGCAGGAGCGGCTCGACGACGCGGTCGCGAAGCTGGGGGCGGTCCGTGACGCCGGCATCCGGACGATCGTCGACCCAACGGCGCCAGGCCTCGGCCGATACATCCCCCGCATCCAGAAGCTGAACGCCGCGGTCGAACTGAACATCGTCGTGGCCAGCGGCGTGTACGCGTTCCTCGGATTGCCGAACTTCCTCGTCTACCGCAGCGTCGACGCGCTCGCCGACTTGTTCGTCCGCGAGATCCGGGACGGCATCGACGACACCGGCGTCAAGGCTGCCTTCCTCAAGTGCGCCGTGGAAGAGCACGGGGTGATCGGCGACATCCCCCGGATCCTGGCCGCGGTGGCCGCGGCGGGCATCGAAACGGGCGCCCCGATCATGGTCCACACCAACGCGGCGGCGCGCACCGGCGTCGACGCGCTCGAGGTGCTCACGGGACATGGTGTCGATCCGGCCCGAATCGTGATCGCGCACTGTGGTGACAGCAACGACATGGGCTACCTGCGGGAAATCGCCGCGAGCGGCGCCTGGCTCGGTTGCGATCGTTTCGGCATCGATCACTTCAATCCGCTGGCCGATCGGGTTAAGACACTTCTAGCGTTGCTCGGGGCGGGGTACGGCGACCGAATTCATCTCTCGCACGATGCTGCCTGCTTCTGCGACTTCATGGTCGGCGATCCGGCTTTTGCCAACGAGAAGCCCGACTACCTCCTGATCTCAAACCAGGTCATCCCAGCGCTGCTGCGGGAGGGCGTCACCCAGGCGCAGATCGACGAGTTGATGGTCGCTAATCCGCGTCGGTTCTTCGCAGGCGGGGACAATCAAAAGGGAAATGTCTATGGAACCTAAGGTACGCTTAGGTTCTTGGCAATAACCGTCACGCAGCTGACTGCGTTTCTCGCGACGGTTCGCGGCGGGTCGGTCACGGCCGCGGCCGACGAGCTCGTCGTCACGCAACCATCGGTCTCCTCCGCCCTCGCGGCCCTCGGTCGCGAGCTTGGGTGCGAGCTATTCGAGCGCGCGGGGCGCGGCATCCGCCTGACTGAGGCCGGGAAGGCGTTCAAGCCGTACGCCGCGGACGTAGTCGGCCTGCTCGAGGAAGGACGACAGGCGGCGCGCGAAGCGGCCGCGCTCGCCGCGCGGAGACTCCGCATCGCGGCCGTCACCACCGCAGCCGAGTCGTTCGTGCCGCCGCTCATGCACGAGTTCGCCGTGCGCCACCCGGACATCGAGCTCACGCTCGACGTGGGCAACCGCGCGTACGTGTTCGAACGCGTCACGAGCCATTTGGCCGACGTGGCCATCTCCGGCAAGCCCCCTGGCGATCGGCGCTTGATCGCCGAGCCGCTCCTCGAGAACCACATCGCGTGCATCACAAGTCCCGACGACCCGGCGGCGATCGCGCCCGGTGTGGTGGAGACGGTCGAGGCGGTGGGGGCCGACACCCTGGCGGAACGCGTGTGGCTCCTGCGCGAGCCCGGGTCGGGTACGCGCGCCCTCGGCGAGGAGTTCCTCCGGGAGCTGGGCCTCAGCCCGCGGACGCTCACGCTCGGCTCCAACGGAGCGATCAAGCAAGCAGCGCGGGCGGGGCTCGGTGTTTCACTTCTGTCGCGTGCGGCGGTCGAGTCCGAGCTGGCGGCCGGGTGGCTGGGGGAGATCGCGCTCACGGATGGCCCCGAGCCGCGACCGTGGTTCGTGCTGCGCCCCGCGGTCGGTCCCGAACGAGGGCCGGCCGCTACGTTCGCCGACTTTCTCCGCGCCGAAGTTCGACAGGTCAGCTGATCGCCGCCCGATCCCGGTCGGTTCGCGCGTTGACCGCCCCGATCGCGACCGCGGCGCGGGCCGTGACGAGCTGATACAGGACCAGGAGCTGAGTGATCGCCAGTGACTCGGATCGGTGCAGACGGGTTCCGACGGTGAACTCGCCGAGGCGCTCGGTGCGCAGATGACTGGCGAAGTGCATGCCCTCCCAGATCGCCTCTTCGATCGCGGCGCTCTGCTCGGGGGCGATCGTGCCCGGCACCCAGAGGACGACCTCCGGGCCACGCTCCACTAACGCCAAGGCGCCGCCCTCAGCGAGGGCCGACAGGTCGGGATGGACCAGCCCGGGGCGCATCGTCACCTTGGCGTCCAGGTGCTCCTGGTCACCGCGGTCGCCGGGCAGGAAGGAGATCACGAGGTCGGCGTGGCGCTGTTGAGGGCGGACGTAGGACTCGGCATCCGCCTCCCGTCGATCGAGCTCCTCGAGCACCTGGTCGGTGGTGTAGCCGCGACGGGAGCAGTCGCGCTGCACTTTCCAGGTGCGGCGCAGGTCCTCGGGCGGGTCGACGTACACGCGCACGTCGTAGAGGTCGCGCATCGCCGGCGTGTGGAATGCGAGCAACCCCTCGACAATGGTGAAGGTCGCGGGTGACACGTACTCCCCAGCGCCGAAAGTGCCGTCTTGGTGGCGGTACACCGGCTTGAAGATCGACTGGTCGGCGCGGATGTGCGCGAGATCCTGCTCAAGCACGTCCAGGTGATTGCAATCCGGGTGAAGCGGTGACACCCGCCGCTCGGCGCGCTGCCTGCGGTCGTAGCGGTGGTAGTGATCCGCGGAGACGTGCGTGACCTGCGCTTCACCCAGGATACGAACGAGTCCCCGGGTGAGCGTTGTCTTGCCGGCGGCGGAATCGCCGGCGATGCCGAGCAGGATCGGACGGGGCATTAGTCGCGAGCTATAGAAGAATACTTATGACAGTACGACAAATCAGTATTTGATCTTTATGTGTAGTCGGGCCTACCTTACCGCCATCGAGCGAAAGGTCAATGAGCGATGGCGAGCATCTCACCAACCCCGCATCTAAAGAAGGACCGGTGGGCGTCCGGGGTCACACCGTACGCCGAAATGGGCTACTTCGACGCGGACTACGTCCCGAAAGACAGCGACATCCTGGCCGCGTTCCGCATCACGCCCCAGCCCGGCGTAGATGCGGTGGAAGCGGCGGCCGCCGTGGCCGGCGAGTCGTCCACCGCGACCTGGACCGTCGTCTGGACGGATCGCCTGACCGCGCACGAGCACTACCAAGCGAAGGCTTATGACGTGGCGCCGGTGCCGGGTCGCGAGGGTGAGTACATCGCCAAGATCGCCTACGACCTCGACCTGTTCGAGGAAGGGTCGATCGCCAACATGACGAGCTCGATCATCGGCAACGTGTTCGGTTTTAAGGCGCTCAAGGCGCTCAGGCTCGAGGACCTGCGGATCCCGACGCAGTACGTGAAGACCTTTCAGGGGCCGCCACACGGCATCGTGATGGAGCGCGAGTACCTGGACAAGTTCGGGCGGCCGCTGCTCGGCGCCACCGTCAAGCCGAAGCTCGGGCTGTCAGCCAAGAACTACGGGCGCGTGGTGTTCGAGGCGCTCCGGGGCGGCCTCGACTTCACGAAAGACGACGAGAACATCAACTCGCAGCCGTTCATGCGCTGGCGCGACCGTTACCTGCACGCGATCGAAGGCGTGAACCGGGCCAGCGCGGCGACCGGTGAGATCAAGGGTCACTACATGAACGTGACCGCGGCGACGATGGAGGACATGTACGAGCGCGCCGAGTTCGCCAAGGAAATCGGAAGCGTCATCATCATGATGGACCTGACCGTCGGTTACACCGCGATGCAGTCGATGTCGAAGTGGGCGCGCCGCAACGGCATGATCCTTCACCTGCACCGGGCCGGACACGGCACGTACACCCGGCAAAAGACGCATGGCGTCTCGTTCCGCGTGATAGCGAAGTGGTGTCGGCTACTCGGGGTCGATCACATCCACGCAGGCACGGTCGTCGGCAAGCTTGAGGGTGACCCGTCGATGATCGAGGGTTATTACGACACGCTGCGGCTGAACCACGTGCCCGAGAATCTCCAGAACGGGATCTTTTTCGACCAGGATTGGGCGTCGCTGCCGGCGGTGATGCCGGTGGCCTCGGGCGGCATCCACGCCGGACAGATGCACCAGCTGCTCCGCTACCTCGGCGAGGATGTGATCCTCCAGTTCGGGGGCGGAACGATCGGGCACCCGATGGGCGTCGGGGCCGGCGCCACCGCCAACCGTGTCGCCGTCGAAGCCATGATCCAGGCCCGCAACGAGGGTCGCGACTACTTCCAGGAGGGACCCGACATCCTGGAGAAGGCCGCCAAGGGGTGCCCGGAGCTCGACGCCGCGCTCCAGGTGTGGAAGGACGTCACGTTTGACTTCCAGTCCACCGACACGCCGGATTTCGTCCTCACGCCGACGCTTTCCTGAGCGGAAGGAGCTGCCATGCGCATCACCCAGGGAACCTTCTCGTTTCTCCCCGACCTGACCGACGAGCAGATCGCCGCGCAGATCAGGTATTCGCTCGAGCACGGTTGGGCGATCTCGATCGAGTACACCGACGATCCCCATCCGCGCAACTCCTACTGGGAGATGTGGGGGCTGCCGATGTTCGACCTGCCGGTGGAGGACGCCGCGCTCGTCATGCGCGACGTCCGGGCGTGCCGCGAGGCTCATCCCCAGCACTACATCAAGGTGCTCGCCTACGACGCCTCCTACGGGCGGCAGACCACCGCGCTCAGCTTCATCGTGAACCGTCCGCCCCATGAGCCCGGGTTCCGGCTGGAGCGGACCGACGCCCACGATCGCGTGATGCGGTACGGACTGCATCCGTACGCTGCGGACCGGCCGGTGGGGAGCCGCTACCTGAACGGCTCTCGGTCATGAGCACCGTCGAGGCCCCAGACATCGCGACGCTCGTGCGCGAGGCGAACATCGAGGGGGTGCTCGATGAGCTCGACCGCGAGCTGGTGGCGCTGCGACCCGTGAAGACGCGGATCCGGGAGATCTCGGCGCTGCTCGTGGTCGATCAGCTGCGCCGGCACGCGGGCCTGGCCGCCGGGAGGCCGACGCTCCACATGTGCTTCACGGGCAACCCCGGCACGGGCAAGACGACGGTCGCGATGCGGATGGCTGACATCCTCCATCGCCTGGGCTACATCGAGCGCAACCATGTCGTGGCGGTGACCCGCGATGACCTCGTCGGCCAGTACGTGGGTCACACGGCGCCCAAGACCAAGGACGTGCTCAAGCGAGCGTTCGGCGGGGTGCTGTTCATCGACGAGGCCTACTACCTGTACCGGCCCGAGAACGAGCGTGACTACGGGGTGGAGGCAATCGAGATACTGCTCCAGGTGATGGAGAACGAGCGTGATCGCCTCGTCGTCGTGCTGGCCGGCTACAAGGACCGGATGGATGAGTTCTTCCGGCTCAACCCGGGCATGTCCTCCCGCGTCGCCCACCACATCGACTTTCCCGATTACTCGGCCGACGAGCTGTTGGCGATCGGTCGGATGATGCTGTCGGCGGAGAACTACGTCCTCGCTCCGGACGCCGAGCAGGCGTTCCGCCAGTACATCGTCCGGCGCATGCGCCGCCCCCGGTTCGCGCATGCCCGCAGCGTGCGAAACGGGATCGAGCGCGCGCGGCTGCGCCACGCCAACCGGGTCTACGAGGTTGTGCGGTCGGGGACCGAGCCGACCGTGGAGATGTTGCGCCAGATCGAGGCGGAAGACATCCTCAAGAGCAGCGTGTTCGAGGACGAGGGGCACACCGAGCCGGAGCGGGAAGCGGCGTGACGGTGCCGATGGCCAGCCAGCGGCGGACCGCGCGGCCCGTCGTCCTCGGTGTCGTCGGCGATTCCGCGGCGGGAAAGACGACGATCACCCGGGGGCTCGTCCGCGTGCTCGGCGAGGAGCACGTCGCCCACATCTGCACCGACGACTATCACCGCTACGACCGCAAGCAGCGCGCGGAGCTGGGAATCAGTCCACTGCACCCGGACTGCAACTACCTCGACATCATCGCCCAGCACCTCGCCCACCTGCGCCGGGGCGAGGCGATCCTAAAGCCGGTGTACCGTCACAAGGACGGGACGTTCGGTCCCGCTGTCTACGTCCACCCAGAGCGGTTCACCGTGATCGAGGGCCTGCTCGGGTATCACCTGCCCGAGATGCGCGACGTGTATGACGTGCGCGTGTTCCTCAATCCGCCCGAGGAGCTGCGCCGCCGGTGGAAGGTTCAGCGCGACTGCACGCGCCGCGGCTACACGACGGACGAGGTTCTCGCCGAGCTCGATCGCCGCGAGGCCGACTCGGAGGCGTTCATCCGGCCCCAGCGCCGCTACGCCGACATGCTCGTGTCGTTCAGACCATCGGACGGGGAGACGGGGGAGGATCAGACCCACCTCGAGGCCGAGCTGACCCTGGGCGATGGGCTGCCTCATCCGGACCTGTCGCCGCTCATCAACGGCAAGCCGGACGGCCTGACGGTTGTCGAGCGTGACGGCGAGCGCGTTCTGCGCATCCCGGGGCGGATGGATCCCGACCACGCGGAGGCGATCGAAGAGGCGATCTGGACGCGCATGCACTTCGCCACGCATCTGCGCGCCCGCCGTCTCGGCGAGTTCACGGTCGGCACCGACTTGCACCGCTCCGAGTCGTTGGCGCTGGTACAGCTGCTGATCCTGTACCACCTGGTGACGGCGAAGGCGGCGGTCGCCGTCGGTGGCGAGGGCACGCGTACGCTCACGCCAGTCGCGGTGCCGGCCTGAGCGCCCGCTCGGGTCGCGACCTGCATGACACGACACGGGGTCCGGTTCCGTCTGGCGTGACGAGTTGTGCGGGTGGTCAGGCGCGTACGCTTCTCACGTGCGCTTCCCCCGCTTCGGCAAGGCCTTCCAGGCGAAGGATCCGGCGGTATCGATCGACGATCCCCGCCTCGAGGGCTGGGAGACGGTGAGCACGTTCGAGGAGGAAGCGACCGCCGTGGCGTGGCGCGACCGCCTTCGTGAGCTCGGCGTCGACGCGTCGTGCGTCGCCGAGCACTCGCTCGATCGTCTGGGACGCGGCGACATCTATCTCGTCGTCCCGCCCGACCAATGGTCGCGCGCCAACGAGATCGTCGAGAACCTCGACGATTACTAGTCGAGCCGGTCCTTTGCCATGATGGGGCGGGTGCGTATCGGCCTGCTGCATCCGGGGGAGATGGGCGCAGCGATCGGAGGCATGCTCGTCGAGCGGGGACAGGAGGTGGTGTGGCTCCCGCATGGAAGGAGCGAGGAGACCGCGCAGCGGGCCGCCCGGGCTGGGCTGACCCCAGTCGAGGACATACGCGTCGCCGAGGTGATCCTGTCGGTGTGCCCGCCACACGCGGCGCTCGACGTGGCCCGCTCGGTGCAGGGGACGACGGCGCTGTTCATCGACGCCAACGCGGTGTCGCCAATGACCGCGAGTCAGATCGGTGAGCTGATCGGGGAGCGCTGGGTGGACGCCGGCATCGTGGGGCCTCCGCCGCGCCGGGAGGGGACCACCCGTCTGTACCTGTCCGGACCGCACGCGTCCGAAGCGTCACGTCTGTTTGCGGGTACGCGCCTGGAACCCGTGGCCGTCACGGGCTCGCCAGTCGCGGCGTCGGCGGTGAAGATGGCGTACGCGGCGTGGACCAAGGGCTCGGCGGCGCTGCTCCTCGCGGCGCTGGACAGCGCTGCGGCGAACGGTGTGGAGGAGGCCCTGCGAGCTGAGTGGGGGCGCTCGCAACCCGGTCTCGATGCTCGCTGGCAAGGCGCGGCGGACTCGGCCGAGGCGAAGGGCTGGCGCTGGGTGGGGGAGATGCACGAGATCGCGGCGACCTTCGCTGCGGCGGGGCTGCCCTCTGGCTTTCATGAGGCGGCGGCCGAGATGTTCGACCGCGCAACGCGGGGATGAGGCGTTCGCTTCTCGCCGGAGTCGCCGCGCTCGTCTCGTCGATGGCCGTGGCAGCGACGCCGGCCGTGGCAGCGACGCCGGCCGTGGCGCACGGCTCGCGCCTGAACATTCCCGCGGGCGCGGAGCAGCTGATCGTCGTCTCGAGCCCAACGGACGATCCGCCCGGGTACCTCGCGACGCTCCGCGCCTATCAGCGCGCCAACCCGAGCTCGCCCTGGCGACCCGTCTTCGGACCCTGGCCGGTCGAGACCGGCTCGGGTCACCTGCTGGCCGCCGGCGCCCGCCGCGAGGGTGATCATGCCACCCCGATTGGCGTGTACGGCATCGGCGCCACCATGTACGGAAACGAGCCGAACCCCGGCGGCCTTCACTACGCCTATCACCGGTTGGCGTGCGGTGACTGGTGGGACGAGGATCCTTACTCGCCGCGGTACAACCGCTTTGTGCACGTGGCGTGCGGGGTGACACCGGCGTTCGCGGCGTGGTCGGAGCCGTTGTGGACCGAGACCGTCGCGTACCCGTATTTCGCCGTCATCCAGTTCAACATGAACCCGATTCGCGGCGGCCGGAACGCGCTCGGGTCGGGCATCTTTCTCCACAGCTGGGTCGGTGGAGCGACTGAGGGGTGCGTCGCGCTGTCCGAGAGCCGGCTGCTCGACGTCCTGCGCTGGCTCAAGCCCTCGGCGCATCCGGTGATCGAGATCGGGACGGAGGCCGAGTTGTCGAGAACGCCGTCTCTGGCCAAACCTGCGTCGGCGCCCACCCGGTACGTCGATGTCTCGGTGGCGACGGTGTGGGCGAATCCGTCCGCTCCCCGCGCCATCGATCGCCCCGCGCTGGGAAACCCGGTGAACATGGAGGCGTGGAGCCGCGTCTTGAACACTGCGGCGAGGCTGGGGCTGGACGGGAGGATCGAGACCCAGGCGCTGTTCGGCGAGCCGGTACGGGTCCTGGCGCAACACGGATCCTGGACCGAGGTCGCGGTCACCGACCAGCCCACACCGAAGAACCGACTCGGCTATCCCGGCTGGGTGCCGACCAGGCAGCTGACCGCGAACACGAGCTTTGCCGGACTGCTGTCCGGCCGGATCGCCGTGGTCACGGCGCCCACGACGATGCTGCGCGGGCGGCTTCGTCCGCTCAGATTGAGCTTCGGAACGCGGCTTCCGGAGGTGGCTGTATCGAGCGGCGACGTACGGGTGCAGACGCCGGGCGGTCAAACCGGAGCGTTGCCCAGCACGGACGTCCACGTCTACTCCTCGAGCTCGGCGATCCCGCCGCCGACCGGCCAGTCGCTGGTGGCGACGGCGAAGCTGTTCCTCGGCGTGCGCTACCTCTGGGGCGGGACGTCGGCGTTCGGCTTTGACTGCTCCGGATTCGTGAATTTGATCTACCGTGTCAACGGCATCGTCATCCCGCGCGATGCCGATGCGCAGGCAATGGGCGGCCACCCGGTGGCGCGGGACGGGCTCCAGGCGGGCGACCTGGTCTTCTTCGCCACCGATCCGCCCTCGCGCGCGGTCACCCACGTGGGCATGTACATCGGTGGCGGACAGATAATCGAGGCTCCCAACTCGGCAAGCTCGATACACGTCATCCCACTGGCGGACTTCGGGGATGAGTACGTCACCGCCCGCCGCTACCTCCCGACCGCCTGACCTGGACAGTCGTGAATCCGCAGCTAGCCGAGCAGCCCGGCCAGCTCCTCGCTCGTGATCACGTCGGCCTGGCGCGGGAAGATCCGCTCGGTCAGGAATGCGTGCACGTCTGCCTCGGGGTCGGCGCACAGGTCCGACAGGACGACCAGGCGATAGTCGCGGTCGTGGCCATCGCGCACGGCGGACAGGACTACGCCGCTCGTCGAGATGCCCGCAAGGATCAGCGTGTCGATCCCGTTCGCCTGTAGTCGCTCGTGGAGGTCCGTGGTGCCGAACGGTCCGACCCGCGTCTTGCGTACGACGATGTCGCCGTCCTGGGGAGCGATGTCATCGTGAATCTGGGTGCCGGGCGAGTCGGCGTGGAACATCGTCAGCGCCGCGTCGCGGCCGATCCGGCGGCCCATCGTGCCGCTGGGCGCCTCGCCGTCGGCGAAGCCGACGCGGACGTAGCCGATCGTGCCGCCCTGCTGGCGGATCAGATCGATCGCCCGCTTGGCGCCATCGAGCAAGGCGTCACCGTTCTCGACGCGGTCGAAGATCCCGTTCTGGTAGTCCATGATCAGCAGCGCGGTCTTGGCCGGCTCGATTGGGGCGGGGGTGTCGGTGCTCATACGTAGGCTCCTTTGGTGTGGTCGAGGGGGTAACACGACCTCCGCGCAGCAGCGAGGCGATTGCCGCGACTCCCGACAGCGCTGCCGAGGTCGCGAACACGACCACGAGGCCGTCGTGGAACGGGGCGGAGATCAGGTGCGGGAAGAACGCACGGCCGGTCAACGCGTCGCGCCCCGCGGCGGTCAGGTATTGGAGCGCGCCGTGCGCGCTCAGCAGGTGTTCGAGTGGGTTGATCCCGAGCAGCGCCCCGAACAGGCTCGAGACCGGCGGCAGTCCGGCGAGCTCGTGGGCGACCGCGACTGGGACGCCCGCGTGGATCAGGCCGCTTGAGAGCGTGCCCGGAAGACTGCTCGCGACCCCCGCGATCACCAGCGTGAAGAAGATGCCGATTGAGATGGCGGTGCCCGAGTTCTGGAAGGTGGCGCGCATGCCCGAGGCGACGCCGCGCTCGGAAGGTGGGACGCTGCCCATGATCGAGGAGGAGTTCGGCGAGGCGAACATTCCCGTGGCGACACCGATCAACGCCAGCAACAGGGCGAACACCACGTATGGAAAGTCGACCGGAAGGAGCATCAGGCCGACGAACCCCAGGCCGGTGATCGCGGCGCCAGCCGTGGCCAGGCCGCGGGAACCGATTCGGTCCGACAGCGTCCCCGACACGGGTCCGGCGATCAGGAACCCGACGGTGAGCGGAAGCATGTAGATGCCGGCCCAGAGCGGCGTCTGGCTGAAGCTGTACCCGTGCAACGGCAGCCAGATCCCCTGCAGCCAGATCACGATCATGAACTGGAGGCCGCCGCGCGCGAGCGACATCGTGAAGCCGGCGACGTTGCCGGCCGTGAACGCGCGGATCTTGAAGAGCTGAAGGTTGACCATCGGAGCCGTGACCCGCCGCTCGATCAAGACGAACGCGATCAGCAGCACGGCGCCACCTCCCAGGCCGGCGATCACCCACGGGTTCGTCCAGCCCATCGTGTGGCCGCCGTAGGGTTGGATCCCGTATGTCGAAGCGATCAGGATCGCCGACAGCCCGACCGCGAAGGTGACGTTGCCCCACCAGTCGATCGGGGTGCGCTGGCGCTGGCTCGTCTCGCGCAGCTTGAGGTAGGCCCACAGCGTCCCGTAGATCCCGACGGGGACGTTGACCCAGAACACGGCCCGCCAGTCCAGCGAGGCCAGGATGCCGCCGGCGACAAGCCCGATGAACATGCCGGCCAGGCCCGCGACCTGGTTGGTGCCCAACGCAAACCCGCGTTGCTCGGACGGAAACGCGTCGGTCAGGATCGCCGCGGAGTTGGCGGTCAGCATCGAGCCGCCGACCGCCTGCGGGAAGCGCCATCCGATCAGCCAGAGCGCGCCATGCGCGCCGGTGAACGGATCGAATGACAGCATCACCGAGGCCACGGTGAACACGGCGAAGCCGGCGTTGTAGATCCGAACCCGGCCGAAGATGTCGCCGAGCCGGCCCACCGTAACGACCAGGACAGCCTGGACCAGCCGGTAGCCCATGATCATCCACAGCAGGTAGCTGATGTTCCGCGGCAGCAGCGGGTCGAGATGGATCCCGGTGAAGATCGCCGGCAGCGCGATCAGCACGATCGAGCCGTCGAGCTGACTCATGAACACCGCCGCAGTCGTGTTGGCCAGCGCGACCCACTTGTAGCCGTCGTCGGCCCGCGGGCTTGGACTCGTCGTCGGGTCGGTGGCCGTCTGAGCTCAGAGCTCCTCGGCGAGGTGCTCGAGGACGGGCAGGACCGCGATCAACTGGGATCGCTCCTCGGCGTTCAAAGCCGCCAGCGCCCGCGTCATCTGCTCGGTTCGGGCCGAGCGCTTGCTGCGCAGCGTCTCCCGGCCGGCGTCGGTCAGCGAGAGGATCACGCGGCGTCCGTCCCGTGGATCGGGAGCTCGCCCGATCAGGCCCTTGGCCTCTAGCGATCGCAGGGTGGCGCCGATCGATTGCGGGCTGACCTGCTCGATCCTGGCCAGTTGTGCACCCGTCGTCGGGCCGTGCTGGTCAAGGCGGCTCAGCGCGGAGCCCTCGGGCAGGGTGAGGTCGGCCCCGGCCCGTGTCTGGCGGAGCCGGCGATACAGCAGACCGAGCGTCGCGCGCAGTTCGGCGGCCGCCTGCCGCGGGGTCGCCGGCGGGGTAGGGGCGGTTCGATCAGGCGTGATCATAAGTCTAGCCTGATCAGCTTTGCCTGATGGTCTCGGTTCTCTCTCCCTGTTGAAGACTCCAAGGCTGAACGCCTCGGCGCCGGCGCTATCCGATTGACTCGGCGTACTCGCGCGCCTGTGCGTACAGGCGCGCGAAATCGGCGGGCTTGTAGTGCGCGTTGAGGCCACTTGGATTCGGCAGCACCCAAACCGGCCGGCCACCGATCGCTTCCGCCTGGAGGCCCATACCCGCCCGGGGCAGGGAGAACGCGACGCGATAGCCGACGACGCCGACCATCGCCACCAGACGAGGCGCCCACTTTCGCACCGTCGCGTCGAGGACGACGGCCCCCGCGCGCAGCTCCTCTGCGCTCAAGTCGGCGGCGGCCCGCGTCGCGCGCGGCACGATGTTGGTCACGCCTAGACCAAAGGAAGGCAGCAGCCCGTCCTCGTAGGGGGTCAGCCGGCGCGGCGTGAAGCCGGCCGCGTGGAGGGTTGGCCAGAACCGGTTTCCCGGCCGGGCGAAGTGGTGACCCGCCTCCTCCGAGCGCAACGATGGGTTGATCCCGACGAACAGAACGCTCAGGCCCGGGCCGCCGATCGAACCCAGCTGGGACAAGGCGCGGAGAATAACCTTGCCGTGACCGACCCGCCCCGCACGATGGACAGCGCCACAGCGACGCACGAACGCCGCCGCCGGTACGTGCCGCTGCTACACCGGGTCGCCGGCATCAACGTGCTGCTGCTGCTCGTCGCGGTCGGCGGGACGATCGCAGTTCTCGTCCCGGGGCACGAATCGTCCTACCGGATCGACGAGGAGGGCGTGGCGCTGCTGGCAGCCGTGATCCTCGTCGTGCTCCTGAACGTGTTCCTGCTCGGGCGCGTGGTGCGCCCGTTGCAGCGTCTGACCGCGGTGACCCGCAGCGTCGATCTGACCGACCCGCCCCCGTCGGTGCCGGACGCTCGGCGGGACTCCGAGGCCGGCGAGCTCGCGCTGAGCTTCAACGAGATGCTCACGCGCCTGCAGTCCGAGCGCAGGGAGGCGACGGGACGGGTGCTGGCCGGCCAGGAGGCGGAGCGGCTGCGGATCGCCCAGGAGCTGCACGATCAGGTGGGACAGGAGTTGACTGCTGCGCTGTTGCTCCTCGCCCGGGTGGAGTCGCGCACACCTGAAGACCTGCGCTCGGCCGTGGCCGAGGCTCAGGAAGCGGTACGCACCAGCCTCGAGGACGTGCGGCGAATCGCGATCGAGCTGCGTCCGGAGGCCCTCGACGATCTTGGCCTCGATAGCGCCCTGGCCGTGCTGAGCGAACGCTTCGCGCAGCGATCCGGGCTCGAGGTCTCCTACCGGGCCGCCGGGCCGCTGCCCAAGCTATCCCCGGAAGCCGAGCTCGTGATCTACCGGGTCGCACAGGAGGCGCTGACCAACGTCGCGCGGCACTCGGGGAGCCGCCAGGCGGAACTCATCCTCCAGCCCGACGACGGCCAGCTCGTGCTCAGCGTCCGCGATGAGGGCAAGGGCCTCGGGCAGGGCCAGACCGACGGGAGCGGGATACGGGGCATGCGCGAGCGGGCCAGGCTGATCGGGGCGGCGGTCGAGGTCCGCAATGCGCGCCCTGGAACCGAGGTCCGCCTCCGGGTGCCGCTCGGAGAGTCGGCATGATCCCGCTGAAGACCAAGATCCTGCTCGCCGACGATCATGCTCTGGTCAGGCACGGGTTGCGGATGGTGCTCGAGGCGCAGCCCGATCTCGAGGTCGTCGCCGAGGCCGGCGACGGCATCGAGGCGGTCCGCCGCGGGCTCGAGGACGACGTCGACCTCGCCGTGGTCGACATCACGATGCCGCGCATGACCGGTCTGCACGCGGCGCGCGAGCTTCACCGCAGGCGGCCCGAGCTGAGGATCCTGATGCTCTCGATGCACGAGAACGAGCGCTACCTGTACGAAGCGCTGAAGGCCGGCGCGTCCGGCTACGTGCTCAAGTCCGTGGCCGATCGCGACCTGGTAGAAGCGATTCGCGCCGCCATGCGTGGCGAGAAGTTCCTCTATCCCGGGGCGATGACGCCGCTGATCGATAGTTTCTTGCAGCGAGCTCGGCAAGACCTCCCGGTGCGCGAGGACCCGTTGACTGCGCGCGAGCAGGAGGTAGTCAAGCTCGTGGCCGAGGGGTTCACCAACAAGCAGATCGCCGAGACGCTGATCATCAGCGAGAAGACCGTCGAGCGACACCGCGCGAACATCCTGGACAAGCTCGGCATGCGCGACCGCGTCGAGCTGACTCGCTACGCGATCCGCCACGGTCTGATCGAGCCTTAGCCCAGCCGTTGGAGATACAGGCTCGCCTCCATGGTGCGCCGGCCCGGGCGCAGCGATGCTGGCGGTGATGACCCGTGACGCGCACCTGATCCTCGCGGTGGGCGTGGTGCTCGCCACTGCCGTCGCGGCCGCCGGACTGGCGGCTCGTCTCAGGCTGCCAGCCCTGATTCTGTTCGCCGGGCTGGGAATGCTCGTGGGCAGCGACGGACTCGGTTTGATCGCGTTCGACGACTACGGGTTGGCCCGTCTAATCGGGACGGTTGCACTGGTCCTGATCCTGTTCGAGGGCGGCTTGTCCGCCGGCTGGGGCGAACTGCGGCCGGTGCTGCGGCCCGCCCTGCTGCTTGCGACCGTGGGCACCATCCTCACGGCCGCGATCGTCGGCGCCGCCGCCATCGTCTTGTTCGACGTCTCGGTTCCGGAGGGGCTGCTGTTGGGTGCGATCCTCGCGGCGACCGACGGGGCGGCGGTATTCGCCCTGTTACGGGGGCTTGCGCTCCCTTCTCGACTGCGCCGTGCGCTCGAGGGGGAGTCCGGGCTCAACGACCCCGTCGCCGTGCTGCTCGTGCTCGTGACGATCGACCTGTTGACCGAGCCGCACCGCGGGGTCTGGAGCACGCTGCTGTTCCTCGGACGAGAGCTGTCGATCGGGATCGCGCTCGGGCTGGCCGGCGGTCTGGTTGCCCGCGCCGCGAAGCACGCCCACCGACTCCCGGACGATCTCCTGCCCGTCGCGTCTCTGGCGACGGCGGCGCTGGCGTACGGGATCGCGTCGACGCTGGGCGGATCGGGGTTCCTCGCCGTGTACCTGGTCGGACTCTGGCTGGGGGATTCGCCGCTCGCCGGCCGAGCGCGGGTGGTCGCGTTTCACCGCGGACTGGCCACGACCGCCGAGATCGGGATGTTCTTTGCCCTCGGCCTGCTCGTGTTTCCGAGTCAGTTCGGCTCGATCGCGGTGAAGGCGGTGCTGCTTGCGCTGGTCACCGCGCTCATCGCGCGGCCGGTTGCCGCCACGGTTGCCACCATCGGCCAGCGCTTCACGTGGCCCGAGCGGTTGGTGCTCTCGTGGGCGGGACTGAGGGGCGCGGTGCCGATCATTCTCGCCACCTTCGCCGTGATCGACGGAGTGCCGCGCAGCGTCGAGCTACTCAACATCGTCTTCTTCGCTGTTCTGGTCTCGGCGGCATTGCAGGGGACCACCGTCCAGTCGCTCGCCGGTCGCGCGTTGCCGCCTGGTCGGCCGAAGATGAGGCCCGGCACCCATTCCGTCGCAGGGGCGCGTAGGCGATCGTGGTCGTATCGCAAGTTTGACGGCGTCGCCATACGGCGGCGTCTAGCACCAACGGAGGAACAGCCATGACCATCATCCCCGCCGATGCGCCCACCGCCGCCCCGCCTACGGCCGCGTGGGCTGAGCTGAAAAACGATCCAGTCGCACCCACGCGGGTGCTCGTGGTCGACGACCACGAAGCCGTCCGAGCAGGTCTCAGGGATCTGCTCGCCGATGAAGCCGATTTAGAGGTGGCGGCGGCTGTCGCCACCGCCGAGGCGGCGATCGAGATCGCCGAGCGTGAGCCGATCGACGTAGCGGTGGTCGACTACCAGTTGGGCGCCGGCCATAACGGCCTGTGGCTGAGCCGGAAGCTCAAGCGCCTAACCGAGCCGCCCGCGGTGCTCATCAACTCCGCGTACATCGACGGTGTCCTGGCCGCGGCCGCGGTGCTGGCGCAGGCAGATGCGATCGTGAGCAAAGGGAAGGTCGGAGCCGAGCTGTGCCACGCCGTCCGCGGCGTCGCGGCCGGCCGGCGAGACCTTCCTCAGTTGCCGCCTTGCCTGGCGGAGAGCCTGCGCCGGCGCCTGGACCACGAGGAGCAGGCGATCTTCGGAATGCTGCTTGCCGGGCTGGAGCCGAGCGAGGTCGCGAGCACGCTCGGCTGTTCGCCTACCGTCCTCGAATCGCGGCTGTGGGAGCTGCTGCGGCGGGTCGAGGGCCTTCCGGCCGCACGGGCAGCATGAGCTCGCTCGCTCGCCCGGGCGCACTGGTGTCCTCGCCGAGGAAGGCGCGCGGGCGGCGCCCCTCGGCTCGGTCAGGCGGCCGTTACCTACCGCTGCTGTACCGGATCGCAGGTATCAACGCACTGCTGCTGATCGTGGCGGTCGCGGTGACGGTCGTGGTCCTGGCCCCGGGCAGGCTCTCGGCGCTGGCGCGCAGCGAAGAGGCGGTCGTCGTCCTCGCCGCGGTCGCCGGGGTGATCCTCACCAACGTGTTCCTGCTGCGACGCGTGGTCGGCCCGGTTCAGGTGCTGACCGCGTTCGCCCGCCAGATCGATTACTCGAACCTCGGGCAACGGCTGCCGGGCGCCGAGCCCACCTCGGAGGCCGGCGAGCTCGCGCTGAGCTTCAACGAGATGCTCACGCGACTCGAGGCCGAGCGCCGGGAGTCGACCGGCCGGGTGCTTCGCGCCCAGGAGGCCGAGCGACTGCGCATCGCCCAGGAGCTGCACGATCAGGTCGGACAGGAGCTCACCGCGGTGCTGCTCGGCCTGTCCAGGGTCGGCGCGCGGATGCCCGCGGACATGCGAGAAGACGCGCGGTCGGTTCAGGACGCCGTCCGCCACAGCCTTGAGGACGTGCGGCGGATCGCGGTCGAACTGAGGCCGGAGGCGCTCGACGATCTGGGCCTGGCCAGCGCGCTGGCCGTGCTTTGCCAGCGGTTCTCGCGGCGGCTCGATCTGGATGTCGCGGGATACGTCGCCCCCGATCTGCCCGAGCTGCCGGCCGAGGTCGAGCTCGTCGTGTACCGGGTGGCTCAGGAGGCGCTGACGAACGTGGCACGCCATTCGGCGAGCAGCCGCGCCGAGCTCGCGCTCACGCGGACGGGAGGCCGGCTTCTGTTGAGGGTCCGCGACTACGGTCTCGGGCTACCCGCCGACGGCGCTCCAGGCACCGGGATGCGCGGCATGCACGAGCGGGCGGCGTTGATCGGAGCGACTCTGACGATCGCGGACCGGTCGGGCGAATCCGGCTGTGAGGTGCGGCTCGAGGTGACGCTGGGAGAACAGCGGTGACGCCACTGAAGGCGCGGATCCTGCTCGCCGACGACCACGCGGTGGTGCGGCGCGGCTTGCGCCTCGTGCTCGAGGAACACCCCGACCTGGTCGTGGTGGCCGAGGCCGGGGACGGGATCGAGGCGGTGCAGAAGGCTCTCGCCGAGCACGTCGATCTGGCGATCCTCGACATCACGATGCCGCGGCTCACCGGGCTCCACGTGGCACGTGAGCTCCGCCGCCGCCGGCCGGGTGTGCGGATCCTGATGCTCTCGATGCACGAGAACGAGCGCTACCTGTACGAGGCACTCAAGGTCGGCGCATCCGGTTACGTGTTGAAGACGGTCGCCGACCGCGACCTGGTCGAGGCGTGCCGGGCCGCGCTTCGAGGCGAGAGATTCCTGTACCCGGGGGCCGTGACGCCGCTGATCGCCGAGCTACTGCGCTGCGCGGACCAGGAGCTCCCCCTGCGCGAGGATCCGCTGACTCCGCGGGAGCAGGAGGTGGTCAAGCTGATCGCCGAGGGCTTCAGCAGCAAGGAGATCGCGGACGTGCTTGTGATCAGCGCCAAGACCGTTGAGCGCCACCGCGCGAACGTGCTCGAGAAGCTCGACCTGCCGGGGCGCGTGGAGCTCACGCGCTACGCGATCCGGCGGGGTCTGATCGATCCGTGACGGCGCGTGCGCGAATCCTCGACGCGGCGCGCTCGCCGCTGAACTACGACCGGCCGCGCCGTCGGCTGCGCTACTCGGCGACCCGATGAGGCCGGCACCCCTGATCGTTGCCGCGCTGCTCGTCGCGGCGCTCGCGCTTCGCTGGCGGCCGTTGCCGGCGAGGGTCAGAATGTGCGCCGTGGCGGTCGTCGCCGGGCTCGCGGCGTGGGGGAGTGGCCTGATCCACCTGCCCAACCTCGCGAGCATCGCGCGGGACATCGGAGCCACGCTCGGTCCTTACACGTACGCGGTGGTCGGCCTGATGGCACTGCTCGAGACGGGCGCGGGAATCGGCCTGGTCGCCCCCGGCGAGCTCGCGGTCGTGATCGGCGGCGTGACCGCCGGTCAGGGACACACCAATCTGGTGCTGCTGATCGTGATCGTCTGGGCATGTGCGCTGGCCGGCGACCTCATCTCCTACGTGCTCGGCCGGCGGCTCGGGCGGAGTTTTCTGCTCAGGCACGGTCAGCTGGTCAAGCTGAGCCCAGATCGGCTCGCCCAGGTGGAGAAGTTCCTGGATCGCCACGGCGGCAAGACGATCATCGTCGGGCGATTCATCGGCCTGGTGCGCTCGGTCGCCCCCTTCGTGGCCGGCTCCTCGAAGATGCCCGCCCACCGCTTCATCCCCGCCACGTTGCTCGCCTCGGGTATGTGGTCGACGGCGTTTTCGCTGATCGGCTACGTGTTCTGGGAGTCGTTCGATCAGGCGGCGGAGCTGGCCAGGGAGGCCACGGTCGCGCTCGTGTTCCTGGTCGTCGTGGTCGTCGGCGCGATCGTCGTGCGTCGTAGGCGTCGCGGACGTGGGGGGCAGATGGGTGTCAGCCCCCATTCGCACGAGGCCTCGCATTCGGTTCGATGAGCTCCGGGCATCTGGCCCGCAGCCAATCCCACCACGGCAAAGGAGAACTCATGACGGGGGCAGCGGTTGATCGGTTGATGGACAGCCTTGCGGGCGATGTCGTGCGGCCGGGCGACGCCGACTACGACTCGCTGCGAGCCGTGTTCAACGGGATGATCGATCGGCGCCCCGCCGCGATCGCCCGATGCACCGGCGTCGGCGACGTGGTGAGCGCCGTTGAGTACGCGGGCGAGCACGGCCTGCCGCTGGCCGTGTATGGCGGTGGGCACGGTGTCACCGGGCACGCGGTGTGCGACGACGGGTTGGTGATCGACCTGCGGCCGATGAAAGACGTCCAGATCGACGAAACCGGCGCCGTGGCGCGAGCGGAGGCCGGGCTCACCTGGGGTGAGCTCGACGCCACCACGCAGGCCCACGGGCTGGCGGTCACCGGCGGGCGCGTGTCCACCACGGGGGTCGCCGGTCTCACGCTCGGCTCGGGGTCGGGCTGGCTCGAGCGAAAGCTCGGGCTGACCGCCGACAACCTGCTCAGCGCCGAGGTGGTACTGGCCGACGGGTCGCTCGTGACCGCGTCTGAGTGGGAAAACGACGACCTGTTCTGGGCGCTGCGAGGTGGTGGGGGCAGCTTCGGGATCGTTACCGAGTTCGAGTTCCAGCTTCACCCGATCGGCCCGATCGTGCTGGGCGGGATCGTCCTTCACGGCGTCGAGCGCGCCTCGGAGGCGGTGCGGTTCTTCCGCGATTTCATGGCCGACGCACCCGACGAGGTCGGCGGTGGCGTGGCTCTGATTACCGCGCCGCCCCAGCCATTCGTTCCCGCATGGCTGCGCGGGCGACCGGCGATCGGCATCATCGCGTGTTACGCCGGCAATGTGCGGGACGGCGCGCGCGTGCTCGCGCCTCTGCGCGAGTTCGGTCCGCCCGCCGCGGACCTGATGGAGCGGATGCCGTACACCGCGCTGCAGCAACTCGTCGACGGCGCGAACCCGCCGGGTCTGCGAAACCACTGGAGCGGGGAGTTCCTGGTCGAGCTCTCTGACGAAGCGATCGAGGTGTTCTGCGCCGCCCACGCGAACGTGCCGTCGCCCTTCACCCAGATCTTGATCGTCCCGGGCGGTGGTCAGGTCGCCCGGATCGGCGACGACGCGACAGCCATCGGAGAGCGGCAGGCACCCTGGAACGCGCATCTGTTGACCATGTGGACCGACCCGGCCGAAGACGGCCGCAATCTCACCTGGCTGCGCGAGCTCCGGGCCGCGTGCGCCCCATACACGACCGGTCGCGTGTGGCTGAATTTCCTCACCGAGGAGGGCGAGCGGCGGGTCCGTCGGGCCCTCGGCGATGACAGGTATGAACGCCTGCAGGCGGTGAAGTCGCGCTACGACCCCGAGAACCTGTTTCACCTAAACCAGAACATCGTCCCGAGGAAGTAGAACCGGTCCGTCCACCCTTGCAAAATGTGGCAAATCGGAACCGTCTGCCTCGGGTTTGGCGACATAAGCATGCGGTGGATGCTTATGTGCGGATTTCGCCGGCAGCGTGGGGTCTTTGGTGAGTTTTACCTGGCCGGTTCGCGTTTCCACCCGTGGGGGCGACCGGAGGTAACGCGCCGGCGCCGGCGATGTGCAGAGCCGGCGCCGGCGCGGGGGGACGACAAGCGTTCGCCCGCTGGGTGAGCGACACTTGGCGGCGGATGGGGTCACACCTCCATAGCGGAGGTGGTCAACGTGGCACAGGATCTCGTTGTGAGTGTCAACCCTCCACGAGAACCAGGAACCATAATGAGCAGCGAACGTTGCCGGCGCCCCGTCGCCCCGGTGGGCGCCACGCCGGCGCGCTCAGCGAATCGAGCATCATGATGTTCGAGGCGGGCCTTGCCGGGTGGGCGGTGACGCTCGCCGCCATCGGTGGTCTGATCACGTTCGATCTGTGGTACTCCCATCGCCACCCACGCGCGATCGGGATCCCCGAGGCGCCACCTGCTCGGTCTTCTACATCGTGGTGCTGATGATCGGGATCGTCGGCGAGTTGGCGCTGCGCGCGGTGTTCATCGCCATCGGCGCCACGATGCTCGAAAAGCTGTCCTTCACCTATCTGCTCTTGGGCCTGGCCCTGACCGCCACGGCCGTCCAGTTGTTCCGCCACCGCGCAGGCGGACCGTCCATCCCCAGAAACGTGGTCGTCGCGGCCGCGCGCCGCCGCGGCGTCAGGCCGGCGCTGCTCGTGTTCGCGGCGAATGCGTTCGCGCTGCTCGGCCTGCGCGCCCTGTTCTTCCTCGTCTCCGGTCTGCTGGCACGGCTCGCCTATCTCTCGATCGGACTCGCGGGGATCCTCGCGTTCATCGGCGCGAAGCTCGTCTTGCACTTCGCGCACCTGCACAGCGAGGCGGTCCCGGAAATCTCGACTGGAGTGTCGCTGGCGGTGATCGCTCTCGCGCTCGCGGTCACAACCGCCGCCAGCCTGCTCAGGACGCGGAGTATCAGCGCTCGATCGAGCTCGGATCGTCGGGCACGTCGACCGCGTACTGCTTGAGCATCTCGAGCGGCACCGCCTGGAGCGTCCGCTCATGGGTGGCGGCGAGGACGACGAACGCCGCAACGCCCTCCCGGTGCGCGCGCAGCCAGGCGTGGGTGGTCACGCACCAGCGGTCGCCGGGCTCGAGGCCGGGGAAGCGAAAGTCTGGGACCGGCGTCGTCAGGTCGTTGCCGATACTCCGCTGAAACTCGAGGAACTCCTCGCTGACGACCGCGCAGATCGTGTGGCTCCCGAGGTCCTCCAGGCCGGTACGGCAGCAGCCGTCCCGGTAGAAGCCAGTGAGCGGATCTCCGCCGCACATCTCGAGCGGGCCGCCGAGGACGTTGCGCTCCATGAGGCGGCAGTATCACGCGTGGGGCCATCGCCGCGGGGCTTGCGGATTTCTTCGGGCTATCTTCGGAACCTCGACGATCATCAATCGATATGAAGGCGCTCTCCATCATCCTGAGGCCGATCCAGTGGGGCTGGGCCGTCTGCCTGACCGACGGCCGGGAGCTGGCCCGGTTCCGGGGGCCAGGGGCACACTGGCGGGCGCTCCACTACGTGGAAGGGCAGCTCGCCTAGCCCCCGGCTGGCCCGGTCGAGCTACCGGATGGCGGTCCCGCTGGGATTCCAGGGCAGGAGGTAGGCCCGGTAGGTGTTCACCCCGGATGGGAACTCCGCGTTGAACAGATTCTGTCCTGACGGAGAGAACTCCGAGATGTAGGGAAGCGCGCCCCAGCCGACGAACAGGTCGTCGTCGCGCGTCGTCTGGGCGTTTCCTTGCGATGCGGCCACGAGTCCCTCCGGCTGATCGTCGGAGGCGATCAGAGTCGCGACGCGATCGCGCGGGTCGAGCTTCACCGTCACCGCGCGGCTGACGCTGAACTCCGGCACGCCCGCCGACTCGTTGTCGAAGAACGTGTACTCATCGTTGCCGATCGCCTCCGGATCGTGCTGCCAGGCGAAGATCTCATCCGCGTTGTCGAGAGTCTGGCCGGGAGCGGCCTGCAAGCGGAAGCTCGAGTCCTTGCCACCCAGCTGCCAGATGATGTGTCCCGTGTGCAGGCTGACCTTGTAGGTGGTCCAGGTGTCGCGAGCGTCGATCAGCAGGTTGCCATCGGTGTCGAAGTGGACCGCGTTGATGTGGAACCAGTCCCATGGCGTGCTCGCCGACGCCGGCAACGGCTGCTCGCTCTGGCTGTAGGGGACGTGGTCGGCGCTGTTCCACTGGAACAGGACCTTGCCGGTCTTGATGTCGATCTCCTGCACGACGCCGTCGATCACGGTCTGGTCGGCGGGTCCACCGATCGAGGTCAGGTTGGCGGTGGCGGTCGTGTAGGCCAGGATCAGGGCCGTGTTCCACGGCGTGATCAGGAACTCATGCCCGTCGGCGCTCAGGCCGTTACCGGCGTTGACCGTCGCGATCTGCTGGTAGCGGTCGTTGTAGATGTAGTCGGTGCCGCTCGACAGGCCGCCGAAGCCGGTGCCCTGCCAGAACGTCAGCACGGGCCGGCCTTCGTAGGTCTGAGCGCGGAAGTCCGCAGCGGTCAATCCCTCCGGGATGGCATGGAACCAGACGACCTTGCCGTCGCGGGTGAGGATCTCCGGGCCGTTGGCGTACGTGGTCGTGTCGCCGGTCGGCGTGATGAAGATGTCCCCGCGTCCCACGGCCCCGTTCGGCGTGAGGAAGGTGAGCGGCGGCGGGTTCGTGGGAGCTGCTGCGAGCGCGGGCGCCGCCACCGTCAGAGTGGTGGCGGCGGCGAGCACGGCGACCGCGGAGAGCCGGACGCGCCATCGCGCGGGCCGGGCGCGGGCAGGGGTTCGTGATGCCTGTTCATGCATGCGAGGACCGTCCTTCTCGAGATGGATGTCGATGCCGCCGATGAGGCCCGGGCTCCCGCCGTGACGGGCCGTGGGCGGCAACGTATCACATTACGTGTAAAGTCGATCGAATTACTGTAGATAGCGGCCACGAACACGCATCTAAGGGCGACGCCAGCCTGAACTTAACAATTTCTGTAAGGTTTCTGAAGATTGCCGGGTCGGGCAATCGCCTGAGGGCGCAGTCAGAGAACCCGCGGCCGACCCGCCGTGTCAACGAACCCTGGAGGTCTAGCTGTGTTGCATCGCAAGGCGAAGCGCCTGGCCGCGAGATGGTGGGTGCCGGCGGCGCTCGCGTTTGCTGTCGGTGGCGGCGTGTTGGCGCAATCGGCTCTCGCCGCCGCTCCGACGCCCGAGTCGAACACCTCGTGCGGCGGAACTGTGACGCGGGCCAAGCCCACTTCTCTGGATCCGTACCTACTGAATTACCAGTTCAGCTGCGACTGGGGCATCAGCGCCTACACGATCTTGGTCAATCGCAAGCCCAGCGACTACACGACGATCGATGACTACAACGGCGCGCCTTCCGTGTTCGACCCCGTAGGGACCCCCGATGCAAAAGTGAGCGTCGTTTGCTCGGGCACGATCCCCGGCATCAGCATTAACTGCAACGCGGGTGCCGGCGGTGTCATCCCGGCTCCGGGCGTCACCGAAGGCTCGCTCGACACCACCGCTCCACTCTGCCCGTACATCCCAAAGGGCTCGCCGAAAGGCACCAAGCCCCAGCCTGGGGCGATCGTCGAGCTCGTGGTGAGTGACACGACCGGCGCCGAGGATGGTCCGTTCCGCCTGTACCTCACCGGCAAGTGCCCGAGCCCGGCGAAGGCTGGAGCCAAGACTCCGTTCGTGCCGAAGAGCTCGAGCAAGAAGAAGTAGGCGCGGGAGCGGACTGGGGACTCGGCCGGGTCCCAGCCCGCTCCGGGAGCCCTCGAGCCTCAGCTGCTCCCAACCGCGAGGTTGGCGAACGACTTCGCTGTCTTGGCGTGCACGAGCGGCGTGTAGCCGAGCAGGTCCTCCACCGAGCGCAGGACCGAGTAAGGGTTGTAGCGCGTCGTCACCGTCGATCCGTTCTTTACCGTCGGGGAGAGGATCAACGCGCCGGTCCGCACCGGCTGAGAGCCGTTGGCCGAGGGGGCGCGGGCGAACACGATCATCAGGACCCCGTTCTGCTTATAGGCGGCTGAGGCGAGGATCGACGGCACCAGCTGCTTCAACAACGAGTCCTCGCCGGCGAGACCTCCGGGCTGCCCGTTCGGACAGGCCCCGGCGGACGGCTCGTCGCATAATCCCGGGGCGATGAACGCGTAGGTCGGCGTGCGCTTGGCCTTGCGCAGAGCCTTGGTCAGGCTCGGCAACCCCACGTCGTCGCTGCTGCAGCCACCGAGGTCCAGCAGCGACTGGAAGTAGATGAACGGGTTGTGTCGCGTGTCGTACTCGCTGCCGGCGCCGGGAAGCGTGGCATCGTCGGTGGCGTCCGAGTTGGGGTGAACGCAGGTCTGGCCGTCCATGTCGGCGAGGTACGCCTTCCACACCTTGCCGCTCGCGGTGACCTGGTCGGCGACCGTCAACACGGTGTCCGGGTACACGCAGCCGGTACCGGGCACTTGGCCGTCGGCCGCGGCGGTGGCCGACCCCGAGAACTCGGTATAGACCGCGCAATCGGCTCTCGTGTCGGTGTTCGGCGCCTGTCCGCTCACCATCGCCAGGTAGTCGGGGAGCTCCGAACCGCCAAGCGTCCGGTAGCCGCTCAGCAGGACACCCTTCGGGCGAAGCTTGTGGTTCAGGTAGCGGGCGACCGATCCGGGACCGAAGGCGGCGGCGTAGCTCGTGGTGGTGAGGGCGATGACGAATACGTGGCTGGCCTGCGGGGTTGGGCTCGTGGTCGTGTCAGTGCCCGACGTGCCCGTGGTCGTGCCATCACCGGTGTCGTCACCGGTGTCGTCACCGGTGTCGTCTCCGCTGGAGCTACTCGCGTCATCGCCTGTGTCAGCCGGCGCGATCGACGCGGCCGGCACACTCGCGACGCTGCTGGGCGCGGTGGTCTGCGGCGTCGGCGCGGCCGTCGTCGTGTCCGGAGCCGTCGTCGAGGAGGGCGTGGTGTGGACGGACACCCGCTGGCGCAACGCCGCGAGCTCGGAGTAGGAGAGCCCGTCGCCGCCGTTGCTCGACGCGATCACCACCACGGTGGCGAGCGCCGAGGCCGCGGCGACGATCGCGACCTGCGTCCAGGTGAGGCGGATGGCGCGTAGCCGGCGGAACATCAGGCGGTGAGGGGGTGGGCGCACTGGGCGCAGAACGCGGAGCCGCGGGCATACATGGCGCCGCAAGCCGAGCAGTGGCCGCCGACGCTCGAGGGGCCGGAGTCGATCATGCGCTCGAGCTGGGCCAGTTCGGCGTCGACCCGTTGTAGCTCGGCCGCCTTGGGGATCAGGACCTCCATCCGCACGTGGTCGCGAATCGCCATCTCGTAGAACAGGCCACCGAGCTCAGACTGCATGAGCGCGAAACGCTCGATCAGCCGGTCTCGCTGCGCGAGCAGCTCAGGATCGGTCTGGCGCGGTGCACCAGCGTCCTCGGTCTCGACGGCCTCAGGCCGCTTGCGGCGCACCCCGATCACGGCACCGAGATCGCGTCGGGCAGCCCCTGCTGCGATTTCGTGTAGTTGCCGTTCGTCTCCTGGCTCTCCTGTTTGACGATCTGCGCGCCCTGGGAGAGCTGGCTCGAGCTGGGTTTGTAGCCGGTGACGGCGTGCGCGCTGCCGTACTGCGTGCTCGACAGCACCGGAGTGGAGGAAGCCGTCGCGGCACTGGTGGAGCGGACCTCGATCACTCGAGCCGACGGAAACGCGTGCTTGAGCTTGGCCAGCGCGGAGTTGGCCCCAACGCTCGAGGTGTACTGGCCCGAGTAGATCACATAGTCGCCGGCCGGCGGTGCCGGCGTCACTTTGAAGTCGGACTGGCTGATCAGACCGACCGCGGTGGCGCCGTGGCCCCGTGCCTTCGCTTCCGCCGCGCTGACCGCAGCCTGCGTTGTGCCCGCGCCCGGGAGCGTCTCGAGTTCCACCGCGTACCCCTTCTGGAGGCCGAACGTGCTGGTCAGCCGCGCCACCTGGGTGCTCGCGGCGGCGGTGGTCGTGCTCCCGGCCGGCGCGCCGCTCGCCGCTGCGCCACCGTTCACGTTCACGACCGGCGGCTTCTCGGCCCGGAGCGCCGCCAGCAGCTTGCTGTTGACGTTGTTTCCCGAACGTGCGATCAGCACGCCGACGGCGACCGCGAGTGGGATAGCGACCAGGGCGAGGACCAACCCGAGCCCGGCGGTGCGGCGCGGAGATCGCGGGGAGGACCGGGTGCCGCGCGAGGTCCGCGTCTGACCGGTGGCCTGGGACAGAAACCGGGCGGCAGGGTCGTAGACGTGCTTGCGCCGGGCCCCGCACACGACGCAGTAGCGCTGGGCTGCCTCAACCGGCGACCCGCAGTGCTCGCAGCTCTCGTACTCGGTCGCCGCCGGCAACTCAACGGTACGTTCGGTCTCAGTGGTGCTCATGGTCGCGGCTCCTAGTTGAAAATCGTGGGCGTTGCGATCAGCTCCAGAGAGCCGTATCGAGAGCTGCCGAGCAAGCTGACGCTCGTCGACGTCGTTCCATGCGTCCCGAGATGGCTCACCGCCGTGCGTCCGGCCGCCACCTCGCGTCCATTGCGCAGCGCGATCGCGTAGACGGGGAAGTAGTACTGGGGGATCACCGACCGATTGACGATCGACAGCTTCACGGTCACTCCTCCGCGGGCCGGGCGCGAGGCGCGAAGTGACACCGAGACGAGCGGCAGCGAGTGCCCGAGGCTCGGGTGTAGCTGCGGGAAGCCGACGGTGGCAAACACTCGGCCACGGGGGATGCGAACGCCGGTGGTGAGCACCCACTTGGTGCTCGCATCAGGGCCGATGGCAGCGATGTGGCTGTAGAAGTAGCCAAGCGCCGCCGTGCTGTTCAGATAGGTGGTGCCTCCCGACGACCTGCGCACGCCGACGGAGATCGGCAGGTCGGTCAGCTGCCGAGCCGAGTTGTTGCGCAGAGTCACGACGACTGCATCGCCGTCGGCGGTGCGGATCACGACCGGCGCTCCGACGCTCACCGAGCGGTCCGCGCGGGTGACCTGCGTGCTGTGCAGGCTGGCGATGATCCGCGCGTCGACCAGCCTCGCCCGAGAGGCCACGGTCTGCGTGGACACGCAGCCGGTGAGCAGCACCGCGACGGGCGCCGTCACGGCCAAGGCCACCGATGCCCGCCTAGCCGAAGGCACCGCCCACGTACTCCTTGGTCCGTTGCTGGCTCGGCGAGCCGAACATCTTGTGCGCGCTCCCGTACTCGACCAGCTCGCCGAGATACATGAACGCGACGTAGTCGGCGACGCGATAGGCCTGCTGGAGGTTGTGCGTCACGATCACGACCGCGACGTCCTCGCGCAACTTAATGATCAGTTCCTCGATCAACCGTGTGGAGACCGGGTCGAGCGCCGAGCACGGCTCGTCGAGGAGGAGAACCTCCGGGTCTGCGGCCAGGGCGCGGGCGATACACAGTCGTTGCTGCTGCCCGCCCGACAGACGGAGCGCGGGGTGGTCGAGATCGTCGGCGACCTCGTCGAGCAGGCCGGCGCGCGCGAGCGCGTCATTCACGGCGCCGCGCACCGCGGCTTTTCGAGGACGTCGCGAGGCCTGCTCGCGCAACACGTAGGCGACGTTGTCGAACACGCTCATGGGGAACGGGTTCGGCTGCTGGAAGACCATCGTCACGCGGCGGCGAAGCGAGGTTGCCTCCATCGATGCGATGTCGACCCCGTCGAGCGCGATCCGGCCCGAGAACGATGCGCCCCGAGTCAGTTCGGTCAGCCGGTTGAGCGTGCGCAGCAGCGTCGTCTTACCGCAGCCGGACGGGCCGATCAGCGCCAGCACCTCGCCCTGGCGGATCGGGAGAGACACCGACTTGACCGCAGGCTTGTCCCCGTAGCTGACCGACAGGTTCTCCACCTGCATGCGGTCGATGGCGATCGAGGTGTGCGCCGGCGCTCGCGCGGGGCCGACAAACGACGTGGCCGGATGGTGGCCGTTGCCGTTCGATGTGACCGGCGCGGGCGCGGGCGGCGGCGCGGGCCTGGGCGCGGCCCCGGGCGCGGCCCATTCGTTCCCGGTCAGACGCCGCACCGGTGGCGGCTTTCTCAGCTCCACCGGACCGCCTTCCGCGAGCGATTGACGACGATGTCCACGCCCACGTTGAGGGCCAGGACCATCAACATCAGCACGAACGCCGCCGCGTACGCCTTATCCTGCTGGTTTCCATCCCCGGTGGGAGCGTTGTAATAGATGTAGCCCGTCAGCGTGTCGCCGGTGCCGCGCAACAGCCCGAGCACCGGCACGGAGTTCGCGCTCTGAAAGGTGAGCGTGCCTCCGAGCAGCAGCAGCACGATCGCGGTGTCGCCGATCACCCGGCCGACGCCCAGCATCGTCCCGGTGATGACCGACGGGCGTGCGGCGGGGAGCAGGACGCGGCGGACCGTGGCGATCTTGGTCTTGCCGAGCGCGTAGGACGCCTCGCGGACATGGCTCGGGATCGCCTGCAGCCCCTCGCGCACGTTGGCGACGACCATCGGCAGCCCGACCAGCGAGAGCAGTGCGGCCGCGGCGAAGAACGATTGCCCGAGCACGACCCCATGCGTGCTCTGGCTGAGGAAGCCAAGCAGATGCGACTCGAACAGCGCCAAGCCGAACAGGGCCAGCACGACCGCCGGCTCGCCGGCCATCATCTCGACGGCGGACTCGGCCACGCGCGCCAGCGTCTTGGGTCGGCCGAACTCACTGAGCCATACGGCGATGCCCACGCCGAACGGCAACGCGATCGCCATCGACATCAGGGCGATGATGAACGTGCCGAGCAGCGGGTCCAGGAAGCCGCCGGTCTGGCTCTCGGTGACGCCGGCCTGGGGATTGGTGACCAGCAGGCTGGGGCGCAGGTGGCGGATGCCCTCGATCAGGAAGTAGACGACGATCGCGGCGGCGATCGCGCAGAACAGCAGGCCGAGCAGCCAAGCCAGGCCGAGCCCGATCCGGTCGGTCAGCCGGTATGAGCTGCCCGTGTTCGCTCGGGAGCGAACAGCGCCCGTCACGTGCGTGGCGCTCACAGCACCACCCCGTAGCTGGCGCCGTACTTTCTCATCGGCCGCTTTACCACCCAGCCGATCAGCGACAGCATCGCGGCCGAGAACAAGAGCACGAATCCGATCGCGTACAGCGTGGCCTTCATCGGCGGAGAGTTGAGCGCCTCGGTGTTGTGGATGATCGTTGCCGCCAGGGGCTGCGACGGCTCGAACAAGAAGATCAATCCATCGATCGGATTGGGCGAGAACGGCACACTGCCCGACACCATGCTGAGCATGATCGCCTCGCCCAGCGCGCGGGCGGTGGCGAGCACGGTGCCAGCGACCAGGACCGGCCGGACCGTCCTGACCCCGACCTTCCAGAACGTCCGCCACCGGTTTACCCCGAGCGCGAGCGATCCCTCGAGCCAGCCGCGCGGAACGCTGCGCAGCCCGTCGACGAACACCGCGATCATGATCGGCGCGATCATCACGGTGAGGATCAGGACCGCGGCGAGCAGGCTCGCGCCGGTCAGCTCGATGATCGGGGTGACCGAGGCTTTCTCGCCCTGGGTGATCAAGTGGTTGCCGATGAACGGCACGATCACGAGCACGCCCGCCAGCCCGTAGATCACCGAGGGCACGCTGGCCAGGAGCCGCACCACGGGCTCGAGGGTCCGGCGCAACCACTGCGGGGCGAATTCCACGATGAACACCGCGATGAACAGCGACGCCGGGAAGGCGATCGCCACCGCGCCGGCCGTGATGAGGATCGTGCTCCAGATCAGCGGCCACGCGTGGAACGTGTAGACCGGCGCCTCCTTCAGCTCTCCCGAGTTGATGATCGCCTGGATCTGCTGGTCGAGGCTGCCGCCAGGTCCGAACCAGCCGATCCCGTTATGCGCGAACGACGGCCAGGCCTCGTGGAGGACGAAGCCGAGCATCGCCAGCAGCAGACCGACGACCACGAACACCAGCGCGCCGAGCCCAAGCTCGGCGCGCTGGTCCTGGCTGATGCCATGGCTCTGCTCGAGGAAATCGTCCTCGTCCATCGGCCCCTGACGGGTCCTCGCTACTTCTTGTTGAACGCCGCTACCGCCCCGGCGCGGTTGATGATCTGACCCGCCTGCTTACTCGTCCGGACCCAGTCGAAGAACTTCTCGACCGCCGGGCTGGGGTTATTCGTGGGCAGGACGCCCCAGATGTAGCGGAACATCGGGTAGGTCTCGTTCTTGATGTTTGCCTGGTTGCACGCGACGCCGTTGAGGGTGACCTTCTTGACGCCGCTGCCCTTGCCCGAGTGAGCGAGGCCGATATAGCCGATCGCGTTCGGGTCCTTGGATACGGCCGTGGCGACGAGGCCGTCGGAGGTCTCCTGGGCGACGTTCGAGGACTGCGTCTGATTGCCCAGGATCGCCTGCTGGAAGAACGTGTACGAGCCGGCGGCCGAGTTGCGGCCGATCGGATCGATCGTCGTGCTCAGGTTCGAGCCGCCCACCTGGCCCCAGTTGGTGTAGACGCCCGTGAAGATGCTCTTCGTCTGGGCAACGGTGAGGTTGCTGAGGCTGTTCTGCGGGTTGACGTCCACGCACAGGCCGTCGAGGAACAGCTTGAAGTACGTGGTTCCCGCGTCGCTGGGCAGCGGCGGACGCGTATTGACGGCGAACAGGCGCCGGCCCGCCTGGACGTCCTGCACGCCGGCGTTGCCGCCGTCGGGCAGGTAGTTGAAGCGGATGTTCCGGTGCAGCTGGTAATAGGCCTTGAACAGCACGTTCAGGATCGGCTGCTCAGCGCTCGAGCCCGAACCGAACAGCGTCGTCGCACCCGCGGTCGCCGGCAATGCCACCAGTGAAATGACCGCGGCCAGCGCCGCGAGACCTTTGATCCTCGATCTCAAACTCGTTTCCTTTCGCATCGAAGGGCCAATCCCCACTACTTCGATCAAGATTGCGGGGCCGAGAGTATCAGGAGGTTCTGGGGTTTTTCGAGTGAGATACTCGAATTTGTTGAATATGGGGTATTCCGGGTCCCGGGTGGGCCTGCGCGACGCCGGCGCCCAGGGCACGTTCAGCCCCAGGAGGCGTCTGCGGTCGGCCGACTGGGTGTTGTCGCGGATGCGCCAGCGAGGATCGACCGCCACCGCGGCTGATAATCTCCATCAAGTCAGTTGATTTACTGTAGAATCTGACAGGAGGCCCGGATGCGGGACGAGCACCTGGTCGACGAGGATCTCTACTTGGCGGTACGGGAGGAGCAGCTCATGCGCCGCCTCGAACGCGCCGGGTTCTCGCGCCGGCGGATCCTGAAGCGAAGTCCCCGAGCGGTCCTCCTCGCCGGCGCGGCCCGGGCCGCGATCTCGCCGCCGCGTGGCGTCAGAGGCCCGCGCCCGATCGTCAAGCCGCTGCCGCCCGAGTGGTTCGTCGACCACGGCTCGAGTGCCGAGATGCGCTGGGACGCCGTGGCAGGTTTGGGCTACTTCATCCCGAACGAGCGCTTCTTCGTGCGCGACCATTCCAGCACCCCTCTGATCGACGCGCGTACGTGGACGCTCAGCTTGTGGGGCGACGGGCTCCGGGCCGCGCCGACGCGGGCGAACCCGTTTCGCTTCGGTTACGACGAGCTCTGTTCGCTGCCCGCGGTCGAGATCCCGGCGTTCATTGAATGCGCCGGCAACGGGCGAAGCTTGTTCGCCGGCCAGCAGGGAACTCCGGCCAGTGGTACGCAGTGGGGCCTGGGCGCGGTGGGGGTGGCCAGGTGGCGCGGTGTACCGCTGGCGGAGGTCCTCGAGCGGGCTGGCATCGTCCGTGAAGCCGTCGATGTGATGCCATGGGGGCTCGATGCGCCCTATGTGACGGGTGGCGTCGACTACGGGCCGGTTCGCCGGCCGCTTCCGGTCGCCAAGGCCGGCGAGGCCATCCTGGCCTACGAGATGAACGGCCGGCCACTGCCCCCCGACCACGGCTATCCGGTTCGCCTTGTCGTGCCAGGCTGGGTGGGCGTCGCGAGCGTCAAGTGGGTCGGGCAGATCCAAGTCTCGCGCGTGCCCCTTTACTCGTACTGGAACACGACGAGCTACTCCCTCCAGGGCTCCGCCTATCCAAGCCCGGTCCCGCTCACGGGAGCGGCGGTGAAGAGCGCCTTCGAGCTTGCGTGGGGCGCGGCGCTGCCCAACCGCCCTCAGATCCTGGCCGGCCGGTCGTGGTCGGGGCTTGCCCCGATCAAACGCGTGGTTGTCAGCACCGACGGCGGCGCCAGCTGGCGCCCGGCCCGGCTGCGGCCGCCAAACCTGCCCGACGCCTGGGTCCGCTGGGAGTGCTCGTGGTCACCGCGTCGTCCGGGCAACTACATCCTCCAGGCTCGCGCCACCGACCACGACGGCCGCACGCAGCCGGCGACCGTCCCATTGAACGCGCACGGCTACCTGTTCGGGGCCGTCGTCAAGCATCCCGTCACGGTGTGGGGCACGTTCGCGCCGCGCTAAAGCAGTTAGCGACGCCTGAACCGTCCAGGCGCGAGCACGCCGATCTCGACCGCTGGGCGCCGGTCGCGGTAGAGCATCACGTTGCCAGGTCGTCGTCTGGGCGATGACGACGGTCGGGCGAGGCTCGACGGTGAGGATCCCGATGGGAGCGGGGGAGGAGCTCACGCGACGGCCAGCAGCGCAGTGGGATCGGACATCACTCGCTCGATCGCATGCAGGGCGCCGCCCTGAGCGGCGGCGGTGAAGCCGAGCGTCGAGGTCGCGAGCCGGAGGTGCTCGCCGCTTCGAGCGAGCGTACCGGCCTCGAGCGCCTCCTGGGCGACCGGCAGAATCCAATCGCCGAGGTGGGCGAAGTAGCCACCGAGAATGATCACCTCGGGGTCGAACAGGTTCGACAGGTTCGCGGCACCCACCCCGATCCACCGTCCCAGCTCGTGCAGCACCGCGAGGGTCCGTGGGTCGCCGGCGCGGGCGCGCTTGACGATCGGCTCGATCTTGCGCTCCGGGGGCGCATCGCCGCGAGGGCGCTGGCGGGCCGACTGAAGCAGCGCGTTGAGGCCGATGCAGGCCTCCCAGCATCCGTGCCGGCCGCACCCGCACAGCGGCCCATCAGGCATCACGTTCATGTGACCGACCTCGCCGCCGTAGCCGCGGGTACCGAGCAGCGGTTGGCCACCCACGACGATGCCGCCGCCGATGCCGACCTCGCCCGTGATGTAGACCAGGTTCGCGGTCCCGGCCCAGTCGCCGGAGCGATACTCGGCGATCGCCGCGAGGTTCGCATCGTTGCCGACATGAATCTGGGTCCCGTCCGCGCCGCCCAACCGCAGCATTCTCGCGAGCGGTTCGGCGACGGCGACGTCCCGCCAATGCAGGTTCGGAGCCTCGGCGACCACACCAGCGGACACGTCGACCAGCCCGGGCACGGCCACCGTCACGCCGGCGACGAGCGGTGCCGGGCGATCGCGGCGGCCGGCGAGCCGGCGGCGTGTGCGCCGGTAGAGGTTGGCCAGCGCCTCGAGGCATCCTTCGGGTCCGACGGCAGCGTCGAACACCTGGCGCTCTCGCAGAACCTCACGGCCGGCGAGGTCGATGACCAGCACCGACAGGTAATCGACGTTGACCTCCATGCCGATCGCCAGCACGCCGGCGCCCAGCTCGAGGACGATGCCGGGACGGCCGGCGCGACCGTCACGATCGTGGCCGCTCTCGCGGACCAGGCCCAGGGCAATGAGCTCCGCGACGAGGCGCGAGACGGTGGCGCGGGTGAGCCCCGCCCGGGCTGCGATGCCGGCACGCGAGTCGGCGCCGACCGCCGCCAGGTGGCGCAGAACGAGCTCGAGGTTGTTGCGCCGGATGTCGTTCAGACCCGCGCGCTTCGGGATCACGGATGCACTTGACACTGGATATATGTTTTGCATCGCACCAAAACATACCTGCGCGGGGCGGCGCCAGTTTAGTCTCGCCAGCGGCGTGCGCCGCCCGGCCCTCGCTAAATGTCCCTGCTCTCATACCGCGCCCTGGAAGACCAGGACGAACCGCTCAAGCGGCCACTGAGCGCGCCCGCGCGCTCGAGGACGATCGGGGTCCTGAGCTTTGACCCGAGCCCCTACGGCAAGGCCACTGTGCTGTCCGGCATCCACGACGCCACGCGTGAGAACGACTACTGCGTGATCATCGCCGACATGCGGGTGCCGGGCCGCCGGTCATGGCGGGATGGCGTGCGGTGGCTGCGCCGGCTCGCCGTCGACGGAATCCTGGTGCTCGCTCCGCCACGCGACGTCATCGAGCTGCTGGCCGAGACCTCGTTGAACGTGCCCGTCGTGGTCGTGGGTGCCCTGCCGCAGGACGTCCTGTCCGCGGTGACCAGCGATCACTACGCGGGTGCCGCCGCCGCCACTCGCCACCTGCTCCAGCTGGGCCACGACAGCGTGTTCCACATCGCCGGGCATTTCGACACAACCGAGCGCGGCTCGCGCCTGGCCGGATGGCGCGACACGCTGCTCGCGGCCGGCGCGGAGGTTCCTGCCGCGATCCCGGGCGACGGAAGCTCGGAGCGCGGCTACGAGCTCGGCCGCAGATTGGCAGCGCGGCCCGATGTCACGGCGATCTTCGCCGCCAGCGACCAGATGGCACTGGGCGTGCTGCGCGCCTTGTCCGAGGCACGCCGGCGGGTGCCGGAGGAGGTGAGCGTGATCGGCTTCGGCGGCATCCCGGAAGGAGAGTTCTTCAAGCCGCCGTTGACCACGGTCCGGCAGAACTTCGCGGAGATGGGCCGGCGGGGCGCCGAGCTGCTCCGGGCCGAGATCGAAGTGAGCCGCGTCGCGGGCGTCCACGAGACGATTCCAGCCGACCTGATCCTGCGGTCGAGCACAGCCGCGCCCGTCTGAGCGTCCGCGTTTACGCGAGTCCGGACGATCGCGGACCGTTATTGGATCGACCGGTGGTCAGCCGGCAACCATATGGACGGGGCCCCACCACGGACGGTGAAGAGGATGAGAGAGATGAAGGAAAGCCACGCCGGCATCGATGTCGCGGCCGCTGAGCCCGCCCTTGGGCGAGCCTCGACGCGCCTCCCGCGCGCTCCGGTGCGTGGGCGGGGCCGTGCTCGCCGCAGACCGCAGACTCCGCACGCCGGGTCTCGTTTCGTCGGCGGGCTGTTGCTGATGGTGGCGCTGACCGCCGGCGCCTTTGGCGTCGAGGGGCTGATCCAGGCCTCGCACGAGCGCTCGAGCGTCGCGGCGCTGCAAGCCCAGGTCACGAGCCTGACCCAGCGTCTCAGCGCCGACGAGCACGGCGCGGCGAGTGAGCGGGCCGAGGTGGGCAAGGTCGCTGGGCGCGCCAGCGGTGTGGCCCGCTCGGTCTCGCGGTCGCTCGCGCGCATCAACTGGTCGCTCCAGAGCGTTCCCAGCGAATCGCAGCTCGCGGTTCTCCGAAACGCGGTGGACGCCTATGCCGCCTGCGTCGGCGAGCTGCAGAGCGAGCTGAGCGGGCTGGGCATCGACTGGCGCATCGACCCGGAAAAGCCGTCGAGCGATTACTTCAAGTTGTTCACCGGCGGGCGGGTGTCAGCGTCCTGCTCCGCGCCCTAATGACGGCGCGGGCACGGCGACCATGGCGACAGCCTGGCCGATGCGGGAGCGGACTGAGCGGCGAGGGCGGTCGACGGTGTCGCTTAGGACGCGGTCCCGCTGCGCCTGCTGCGCACGGCGGGCGATCTCGGCCTGGTGGGCACGGGCGATCTGGTAGTTCAGGCACGGTGACATGAGCGTTGCTCCTCCGATGGGGCCGCTTGGCGGCGGTTGCTCCCGGTCTGGCCCTAGGTGGTCGTTCCGGGCTGACGCTGAGTACTGTCGCGCCTCGGGCGCGCGCCGCCCACGTCGCTTGACGCGCTCCTTCTGCCTCCTTTGACACAGTCGGCGCCGGCGTCAGGCGCCCGGCGTCAGCACTTCGGCGTCGGCGTCAGGTCGGTCGCGGGGCAGACGGGGAGAATCAAGGGCGGTCGCGGTGCCTGGCTGAAGTCGAAGTCGGCGGTCACGTCGCCGAGGATGGGACTGTCCTCGCGCACGTCGGGCCGGGGGTCGGGACGCCCGTCGGTGGCGGGATCGAGGCGCTGGCCGCCCAGGAAGTCGTCCTCGATGAACTTCGTATAGGCGTCGAAGCTGAGCGTCTGGTGATCGATGTAGCCCTGCTTGGCGTACGGGCTGATGACGATCCCGGGCACGCGGAGCCCGAAACCGTTCTCGTCCACCGCGGGCGGCACGACCTGGTCGTAGAAACCGCCCCAGTCATCCCAGGCCAGGAAGATCGCGGTGCTGTCCCAGTCCGGGCTCTGCATGATCGCGTTGACGAGCCCGGTGACATACGTCTGGCCCGCGCTCACCAGCGCCGGAGGATGCTCGGACACCGTCCCGTTCGGATCGATCCACGACACGGCGGGGAGGGTCCCGTCCTTCGCCGCGGTGAAGAAGTTGGACAGCGTCTGGATGTTGCCGAGCTGCCCGTCCTGGGCGACGTCGGTGAAAGACGGAAGCGGATTCCAGATGCTGGGCGTCTTCGGTCCCTGCTGTACCGGCGCGCACGTCATGGCCGAGTTGTCATCGCAGTCGGGTTCCGTCCCTTGGAACACGTAATAGGCCCAGCTCACGTTCGCGGCATGCAGCAGCCAGGTGATGTCCGTCCACGCGTAAACCTGCCCGTTCGGGGTGTTGGGGCTCTCGAGCGAGTTCGTACACGAGTAGGGGTCGTCCGGGTTGGTGCAGTGAGCCGACCACTCGGAGACCATGTACAGGTGCGCGGGCAGGCTCCACGACGCGTTCGGCTCGTACATGTGGTCCTGTAGGACGTACTGCTCGGCGTATTCCCAGTAGTTGGGAATTTCGCTGGCGTCGTGGTAGCCCATCACGTCGATGCACTGGGAGGCGCTGCCGCTCGTGCAAGGGCTGCAGTTGGGGTCGTTGCCCGTGCAGCTCTCTCCGTGCTCGGCCTGACCGACGAAGCCATCCATCTTGCACCCGCCCCGGGCGGCCGCATTCGTGCAGTCCATGTCGGCGGCGGCGTTGGTCGCGCCGTGGGGTCCACCGTAGTTCTTGTCGCTGGTGTCGTGGAAGGGCTTGACGCACCCGCCGTTGACCGGATCGGGCACGCACGGCACGGTCCCGGGGTTGCCGGCCAGGCCCGGGATCCCGTCGGCACCCGGGAAGGTCCCGAAGTACTGATCGAAGGACCGGTTCTCCTGCATGATGATCACGACGTGCTTGATCTTGAAGATGGGGTTCACCGTGACCGTGAGCGGCTCCGAGTACGAGTTGATGTTGCGCGTTCCCCATCGCAGGTAGGCGCGCAGCAAGTAGGTGTCATCCGTGGCGAACGAGTAAGTCGTCGAGAAGGTCGATGCGCCATCGAGCGTTCCTTGCGCCGCCGCCTGCCAGCCGGAGGGGCCGAGTTCCTGGAGCACGAGCGACTGGCCGGCGTGTGACGGGGCGACGTTTCCGGTGAAGCTCACCTGATCGCCCGGTGCCGCTCTCGTCTCCGAGCTCGCCAGCGTGATCAGGGCCGCTACCCGCTGATGCACGGTCCGGCTGCGGAACCCGCGCGCGCTGGTGTACCACCAGCGGTTGGCGTCGACGTGAACCGCCAGGGAGTAATCGCCGATTCGGTCGGTCCGAGTCGCGGCCGTGATGTGAAAGCGCCTCTGCCCTGGAAGGCGGCGCCACAGGAGAACGACGGCGTGGGCGTGCCGAGGCCCGAACAGACGGCCCGCGATCGTCACCGCCTGCGGGTCGGTCGAGGGGTTGGGCGCCGTCGCGATTCCCAGGCACCGGGAGGCTCCCGCCCTGGCGTGGGCCGGAGGGGGCGGGCAGCACGGGCTCGAGCGGTGGTGACGGACGGGACATGCGCCGGTTATCCGTGAGGCCGGCGCCGCAGCCCGGGTCGTGGCCCGCGCCGGCGCCCGAAGCGGGACGGACGCCGGTCGGGCGGAGGAGGTGATCGACACGAACCAGCCACCGGCCGCGATCAGCAGTCCCAGCAACAGCAACATGCCCCAACGGGCTTGACGTCGCATGCTGTTCTCCCCGACACCGCACCGGGATGGCGCGGTGGCGTCTATGTTAACCCGGCCTCACGAGCCGAGTTGCGCACCGGATTGGGAACCGGCGCACGCCCCTGAAAGATGTGTCAGAGTGCCCGGCCGTGCGGAGAGGCCACGTCTTGCGGCGTCGTGTCCATGCCATCGTGTGCGCGTTCGCGACCGTGCTCGCGGCGGGCCTGGTCGCGGCTGCCGGCGCGTCGGCCGCGACTTCGTTTAGCGCTAACGGCAGCGCCGAGCAGGTGTACGTCACCGGCCTGGCCCCGGATGCGCAGATGTCGCTGCTCACCTCCGGCGGAAAGACGCTGTACACGCAGGACGCCGACTCACTCGGCGGTCTCCTGTTCCGTAACGTGCCGCCCGGGAAGGGCTACCGGGTGCGCCTGTCGTCAAACGGCTCGGAGTCGGGGCCGATCACCGTGCACTCCGATGCCGCGGCGCCCTGGGATCCGAGCATCTACAACCAGTCGATCCCCGACAGCGGTTACACCTACCTGACCACGCGTGACGGGACCAAACTGGCGATCGACGTGCACCCGCCGACCAGCCCAGCCGGCGTTGGCGCGACGACGCTCGGCTTGCCCGTACCGCCCGGCGTCACCGCGCCGAGCCTGCCGATCAGCCTGCCCGGTCTGCCCGACGTGTTCAACAAGCCGTTCGCCAAGAAGGCCCACACCAGCGCGAGCGTGCCTTTCCTCCCGCCCTACCCAACGCTGATCGAGTACTCGGGCTACGGCTACGCCGACCCGGCGGGTCCGGTGAACGGGATCGCGGTGCTCGCCAACCTGATGGGCTTCGCGGTGGTCGACGTGAACATGCGCGGTACCGGTTGCTCAGGTGGCGCATATGACTTCTTCGAGCCGCTCCAGAACCTCGACGCCTACGACGTGATCGAGACGATCGCCCACCAGCCTTGGGTCCTGGGCCACAAGGTGGGCATGATGGGAATCTCCTACGGCGCGATCAGCCAGCTGTTCGCGGCGCAGCTCGACCCGCCCGACCTGGAGGCGATCTCACCGCTCTCGACGATCGACGCGACCGCCACGACGCTATATCCCGGCGGCATCCTGAACACCGGCTTCGCCGTGGCGTGGGCGCAGCAGCGCCAGGAGGAGGCCGAGCCGGCGGGTCCCAACAGCGGACAGCCGTACGCGTATCAGCAGATCGAGGACGGCGATCAGACGTGCGAGTCCAACCAGGTGCTCCACGGCGAGGCGGCCAACCTGATGGACAAGATCGACGCGAACTCGCACTACATCCCCACGACGGCCGATCCGCTTGACCCGATCACGTTCGTGAACAAGATCAAAGTGCCGGTGTTCATGGCCTGCCAGTGGGAGGACGAGCAGACGGGTGGCCACTGCCCCGACTTGGTGCCGCACTTCACCGGGACGAAGGAGAAGTGGTTCACGTTCACCAACGGCGCGCACGTCGACTCGCTCGACCCGGACACGTTCGACCGCTGGTACGACTTCTTAGAGCTGTTCGTCGCCCACCAGGCGCCGATCGTCAACCAGGCGCTGATTCGAGCCGCAGCGCCTTACATCTACCAGCAGGCGATGGGCCTCCCGGACACCGACGCGGACACCTTGCCACTCGACCCGATCCAGGAGGAACCGACCTACCAGACGGCGCTGGCCGCATTCGAGAAGCTCCCCTCGGTCAGAGTGCTGTTCGACAACGGCGCGGGCGCATCACCGACCGGTCAGAAGACAGCGGGTGACCCGTACCCCGGCTTCGAGCAGTCGTTCTCGACGTTCCCGATCCCGGGTACGAAGGCGCGGTTCTGGTACCTGGGCTCGGGTGGCACGCTGCGCAACAGCCCGGCGGCGCACAAGGCCATCAACTGGTACACGTCCAACGCGAAGGCCGTGCCGCTCAACGATTATCCGCAGACCAGCACCGAGGCGGGCGGCCTGTGGGGCAACGCGTCGGAGTGGCAGTGGAACTGGGCCCAGAACCCGGCCGGCACCGCCGTCTCCTATGTCTCAGCGCCTCTGAAGACCAACACCACGGTCATCGGCGCGGGCGCGGTCCACCTGTGGGTCCGCTCCTCTACGCCAGACGTCGACGTCCAGGCGACGGTCAGCGAGGTGCGGCCGGATGGCAACGAGACGTTCGTGCAGAACGGCTGGCTGCGCGCGAACGAGCGCAAGCTGTCCACCAACACCGACAACATCCTGCACCAGAAGAGCACCCTGCTCGAGCCGATTCCGAGCATGCTCACCTCCGACGTGGAGCCGATGCCCAAGGGCAAGTTCGTCGAGCTTGTGATCCCGCTCTACTACGAGGGGCACGTGTATCGGGCCGGCTCGCGCATCCGGGTGACGATCTCGGCGCCGAACGGAACCCAGCCGGTGTGGTCCTTCGGTCAGACCGATCCCGCGGGCACGGCCAAGGTGTCGATCGAGTTCTCGAAGAAGATGCCCTCGAGCCTGATCCTCCCCGTGGTTCCAGGCGTCAATGTGACGTCCGGCCTGCCGCCGTGCCCCAGCTTGCGCAACGAGCCGTGCCGGCCGTACATGCCGATCAAGAACCTCACGGCGACGAGCTAAGGATTCACGAAAGAATTATTGACGTTTTTGACGGCGTCTGGCCGCGCGTGACGGGAGGGGATGATCCCGCCGTACCACCAGTACGTCTTGGATCATCCCCTCCCGCCAGCCACGCCCAGGCACTCGTCAAACCCTGCCACTAATTCTTTCGTGAACCCTAAGGCGACTCGGGCTAGGCGTCGAGGACGGTGAGGTCGAGCCGGGCCAGCCGGTCCGGATCGGCCAGGATGTCCATCTCTACGATCCGGCCGTTGTGGATCGTGATCGCGCCGACGGTGAACGGCCGGCCGTCACGCAGCGAAACGATCCCGGGGCCGCCGTTGATCAGGGCGCGGCGCATGGTCAGGTCGAGGCGCGAGAATGTCATCGCTCCGCTGGCCACGGTCTCGGCGCCACGCGCGAAGCGTGACAGCCCGGCCACCCCGCCGTCGGCCCTGAGCACGACGTCGGGGTCCAGGACCGCGACCAGCGCGTCGAAGTCTCCGTTCCGCGCGGCGGCCAGGAATGCGTCGACCACCTCCCACTGCGCGTTCAGGTCGGCGTCGGGCGACGGCGCCTCCCCGCGCACGCGCCGGCGGGCGCGACTGGCCAGCTGACGCGTTGCCTCGGGCGAGCGGTCGACAATCGGGGCAATCTCGTTGAACGGCACCGCGAACATGTCGTGCAGCACGAACGCCAGGCGTTCGGCGGGAGTGAGCGTTTCGAGCACGACGAGCAGCGCGAGCCCGACGGAGTCGGCTAGCAGCGCCTCGTGTTCGGGGTCGGTGCCGTCGGCGGAGTCGATGATCGGGTCCGGGACGTGCACGTCAAGCGACTCTTCCCGCCGCGTCTTGCGCGACCGCAGCATGTTGAGGGCCACGCGTGCGACGACGGTCGTCAGCCACCCGGCCAGGTTCTCGATCTCGTCAGCGTCGGTGCGGCTGAGACGCAGCCAGGCGTCTTGGACCGCGTCGTCAGACTCGCTGAGCGAGCCGAGCATCCGGTAGGCGACCGCGCGCAGGCGGGGGCGGTGCACCTCGAACTCCTGCGCCAGCCAATCTTGCCTGTCTGCGGTCAGGGCATTCCTCCCTCGGGTCGGGTCCATCGGCTTTCCATTGGTCGGCGGCGCCTCACGGCGGCGCCTTGGAAGTTGACCCGCCAGACCTGGGTGATGTGACGGATTCGTATGCTTCCACGCTCTCATGCAGCGAGCGGCGGTCGTCACCGGAGGCGCGGGCGGAATCGGAGGGGCGATCGTGCGTGCGCTCACCGAGACGGGACACGACGTGGCCATCCTCGACCGTGTCGGGGAGTTCGCCGTCGATCTTGGCGATGAGGCGGCCGTGCGCTCGATCGCCGAGCGGCTCGGGCCGCGCGACGTGCTCGTACATGCGGCCGCCGCGTTTGACCGCGCTGCGCTGGCCGAGATCGACGTCGCCACCTGGCGCCGGGTCCAGGCGGTAAACGTCGAGGCGGCGCTGTGGCTCTGCCAGGAGCTGACACCGGGGATGATCGAGCGCGGCTTCGGCCGGATCGTGTTCATCACCTCGAACACGGTGTGGCGGCCACCCGGCCCCGACTTCCTCCCCTACGTGGCGAGCAAGGCCACGTTGGTGGGGATCGCCCGGGTGTTGGCGCGGCCACTTGGCGCGCATGGGATCACGGTCAACTGCGTCGCCCCGGGCCTGACCCGTACGCCCTTCACCGAGGCGGATCTGCCCGCAGAGGCTTTCGAGGAGGTTTTGGCGCGCCAGTCGCTTCCCCGCTCGCTGATGCCGGACGACACGGCTGCCGTTGTCGCGTTCCTGGCCTCGGAGGCCGCCGCAGCGGTGACCGGCCAGACGCTGTGTGCGGACGGTGGCTCAGTCCTCAGCTGACCCGGCCGCGGCGTTCGCCATCGCGTGCTGGGGCGAGGAGGTGGCGGGAATCGCGACGTGGATCCGCTCATCCGCCAGCGTCCACTTCAGGAGCTCGGTGGAGTCGAACCGACCCGTCAGGGACCCGCCTCCGAGTGGCCGCATCGCGATCACGCCCAGGTCGAGTTCGGTCGCGAGCGGCAGGATGCGCTTCGACGCCTCGTGTTCGACGCGGTTGTAAGGGATCTGGATGGCGTCGATCCGTCCTGTGCGCATGATCTGCTCGAGCTCGTCGAACGCGCTCGCGGCGTAGTGAGTGGCGCCCAGGAACGTGATCCTGCCCGCGTCGCGCTCCTGCTCGAGCCAGTCGAGATGCCGGCGCCAGTTGACCAGGTTGTGGATCTGCTCGAGGTCGACGCGCCCACCGAAGAAGTCCAGCTGGTCGGAGAGCTGATCGTTCGCCTCGGCCGCCGAGCTCGTCCAGATCTTGGTCGCGACGATCGCGTCCTTGCGGTGGCCGGCCAGCGCGCGCCCCAGGACCGCCTCGGCCCGCCCGTACATCGGCGACGAGTCGAAAAATCGGGTGCCTGCCTCCCACACGGTGTCGACGACGTCGCGCGCGACTGTTTCCTGGCGCGGTCCCAGGTCGAACGTCTGCCATGTCCCCAGCCCGATGACCGGAACCTCCCAGCCCGTTCGTCCAAAGCGCCGGCGCTCCATGGTCTCTCATTTTCCCGCCCGACGTGGAAATTTCAGATGGGGGACGGGGCCGGGCGGCGCGCGCGGGGAGAATGTAGGCGGTGAGCGACGCGACGGCCAGGCGGATCACGATCGCCGGCGACGTGTCGGACCCGGCATTCCGCGAGCTTGTCCGCGACTGGGCGCGGGACAAAGGCTTGCTCGGCTGGGTCCGGCTGATGGACGACGCCACCGTGTGCCTGCACGCGGAGGGCCCGGAGGACGCCGTGGCGGAATTCGCCTTGTGGCTTGGGTCGCTCGACGGGGTCGAATCGGTGGCGGAACGCGTGGTCAAGGTGGAGGGACACGAGCAGTTTGCGATTCGGGGCGTGCCGGCCGGCGTGTTCGTGGTCCAGGAGCATCAGGCGACCGCGCACCACTTCGACGTCCGCCTCGAGGTCGACGGCGTGATGCGCTCGTGGGCGGTGCCGAAGGGTCCGTCCCTGGATCCGACGGTCAAGCGCTTCGCTGTGCAGGTGGAAGACCACAGCCTGGCCCACAACGACTTCGAAGGCCCGACGGGGAACGGCGCGGTGATCATCTGGGACCGGGGCCAGTACGAGCAGGGCGGGCGGGTGCCTTGGCCCGAGGCACTCGACCGCGGCCACGCGGTGTTCGTGCTCCACGGCGAGAAGCTCGAGGGCGGGTTCGCCCTCCAGCGCACCAGCGATGGCGCGAAGCCGCAGTGGCTGTTGATCAAGCGTCGCGACGAGTTCGCGCGCCGGGGATCGGATATCGCCGCCGAGCGCCCCGAGTCGGTGGCGAGCGGCGAGACGCTGGCGGATTTGCTCGATCAGCGCTGACTGAGCCGGCGGATCACTCGAGCCATTCGGTCTGAAACGTCGGGTTGGCGTGAATGCAGATCATCTTCGACCGCCCCGGCCCGTCGTTGATGAACTTGTGCGGCGCGTTGGGGGGCACGATCACGACATCGCCCGCTCCGGCCTCGAAGCGCTCGTCTCCCGACTGAAACGTGAGTGTTCCCTCCTCTATCACCCACGTCTCGTCGTAGGGGTGACGATGCAGTCGGGGTCCCTGGCCGGGCTCGCTGTGGTCGAAGATCAGCGAGATCGTGGCGCCATGGTCGGCGCCGAACAGGTTGGCGCCGTCGAGGGCGTCAGCGTGGATGACTGGCATGGCTGCTCCTCCTGAGATCGTTTGGGCGACCACCAACACATGATGAACGGAGCGTGTGATCGGCAGGAGGACCGGGGTGGCCACGCTCCGCCTCCGTTTCGCAGGGCCGCGGTGTTTTCGTGCGTTTTGCACCGCGCTGACGGCGACGGCGCGAGCGGATCGCTACGCGGTGGCGCTTGCCCGCCGGGTTCGAGCGGCGCGACCCAGTTCGGGACCCGCTGAGGATAGGTTCGCGGTGCACTCGTCATGCCAGTCAGGCTTGCACGAATTGCGGACCACATCAGTCCGCGTCCAGAGTCCGCGTCCAGAGTCCGCGTCCAGAGTCCGCCGCTACACGATCACCCACGCGTCATCAACGATGATCGGGATCTCCGATCCGTCGGAAGCGACGCCGAGCACCTCGATCTCAGGCCCTCCGATCATCGCGTCCTGGTGCACGGCGGAGCGGTTGAAGCCAAGCGCGTCCTGCGCGTCTTCGCTGTCAGGAAGGTCCGGGACGGTGAAGGCGTACGCGCTTCCCCACGCGATGTGGCAGGTCGCGTTCTCGTCGATCAGGATGTCCCCGAACACCATTCCGCTCTGGCCGACCGGCGAGGAGCCGTCGACGAGCGCGACCTCGCCGAGCCGCGCGGCGCCGGGATCCGTGGCCATCTGGGCGCGCACGAGTTCCGCCCCGAGGTCAGCCTGCACCTCGACCGCCCGGCCCTGCTCGAAGCGGATCGTGAGTCCTTCGACCCGACCGCCACCGACGAGGTTGATCGGACGGGTGACGCGGACGACCCCCTCCGCCCGGCGGTTGTCGGGCGTCGTGAACACCTCCTCGCTGGGCATGTTGACGACCATCGGCGCCCCCCAGTTCGTCTCCATGCCGGCGCTCAGCCAACGGGCGCCGGCGAGCAGGCCGACGGTCAGGTCGGTCCCAGGGCCACGGAAGCGCACCGCCGAGAAGGCGTGTCGCTCCAGGATCGCGGCCCGCTCATGCAGCCGAGTGACGTGCGCGCGCCAGGCCTCCGGCGGGTCGGCCGCGTCGAGCCGGAGGATCGGAAACATGAGCTCCCAAAGACGGTCCACATCGGGCTCGCCGAGGATCTCTCGGGCCACTCCGGGGCACGGACCGGGAACCATCGTCCAGGTGATCTCACCGCCTCCGACCGCCTGGAACAGCGACGGCGTGAGCGGCATGTGGTCGCCGGCCACCCGTTCAGAATCGACGTCGTCCAACAGCGCGCGATGCGGGTCGCCCCATACGACGATCAGCGCGGAGCGGCGCTTCACGCAGTCAGCGACCATCGCCTCCCACCATTCCGGCACCAGGCCCAGCGTGTCCATCGGTGCGTGCCGCAGGCGCGAGTGCTTGACGTGCTGGTCCCAGTAGATGACGCTGACGAGGCGGGCGCCGGCGGCGTACGCGGCCTCGGCCGTGGCCCGCGCGATCGGCGCCTGTTCGACGTCGTAGGCGAGGATCAGCACGTCCTGATCGGGCTGAACGCCCACGCCTACATTCACCGCCAGCTCGGCCAGGCGCGCCACCCGCGAATCCATGCCCCAATCCTTTCAGTTTTGTCCGCAGCGTCCCAGCAGCACGACCAGCTGCCGTCGCTCAGAGCTGGTTAAGCGGCTGAACAGTGAGGAAGCGGCGAGGGTGGCAATCAGGTGCTCCCGCGCCCGCGCCCCGGCCGGTGTCAGCGCGAGCATCCTGACCCGCCGGTCGGCATCGGCGCCCGCCCGTGTGACCAGGCGTCGCCGCTCGAGCCGGTTGATCAGGAAGGTGACGTTGGACGGGTGGCATCCGAGTCGCTCGGACAGCTGGCGCCGCGACAGTGGGCCGAGCGCGGGGTCGAGCTGCCACAGAGCGTCAGCCAGCGGCAGCGTCAGATCGAGCTCGACGAGCGCGTCGCCGAGTGCGCGCTCGAGGTTCGCGTGCAGCTCATAGGCGACGTGGGCGAGCCTGCGGGACATCGGTGAAGGCTTCAAGCGCTGATACTCTACGTGAAGTCTTCACGTATTGGGTCCGTCGAACGGGGAGATGTGAGATGACAGACGAGCAGAGGCTCGAGCCGTTGGACGAGGCCGTCGATCACGTGCGCGGCCCGCAGTCCGCCCAGGTGATCCTCGAGTACGGCGATTTCGAGTGCCCGTACACGCGCCGGGCCTACCGCGAGATCCAAAGCGTCGAGGCGGAGCTGGAGGGCAACGTCCGGTATGCGTTCCGACACTTTCCGCTGACCGAGATCCACCCGCACGCGCTCGCCGCGTCGCTGGCCGCGGAGGCCGCGGCGGCGCAGGGGCGCTACTGGGAGATGCACGACACGCTCTTTCACCGGCAGAAGGCGCTCGAGGACGACGACCTCCGCGCCTACGCGGCGGACCTGAGGCTCGATCTCGTCAGCTTCGATCGCGACCGGGCCGGCGAGGCGGCGCTCGAGCGGGTCGAGCGGGACTACCGAAGCGGCCTCAAGACCGGTCAGGTGCTCGGCACTCCGACGCTGTTCATCGACGGAGTTCTCCACGAAGGCGCCTTCGACGCCAAAACGTTGTTGGCTGCGCTTGGGCGGTGAGCGCGATTATGGTTAGACCATGACCGATTCTTCGCCTCGACGCCGCCCCGCCATCGTCGTCGTCGACGACGAGCCGGCCGTGCTGGCCGCGGTCGCCCGCGACCTGCGGCGCGAGTTCGGCGAGCGCTATCGGATCGTGCGCGCCGGCTCGGGCGAGGAGGGGCTCGAGGTGCTGCGCGAGTTGGCCCGCCGCGGCGAGCAGGTGGCGCTGCTCGTCGCCGACCAGCGGATGCCTGGCCTGTCCGGCACCGACTATCTCGTGCGCGCGCGAGAGATCGTGCCGACGGCGAAGCGGGTGCTGCTGACCGCCTACGCCGATACGGAGGCTGCGATCCAGGCGATCAATGAGGTCGCGCTCGACTACTACCTGCTCAAGCCGTGGGACCCGCCCGAGGAAGAATTGTTTCCCCCGGTCCAGGATCTGCTGACCGGGTGGGAGGCCGGCGCGGCGCTCGAGTCCGGCGGGGTGCGGGTGATCGGTCATCGCTTCTCCCGGGCGACGCACGATCTGCGCGACTTCCTGGCTCGCAATCAGATCCCAGGACGCTGGCTGGACGTCGAGCGTGACGCGGAGGCGCGTCAGCTGCTCAAGGTGGCCGACCTTGCCGAGGACCGGCTCCCGGTGGCGCTGCTCGAGGACGGCACCGTGCTCGAACGCCCGACCGTGTTCGAGCTGGCCGAGCGGCTCGGAGTCGTCGGCCAGCCGGCGTCTGAGCACTACGACCTGGTGATCGTCGGCGGCGGCCCGGCCGGGCTGGCCGCTGCGGTGTACGGCGCGTCGGAGGGACTGAAGACGATCATGGTCGAGCGCGAGGCACCAGGTGGGCAGGCGGGGCAGTCGAGCCGGATCGAGAACTACCTCGGGTTCCCGGCCGGGCTGAGCGGGTCAGACCTGACGCGGCGCGCCACCGATCAGGCGCGGCGGCTGGGCGCTGAGCTGCTGACGCTCCAGGACGCCAAAGGGTTGCGCGTCGAAGGATCCGGGCGCATCGTCGAGCTGACGGGTGGGAGCAGCCTGAGCGCTTCGAGTGTGCTCGTTGCCTCCGGCGTCTCCTATCGCCAGCTCGACGTTCCAGGCTTCGCCGAGTTGAACGGACAGGGCATCTACTACGGCGCCGCGCTGACCGAGGCTCGCTCGTGCAGCGACCAGCACGTGGTCGTGATCGGCGGCGCCAATTCGGCCGGGCAGGCCGCGGTGTACTTCGCGAAGTACGCCAGCCGTGTCACGATGCTGGTCCGGGCTGACTCACTCGCCAAGTCGATGTCGTACTACCTGATCGAGCAGATCGAGGCGATCGAGAACGTCGAGGTTCGCACGCGAACCCAGGCGGTGGGGGCGGAGGGCGACGGCCGGCTGCGCGCGCTGCGCATCCGCGACGCCGACGGCGACGAGTCGGCCGAGCAGGTGGACGCCTGCTTCGTGTTCATCGGCGCGCTGCCACGGACCGACTGGCTGGCCGGCGTGGTGGCGCGCGACGAGCGCGGCTTCATCCTGGCCGGGCTTGACGCCAAGAGCGATCGCTGGCCGCTCGAGCGCGACCCCTTCCCGCTCGAGACGAGCGTGCCGGGCGTGCTGGTCGCCGGAGACGTCCGGGCTCGGTCGATCAAGCGCGTCGCCAGTGCCGTCGGCGAAGGTTCGATGGCGGTGTCGCTCATTCACCAGTATCTCGCCGAGGCATGACGACCGCTCGCGAGAAGCCCGTCTCGGTGGCCGACCTGCGCCCGGTAGATCTGTTCGACGACATCGACGATGCTGCGCTGGCTGAATTCGCCGCCGCCGCGCAGTGGCGTCACGCGGAACCGGGCGACATCGTGCTCGAGGCCGGCGAGCCCCCGGAGGGAATGTTCTGCCTGCTCGAGGGAACCCTGCAGCTTTCCCAGCGCGACGGGGATCGGTTCGAGCCGATCGGCAGCCAGACGGCGCCGACCTGGATCGGCGCGATCGCGACGCTCAGCGAAGGAGATTTCGTCTCCCGCATGGTGGCGGTCAGCGACGCGGAGCTCGCCCTGATCCCGTCGGCCGAGTTCCGGCGCCTCGCGCTGGCCAATCCCGACGTGCACCGGCGAATCATGCGCCAGGTCAGGCCGATCATGACGCGCATGACGGCGATCCAGCAGAACCGCGAGCACCTGGCGGCGCTCGGCACGATGGCCGCCGGCCTGGCCCACGAGCTGAACAACCCGGCCTCGGCCGCGCGCCGGTCCGCCGCCGACCTGGCCGAGGCCCTCGATGTGATCGGCGCCACGATCAGGGAGTTCGTCGACGCCGGCATCGAGCGCGAAGACGCCGCAAAGATCACCGATCTGCGCGACCAGGCACTCCGCCAGTGCTCGGAGCGCAGCCCGCTCTCAGCACTCGACGCCGCCGACGCCGAGGACGAGATGCGCGACGAGCTCGAGGCGCTGGGCGTGCCGGAGGCCTATCGGCTGGCCGAGCCGTTCGCGGCCGCGGGGTTGGATTCGAGTTGGCTCGACCAGATACACGAGCTTGCCGGCCCGGCGACGCCGGCCGCGCTGCAATCGGTCGCGGCGTCGCTGAGCGCCCAGCGGCTCGTCAGCGACCTGCGCGAGTCGACGGAGCGCATGAGCTCGCTGATCTCGGCCATCAAGGCGTACGCATACATGGATCGCGGCGGGCTCGTCGAGGCCGACATCCACGAAGGTCTCGAGACGACCCTGAAGCTGCTGGGCCACAAGCTCAAGAACACCCAGATCGACATCCAGCGGGATTACGACCGCACTCTGCCGGCGCTGACCATGTTCGGCTCCGAGGTCAACCAGGTCTGGACCAACCTGCTCGACAACGCGATCGATGCGGTGGGCGATCGCGGGACGATCACCGTCCGGACGAAGCTAGACGGCGACTGCATCCTGGTCGACATCGCCGACACCGGCCCCGGGATCCCGGCCGACGCTCGCCTGCGTGTGTTCGAGCCGTTCTTCACCACCAAGGAGGTTGGCCGCGGCACCGGGCTTGGCCTCGACACCGTCCGACGGATCGTCGTCGAGCGCCACGGCGGTTCGGTGACCTTCGACACCGGAGATGCGGGCACGACCTTCCATGTGTGGTTGCCACTGCACCCCGCCACCAGCATCCGACGAACGGAGACGGAGACATGACCACCTGCACCCACCTGGACACCATCACCGTGCTGGAGCTGCCCGAGAGCGTTCCCGGCTGCGAGGACTGCCTGCGCGAGGGCAGCGTGTGGCTTCATCTGCGCATCTGCCTCGAGTGCGGGCACGTCGGTTGCTGCGACGACTCGCCCAACCGGCACGCCACGGCCCACTTCCACTCGGACGGCCATCCGCTGATCCACTCGCTCGAGCCCGGCGAGGACTGGAGCTGGTGCTATGTGGACGAGGTCGCGATGGTGATCCCCGAGGTCAAGGGACACACTCGTATCCCGCCTTCGCCGATGCTCACCTAGCGGGTTCGCAGATGAGCGAAGCGCACGCCTACTGGCAGTCCGCCGACGAGGACGCCGTCATGCAGGAAGAGCACGTGTTCATGTGGCGCGCGATGCTCGCGACGATCGATATCGATCTGACGGGCCGCCGCGTGCTCGACGCGGGATGCAATCGCGGCGGCTTCTTGCGGCTGCTTGCGAGCGAGGCCGGGATCGCCGCCGGCAGCGGCTTTGACCCGGCGCCCGCGGCGGTTGCCGACGCCCGCCGGCTCGCGGGCGAGTACCCGTTGACCTTCGAGGTAGCCGACACGGTCCCGGCGGGCTGGGAGGGATTCGAGGTGGCGTTCAGCCACGAGGTCCTCTACCTGTTGCACGACGTCGGCGCTCACGCTCACGCGATGCACCGGTCGCTCGCCCCTGGGGCCGTGTATTACGCGGTGACCGGTGTACATGCGGGCAGCCCCCGGATGGCCGATTGGCACGAGCGCAATGCCGAGGAGCTCGGGATGCCCCCGCTTTACACGCTGGATGACTTCGCGCGTGCCTTCACCGACGCCGGCTTCACGGTCGCGGCCGCGCGACTGAAGATGGGCTTCGTTCCCGTGTCCGGCCATACGCCGAACCTCGCGGCCGGACTCGAGTACTTCTACGAGCACAAGGTGATGCTCAGGTTCGAGAAGCCCGCGCTGGGCGCTGTCGTCTAACGCGACTCAGGAATTCGGAGCGACAGGGCGAGCATCGCCCGGGCGCGCGAACCTCCACGAAAACTGCAGTTCTGCCCTACACCCTCAAATGCTGCGCGGCATCGGCCGATGACGCTGGTGTCGAGAAAGGCTAACTCGTCGTGAGGCGGGGTCGCAAAGCCAGGGGTCTCAGGTCCGAGACGGCCCAGCTGCCGATCAGTAAGAGAGATCGTGCGCCATGGACGGCGACCCTGCATGGAGGTTCAGCCTTGTCTTCGCTCATTCACTTACGCGTGCGCGCCCTGACCTGTCGTGTCGCGGCCCTCACCTGCCTGTGTGTGCTCGCGAGCGCCGGTGTCGCATTCGCCGACTGCCCGGCCCAATCAACGAGCACCCCATTCTCGCAGTGGGGCGACACGAACAGCTATTTCCTGGTACCCGGGGGCAACTTCGAAGGCACGCCCGATCAGGTGGGGTGGACGCTCTCGGGCGCCAGCCTGACCCCGGGCAACGAGCCGTTCTACGTCGACGGCAGCGGCGACAGTCAGTCGCTCACCATCTCCGCCGGAGGCACGGCAACATCGCCTTACTTCTGCGTGGATAACACGATGTCAGACCTGCGGTTCTTCGCCCAGGAGACGACCGGCGGAAGCGACCTCCTGGTCCAGGCGCTCGTGCAGACGCCCAACGGTGTACAGACCGTGCCCGTCGAGGATCTGGCCGACGGATCGATGCCGTCGTGGGCTCCGACTCAGCCCGTGGGCGACACCGGGCAGCTCCCCGATGGCGACACGGTAATGGTCGCGTTGCAGTTCTCGGTGCCCCAGTCGGCCGGCAGCTGGCAGCTCGACGACGTCTACGTCGACCCGTACCGCTCCGGCTGAGTGCGGCGACCCGGCGCAGGCAAGAGCGCTTTGGAGGCTCACGAGATGAACGCGTTGGAGTTGTACGACACGGACTCGCTGACCGAACGGCTGCTCGAGCGCAGCTGGGCCGGACGCGACCGACGTGCCTCGGAACGTGAGCTATTCGTCGATGCGATGGCGGCGGCGCTGTTTGGCGCCGTCGCCATCGTCCTGCTCCTGAACGGGAGCCTGGCCGGACTGCACGTCGGCGCGCTGGCGCTGCTGGTGGCGGTGTACGCGCTGGTGTGCCGGATCGAATTCCCGGTCGGCGTTGGCTACGTCGTCCCCACCCAGCTGATCCTGGTGCCGATGCTGCTGATCCTGCCCCCGGCGGTCGTGCCGGCGGCCGTCGGAGCCGGCATGGTGATCGGCAATGCGGTCGAGTGGGCATTCGGCCGCGTGCCGCCCCGTCGCGTCCTCTCGGCCGTGCCGGACGCGTGGCACGCGGTCGGACCGGCGCTCGTGCTACTCGCGGCCGGATCACCGAGGATCGACTTCGGCCAGCTCCCGCTGCTCGCGCTGGCCCTGGGCGCCGGATGCCTGCTCGATCTCGTCAGCTCGCTCGCGCGGATGCGTCTGTCCGGGGTCGGTCCCGAGCTGGGGGTCCAGCTTCGGGTCATTGGCCTCGTATGGGCGGTCGACGCGTGTCTGGCCCCGCTCGGTTTCCTGGCCGGGATCGCCGCGCGCGCCGACTACCTGGCGATCCCGTTCGTGCTGCCGCTGGTCTTCCTGCTCTGGCTGCTGGCTCGCGATCGCAGTCAGCGGATCGACAAGGCGCACCATCGGTTGAAGCTGGTCGAGCAGGAGCGCGTCCGCCTGCAATCGGCCGTGCGCCGGCTGGGGGATGCGTTTGCGGCCAAGCTCGAGCTCGAGGCCTTGCTCGAGATCCTCCTACACGGATCGATCGAGGCGCTCGATGCCGCGGCCGGGCGGCTCGAGCTGGTCGGAGGTCGCACCCCGGTGCGGCTGTCCGTCGGGGTCGACGGATGGCTCGACGAGCTCGTGCGCGGGTCCGAGACCGCGGGCGTCCCGAGCGGTCCGGTTCAGATCGGGCAAGCGGGGGTGTGGCGGCTGACCGCGCCGGTGCGGATCGCCGCGGCGCCGCGAGACATCACAGGATCGCTGTGGCTGGTCCGGGCCGGCCGTGCCTTTGAGGAAGACGAGATCGTCCTGATCGGCGAGCTGATTGCCAAGGCCGAGCTCGCCGCGGCCGAGATCATCGCGCACCAGCTCATCCGCGAGCAGGCCATGACCGACCCGTTGACCGGCCTGGGCAACCGCCGCCGGCTGACCGAGGACCTGACCGGTGCCTTCGATGGCACCGCCCGGAGTCGAGGCTCGTCCGTGCTCCTGCTGTTCGACCTCGACGGCTTCAAGAACTACAACGACACGTTCGGACACCTTTCCGGGGACGAGCTTCTGACGCGCCTTGGCGCCCGCCTGTGCCACGCGGTCGACGGAGTCGGCACGGCGTACCGGCTCGGTGGTGACGAGTTCTGCGCACATCTCGAGTTGCGCGGCGCCGACCCGGAGCGGTTGATCGCGCGCGCCTCCGACGCGCTGAGCGAAACGGGGCCCGACTACACGGTCGAGGCCTCGCTCGGCGTCGTCTTGGTGCCCCAGGAGGCCGGCAGCGCGACCCATGCGCTCCGCCTCGCGGACGAGCGGATGTACGCCAACAAGCGCAGCCGCTCGGGGGGCGCGGGCGGACAGGCCGGCGAGGTGCTGCTGCGCACGCTGCGGGCCAAGCAGCCCGAGCTCGACGAGCACTCGACCCATGTCGCCACGCTTGCCGCCCGGGTTGCACGCCGCCTCGGGCTGAACGGAGAGGCGCTTGAGGAGGTGAGCCGCGCCGCACAGCTGCACGACGTCGGCAAGGTTGGCATCCCGGATGCGATCCTGAACAAGACGAGCCGCCTGACCGACGGCGAGTGGGAGTTCATCCGCAACCACACGGTGCTCGGCGAGCGCATCCTCGAGGGCGCGCCGGCGCTGCGCCCGGTGGCGCACATGGTCCGGTCCAGTCACGAACGATGGGACGGGCTGGGCTATCCCGATCGTTTGCGCGGCGAGGAGATACCGCTCGGCGCGAGGATCGTCAGCGTGTGCGACGCCTACGAGGCGATGATCACCCAGCGCGCTTACCGCGCGGCCGTTCCGCACGAGACGGCGTGCCGGGAGCTGCGGCGCTGCGCCGGTGCGCAGTTCGACCCGGCTGTAGTGGACGCGTTCCTTGCGGCGGTCGAGGGCGGTGCGGACGAGCACGAGCTCGACGCCGCCCAGACGGCGGCGGACCACATCCGGTCGCTGCTCGCCCCGGACGAATTAGTCGGATGTGTTGGCGGCGCCTGACGGCGGCGCGTTAGTTATGCCCCCCAGCGCGCTGTGTGCCCCGAGCGCCCCCGGGGCACGCAGCCGCGCGCGCATTCACGTGGTGGAGGCCTCGCGGAAGATGGCCGGCGCCGGGCCGGGACGGGGTACTCCAAAGCGGGCGTACGCCTCCTGCGGTGACACGGACGGGTCGGGGACGCCGGCGCCGTGGCGTATCGCGGCCGGCTCAACCGGATAGCGGGCGCTGCCCTTCTCGACGCGTGCGCCGACCGCGAGCACGAGGGCCGGCTCCGCGCCGGCGGCGACGATCGTGTGGCGCGTGCGGGGCGGGCAATGGATGAAGTCCCAGGTCCGCAGGGGCCGTTCCTCGCCCTCGACGAGAAGGGTGGCCTCGCCGCGCAGGATCAGGAAGTCCTCCTGACCCGCCTCGTCGTGGTACATCGACATCGGTCTGCCCGGCTCGAGCCAGTACAGGGAGACGCCCAGCTGATCGAAATGGGCGTCTCCCTCACCGCCGAACCGGCACACCGCGCGCATGTCGTTGTCCAGCCACCGGGCGTCGCCCGCGTTGACCACGAACCATCCCGCCGTGACCGGGACCCCGTCCTCGAGCGTCGCTTCACCGATCGTCACTGCTCAGCCTCCGCTCATGTCCACCGGGTAGACGTTGACCGGCTCGATCGTCACCACCACGCGGGTCTCGCCCGGTTGGTCGTGCACCCGGAGATCCGCGTCGTACTTGGCCCCGAACTTGCGCGCGAACGCGTAGTCATCGTCGGGCTCGATCTTCGCGTTGCCGCGCACCTCGAGATAGCGGTAGGGGTTCGCCAGGTCGAGCAGCAACAGCGTGCAGCGGGGGTCGCGCTGAAGATTGCGCGTCTTGAGCCTCGCGCTGTTGAGCGACAGCTTGAGTTCGCCGTCGTCGTAGAGAAACCAGATCTCGGTGACCTGCGGAAAGCCGTTTCGGCCGACCGTGGCCAGCGACGCGACCTGACCGTCCAGGAGGTCTCGATGGGATTCGGGGAAAAGCGTCATGCGGACATTCTTGCGGGCGCAGAGTAGCTCAGGCGGACGACCCCGCTCTCGTACGCCTCGACCCCGCTCAGGGCCGACTTGACCGGGCTGCTTCCGTCGGGGAACAGGCGCAGACCGGCGCCGAGCGTGATCGGGAACACGAACAGATGTAGCTCGTCGACGAGACCATCGGCGAGCAGCGCGCGAACCAACGTGGCGCTGCCGCTGACGTAGAGATTGCCCACCGAGTCCTTCAACGCCTGGATCGCCTGAGCGCTGTAGCCGCCGACGACCTCCGAGTTGTTCCAGTCGGCACTCCGCAGCGTGGAGGAGACGACGTACTTGGGCGACTCGTTCATGAACGGGGCGCCGGGGTCCTGCTCCGCCGTCCGGCCTGACCACGCCGGCGCGAACATCTCGTAAGTCCGCCGCCCCAGCAGCAGCCCGTGGCTGGACCCCATTATGGAGCCGATCGCGGTCCCCATCTTGGGGTCGAACGGGTAGTCCATCGTCCAGCGCGGATCCTCGATCACGCCGTCGAGCGTGATGAATTCATGTACCGCGATGTTGCCCACGATCTAACTCTCCCGGTTGGTGATTGTGCTGATTGACCGATCGGAGTCGGGGAAATCATCGGTGCGTGCCGGCCGACTCGCACCAAAAATCAGAGCGAAACGATGCTCCGGCTCGCCGTGTTCAGGAAGGGCGCGGCTAGCATCGGCCGTGCCCAAGAGAAAACGACGAGAGGAGCTCTCGTGAAGAAGCTAATCGCCGCTCTCGTGGCACTGGCCGTATTTGCCCCCGCGGCGCTCGCAGCATCCCACTCGCTCAAGGTCACACCGAGCAAGGTCGCCGTCGGCAAGACGGTGACGGTGTCGGGATCGGTCGGAACCGGATGCCAGACCGGACATAAGAACGACGCCGCCACCATCATCTCGAAGGCGTTCAAGGGCGCCACGAAGACTAACTTCGCCGGCGTTCCGTCCGTGTCGGCTTCGCTGGCCAACAGCAAGAACGGTTCGTTCTCGATCAAGGTCAAGCTGGCCAAGCAAGTCAAGGCGGGCACCTATTCCGTCGGCGGTCGCTGTGGCGGCGGCAATTTCGGGACGGCCACGCTGAAGGTGACCAAGGCAGTCGGGACGGGCGGACTCCCAGGGGAGTACTGAGCACCCCGGTCTCACGGTCTTCCGCCTTCGTCCGGCGGCGGTCCGGCGTTACGATGAGGCCGCGGAGCGCCCGACGCGCTCCGCAGCCTCATTGACCGGGGAGGTTTGAACGCAGTGTCCACCGTCATCGAAGACCTCATGCGCCTTGAAGAGCGAATCCTTGCCCGCATCGCTGAGCTGGAGGAGAATGTCGCCGAGCTCGAGCAGTTGCGCGACGTGGCCCGACGGCTTGGCATCCTGGACGAAGGCAGTCGCGACGACGTGGCGCCCACGACGTCGGCGCCGATACCGAGCACAACGGCTCGTCGCCGGCCCGCAGCGTCGCGATCTCGCGCGTCGGGAACCCGGGCGAGGACCGGAGGAGCGCGCTCCACGACGCTCGCCGTCGCCGGTGTGTCGACGGCCCGTCAATCGACGCGCCGCGAGCGCGTGCTCGAAGTCGTCGGCGGGGAACCGGGAATCAGCGTTAGGGAGATCGTCGCCCAGCTGGGCGTGAACCGCACGTCGCTGTATCCGGTGGTCCGACAGCTGGTCAGCGACGGCCTGCTGCACAAGGACGGCCCGGGACTCTGGCCCGCCGTCCGCTGAGGAGGAGTCACGCAGCCGCGCGGATCGTCGGGCTGACGATCGCGTTAGCCCTGCTCATCGCGCCCGCGCCCGCGGGCGCCGCGGTCGGCTGGGGGATAAACCTCGACGGACCGGTCAGCGGCGACCCGCCGGCTTTCTCCTACCAGCGCAACCCGTACTTCCTCGAGTTGCTGGGCGGACCTTCGTGCAGCGACGCGGACGCGATCTGCTACGCACGCATCTACATCCCCTGGGACGCGGCCAACGACGGCCGGGGCAGCTTCGCGGACGGGACCTGCCAGGCGTCCCCGTCGGGTCCGGGCACGACGGATGCCATGTTTCTGGGCCAACTTCAGGCGGCTGCGCGCGCGGTCGGCGTCAGCCACGTCCTCATAACGTTGACCACGGCGCTGCCGAGCTCCAAGGACGACATCTGGCCGACCGACGCCGAGTACGAGTGTGGCCTGGCCGGTCTGGAGCGACAAGCCCCCGGAGTCAGCGACTGGGAGGTGTTCAACGAGCCGGACTCCGTCTACCCGCCCGACTCGACGGCGACTGGGGGTCCCGACTGCACGCGTCGCAACGGCGTGTGGATAGGCGGCCCCGGCGTCGCGTATCAGTGCCTGCTCGGAAGCCGCGGAGCCGGAGGGAACGGGCACGGCGGCAGCGCGCAGGCGGCCGCCTACTGGTACCTCGACGCCAAGCGGGTCGACCCGAACCCGGCGCACACGCTGCTCGCCGGAGGGTTTAACTACTCATCGTCCCGATGCACGCCCTCAACGTGTTACTACCTGCGCGGGTACATGCGAACGTTGTCGCAGATCTACCCGCACCCGCCCGACGCGATCGCGCTGAACCCGTACATCGATGTGAGCTATGCGGCGCTCCATGGGGGAGATCCGGTGCCGCCATCGTCGTCGGGGCTGCCCAGCGCGCAGGGCGCGATCACGGCCATCGACCGCTTCTTCTCGAACGACCCGCCGATCTGGTTCACGGAGGTCGGCGTGTGGCTGACCGACGGCGGCAAGGAACCCGTCACGAGCGACTGCGCGGACGGCAATCCGCAGGACGACGGGAGCTGGGAGGCGTGCCTGAACGGCAACCCCCTGGCCCAGGCGCTGGCCGCCGAGGGCTATCTGCGGCTGCCGGACGAGTCGCCCCAGGTCAAGCGCGTGTACTACTACGACTTCGACGACCAGAATCCGGGCTGGGACTCCGGCCTGGTCAACCTGAGCGCTCCCTTGCTCGGACGCGACGGGTATGGCACGCCGCGCACGACGTGGTGCGTACTGCGCAGTTTCGCGCTGGGCAACAGCCCCACCGCCGCCGAAAACGGTGCGGTGCAGCCGGGGGGACCGTGCGACGACGAGGATCCAGCCGATGCCACGTACGCCCCGCTGGTCGATCAGGCGTACCTGAGCGATCCCCTTCCGGTCAAGGCCTCGGCGCCTGGAGCCGGCGCGACGCCGGCCGCACTCGGCCAGGTCGTGATGCTGACCGTGGCAGATCGGATCCAGACGCTTGTGGCGACGTTGTAGGTCCGCCCCGAGCTAGGCGCTGAGCGCGACGGCGGCCTCCGGCGTGGCCACGTGGAAGCTGAAGCTCTCCTCCAGGTAGAGCCGGACGGCCTGACCGTCGTGACTGGTGTAGCCGATCGACAGGTCCTGTCCCGACTCAAACTGGAAGTCGCCGCCGCGCAGGCTGACCACGACTGCGCCTGAGACCCCGGGAGCCCACACGATCGGGCCATCGAGGATCTTGTGCAGGTGCTCGAGGAGAGGGTACCCGCCGTGCTCGGCCGTCTGCGCCACCTGCTGATACTGGTCGCCGCCCAGGGCCAGGCCATAAGGGCCACTGACCCCGTTGTGGAGCAGCAACTCGACCGCGGCGGCCACCGGGCGCGGGTAGTTGTCGGCCTTGGGACCGAGCGGAAGCGGATCATGGGGGGAGGCCTCACCGATGCCCGTCAACGCGCCGTGCCAGCCGTGGAACACGGCGATGTTCTCGGCCACGGCGATCTGATGAGCCGCCTTGTCGAGTGGCTCGAGATCGGCGTCGTCCGCGCCGCGGTCGGCGTCGCGCAGCTCCTCGACCGCGAGCTCGAAGTCGGCGCGGACCTCGACCAGCGGTAGTACCCGGCGCCTCAGCCCCGTGACGCCCTCGCACGGCGCGGAGCCAAGCGACGCCGTGCGACCGAGGTTCGTGCTCGAGTACTCCCAGCCGTGCGGACCGGAGAAATCGACCAGCTTGCGCGCGGCCAGTGCCGGCGTCAGGCGGTCTCGCGCCTCGTCGTCGAGCATCTTCCAGCCGTCATCGCTGATCGGCGCGATCGAACGGAGTAGGTGGTTCACAGCTGCGCTCCCTTCAGGCTCCCGATTCCGAGCGATCCCGCCGGGTAGCCACCTGCGCCGTCGGCTCCGTCGCCCTCGAATGTCTCTGCCTCCGCTTCCTCCCCGTGCTCGACGATGTCGCCGGGCTGGAACAGGATGCCCTGGGCGATCTCGCGCCAGGCCGGCGCGCGCCGGAGCAGGAACTCGAGGTCCATGCTGAAGTGTTTGAACTCCTCGCCTTGGGCGTCGCGCATCACCGCCAGGGCATCGGGATCGCTCTCGACCGCGATCCGCTGCTCGTACCACCCGATCGCCTCGGCCTCCTCAGTAAGCGAGGCGCACAGGCGGGCGAACGTGCGGGTGGCGGCCGGCAGCTCCTCGGGAGGTTCGTGGTACTGGTCGAAACCCATGGTTCTCCTTGACGTGGTGGCGGGGCGCTGATGGAACTTTAAGGGTCCGTAATCTGATTCGCTCATGGGGCACCCGGAAGTCCTGACCGGCAGTTGTTCGTGGACCGACAAGACGCTCGTCGAGGAGTCCGACTGGTATCCCCGCAAGACGATGTCGGCCGAGGAGCGGCTGCGCTACTACGCGTCGCAGTTTCCCCTGACCGAGATCGACTCGACCTACTACGCGCCGCCGGCTGAGCGGCAGGTGTCGCTCTGGGCGGAGCGCACGCCGGATGGCTTTCGGTTCGATGTCAAGGCGTATTCGCTGCTCACGGGGCATCCGACGCGACCGCGGTCGCTGTGGCGGGACTTGCGGGAGGGCCTCGATTCCGAGGTCGCCGAAAAGCGCAACGTCTACCCGCACCATCTGGGGCCGGAGGCGATGGACGAGGCGTGGCGGCGTTTCGCGGCGGCGCTGCGGCCGATGCACGAGGCGGGGAAGCTGGGCGCCGTCCTGTTCCAGTACCCGCCGTGGTTCGGGCCGCGCAAGGACAATCGAGCGGAGATCGAGGCGCTGCGCGAGCGCCTGCCCGACTACCGGATCAGCGTCGAGTTTCGCTCGCCGCGCTGGATGGCCGAGGAACATGACCGTGAGCGCACCCTGAGCCTGCTGGAGGACCACGGCCTCGTGTTCGTTTGCGTTGACGCCCCTCCGGTTTCTGGGCTCCCGCGCGTGATGGCCGTGACCAACCCCGAGCTGTTCCTGGTCCGCTTCCATGGCCGCTCGGACAGCACGTGGAACGACACGTCCGGGTCGGCGGCCGAGCGCTTCCGCTACCTGTACTCGGAGGACGAGCTCGAAGAACTGGCGACGCCGATCGCCGAGCACGCCTCCGAGGTGCGCGAGACCCACCTGCTGATGAACAACTGCTACCGCGACTATGCGGTCCGCAACGCCGCGGAGCTCCGCGATCTCCTCGCCGTATCGCCTGAATAGCTGGGCTCGGTGGTGGGTAGGGAACCCTTAGCGACCCGCGCAGTCGGTAGCATCGCGCCCGCGCCACATGCGACTCGGCACCTGACCGGGCCGCAGCGGCGTAGGAGTCGAAGGTGCTGATGGCGTGCGAGGAACTTTCCCCGCCGCCGCGAAACCTCACAGACAAGGAGAGACATGGGACCGACTACTGCCACGGCACCCGCCGCGAGCGTGCGGCCAGTCACCATGCCATTCGTCGATCGTCTCGCCAGCGCGTTGGTGTCTGGCGTGCCTCCGATCATGGTCGCGGTCGGGATGTGGTTCGGTTGGATGGGCAACCTGCTGAACTGGCAAGATCTCTTGATCCTGGCCGTGTGCTACTTCGGGATCGGCACCGGCGTGACCGTCGGTTTCCACCGGCTCCTGACCCACCGCGCCTTCAAGTGCCACGGCCTGACACGGGCCGCGCTCGCCGCGCTCGGCTCCGCCGCCGCCGAGGGGCCGGTGATCGATTGGGTCGCGACGCATCGCAAGCACCACCAGTTCTCCGACGCCGACGGCGATCCCCACAGCCCGCACGTCGGCCACGGCGCGGGCTGGCGCGGGGCGCTTCGCGGTCTGGCTCACGCCCACATCGGCTGGGTGTTCAGCGATATGGAGGTGGCGGACGAGCGCCGGTATGCCAAGGATCTGCTCGCCGACCCGTGGGTTCGCTTCGTCGACCGGACGTTCGTGGTGTGGGTGATCGCCGGGCTCGCAGCCGCGTTTGGGCTTGGCGTGGCCCTCACCGGCACAATTGCCGGCGGGCTTACCGCGTTGCTGTGGGGTGGCGCCGCGCGCATCTTCCTCGTCCACCAGGCGACCTTCAGCATCAACTCGCTGTGCCATTTCTTTGGCCGGCGCGACTTCGACACGCGCGACGAGTCGCGCAATCTCGCGTGGCTGGCCATTCCCACCTGGGGCGAGGCGTGGCACAACAACCACCATGCCTTCCCGTGCTCGTACCGCCACGGGCTCAAGCGCTGGCAGCTCGATCCGGCCGCGCGGATGATCCAGTGGATGGAGAAAGTCGGCCTGGCCTGGGACGTCGTTCGGATCAGCCCGGAGCGGATGCTCCGGCACGCTGTCCCCGAGGCACTCTGAGTGGCGCTGTCTGACACGGGCCCGCTGCGGCATGCCCTGACGGTTGCCCTGCCGCGCCGGCCATTCGCGGTGCGGTTCTGGGATGGCACCGAGGTGCGGGCGACCGAGCCCGGCGCGCCCACCCTCACGTTCAACACCCCGCGGGCGCTGGCCCACGTCCTGCGAGCGCCCGGTGAGCTGGGGCTCGGGCGGGCCTACGCGGCCGGAATGCTCGAGGTCGACGACATCGACGCGGCGCTGCGGATGGTCGACACATTCGAGCCGCCGCGACTTACGCTCGGGCAAGGAGCGAGTCTTGCCCTGGGGCTGGTCCGCGCGTGCGGGCTCGTGATCCCACCGCGCGCGCCGGCCGCCGAGCTCCGCCTGCGCGGGCAACGGCACACGATCGCCCGCGACCGGCGTGCCGTCCGCCACCACTACGACGTGGGCAACGACTTCTTCGCGCTGTTTCTCGACCCGTCGATGACCTACAGCTGCGCCTACTTTGCCGGTGGCGCGGAGACGCTCGAGGAGGCCCAGGAGGCAAAGCGCGAGCTGGTCTGCAAGAAGCTGGCCCTACGCGAGGGCGAGCGCGTGCTTGATGTGGGTTGCGGCTGGGGGAGCTTCGTGATCCACGCCGCCAGTCGCCACGGCGTGCGCGCGGTTGGGATCACGCTCGCCGAGCGTCAGGCTGAGCTGGCCCGCGAACGGGTCCGCGAGGCTGGGCTGGCCGACCGGGTCGAGATCCGCGTGGCCGACTACCGCGAGGTGTCCGATGGGCCGTTTGACGCGATCGCCAGCATCGGGATGGTCGAGCACGTGGGCGCCGAGCAGATCGATGTCTACGCGCGCCGTCTCCATGACCTGCTCCCGCCCGGCGGCCGTCTCCTCAACCACGGGATCGCCAAGCTCCAGGACCTCGACACGCCCGACGAGGGCGACTTCTCGGAGAGGTTCGTGTTCCCGGACGGGGTGCCGTTGCCCCTGTCCCGCGTCCAGCAGGCGCTCGAGCGCACGGGTCTGGTGACCCGACACGTGGAGGGCCTGCCGACCGACTACGAGCGAACGCTCGGCTACTGGATCGAGAGCTTCGACGCGCACTGGGAGGATGCCGTGCGCATCGCGGGGATCGAGCGCGCCCGGATCTGGCGGCTATACCTGCGCGCGGGCCGACAGGCGTTTCAGACCGGCTGGGCGTCGGTCTATCAGGTGCTCGCAACTCGCTGACTTCACAGTGGCCAAGCCGGTGGGGTATGGTCGCTCCTAGATCAGCGAACTCCGGAGGGAGAGGCATGAGCCAGACCGTTCCCGTGACCCTGAACGTCAACGGTGTCGAGCATCAACTCGACGTGGAGCCGCGCCTGCTGCTGGTCCACGCCCTGCGCGACAACCTCGGGCTGACGGGTACCCACGTCGGCTGCGACACGTCCAACTGTGGCGCGTGCACGATCCACATGGACGGCAAGGCGGTGAAGTCGTGCACCGTGCTCGCCGTGCAGGCCGACGGCGCCGCGCTGACCACGATCGAGGGGATGGCCTCCGAGAACGAGCTGCACCCCCTCCAGGAGGCCTTCTGGAACGACCACGGCCTCCAGTGCGGGTACTGCACCCCGGGCATGATCATGGCGGCGGCCGGGCTGCTCGCCGAGAACCCCAATCCGACCGAGGAAGAGGTTCGGCACGGGCTCGAGGGCAACCTCTGCCGCTGTACCGGCTACCACAACATCGTCAAGGCCGTTCTCGACGCCGCCAAGGCCAAGGGGGCGACCGTAGGCGCCACGTCAGGCGAACAATCGGGGGTGACGGCATGAGCGCGACAGTGGACGGCGCGCCGGGCAAGTCCTACGTCGGCCGCGCGATGCGGCGCAAGGAAGATCCCCGACTGATCACCGGCCGCGCCAGCTATGTCGACGACATCAACCTAGTCGGGCAGCTTTGGGCCGCGTGGGTGCGCTCACCTGAGGCGCACGCCAAGATCGTCTCGATCGACACCTCCGCGGCCAAGGAACACGACGGGATCGTCGCGGTTTACACCAACGAAGACCTTGATATGGAGGCGGGCCTGCCGATGGCGTGGGTCCCGCCGGGCGTGGAGGTCAACACGCCCGAGCACTGGGTCCTGGCCAAGGGCGAGGTGAAGCACGTCGGCGACCCGGTCGCACTTGTGATCGGGGATGACCGCTACGCGGTGGTCGACGCCGCCGAGGAGGTGGTCGTCGAGTACGACCCGCTGCCCGTCGTCACCGACCCTGAGGCGGCGCTCGAGGAGGGATCACCGCTCGTCCACCCGCAGTTCGGGACCAACAAGGTGTGCGACTGGTCGCTGGGCGGCGGGGACCTCGAGGCCGGGTTCGCGGAGGCCGACGTCATCATCGAGCGTCGCGTGGTCAACCATCGCACGGCCGGCGCCGCGATCGAGCCGCGCGCGGTCCTGGCCGAGTATCGGGGTGAGCGGCTGACCGTCTGGAGCTCCACCCAGGTCCCGCACTTCCTGCGGCTGTTCCTGTCGATCCTGCTCGGCATTCCCGAGGACCGGGTCCGGGCGATCGCGCCCGAGGTGGGCGGCGGCTTCGGGTCCAAGCTCCAGATCTACGCTGAGGAGATCGGCTGCGCGTGGGCGTCGCGCAAGCTCGGACGTCCCGTGAAGTGGGTCGAGACGCGATCCGAGGGGATGATGGTGACCCACCACGGCCGCGACCAGATCGACTACGTCAAGGTCGGCGCCAGGCGCGACGGCACGCTCACCGCCTGGCACTCGAAGATCATCGCCGACCTCGGCGCCTATCAGATGCTGCTGACGCCGCTGATCCCGCCACTTAGCGCGTTCGTCATGTGCGGGGTCTACAAGACGCCGGCCGTGGTGACGGATGTGACGGGCGTGATGACGAACAAGTTCCCGACCGACGCGATCCGCGGCGCGGGCCGGCCTGAGGCGACTCACATGATCGAGATCGTGATGGACCAGCTCGCGCATGAGCTGGGCATGGACCCGCTCGAGCTGCGGCGCAAGAACTTCATCGCGCCGTTCACGACCGGCCACGAGACACCGATTGGCGTCGTGTACGACTCGGGAAACTACGAGGCCGCGCTCGACAAGCTGATGGGCCACGTCGACGTGGCCCAGGTCCGCCAGCAGGCCGAGGGGTTGCGCGCGGAAGGCATCTACCGCGGCATCGGGTTCTGTACCTACACCGAGATCTGCGGGAACGCGCCGTCGCGGGCGGTGGGGCCGGCGGGCTTCGGTCTCCAGGGCGGCGGCTGGGAGTCGGCCACCGTCCGCGTCCATGCCACCGGGTCGGTGACGCTGTACACGGGCACCTCGCCGCACGGCCAGGGTCACGAGACGGGATTCGCGCAGATCGTCGCCGACCGGCTCGGCATCGATCCGTCGCAGGTCGAGGTCATTCACGGCGACACCGACACGGGGCCGTTCGGACTCGACACCTACGGCTCGCGCTCACTCGCGGTCGGCGGCGAGGCGGCCGCTCGGGCCGCGGGCAAGGTTGCGGCCAAGGCCAAGGCGATCGTCGCCCATCAGCTCGAGGCCGCCCCGGAGGACATCGAGCTGCGCGACGGCAAGTTCTCGGTGCGCGGCTCGCCCGACAAGGGGCTGACGCTGGCCGAGGTGGCCGGCGCCGCGTACGTGACGATGGACATGCCCGACGGCATGGAGCCTGGCCTGGACGAGCAGTCGTTCTACGACCCCGAGAACTTCGTGTTCCCGTTTGGCGCGCATGCGTGCGTGGTCGACGTCGACGCGGATACGGGCAAGACCAGGGTCGTCCGGTACGTCGCGGTCGACGACTGCGGGCCGGCGATCAACCCGCTGCTGATCGACGGCCAGGTCCACGGTGGGATCACGCACGGCGTGGGCCAGGCCCTGTACGAGCGGATCCACTACGACGAGTCCGGTCAGCTCGTGACCGGCACGTTCGTCGACTACGCCCTGCCGACGGCGGCCGAGCTACCCAGCTATGAGACCGACCGGACCGAGACCCCGTCGCCGGTCAACTCGCTCGGCGTCAAGGGCGTCGGCGAGGCGGGAACCATCGCCGGCAGCGCCTGCGTTACGAATGCCGTACTGGACGCGCTCAGGCCGCTGGGCGTTGACTTCATCAACATGCCGCTCTCCCCGATGCGCATCTGGGAAGCGATTCAGGAAGCCAAAGGAGGTGTGCCGGCATGATCCCCGCCGCGTTCGATTACACCGCGCCCGACACGCTCGAGGATGCGATACAAGCGCTGTCCGACGGCGGCGAGGACGCCAAGCTGCTGGCCGGCGGGCACTCGTTGCTGCCGCTGATGAAGCTCCGCCTGGCCACGCCGTCGCTGCTCGTCGACCTGCGCAAGGTCCCCGGCCTGCACGGTATCCAGCGCGAGAACGGGAACTGGAGGATTGGGGCCCTGACCCCGCACGCCGAGCTCGAGCACACGCCTGATCTGGGCGTGGTGTCGCTCGTGGCGGGAACGATCGCCGATCCCCAGGTGCGCAACCGGGGCACGATCGGTGGGTCCTTAGCGCACGGCGATCCGGCCTCCGACCTGCCCGCCGTGATGCTGATCTCCGAGGCCTCGGTGACGCTCCAGGGCGCCGGCGGTCAGCAGCGCACCGTGGCTGCCTCCGACCTGTTCCGGGATTATCTGGAGACGGCGGTCGAGCCCACCGAGGTCATGACCGAGGTGCGGATGCCGGTGTACGACGGCTGGGGCTACGGCTATCAGAAGTTCAACCGGCGCAGCGAGGACTGGGCGATGGTGGCGGTGTCTGCGCTCGTTCGCAAGAACGGTGACATGGTCGAGGATGTCCGGGTTGGGCTGACCAATATGGCCTCCGTTCCGCTCCGGGCCCATGCCGTGGAGGAGGCGCTGCGCGGGCAGCCGGCGAGCGCCGACTCGATCGCGCGCGCGGCCGAGCAGGCGGCTGAGGGCACCGACCCGCCGGCCGACCTCAACGCCAGCTCCGAGTACAAGCGCCATCTGGCCCGGGTCATGTGCCGGCGAGCGCTGGAAACGGCGGTCGGCCTGCCATGATGGCCGTGTGAGCCTTACTTACGTCGGGTCAGTGGAAGAGGCGAGCGAGGCGCTCGCCTCGCAGGGTTATCTCGCCGATCGGCCGCTCGCGCTGGCCGTTCATCTTGCCGTGGCGCTCGAGCAGCCGCTGCTGCTCGAAGGGGAGGCCGGGGTGGGCAAGACGGAAGTCGCGCGAGCCCTGGCCGGTGCCACCGGCGCGCGGCTGATCCGCCTCCAGTGCCACGAGGGGATCGACCTGCATCACGCCGTCTACGACTGGGACTATCCCCGCCAGCTGCTCGCGCTGCGGGCGGCGGAGGGCGGGGTGAACGAAGGTGAGCTGTTCTCACGGCGGTTCCTGCTGCGCCGGCCGCTGCTCGATGCGCTGGAGGCGGGCGCTGAAGAGTCAGTCGTGCTGCTGATCGACGAGATCGACCGGGCCGACGACGAGTTCGAGGCATTCCTGCTCGAGTTCCTGGCCGACTTCGCGGTCACCATCCCCGAGCTGGGGACGATCACGGCGGCGCGCCGGCCCGTGGTGATCCTCACCTCGAACCGCACGCGCGAGCTGCACGACGCGCTGAAGCGCCGGTGCCTCTATCACTGGGTCGAGCATCCGTCGTTCGATCGCGAGGTGGCCATCATCCGGCGCCAGGTGCCCGAGGCGGGCGAGCTGATCGCGCGGCAGGTCGCGGCCTCCGCGCAGCTGCTGCGCGAGGAGGACCTCGCCAAGCCGCCCGGCGTGGCCGAGTCCATCGACTGGGCGGTCGCGCTGGTCGCGCTCGGCGCCGACCGGCTCGATCCCGACAACGCGATCGCGACTCTCGGCGCGGTGCTGAAGTACCGCGAGGACCAGGAGCGAGTACGCCGGATGGACATCGGGGCGATGATCGCGGTCGCCGTCAGCGGTGGCTGACCCGCCTGCGCCCTTCGACGCCGTCGACAGCGTCGTCGGGCTCGCGCGGACGCTCCGCGCAGCCGGCGTGCCGACTGCGCCCGACCGGGTGCAGACCACGATCGAGGCGCTCGGCGAGCTCGACCCGACCCGCCGCGACCACGTCTACTGGGCCGGGCGGTTGACGCTGTGTGACAACCCGGTCGACATCGCCCGCTACGACCGGGTGTTCGCGGCGTACTTCGGCGACCGGCCGACCTCCGTCGAGCGGCGCACCCGTGTGCTGCGTCCGAAGCTTCAGCTACTTGCCACCGACGGACTGGCCGTCGACGGCAGCGAGGACTCGGCGGGCGAGCCGCGAACGGCCCGCGCCGCCGCGAGCGCCGAGGAGGTTCTGCGCGACCGCGACATCGCGACGTTGAACCCCGAGGAGCGGGCGCAGCTGCAGACCCTGCTCGTACGACTGGCGCTGCCCGGCGAGTCGCGGAGCAGCCGGCGGATGCGCGCATCGCGCCGCGGCCCGATCGACGGACGGCGGACCGTTCGCGCGTGGCTGGCCGCAGGTGGGGAGCCGGCGCGGCTGCGCCGGCACCGGCCGACCGAGCGGCCGCGGCGAGTGGTTCTGCTGGTCGACGTCAGCGGCTCGATGGCGGCGTACTCAGACGCGTTGCTGCGGTTCGCACACGCGGCTGCGCGCCGGGGACACGTGCCTACCGAGGTGTTCGCGTTCGGCACCCGGCTCTCGCGGATCACGCGCGAGCTGCGCCAGCCCGACCCCGACGTTGCGATGGCGGCGGTGGCGAGCGCGACCCCTGACGCCGGCTCCGGCACCAGGCTCGGCGGGTTGCTCAAGGAGTTCCTCGACGGCTGGGGGCAGCGGGGGATGGCGCGCGGCGCGGTGGTGGTGATCCTGTCCGATGGCTGGGAGCGGGGTGACCCGGAGCTACTCGGCGAGCAGGTCGCGCGGCTGCATCGGCTGGCGCACCGGGTGGTGTGGGCGAACCCCCGCAAGGCCGGTGCGGGCTATCAGCCCACCGCGGGTGGGATGGCGGCGGCCCTGCCGTATGTTGACGACTTCGTGGAAGGCCACAGTCTCGGGGCGCTGCTGAGGCTGGCCGAGGTGGTTCGCGGCGCCCGGCAGCGGCCCGGATCGACGTTGACGCTGGAGG
>DATJUA010000119.1:0-4141 GCA_035502815.1 Solirubrobacteraceae bacterium
CGCGGGCGCGTGAGAGCACCGCGGCCCACGCGCTCGCAGGTTCCCTCATGTCTCTGGCGGCCCTGCTTGGTAGTGAGGTCAGCGATCCCGACGGTCGCAGCGTCGGCCGACTGCGAGACGTCGTCGTCCATTGGACCACGCGCGGGGTCTATCCACGCGTCAAGGCGATCGTGCTGAACTCCGGCAAGCAAGACTTCGTGATCGGGGCACGATGGCTCGAGGCCGCGCCGCCGGCAACCGTACGGCTGCGATCGTCCAGGATGTATGCGGGATCTGTCGAGCGTCATCCTGCCGATGTTGTCCTGGCCCACGACGTGCTGGACCGCCAACTTGTCGACGCGGGCGGTGTACAGATCGTTCGCCCGGCCGATCTATATCTGGCCCGGGTTCGAGATGGGATCGAGTTGGTGGGAATCGAAGTTGGCACACGGGCGCTGCTCCGGCGGATCGGGCCAAAGCGTCTGCGCACCCGCCTGCACCCGGATCGGGTGATCGACTGGGGATCGATCACCGCGTTCGTTCCTGCGTGGGACGACGGAGACCCGCATCGCGGACGCCGTTCCGATCTCGCCGGCCGTGCAGGAGCCGGACTCGCGCTCGATCGTACAGCCGGCGAGGTCAAGCGGCTGAAGCCCAGCGACATTCAGGCGGCGCTCGGCGAGCTGCAGGCCAAGCAAGGAGGAGATTCGGCGTGAGCGCGGTCGACACCCCGGCCTCCGGGCAGAACCGCCGGGTCGCCAAGCTCCCGCGTTGGCTGAAAGCCGTGCTCGGACTGCTTGCGATCCTCGGCCCCGGTCTGATCTCGGCCAACGCCGGCAACGACGCCGGTGGCATCATCACCTACGCCAGCGCCGGGGCGCAGTTCGGATACCGGACGCTGTTCCTGATGGTTCTGATCACGGTGGCCCTGGTCGTCGTGCAGGAGATGTGCTCGCGACTGGGCGCGTACACCGGCCAGGGGCTGGGAGCGCTCATCCGCGAGCAGTTCCCGCTGCGCAGCGGCGCCGCGGCGATGGTGCTGCTGTTCGTCGCCAACGCCGGGCTGACCGTGAGCGAGTTCGCCGGCGTGGGCGCATCGATGGAGCTCTTCGGCGTGTCGCGCTACATCGCCGTGCCGCTCGCCCTGATCGGGATCTGGGCCGTGACCGTCCTTGGTACTTACTCCCGCGCGGAGCGTGTGTTCCTGGTTATGGGCCTCGTGTTCCTCGCCTACCCGATCGCGGCGTTCCTCGGGCATCCGCATGCCGGAGCGGTGTTGAGCAACCTGCTGTGGCCGCATTTCCTGCACTCGAAGGCGTTCCTGCTGCTCGCCGTGGCGCTCATCGGCACCACTATCACGCCCTATATGCAGTTCTATTTGACCTCGGCTGTTGTCGACAAAGGTGTCACCCCGAAGACCTACAAGGCCGAGCGGATTGACACCGTCAACGGCGCGATCCTCGGCGACGTCGTCTCGATCTTCATCATCATCGCCACCGCGGCAGCGATCGGGGGCACGGGGCCACTGAACAACATCGGCCAAGCCGCCGCCGCGCTCGAGCCGGTTGCCGGCGCGGCCGCATCACACCTGTTCGCGTTCGGCCTGCTGGGTGCTTCACTGCTGGCCGCGACGGTAGTGCCGCTTTCGACCTCGTACGCCATCTCCGAAACGGCGGGGGTGGAGCGCTCGCTGTCACGCAAGCTGCGTGAGGCGCCCTTCTTCTACGGGATCTTCACCGTGCAACTGGTTGTCGGCGCTGCCATTGCCCTGCTTCCGGGCAACGCGGTCGAGCTCGTGATCCATGCCCAGGTGCTGAACGGGTTCATCACACCCATCCTGTTGACCTACATCCTGATCCTCGCGAACCGGCGCTCCGTGCTCGGTGATGCGGCCAACGGGCCGGTCTTCCGCGCCGTGGCCACGGTCTGTGTGGCGGTTGTCGGCTGCCTCTCGGCCTTCGTCTTGGTTCAGACGGTCGCCGGCTGGCTCTAGAGGGCGGCGTTCCGGCGGGAGCGTCGATCAAACGGCGATGGCGAAATGGTGACGATGGGCAAGGGATTCCCGTGTGCGCGGCGGGATGTCCGTCACAACCCGACCTTGCGCCATTACGACAGCCGCGACCACTTCACGGTGGAGCTGATGCGCGACCGGGCACCAACTGCCACAGCCGCCGGCGCACTGCGATATAGGCCGGGTTCAAGCCACATCCCCCACGGAGGAGACGTACTATGAACGCGCTAGCGATGGTGCTCAAACCGGTCGACCACGGCTGGGCAGTCGCACTTACCGACGGACGTGAGATCGTCCGCTTCACTGGCCCGGCGGCGAAACGGCGTGCGCTGCGCTACCTGGCCCGCCTGCACGAACGCGGGTGGTGATCACGCGAAGGCCCGGTCCAGCCCAAGCGCGAGTGTTCATGCCTGTCCGGTGCGAAGTGAGGCCTTGCTTCCGAAGCGGGTACCGAGTAGCGTGGCTTGTGTGTGTGCCCGCGGTTTCCGTTCAGCCTCATCGTTGTTTCGAGGTCGAACTGGCAGGGGGAATTGAGCAAGGTCCCGCTCGCGCGAGGCGGCGCGCGAGCCGCCAGCTGACACTGATCCGCTCGATCGGTTGATGGGCACCTCGGGTTGGTCGACGCAGCAGCTCGCCGAGTTCGTAGCGGCGGTTTCCGCGGCTGAGAATGAGGCATCCGCCGCCGCCACCGCCGTCGAGCGAGTGGCCGAGGCGCTCGACGCGGAGGTCGCCGCCATCGTGTGCGACGGCGAGCTCATCGCGGCGATCGGGTACCCCGGCGGGATTGCGCCCATCGGTGAGCTTGAGGCGGTGGAGCCGGGTGTCGAAGGGTCCGCTTTCGAGGTCCCGGGGTTTGGCACGGGCTCGGCGTCGGCGGCACCGCTCGAGCATCCGCCTGGGGCGCGCCTGGTCGTTGCTCGTGGGGGAGCGAGCGGTCTGACGCGCGAGGAAACGGGCCTGCTGCGCGGGATGGCGAGAGTCGCCTCGATGACGATGCGCATGCTGCGCGTCCTCGACGACGAGCGCGCCGCGCGAGAGGAGGTGGAGCGGCTCGCGCTCGACCAGGCGGCTTTGCGCCGGGTCGCGACCCTCGTAGCCAAGGCGGCGCCGCGCGAGAACATCTACGCCGCGGTTGCCGCAGAGATCGCACAGCGCCTGGGTGCCGATGTCGGGGCGGTACTCCGATACGAGGCGAACGGGACGGCAACCATCATCGGTGGCTGGGGCGTCCCCGGTGAGCAGATCCCGATCGGGACCCAGCTGAGGGTCGCGGGCGAGGGCGTGGCCGTTTCCGTCTGGCAGACACGCCGTCCAGCTCGGGTCGAACGCTTTGACGGGCCTCCGGGATCCGTTGCGGCCTGCTTTCGCAGCCTCGGCGTCCACACCGGAGTGGGGTGCCCCATCATGGTCGACGACGATCTGTGGGGGGTCGCGTTCGCCGCCACCGCACGGCGGGGCGCGCTACCCGCGGGAAGCGAGGCACGTATCGCGGAGTTCACCCAACTCGTGTCAGCGGCGATCGCGAATGCCGAGGCGCGCGTAGAGGTTCGACGGATCGCCGACGAACAGGCGGCGTTGCGACGCGTGGCGACGCTGGTGGCGCGAGGTGCCGGTGCGGATGAGGTCTTGGGTGCGGTGGCGAGTGAGACCCGGGCAGTGCTCGATTCCGACATCAGCACGCTGTTGCGGCTGGAACCTGACGGCATGATCACGGTGATGGCGACGGAGAGCACGCTGTCGCCCGTTGTCGCCGTCGGCGAGAGGCACAAGCCCCTACCGGGTGGGGCGGTCGAGCGCGCGCTGCAAACGGGGCGAACCGCGCACACGGACGGCTACGAGGGCGGGCCGGGCTCGATGGGCGCGCATCTGCGGGCGCTCCGCTACGGCGGCTCGGCATCCGCGCCAATCGTCGTCGCGGACCGCCTTTGGGGAGTCATCAGCGTCGTCTGGGCAGAGGGGCGGTCGGTACCGCCCGGTGGCGAGAAGCGCTTGATGCAATTCGGCGAGCTGATCGCGACCGCGCTGGCGAACGCAGAGGCGCGAGCGGATCTGCGGCAGGTCGCCGAGGAGCAGGCGGCCTTGCGGCGCGTCGCGACGCTGGTCGCCCGCGGCGAACCGCCGAGCGCCGTGTTCGCGGCGGTCGCCGTCGAG
>DATJUA010000120.1:0-31440 GCA_035502815.1 Solirubrobacteraceae bacterium
GCCGAGATGAGGACGAGCGCGGCGTCGTCGACGCGCTGGTGGCCGAGCTGCGCGGCGAGCCGTACCGGCATCTGCGCGCGGTCGCCTGAGGCGCCGCCGTCAGGCGCCGCCGACAAATCTCCAACTAAGCTCCAGGGCGAAGCGTGTCCGCGTCCACCTCAATAGACACCGACATCGGCGCTGCGCTCGAGCGCCGACGGCGGGCCGTGGCGGAGCGTTGGAACCTCGACTCGGAGGTGGTGGTGATCGGCGCCGGCGACCCGATCCATATTCCGGGCCGGGCGGACCGGACGTACCCGTTCGAGCCGCACACCGAGTACTTCTATCTGACCGATCGCGACCGGCCGGGCGGAGTGCTCGCCTTCGACCCCGGGGAAGGTTGGGTCGACTTCGTCATGCCCGTGTCCCGCGAGGAGCTCGTGTGGGAAGGCGCGCCCGCGGATGCCGGGGAGGGCGTCCCGCTGACGGAGCTCGAGGCGTGGCTTGCCGCTCGTCGCGGCCGCCCGATCGTGAACCTGGGTTCGCCGGTCGCCGGCGTGCAGCCGCCAGAGGAGCTCGCCGCCGAGCTTCGGCGCCAGCTCAACTACGTGCGCCGTGAGAAGGATGCCGTCGAGCTCGAGCGGATGCGCGTGGCCGAGCGCGCGACAAGTGCCGGCTTTGCCGCCATCGTCCCGCTGCTCAGCGCCGGGCGGACGGAGCGCAGCGTGCAGGTCGAGCTCGAGGCGGAGTTCTTCCGCCGGGGCGCCGATCGGGTCGCGTTCGAGACGATCGTGGCCGGCGGTGCCAACTCTGGCGTGCTGCACTTCCCGCCGACGACCAGGCCGCTCGAGGACGGCGAGCTCGTGTTGATCGACGCCGGCGGCGAGTTCCGCAACTATGCCAGCGATGTGACCCGCACCTATCCCGTGTCGGGTTCGTTCACGCCCGAGCAGGCCGCCATCCACGAGATCGTGAGGCGTGCCGGCGAGGCCGCCACCGCGCGGGCCCTGCCCGGCACCGAGTTCCGCGACCTTCACCGGGCCGCGGCGCTGACCATCGCCGAGGGGCTGAGCGACTTCGGTCTCCTGCGCGGTGGGCCCGAGACGCTGCTCGAGAGCGGAGCCGTCTCGCTGTTCTTCCCCCACGGCGTCGGTCACATGGTCGGGCTCGGCGTTCGCGACGCGGGCGAGGTCCTGCCGGGACGCAATCCACAGCCTGGGATGCCCAGTCTGCGCGCCGACCTGCCGCTGCTGGCCGGCCACGCCGTGACGGTCGAGCCCGGCGTCTACTTCATCCCCGCCCTGCTCCAGGACCCCGACACGCGCCAGCGACTCCGCGACCTGGTGGACTGGGGGCGAGCCGATCAGTTGCTCGGGTTCGGTGGCATCCGGATCGAGAACAACGTGGTGCTCACCGAGGACGGGCCCGAGGTCCTGACCGCCGACATTCCGATCCTCGGCTGATCCCTCGCCGGCGATGACGCGGCTGGAGGTGCCCGGATCCGATGTCGTCGGGATTCGCGCGGCCAACCCCGGGCCGTTCACTCTGAGCGGGACGAACTCGTGGATCGTGGGACGCGGCCCGGCCTGGCTGGTCGACCCCGGCCCGGCGCTGGATGAGCATCTGGCCGCATTGGGGGATGAGATCGACATGCGGGGCGGCCTGGGTGCAGTCGCGCTCACCCACGACCACGCCGATCACGCCGGCGCAGTCCCGGCGATGCGACGCCGGTACCCGGGCGTCCCGGTTGCCGCCGCGCGCGGAGAAGCTGACGTGATCCTGATCGACGGCGACACCTTCGGACCTTTCGAGGTGGTCTCGGTGCCCGGTCACGCGCCCGACCACCTGGTGTTCCTCCGCGGCGCGGTCGCGTTCACCGGCGATGCCGTGCTCGGCGAGGGCAGCGTGTTCATCGCACCCGATCCGGGCGCGCTCGTCGGCTATCTGGAGGGATTGGCCCGGCTCGAGCAGCGTCGGCTCGAGGTGCTCTGCCCCGGCCACGGGCCGCTCGTCCGCGACCCGGAGGCCAAGCTGGCGGAGTACATCTCCCACCGTCTTGATCGTGAACGGAGGCTCGTCAACGCGCTATCGGGCGGCAAGCGGAGCGTCGATGAGCTGCTTGACGAGGCGTGGAGCGAGGTGCCGCCGCAGCTGCGCATGGCCGCCGCGGTCACGCTGGCGGCGCATCTGGACAAGCTAGACGGCGAGGGGCGGCTGCCAGCGGACGTGGAACGCCCCGACCCGCGAATTGGATAGAGGGTTCTACTTGGGCGCGGTGAGGCGCTGGTTCGCGATCTCGACCGCGGCGGTGAGCGGCGTGCTGCTCGATGCCTCGGCCTCGTCGAAGATCTGGTGCAGCGTGTCGCCGATCCCGCGCACCCGCCGGCGGGCCGCGGCGGGATCGTAGCCGTGCAGCTCCTCGGCGATATTGATGATTCCCCCGGCGTTGGCCACGAAGTCAGGTGCCCAGAGGATCCGGCGGCCGGACAGCAGGTCCGCCACCGACTCGTCGGCGAGCTGGTTGTTGGCCGCGCCGGCGACGATCTGGCAGCGCAGCCGCGGGACGGTGTCGTGGTCCAGCACGCCACCGAGGGCGCAGGGCGCTAGCACGTCGACGTCGGCCTCGAGCGCCCGCTCGGGCTCGCTCCAGTCGGCGCCGAGCTCCTCGGCCAAGGGGCGCTTGCCCGGGTCGATGTCGCTCAGCACGAGGCGCGCACCCGCCTTGGCGCAAAGCTTGGCGATCCGTGACCCGACGTGACCGAGGCCGACCACGGCCACGGTCCGATCGCGCAGCGAGCTGGACGAGTAGACGCGCTCGCAACAGGCGCGGATCGCCGTCTCCACGCCCAGCGCCGTGAACGGACTGGGGTCTCCCGAGCCGCCGATGCCGCGCGGCAGCCCCGCCACGTGCCGCGTGCGCTGGGCGATCACCCGCATGTCCCGACTCGACGTGCCGACGTCTTCGGCGGTGATGTAGCGGCCGTCCATCGCGTCGACGGTCTCGCCGAAGTCGAGCAGCGCGGACGTGCGCTGGGCAGAGGACAGCGGCACGCCCGGGACGGTCATGATCACGCCCTTGCCACCGCCGAGGGGAAGGTCGGCGACCGCCGCCTTGTAGGTCATCGCGCGCGAGAGCCGTAGCGCGTCTCGCAGCGCCTGGCGGGAATCGGCGTAGCTCCACATCCGACATCCGCCGAGCGACGGGCCTCGGACGGTCGAATGGACGGCGACGAACGTGTACAGCCCCGACCGCTGCCCCCGGCGGACGAGCACCGCCTCATGGTCGAGCGTCTCCGGGTAGCTGTCGGTGTCCGCCGGAGCCGCCGCGGCCCGCGTGCTCACTGCGAGGTTGACGGCGTCCCGGCCGTGCCGGTGCCCGTCGACGATCCGGTGCTGCTCGAGGTGGTGCCTTGCGAGCTGTCAGTGGACGAGCCCGACGAGGTCGACTGGGTCGAGGTCGTCGAGCCCGATTGCGTGCTCGACGTCGAGCCGCTAGCCGTCTGGCCGGATTGCGTGGAGTCGGTGCCGGTGGACGTCACGGTCCCGGTGCTCGACGTCGTCGTCTTTGTCGAGCCGCTCGTCTGGCTTGCCGTGCCGTCGGTCGGCTTGCTCGGGGTCGCGCCGCCTGGGCTGACCGCCGTCGAGGTGCCGCCGGTCGGTCGCAGCGTGACGTTGACCGTGACCGTCGTGGTCGTGGCCGGCGCCGTCGTGGTGGCCTGCGAACCCGGGGATGAGGCGGATGTCGTCACCGATCCCTTCGGATCGGTCGTGCCCGGCGATTGCGAGGTTGAACTTGCCGGCGCCGCGATCGCCGGCGCGAGATCGCTCGAAGCCGCCGTCTCCTCCATCGGTGCGTACGCCGACTCGGAGGCGGTGACTCGCCGTGGTGGCGCCGCCGCGTGAATCACGCGCGCATGCCTGACGTGGTGGACCGGGGCGGTGGGGAGGGTGTGCTGGAGCTCGACGGCTCCGCCGGCGGTCACCACGGCCGCCGCCAGCAGCGTTGCCACGTGGGTGGCGCCGGCGCTCATCGCTCCCACCCCGACGATCGCGCTTGAACCCCCGGCCGCTCCGCCGGCCGCAAGGGCTCCGCCGGCGGCGCTGCTCCCGGCGCCGGCTCCGCCGATCCCAAGCACGTTGGCGAGGACGCCGAGCGGACCGAGCGTCGGCACGAGCGCCGCGAAGCTACGGCTCACGCCGCGCAGGTCGTGGCGGAACTCGCGACAGCCGGCGCAGTCGCGCATGTGTCGCCGGGCGGTCGCATTCGGGCGCAGGCCGCGATCGTGGGAGACGATCAGCTCCTCGCGGATCTCCGAGCACGCCGTGTCGCGTGCCTCGAGCGCCTGCGCCAGGGCCAGCCTGGCCCGGACCAACAGCGACTTGACCGCGGGGACGGTGACCCCGAGCGCCTCCGCCAGGTCGGCGTAGGACATGCCGCCCAGCTCCCGCATCAGGAGGGCAGATCGCTGCTGATCGGGCAGCCGCCGGACGTCGGCGATCAGCCGCCGCAGCGACTCGCGCCGGTCGGCCTCGGCGATCGGGTCGTGGACGGGCGGGCGGAGCAGCTCGAGGACCTCGGGCGGCGGCGGGGACGGGCGCCGGAGCTGGTCGATGCAGCGGTTGTGCGCGACCCGGTAGAGCCACGCGCGCAGTGCCAGCTCGCGGTCCGACGCGCGCAGCCCCGCGTAGGCCCGCACGAAGATGTCCTGCAGAGCGTCCTCGGCATCCTGGCGGTGCGCGAGCATTTGACGCGTGTAGGCGAACAGCCGCTGCCGGTAGCGGTCGTGGATGACGCGGAACGCATCGTCGTGTCCGGCTCTAAATAGCGCCACCAGCTGCTCGTCGGAGCGCAAGCGCAGCAACGGCGGAGGCGGGGACGCGGTCGAAGTCCGAGTCCGGGCTACTCCTGCCGGTGCTGGAAATGCGGACGCTTCCACAGTCGACCCGTGCTCACTCTAACGGGTGGACCGGAGGAAGGTTTCGCACTTCAGGGTCAGGACAACGACACATGTGACGCGGGATCGGGTGGCGGTCCACGTCGACACGGTGGCGGCAGGCGCCGCGGGGAACTTGTCAAGGCGCTGCGGTTAGGCGCCGCCGTCAGGCGCCGCCGATAAGTTCTTTATACCCTCAGCCGGAGACCACGATGGACCCCGCTTCGGGCATTGGCATTCCTGTCGCGTTCGGCGCCGGGCTGATCTCTTTCCTCTCGCCGTGCGTGCTCCCGCTGGTGCCGGGCTACATCTCGGCGGTCGCGGGCGTCGCGCCGTCGGAGATCCGGGCCGGTCGCGTGCTTGGTCCGAGCCTGGCGTTCGTCGCGAGCTTCTCGGTCATCTTCATCGCGCTGGGGCTGATCGGGCAGCAGGCGCTGCACGGAACCGTCACCGGGCCTACGGCGTTGAAGGTGTGCGGGGCGATCATCATCGTCATGGGCGTCGTGTTCGTGCTCGCCCCGTTCGTGCCCGCGCTGGCGCGCGAGTGGCACGTCGGCCGGCTGATGCAGCGCGCCGGGCGGGGCGGCCCGGTGCTCACCGGCGCCGCGTTCGCGCTGGCCTGGACCCCGTGCACGGGTCCGACCCTCGGCGCGATCATCACCGCGACCGGCGCGTCGAGCTCGGCCGCCCACGGCGCATTTCTGCTCGCCGTCTACTGCGCCGGGCTGGGCGTCCCGTTCCTGATCACGGGGCTGGCGTTCGGGACCGCCACCTCGGCGTTGGCGGTCGTTCGCCGCCACTACCCGGTCGTGATCGGCGCGGGGGGCGTCGTGCTGATCGGGATGGGCGTCCTGATCTGGACCGGAGAGTTCACACAGCTCAACATCACGGTCGACCACTGGCTCCAGACACTGGGGCTGCCGAACTTCAACTCCGACACGTAGAACGGCCGCGGATCTCCGACCGTTGCGACCGCGGATCTCCGACCGCTGCGGTTGGATTTGGCGTCTGTGGGTTATTCGCTCTTGTCGCGCTCGCGCCAGCGGAGCGCGGCGGCTTCGGCGCTCGCCGAGTGGCGGTTCGGTACCGCCTCGTCGCCTTCCGGGACATGTGACGGGGCGTCGTGGTCGACGTCCTCGTCGGGATGGGCCTGACGCCAGCGCGTGGCGGCGGCTTCGGCGCTGCTCGAGCGTCGTTGGGGGCGATTCCTCTCCTCGGTCACCACTCACCTCCGTCGGTCGACAACCACCAGAGTAGTGATGTTGGGGCGTCGCGCCTGTTCGGCGCCCGTACGGGCTAGGCTGCGCGACCGAAATGAGTCCGAGCGTTCCACTCCCGCCCCACGACAGCCCGCTCAGCGGCGGCTCGCCGTTCCCGCCGATCGCCGACTACGCGTTCATGTCGGACTGCCACACCGGCGCGCTGCTGGCGCCCGACGGGAGCATCGAGTGGATGTGCCTGCCGCGGTTCGACTCGCCGAGCGTGTTCGGTGCGCTGCTGGATCGGCGGGCGGGCTCGTTTCGCGTCGGTCCGTACGGGATCAACGTCCCGCTGTCGGTCCGCTACGTCCCCGGGACGATGATCGTCGAGACGACCTGGATGACGCCGTCCGGGTGGATCGTCGTCCGGGACGGGCTGACGATCGGCCCCTGGCACGACCAGCACGCCGACGAGAGCTCGCACACGCGGCCGCCGACCGATCACGACGCCGATCACATGCTCGTGCGCGTGATCGAGTGCATCGAGGGCTCGGTGCAGGTCGAGGCGGTGTGCGAGCCGATGTTCGACTACGGGCGCACGCCGGCGAGCTGGAAGATGGTCGAAGAGGACTGGTCGGCGGCCGAGGCGACCGACGGCGAGACGTTGCTCCGTCTGATCACCGATCTGCGGATCGGGATCGAGGGCAATCGGGCTCGGGCCCGGCATACGCTGACCGAAGGCGAGGAGCGGTTCGTGGCGCTGGGCTGGAGACACGGCCTTAACGGCCCTGACCACTGCGCCAACGCCAAGCAGCGGCTGCAGTCCACCTTCCACTACTGGCGCAACTGGCTGGCCGGGGGTCGGTTCCCCGACCATCGCTGGCGTCAGGCGCTCCAGCGCTCGGCTTTGACTCTGAAGGGGTTGACCTATGTCCCGACCGGTTCGACGGTGGCGGCGGCGACCACGTCGCTGCCCGAGACGCCGGGAGGGGAGCGCAACTGGGACTACCGCTACTGCTGGATGCGCGACGCCACGTTCACGCTGTGGGGACTGCATGCGCTCGGGCTCGACTGGGAGGCCGACGACTTCATGCAGTTCGTGGCCGACCTCCAGCGGCTCGAGAACGGTGCGCTCCAGATCATGTACGGCCTGGGTGGGGAGCTCGACCTGCACGAGCAGGAGCTCTCGCACCTGAAGGGCTACGAGGGCGCGATCCCGGTCAGGATCGGCAACGGCGCGTACAAGCAGCACCAGAACGACGTGTTCGGCGCGGTGCTCGACTCGATCTACCTGCACACCAAGATGGGAGGCCACATCCCGCAGCGGTTGTGGCCGGTGGTCCAGGACCAGGTCCGGTGCGCGATCGCGGTCTGGCAGCAGCCCGACCAGGGCATCTGGGAGGCGCGCGGCGAGCCCAAGCACTACGTCTCGTCGAAGCTCATGTGCTGGGTGGCGCTCGATCGCGGCGCCCGGCTGGCCGAGATCGAGGGGGAGCAGGAGCTCGCGGCCGAATGGCAGAAGGTCGCCGACGAGGTCCGGGCCGACATCCTGGCCCATGGGGTCTCCGACCGGAACGTGTTCCGCCAGCACTACGAGACCGACGCGCTCGACGCCTCAACGCTTCTGATCCCGCTCGTGCGTTTCCTGCCGCCCGATGACGAACGCGTCAAGGCAACTGTGCTGGCGATCGCCGACGAGTTGCAGGAGCACGGCTTCATCCTGCGCTACCGAGTCGACGAGACCGATGACGGCCTGACCGGCGAGGAGGGCACGTTCCTGATCTGCTCGTTCTGGATGGTCTCGGCGCTGTCGGAGATCGGGGAGGCCGAGCGGGCCGCGCATCTGTGCGAGCGGTTGCTCGCGATCGCCTCGCCACTGGGGCTTTACGCCGAGGAGTTCGACGCGGGCACCGGACGGCACCTGGGCAACTATCCCCAGGCGTTCACGCACCTGGCCCTGATCAACGCCGTGATCCACGTGATCTCGCAGGAAGAGGCGGCGTCGCGCTAAGCGGCGGGTGTGAGTTATGACGCAGGCTGGTCGGGCGGATGCAGGCGCCGTGGCGGCGGCGCGCCCGGCGCCGGCGGGTGCAGGCGCCGTGGCGGCGGGGCGCCCGGCGCCGGCGGGTGCGGCCGGCGATACCCAAGCGCCGACTGCACGCTCGACGGACGCCACCGCGCGCCACCGCGCGGCGTGGGCACGCCGTCGGCGTTGAGCGCGTCGGCGATCGCCTGCAGGCTCAGCCCGCGCTCGCGCAGTTCGGCGATCCGCTCGGCCAGGTGGGGGGCGACGGCGGCCAGGCCGGGACGCCCGCGTAACCGGCGCTTTTCGGACTCGCGACCCCAGCGGTCGATCTCGCGCAACAGTGCCAGCATGCGCCGGCCTTGCGCCGTCGCCGTGTCGAGGTCCACGTCGGCCGCCACGAGGTCGGCGCCGGCCTCTTCGAGCCAGTCGAGCAGCCGGATCAGTTCGCCGAACGAGCCGGCCACGGACTCAAGCCGGTGGACGAAAAGCGTGCCCGCCTGACCGGCCGAGATCGGCTCGAGCGCGCCGGCCAGACCGGCGTTGCGCTCGACGACGGCGGTCAACTCGAGCTGGTCGGGAAGGTCCTCCGGAGAGCCCGACCCGCCACTCACGTAGGCCACGGTGGTTCTGGTCACCTCTCAAAGATTGTACGCAAATAGTTTGCGTACGAGACGTGGGAGATGTGCGCGCGGTACCCGGATAACTGACCACTCGGCAAGCTCTGAGGGACGAGTGCGACGTTATCCGTGCAGGAGCCGGGTGGACCGGCATTCACCGCTTCCGGGCCGGCGAGTGGTGAGTTATCCGGGTTCGTGGTTCGTGGTCCGTGGTCCGTGGTCCGTGGTCCGTGGTTCTTGGTTCGTGGTTCGTGGTTCTTGGTTCGTGGTTCGTGGTTCGTGGTTGGTGGTTCTTGGTTCCGGGTTCGTGGTTCGTGGTTGGTGGTTCGAGGTCCGGGCGCCGGCGCCGGCGCCGGCGCGGACGCCGGCGCGGGCGTCAGTCTTCGTAGCCCGGCTCGCCCGGCAGCACGATCCGGGCGGTCTCGCCCTGGCCAAGCACGCGGGGTTGAACCGGGTGGATCTCGCGGCCCGACGCGTGCGCGAGCAATTCGTCGGCCGAGGCGAAGGCCGACAGCTGCTGGAAGTGCTTCATCGTCGGGAAGACGAGGAACAGGTCACCCTGCTGGCGGGCGGTGAGGGCGGCGGCCGGCGTGTACCAGCGCGCATCGACGACCTCGCTGCCGTCGACCCGCGCTTGCGCGCCGGCCGGGGCCGGCGCGAGGAAGAACCACGTGTCGAAGCGGATCCTGACCTCGGCCGGCGTGATCCAGCGCGAGTAGGGGATGAGCTGCGCCGGATCGGCGATCGTGATCCCAGCCTCCTCCTCGAGCTCGCGGATCGCGGCGGTGCGATAGGCGCCCTCGCCCTCACCCTCGTCGCGGTTCACCGCGCCACCCGGGAAGACCCACGCGCCACCCATGAAGCGCGCGCTGGGGTTGCGGCGCACGAGCAGCACCTCGAGTGCGGCGGCCCCGCCCCGCAGCAGGATCACGGTGCCGGCGGGGCGCGGCTCGGTGGGCGGACCCAAGTTGATCCGCTGGCCGGGCTCAGGCCGATCCGGGCTCATGACGAAATTGTCGGCGGCTGGCCGGGCTCAGGCCGATCCGGGCTCATAACGAAATTGTCGGCGGCTGGCCGGGTTCAGGCCGATCCGGGCTCATATCGAAATTGTCGGCGGCGCCTGACGGCGGCGCCGTAGCTCCCGCCTCATCGGAGCCGCATTCTCCCCGACGCGCAGCTAGCCTTGTCTCGGTGAAGTGGATCTGCGGATCGTGCGGGTTCATCTATGACCCCGCCGAGGGCGATCCCGACGGGGGCATCCCGGCGGGCACCCCTTTCGAGGAAATTCCCGAGACTTGGTTCTGCCCCGTGTGCGGGGCACGCAAGCGGGACTTCGAACCGTACGACGACTAATCTAACCGCGCGCCGCCGCTAGGCGGCATGGGCGACCTGCTCGAAGTCATAGGGAACGCTCGGGTCGACCTGCTCGTAGGGCAGGCCTCGATCGCTCTCCTCCGGCGGCATCTCGTAATCCATCTCGGCCTCGGTGCCAGGCCCGGCCTCGTACGAGACGGGCGCCGACCGCGGGTCAAACCCGACCGCCCGGGCAGCCCGGCCGAGGACGCTCGCCGCAGCACGCAGCTCCTCCTCGCGATGCGAGGCCATCGCGGTTAGCCGCAGCACCCCCGTCGCGGGTGGGCCGGCTGGCGGGCACACCGCGTCGACGAACACGCCGCGGTCGAGCGCCGCCTCGCACACTCGCAGCGCGAGCTCCGGGTCTCCCACCCCCAGCGGGAGGATGTGCGTCGGCACGGCCGGAAGCTCGAAGCCCTCGGCGATGAGACCGGCGCGAAGGGCAGCCGCCGCAGCCCGCAACTTGGCGACCAGGCGGGGTCGCTCCTCGAGCAGTTCGAGCGCGGCCAGCGCAGCCGCCGCCGCCGGCGGCGCCGGCGCGGTCGAGAAGGTGATGGTATGCGCCGCGTTCAGCAGGTACTGGGTCATGACGCGGTCGCAGGCGACGAAGGCGCCGTAGGAGCCAAGCGCTTTGCCGAGCGGACCGAGGATCACGTCGACCTCGTCCTCGAGGCCGGCATCTGCCAGCGCGCCGCGCCCGCCGGGTCCGAGCGCGCCGAGACTGTGTGCCTCGTCGACGAGTAGGCGCACCCGGTAGCGGTGGGCGAGCTCGACGATCTCCTCGAGTGGCGCCACGTCGCCGTCGATTCCGAACACCGCGTCGGTGGCGATCAGGGCGCCGCGGCCCTGCGCCTGCGCGAGCCCCCAGGCGAGGTGCTCGGTGTCGCAGTGGTCGTAGACGAACACCTCCGAGCCGGACAGCCGGCAGCCGTCGGTCAGCGAGGCGCGCGCCCGCTCATCGGAGAAGACGACGTCGCCGGGCCGGGCCAGCGCCGCGATCACCCCGGTTCCCGCCAAGTAACCCGAGCCGAACAGCAACGCGCTCTGGCGTCCTACGAACGCGGCCAGTCGCTCCTCGAGGCGGCGATGGATGGTCATCGTGCCCGACACCAGTCGCGATGCGCAGGCACCCACGCCCCAACGCGTCGCCGCGTCGGCGGCGGCCTGGCGCACGCGCGGGTGATCGGCCAGGCCGAGATAGTTGTCCGAGCCGAGCAGCAGCACCGGCTTGCCCTCGAGGACAACGTGCGGCCCTTGCGGACCGCTGACCAGGCGCATCCGACGATGCAGGCCCATCGTTCTCAGCTCGCTCAGGCGAGCCTCGATCTCGACCATGTATGACCTCCGGACGGTGACAGGGAGGGGTCGGCGGCGCCTGACGGCGGCGCCTTAGTGCCGGGAGCGGGCAGGGCCGACTGCCGGGCGCAGGGTAAGTGTCCCGCCGGACAGATCAGCCGCCGAGACTGCTCGGACAGCGCTTCCCGGAAAATGCGGGATGCAGCTAACGACCCTGCCAGCGCGGCGAGCGCTTCTCAGAAAATGCGCGAACACCTTCGCGAAAGTCCTCTGACGCGAAGCAGGCGCGGCGCAACTCGATCAGTTCGCGTTCGATCGCTGGGTCCATCGCGCCCTGCGCATCGAGGACGGCGCGGATCACGCGCTTGTTCCCCTGCTGCGCGAGCGGCGCATTGGCTGCGACCTCCTGGGCCAGCTCGAGCGCCTCCTCGGCGAGGCGGCCCTCCTCGGCGATCGCGTTGACCAGGCCCCAGTCACGCGCGGTGCGCACATCGATCCGCCGGCCGACCAGGAACAGCTCGCGGGTCCGCGGGGCGCCGATCGTGTCGATGAACTTGCGGATCCCGGTGTGCGAGTAAACGAGCCCGAGCTTGGCCGGCGGCATGCCCAGACGGATCGTCGCGGCGGCGATCCGCAGATCGCAGGCGAGCGCGAGCTCCAGGCCCCCGCCGATCGCGTGGCCGTTGAGCGCCGCCAGCGTCGGATACCTGTACGCCTCGAGCGCGTCGAGCGCCGCGGCGAACGGGTTGGCCACGAGCGCGTCGGCGTCGTCGGCGAACCGGCCGCCGCCCCGCAAATCACCGATGTCGTAGCCGGCCGAGAACGTCGTCTGCTCGCCGGTGACGATCAGACACCGGGCATCGACCTCGGCCAGGGTGGTGGTGAAGCCGTCGAGGATCCGGTGGTCGAGTGCCCCACGCTTCGCGGGGTTCGAAATCGTCAGTCGTACGACGCCCGGCGCGGGCTCGTCGACGAGCAGTCGGCCGCCCGGCGACGCGCCGGGATCGCCAGGACCACCGCTGCTACTCGAGGACAACGAGCGCGTCTCCCTCGGAGACCGACTGACCCTCCTGCACCAGAATCTCCTTGACTACCCCGGGGTCCTCGGCCTCGACGGGCATCTCCATCTTCATCGACTCGAGGATCACCACCGTGTCGCCTTCCTCGACGTTGTCGCCGACCTCAACCTCGATCTTCCACACGGTGCCCGTGATGTGCGCCTCGACGTCCGGCAACGCTCGACTCCTTCTGTCAGGGTTGGATTGAAGATGGGTCGGCGGCGCCTGGCGGCGGCGCCTCGGCGCGGAGAATAGAGCGCTCAGTACTCCCCGGGCAGTCCCGCCGGGCAGCGGAACGTCAGCTTTGCCGGCGCACCCTTTGGACGGGTCCCCGGGTAGGTGAACCTCGCCTGCTTGAACGCCGGATTCGTCTGACCCGAGCAGGTCTTCGGCTTCGACAGCGTCACCTTGACCGGATAGCTCTTGACGTGCCCGGCCGCGCAGTCGGGCGTGCAGTCGATCACGCTGTAGTTGCCCGAGCCGCTCGCGCTGGAGCCGCCCCAATTCGTCCACTTCAGCTTGCCGAGCCAGGTCGCCCCGTCACCGCACGCGAGCACGATCCGCTTGGGCTTGAACTGCGCGCTGTTGCAGTTGATCGCGAATGGCTTGGCCGAAGAACCGCTCGCCGTCGCGGCCAGCGCCGCCGACGGGACGGCCACGAGCGCGATCGCGACGATGATCTTGAGTGCGAGTGCGTTGCGCATGGTGTGCTCAGGGATGGACGAAGGTGTCGGGATCAGGGCCGAACCGCTCGCCCCGGTCGAGCTCCGCAAGTCGTTGCATCTCTTCCTCTCCCAGCTCGAAGTCGAACACGCGGAAATTCTCCTCGATCCGCGACGGTGTCACCGACTTCGGGATCACGACGTTGCCGAGCTGGACGTGCCAGCGCAGGATGATCTGCGCGGGTGTCCGGTCGTGCTCGGAGGCGATCGCCTCGATCACCGGATCGTCGAGCAGCTCGCCCTGCCCGAGCGGGCTCCACGCCTCGGTCGCGATGCCCCGTTCCGCGTGGAAGCGGCGTAGCTCTGGCTGCTGAAGGCGGGGGTGCAGCTCGATCTGGTTGACCGCCGGCACGACCGCGGTGGCGTCGATGATCCGCTCCAGATGGTCGATCTGGAAGTTGGACACGCCGATTGAGCGCACGCGACCGTCCTCCCGGAGCGCGCACAGCGTCTCCCAGGTCTCCACGTACCGGTCCTGACTTGGGACGGGCCAGTGGATCAGGTAGAGGTCGATGTAGTCGCCTCCAAGCTTCGAGAGGCTCTCCTCGAACGCCCGCCGCGCTTTGTCGCGGCCGTGCTCGGTGTTGAAGAGCTTGGTGGTGATGAACACCTCGTCGCGGTCCAGACCGCTGGTCTGCAGAGCGTCGCGGACGCCTTCCTCATTGCGGTAGGCGGCGGCGGTGTCGAGGAGTCGGTAGCCGGTCCGGAGGGCATGAGTGACCGCCTCGGCGGTCTCCTCGGCCGGCACCTGGAAGACACCGAAGCCAAGCTGGGGGATGCGATTTCCGTCGTTCAGGTCCACGTAGGGGACCGATGTGGTCTGAGTCGTCATATCAAGAGGCTTTCCATGGGTGACGCCGCGAAACACGTCGAGTAGCCTGACGTCCATGTCATCCGACGGCAGCGCAGTCGATCTGGAGTTGCTCGCCGCGTCCCTGCGGGCCGATTCGGGTGACCTGAACGCGTTCGTGGAGAGCCTGGCCGCCAAGCTCGAGGAGGCCGTGCCCGGCCGAACCAAGGTGGAGCGGCGTCGCAGCGGGATGTTCGGCCCCAAGTCGGTGCGCCGGATAACCGTCGATCTCGGCGATCGGCGGCTCGATCTGCGCTACGAGGGAGCGGGCGTCCAGACCCAGTTCTCGAAGCTTTCCGGCGGGATCGTCTTGAAGAACCAAGCGGTCGACGCCGACGCCTGGCTGGCCGCGCTCAGCGAGGCCCTGGCCGGCGAAGCGAAGCGCAGCGAAACGACGCGGAAAGCGCTAGAGCGACTCCTGACCGGCTAATCCAGGGAGGATCGATGGGATTCCTGAAACGTGACGACGACAACCAACCGCAGGCACGGGCGCAAGCGGCACCGCCGGCCACGGTCGATCCCGACCTGCAAGAGCCGCACCAGGCCACCTACGAGGCCGGATCGCTGGCCGGCGTGCCCCAGTCGGGCCGCGACCGCATCGAGCGCATGAAGCAGGAGGTGGCGCGGGGCTTCTTCACCAGCGACCTCTCGATCAACGAGTTCATCCTGGTCAAGCAGGCCGGGTTCGAGCCGCTCGGGCTCGTGCTCGGCAGCTCGATCTACCACATCGGCTTCCAGCAGGCGATGTGGAATCAGAGTCAGGAGCTCGGCGTGCTCACTCAGGCCATGTACCACGCGCGCGACCTGGCGATGACGCGCATGGAGGAGGAGGCCGACCAGCTCGGCGCCGACGGCATCGTCGGGGTCCGGCTCGACATCGGCCGCTATGAGTGGGGCGCCGACCTGGCCGAGTTCATCGCGGTGGGAACCGCCGTGAAGCACAAAGGCGGTGAGCTGCACCGCGCGCCCAGCGGCCGGCCGTTCACGAGCGATCTGAGCGGGCAGGACTTCGCGACGCTGCTCCGCGCCGGGTACCGGCCCGTCGGCCTGGTTATGGGCAACTGCGTCTACCACGTGGGCCGCCAGGGGATGCTGGCCTCGCTCAAGCAGGTGGGGCGCAACGTCGAGATGCCCAACTACACCCAGGCGCTGTACGAGGCGCGCGAGCTGGCTATGGAGCGGATGGGGCGGGAGGCCGACGAGCTCCGGGCGGGCGGCATCGTCGGCGCGCGGATCATCGAGCGCAGCCACGGTTGGGGCTCGCACGTGATCGAGTTCTTCGCGATCGGGACCGGCGTGATCGCCACTACCGAGGACCACCAGATCGAGAAGCCCGCGATGGTCCTTCCGCTCACCGGGTAACGGGGCGACAAACCCTGCCATGCCCGACGTCGAGCTAAAGCCGCAGGTCTACAAGGACCCCAGGCCGAAGGAGCACTTCGACCGCTACCACGCGCTGGTCCGGGATCACCCGCCCGAGGCCAAGGTGTACGAACCAACTCGCGTGCTGACCGTCATGTGGGCACTGATCGCCTACCGCGCGCGTGGCTTTGGGAGCGAGAAGGTGCCCAACGGGCCCGTCATCCTCGCGCCCAACCATGCCTCGTTCATGGACCACTTCTTCACCGGCGCGTTCATCCGCCGGCGGGTCCAGTTCATGGGTAAGTCCCAGCTGTTCAAGGGCGTTGGCGCCTGGATATTCAGCCATGGGGGGGTGTTCCCGGTCCGGCGCGGCTATAGCGACGAGGAGACGTTCATCACCGCCTTCCGCATTCTGGCCCGCGGTGGCGCCGTCGTCATGTACTGCGAGGGGGGGCGGTCGCGCACCGGGAAGATCGCCGACGAGGCCCGGCCGGGGATCGGCCGTCTCGCGCTCGAGTCGGGGGCGCCGGTGGTTCCGGTGGCGGTCCTCGGCTCCTACCAGGTGCGCAACTGGAAACGGCTCCAGTTCCCGAAGGTGATCGTCCAGTACGGCGACCCATTCCGGTTCGATGCGGTGGAGCAGTCAAGCCGCGAGCAGCAGCAGGAGGTGGCGGACTACATCCTCGCGCGGATGAAGGAGCTCCACGCCGAGCTCGAGCGCGGCGGCGCGCGCGGTGCGCGACGAGCGGCGCGGGCACAGCTCTCGCGGCTCCGGCAGCCCCAAGCGGTCGCCCCGGCCGAGCCTCAGCGTTAGTTAGGTTTCGCAGCTACCGAGGGGGGAAGAAGGGTCCTGCACAAGCCGGCGCTGCGGGCAGGACGGCCGCAGCGTCGGCACCTGTCATCCGGTAGGACGCCAGGCGGAGCACGTCATGCGGTCGCGATCGCGGCCGCCTCGCCCAGCCCGAGCTCCTCGATCGCCGCCTCACGCATCTTGAATTTCTGCACCTTGCCGGTGACGGTCATCGGGAAGGAGTCGACGAGCTTGACGTAGCGGGGGATCTTGTAGCGCGCGATCCGATCCTTGCAGTATCCGCGGATCTCCTCCTCGGTGACGCTCGCGCCGGCGCGAGCGATCACCCAGGCCATCAGCTCCTCGCCGTAGCGCTCATCGGGCACGCCGATCACCTGGACGTCGGCGATCGCCGGGTGCGTGTAGAGGAACTCCTCGATCTCTCGGGGGTAGACGTTCTCGCCGCCGCGGATGACCATGTCCTTGATCCGACCGACGATCCGCACGTAACCCTCGTCGTCCATCGTGGCCAGGTCCCCGGTGTGCATCCAGCGATGGACGTCGATCGATTCCGCCGTGCGCTCGGCGTCGTTCCAGTAGCCCTGCATGACGACATATCCGCGGGCGCAGAACTCGCCGCGCTCGCCGCGCGCCACGGTCCGGCCCGTGGCGGGGTCGATGATCTTGATCTCGACGTGGGGCGAAGCCTCGCCCACCGTCCCGCAACGGTTCTCGAGCGTGTCGTCGCAGCGCACCTGGGTCGTGACCGGCGAGGTCTCGGTCATGCCAAACGCGATGCTGATCTCGTCGATTCCCATCTCCGAGCTGACGCGCTTCATCACCTCGATCGGACACGGCGAGCCGGCCATGAGCCCGGTGCGCAACGAGTCGAGGTCGAATTCGGAGAAGCGTTCGTGGGCCAGCTCGGCGATGAACATCGTCGGCACGCCGTAGAGGCTCGTGCAGCGCTCCTGCGCGCAGGCCTCGAGCGTCGCGGCGGGTTCGAAGGTCTCGGCCGGATAGACCATGCAGGCCCCGTGCGAGGTGGCGGCCAGGTTCCCGAGCACCATGCCGAAGCAGTGGTACAGCGGCACCGGAATGCAGACCTTGTCGCGCTCGCTGTAGCCGAGCAGGAGCCCCACGAAGTAGCCGTTGTTGAGGATGTTGTGGTGGGTGAGCGTGGCTCCTTTGGGGAAGCCGGTCGTGCCGCTCGTGTACTGAATGTTGATCGGGTCGTCGAAGTCGAGCTGTTCGGCGAGCGCATGGAGATCACCGCTGAAGCCGGCGCCGGAGGCGACCTCTTCCCAGTCGGGGGTGTCGAAGAAGACCGCGCGCTCGAGCGATGGAAGCGATGGCCGGACGTGGTCGACCATGTCCACGAAGTCCGAGCCCTTGAGCTCCTGGGTGGCAAAGATCCAGCGGCAGCCGGATTGGCCAAGCGCATACTCGAGCTCGCTTGTGCGGTAGGCCGGGTTGATGTTCACCAGGATCACGCCCGCCCTGGCGGTCGCGTACTGGATCAGGGCCCACTCGGCGCGATTCGGGCTCCATACTCCCACCCGGTCGCCTGGGCGCAGGCCGGCCGCGAGCAGCCCGCCGGCGAGCCGGTCGACGGCCTCGCCAAACTGGGCGTAGGTGTACCGCGCGCCCTGGCGGTGGGACACGAGCGCCTCGGCGTCGGGGACGCGCGCGATCGTCCGGTCGAGGTTGGCGCCAATCGTCTCCCCGAGCAACGGCTCGGGGCAGACCCCCTGGGCGTAGGACAGCATCCTGTTCCCTCCTTCTCGCTCGACGCGCCGATGCTACCTGGCGATGATGGCCGCGTCACCGGGTACGGTCCGCTCCCGATGACCGTCCTGCGTAAGGGTCTGCTGTCGGGTCGCGCGGTCGTGCTCGCCGGCATCCCATCACCCGCCCTCGCCGCCGCGCTCGGCGGCCTGGGCGCACGGATCCTCGACCTCGACGCGACGCTCGACGAGGACGCGGCCCGCGCGTGGGCGGATGCCGCGGGGCCGATCGACGCGGTGCTCTACGACGCTGGACCAGCCTTCAGCGGGGGCGGCCAGGCGGCGTTGCGCGAGGCGACCGAGCGGGCGTGGGTGGCGACGCGGGCGGTGGCCACCGGCGCCCTGATCCCGGCCGGCGCCGGCAAGGTCGTGCTGATAGCTCCCCGGCCGGACGCCGGCCCATTCGCCCCGGCGGTACGGGCGGCGCTCGAGAACCTGGCTCGCACGCTGTCGGTCGAGTGGGCGCGCTACGGCGTGACGGCGGTGGCGATCGCCCCGGGTCCTCACACCCGTGACGACGAGCTGGCCGAGCTCGTGGCCTACCTCGTCTCGCCCGCCGGTGAGTATTTCGACGGCTGCCTGTTCGACCTCGGGTAGCGCCGGGGCGCACTCATATGCATCTCTTAGCGCTCGCTCACGCGGGTGCTACGAGCAGGTCCGAAGCTGACCGGGCATGTTCGACTCACCCGACCACGACCGCGAGGTACAGGACAGATGACCGATCACGACCCCGCCGCCGCGCGCGCCCGCGGCCAGGCGATCCGGAAGATGCGGCTGGCGCGCGTCCGGACGATTCGCCGGCGCATCATCGCCGGCTCGCTCGCCTTGTTCGTCGCCAGCTGGCTGCTGATCACGATCGTGCTGGTGTCGGGACACGATCCCGCGCTGGCCAAGAACTCCTCCGCGACGACCACGACCAGCTCGGGGACCACAACCACGTCAAGCTCACAGACCAACGGCTCGAGCGCCACCGTGAGCAGCGTCACGACGAGCCAATCATGAGCGCCACCCTCGCCCCGTCCGTCGAACAGCGAGAGACATTCGCCTGCTTCGGATCGCGGTGCACGGTGATCGTCGCCGACCCGCTGGCGCACGAGGCGGCGGCCGCGGTGATCGTCGCCCGCACGCGGCTACTCGAGTGGCACGATCAGTTTTCGCGCTTCCAAGCCGATAGCGAGCTCGCGCGGCTGAACGCCAACCCTGCGGAGATCGTGCACGTGAGCGCGATGATGCGGCGCGTCGTCGAGGCCGCGATTCGGGCCGCCGAGTCGACCGGTGGCCTGGTCGATCCGACGCTGCTTGATCAGATCGAGCACGCTGGATACGACGGGCACTTCGACCAGCCCGGCCTGCCGCTGATCGACGCGCTCGCTCAGGCACCCGCGCGACACCCGGGCGGACCGTCGTCCCAGCAGAACTGGCGCAGCGTGCGGACCGACCGCCGGACGAGCACGGTCACGCGTCCGCCCGGCGTGCGCATCGATCCGGGCGGGATCGCGAAAGGCGTGTTCGCCGATGAGCTTGCAGCGGCGCTGGCGACCCACGAGGCGTTCGTCGTCGAATGCGCTGGGGACCTGCGGCTCGGCGGAAGGCTCGCGCCGGAGCGCGAGGTGCATGTGGCCAGCCCGTTCGACGACGGGATCGTGCACACGTTCCGGCTGCGGTCAGGCGGCGTCGCCACGAGCGGAATCGGCAAGCGAAGCTGGTTCGGGTCCGACGGAGGGCCGGCCCATCACCTGCTCGACCCGGCGACGGGCAGGCCGGCGTTCACCGGCGTCGTCCAGGTCACGGCGCTCGCCCCGACCGCGATGGCAGCCGAGGCGCTGAGCAAGGCGGCGCTCCTGGCCGGGCCGGCCGAGGCCGACCGGATGCTCCCCCACGGTGGCGTGATCGTGCTAGACGACGGTAACTACGTAGTGCTCGACCCCGGCGGCTACTAGCCGGCCAGGGTGCTTCCCGGGGCCTCGGCCCAGGGCACGATCACGGCATCCTCGAGTGGGGAGTCGCGGGCCACGACGTACTCGGCCGGTTCGGTGTCGGACACGTTCTCGAGCACGTGGGTCACGCGCGGCGGGACGTACAGGAGGTCCCTGGGCTCGAGCACGACCTCTTGCTCGAGGTGGTCGCCCCACTTGACCCGCATCGAGCCCGACAGCATGTACGCGGTGCTCTCGCAGTTCTCGTGGTAATGGGCCCGGGACTGCGCGCCCGGCGGCACGCGAAACACCGCCATGTAGATGTTCTGGGCGCCGGTGGTGGCCTGCGATATTTCGCTCCCGCCGACCACGCCGCGCGGGACATCGTGATCCGGACCAGGCTTGACGACCTTCATCGAGGTGGCGAGTCTACCGTCGAGCGAAGGCGGCGCATTACCCCATCACTCGGCGCCGGACCGGGGCGCGACCTCGATCTGGAGCGGCGCCGCCTCGTGGTCTACCTGAAGCGTGGTGTGGTGGATGTCGAAGCGCTCCTCGAGCAACCGCTCGAGCGACCGGCGAAGCTCGTGGCAGTCGTCGTCGGCGCGCACCACGACGTGCGCCGAAAGCGCGGCGAACCCCGAGGTGACCTCCCACACGTGCAGGTCGTGCACCTCGACCACCCCGGGGTGGGCAGCCAGCTCGTGCCCGACCTGATCGGGGTCGAGCCCGGCTGGCGCGGCTTCCATGAACACCCGACCGGATGCCATCAGCAGGTGGTAGGCAGCTTGCAGCATCAGCGCCGCGATGAGCAGCGACGCGATCGCGTCGGCCCGGTCAAACCCCGTAGCCAGGATCACCCCGCCCGCGATCGCCGTCGCGATGAACCCGTACAGGTCAGTCAGGATGTGCCGGTAGGAGCCCTCGACGTTCAGGCTGCGCGCGTGGCCGTGGCCGTGGCCGTGGCCGTCGCCGTGACCGCCGGCGAGAACTCGCGCCGCCACGAGATTGACGACGATGCCCGCTAGTGCGACTCCCAGAACCACGCCACCCCGGACCGCCGGCGGTGACGCGAGGTGAACGATCGCGCCGTAGACGATCAAGCCGGCGAGGACGAGCAGCGTGAGGCCGTTCGCCGCGGCGCTCAGAATCTCGGCGCGTCCCAGCCCGTAGGTCATCGCGCCGTAGGCGGGGCGGGTGGCCAGGCGCGCGGCCGCCAGCGAGATCGCGAGTGCCGCTGCGTCGGTCAGCATGTGTCCGGCGTCCGAGAGCAGCGCCAGCGATGAGGCCAGGATCCCGGCCACGATCTCGACCGCCATGAACGCGAGGATCAGGGCCAGCGCCACCGCGAGCGAGCGCCGATCGGCGTCGCGACTGGCGTGAATGTGGTCGTGCCCGTGCGAGTGATCGTGCACGATGAGCTTGATCGTAGATGCCCGCGCGGCCGCCGGCGCGGCGCTCGAGCGCCGCCAACCCGGTCAGTTCATTGAAGGATCAGCGGGCATCCGCGCCACCAGGGCATAGCTCCCGCCCTTGCGCGTGAGTACCCGCGACCACAGCCCCTTCGCCTCTTCGGCGAATGCGTCCTGGAGGCGCGCGGGCTCGACGATCCAGTCGCCCCGCTCGAGCTCGCCGTCGAGGTGCCCCGGCCCCCAGCCGGCGTGGCCCAGGAACGCCCGCCCGGCGCGAACGCCGGCCGATAGTTCCTCGGAGGCGGGGCCGGTTCCCAGCACGCCGACATCGTCGAAGGCGAGCAGCGCGGCATCGGTCGGGTCCTCGAACTCAGCCAGGACGATCACCGCCGACGGCTGGACCGGCCCGCCGATGAACAGCTGCTCCATGGGGTCAAGCAGCTCGCCGAGCTGGGGCACGGCCTCGCCGACGCTGGTCTCCGACGGCCGGTTGAGCACCAGGCCCAGCGCGCCCTCCTCGGTGTGCTCGACGATCAGCACCACGGTCCGCCAGAAGTTGGGATCGAGCAGGGCCGGCCCGGCGACCAACAGCTGACCACGCATGGACTCCATCACCCGCCGTGATTACCCGGATTCGGATTGACTCTCCCGTTGGGCTCGCCGGCGCACGGCAAGCGGGCGGCCCTGGCGGCCGCCCTCCCGCTCACCGGTGTCGCTGCTGAGTGGGCAGAGACGAGAGCCGTTGGCGCGCGCCGTCGGCCAGGCGAGTGGCCTCCTCGGACTGGTCGGAGTCGTCCAGATCGAGTCCGGCCAGTTCGGCGATCACCTCGAACAGGTCGATCCCCAGACAGATCTGGGCCTCCTCCGAACCGCCGGCTCGAAGTGCGGCGAACATGTCCTTCTCGCGCCACACGAGGATCTTCGCACCAGTGCTTGCTGTCAGGGTCACGGTCATGTTCTCACCCAACCGAGCTGGTTCTCGGACTTTCGCCGTGCGGGCGCCGCTCGCGAGAGTCGCCGTGCGGGAACCGCTCGCGAGAGCGGCCGCTCCTGGGCGGAGCGGAGGCAGTCTTCCGGGACGGGGGCAGACCTCCGGAGCAGAACTCAGATTATCAGAATCACACCGCAAAACGGTGCTTCGGCAATAACCAGCAATATCTAAGAATAGAGAGGTTTGCCGGATCCCGCGCTCCTACGCGGTCAGACGGGGCCCGGCGCGGCCATCGCGCCTTTAGCCGAGGTGCGCGACGAGCCCCGCCCCGGACCTCACGGGTCCAGTCGCGACGTGCGCCGGCGCCGGCTGGGGGAGGTCGCGGGGGGCCACGAGCGCCAGGAATGTCTCGACGACGTGAGGGTCGAATTGCTTGCCTGCGTTCGAGACGAGCTCGGCCACCGCCACCTCGTAGGACAGCGCCCGCCGGTACGGGCGGTCGGTACGCATAGCGTTCCACGTGTCGCAGCACGAGATGATCCGTGCCTCGAGCGGGATCTGCTCACCGGCCAGCGCATCCGGGTAGCCGTTGCCATCCCAGCGCTCGTGGTGGGCGCGAACGATCAGGCCAACCTCGCGCATGAACCCCCCAACCCGGTCGAGCATCTTCTGGCCCTCCACGGTGTGGGTCTTGATGACGTCCCATTCATACGGATCAAGCTTGCCGGGCTTGTTGATGATTTCCTTGGGGATGGCGATCTTGCCGACGTCATGCAAGAGCGCGGCGAACTCGAGGTTGCGCTGGCGCTCCGCGCCGAGGTTGAGATGCTCGGCCATCTCGATGGCCAGGCTGACGACGCTCTTGCAGTGCTCGCCCGTGTAGCCGTCGTCGGCCTCGATCACGTCACCGAGCACGAGCGCGGTGCCGCGGTAGGCGTTGCTCAGCTCGAGCGTGCTCTCGAGCCGCTTGTGGCGTTCGTGGGCGAACACGGCAAGCAGCCCCAGCAGCGGCACGAGCCCGAGCGGCGCCAAGCTCGTCCCGTGGACATTCTCGGCCACGACGAGGGCGATGCCGGATAGCGCGGCGTCGATCGCGTAGACCCACGAGGCGCGCAGCACCGAGAGGACCGAAGCGCCGCGGACGATCACGAAGCGCAGCGAGGAAACGACGAAGTCCGCGAGGAATTGCCCCGCGAGAGCGGCGACGAGCAGCGCCGCGCCGGCGTGATACGGGTCGGTGCGAGCGACTGCGAGTACGGCCACGGCGCCAACGGCGAACCAGGAATTGACCGGGACGAGGAGCAGCCTGGCGGGCCGCAGCTCACCCGCCTTGACGTCCGGCAGCCACGAGATGGCCATCGCGAGCGCGACGGCGATCGGGACGATTGCGAGCGGCAACGCGAACAGCAGCGGGACGAATCCGAGCTGCGTCGCCGGGGCGAGCCCGAGCGGGGTGTCGAAGCGCACGAGCATCGCCAGCACGAGGATCGCGAAGCAGATGAGCGCCGGCGCAATCGGGAAGGCATGCGGCGGATGGAGCACCCAGATCGCGACGAGCGCCGCGGCGAACGCGGCGCCGATCAGCCCGGAGGCGAACAGTTCGCGCGCGGACATCCGTGCCGCCTCGCGCTCGAACGTATCGGCCAGCAGTTCCTGGTCCTCGAAGCTTGGTTCGAATGACATCTCGGCTGAGATATCGAGCGCAGGCGCTACGCGCGTTAGCGTTCTGACCCAAACCTCCTCATTCCTCGTACGAGTGTCCAGGTTTTGGCGTGCCGCTGCGGTGGCAGATCGCGAGCACCGATGAGGTGGGCGTAACCCAACTGAAAAGGGCAAACCTGGCGCGAGCCGGGGACGCAAAGCCAGAGGTCTCACGGGGCGTGAGATAGCTCGGCTGCCAGTAAAGCCAAGGAGGGCTCTACTTGTTCATTCCTGCGTCCCTACGTTTTCCGCGGCGCCTGCTCTTGTTGGGCATGCTCTGCGGTCTGGCACTCGCCGTTATCCCCGTCACATCCGCAAGGGCTGCGGGACTGATTGAGACGGATGCGTGCGACAACGCCACGCTTACCCAGCCGTTCCTTCCCTGGGGCGACTCCAACTTCTACAAGCTCGTTCCCGGGGGTGACTTCGAAGGGGGCCTGGCCGGCTGGACGACCTCCGGGGGTGCGGCCATCGTGCCGGGGAGCGAGCCGTTCGGCGCCACCGGCTCGGTTGGGAAGTACTCCCTGTACCTGCCGGCCGGCGGGAGCGTGCAGTCGCCGTACACGTGCGTCGACGCCGCGTATCCGACGTTCCGGTTCTTCGTCAAGAACAACAGCCTGCTCTCGACGGTGCTGGTATCGGTCGTTTACAAGGAGCCGCTGCTCGGACCGGTCACGATCCCGATCGGTGCCGTCGCGCTGACCCTGAAATGGTCCCCGTCGGCGCAGATGCTGACCGCCTCGGCGGTGCAGGGCATCGTCAACGGGCTGCTCGCGGAGGGGACGCCTCAGGTGGCCCTCAAGTTCACCGCGCTAACCGGCTCGTCGAACATCGACGACGTCTTCGTCGACCCGCACATGAGTCGGTCATGACCAAGTAGCTCTCGCAAGGGTTGGCTGAGCCGACCCCGCCTAAGGCCCGCTTCGCGCCAGCGCGAGGCGGGCCTTTTGTTTCCCCGGTCTCAGGCCGGCTCGGCCACGGCCGGCAACTTGTCCGCGGCGCGTACCGGGCGGAACCGCAACGAGCCGACGAGCGCCAGAACGACGAGGCCGGCTCCCCCGGCCATGAACACGGCGCGTACCCCGAGAGCGTCGAGCACCACCCCGGCGCTCAGGAACGCGACCACGAACGCCAGGTTGCCAAGCATGTCGCGCAGTCCGAACGCCCGCCCGAGCATCCGTTCGCCCGCTAGTTCTTGAAGCAGGCGCACCTCGGGTCCGGCAAGCAGTCCGTTGCTCGCGCCCGTCAGCGCGAAGCTGCCGATCGCCCACGCGAGGTCGGGCGCGGCGGCCGAGCCGATCATGCCTACGCCCTGGAGGGCGAGCCCGATGACGAAGCAGCGGCGTAGCCGGGCGACGCTCGAGCCGGCGCGAGCGCTGGCCACCGAGCCCGCCGCCATCGCCGCGCCGTACACCGTGACGAGCACCGAGTAGCCGGAGCTACCGGCGTGGAGCGGACCGGTGGCCAGCATCGGCTCGGCGACGTTCATCAAGCCTCCGGCGAGAATGGCGGCGGCGCCGATCAGCAACAGCAGCGGCACTCCGGGCATCCGCCCGGCGGAGCGGACTCCTTCGATGGTGGCCGCCCACAGCGATGGGCGGTCGTCGTCCGGTTCGGAGGCGGCGGGCGAGCGGGACCCGGCGCCGAAGCGAATGGTGCTCAGCAATACCGCTGAGACGACGAATGTCGCGCCGTTGGCGGCGAGCATGATGCTTGGGGAGCCGAACAGCGCGACCAGCGCGGTGAGGGCGGGCCCGACCGTCATACCGATGCTGAAGTTGGCGCCGTACAGCGCGGTGGCGGCCGAGCGCTGTTCGTCGCTCACCATTCCGGGAAGGGCGGCGTTCGCGGTGGGGCGGAACATCGCGGTGCCGACGCCGGCCACCAGCGCAAGCGCGATCGTGCCCGCGAAGGACCCGGTCACCGCGAGCCCGATGAACGCGCCGGCGCGCAGCACGTCGGCGAGCACCAGCATGTGCTTTCGCGGAACCCGGTCGGCGAGCGCACCGAACACGGCACCCAGAGCGATCCCGGGAAGGAAGTCGGCGAGCAGGACGAGCGCTATCGCCCAGCCCGAGTGAAGGCGCTGGTAGGCGACGAGCACGAGCGCGACGTAAGCGGCACCGGTTCCGAGCTCGGATTGGAGCTGCGCGATGAAGAATCGCCGCAGTTGCGGCGATTTGAACAGTGAAAGGATTCCCCTACCTCGGTTTCTTCGGCCCGCGCCAAGAGGGCGCTGCGTTTACCAGTTCATGCGGCGCGCCCGTGGTCGCACGCGGTCAACCGGCGTGATGCCGGCGCACCGAGCGCGCCCTGCCCCCAATCCAACGTCTGCGACCCGATGTCGCTTTCGCGGCCAGCAATGTATCGGCCGGCGGACGCCGTAGCGATAGGCAATTCGTCCAGCTCGTGGAGCCTCAGAGACCGTACGAGCGCCCGATGACCTCGAGCATGATCTCGTCCGAGCCCGCGCCGATCCGGTTCAGGCGCAGATCGCGCCAGGATCGCTCGATCCCGTACTCCTTCATGTAGCCGTTGCCGCCGTGGATCTGGATGCACTCGTCGGCCACCTCCACGGCGATCCGCGCGGCGTACAGCTTCGCCATGGTGATCTCGCGGACCGGGTACTGGCCGTTCTGGAAGCGCCAGGCGGTCGTGTAGACCATCTGGCGCGCGGTCTCGATCTTGGTCGCCATCTCGGCGAACTTGTGGCGGATGGCCTGGAAGCGGCCGATCGGGCGGCCGAACGCGGTGCGCTGCTTGGCGTACTCGAGCGTACGATCGAACACCTGCTGGGCACCGGCCACTGACCCAGCGGCGCCGATCAGGCGCTCGCCCTGGAGCTCCCACATGATGTGGTAGAAGCCCTTGCCGATCTGGCCAAGCACCGCTGACTCGGGCACGCGGACGTCCTGGAAGGCGAGCAGCGCGGTATCCGAGGCGTGCATGCCGAGTTTCTCCAGGCGCTTCTCGCGGATAACCCCGGGGGAGTCCATGGGGACCAGGAACAGGGTGAACCCGTCATGGGTGGGCGGGGATTCCAGATCAACGTCTGTCTTGGTCACGAGCACGATCGCGTGCGCGCGGTGGCCGTTGGTGATGAACGTCTTGGATCCATTGATCACGTATTCGCCGGCCGAGTCGTCGCGCACGGCGCGGGTCTTGATCCCGGCCACGTCGGATCCGGCATCCGGCTCGGTGATCCCGAGACACAGAATGCGCTTGCCGGCGATCGCCGGCACCGCCCACTGCTGTTTCTGCTCCTCGGTGCCGAACTTGAGGATCGGCGGAATCGTCATGTCGGTCTGGACCGCGACGCCCATCCCCAGGCCCCCGCAGTGCGCGTGCACGAGTTCCTCGGCGAGCACGAGCGTCGTGTAGTAGTCGCCGCCCTGGCCTCCGTACTCGACGGGCTTGTCGAGCCCGAGGAACCCGAGCTCTCCCATTCGCTCGAACACCCAGTCGGGGAACGTCGTCTCCTCCCACTCCTCGGCGTGGGGCTGGAGCTCCTTGATCACGAAGCGGCGGATCGATTCGCGCAGCTGCTCGTGGTCGTCGGTGAAGATGAAGTGACCCCGCTGGGTGGCGAAGTCGGGTTTGAGGACGTTTGCGGTGGCCATGGGGCTGGAAGCTAGCGAAGCCGGTGCAAGGACGTGACGCCTGTCCAAAGCTATGAAAGACTTAGCGTCGCGAGCGAGGTCCCCGGGGCGAGGGCGCTCGACGGCTTGCCTCGCGTACGTTCGATGAGCAGGCTGCCGCCTCACCACGTTCCCCGTCCCCGCTTGACCGAGCGATGTGCCGGTGAGGACGTGATGGTCGTCGTCGTCGAGGCCGGGGCCGGTTACGGGAAGACGGTGCTCGGTGGCGAGCTCCTCGAGGCGTGGGGCGCGGTGCCGATCGAAGTGCTGCTCGAGCCCGGCGAGGTATCGGCGGCGCTGCTGGCCGCGCGACTGCACGGCGCAGTTGGGCGAGCTGGGTTTGCCGACGCGACCGGATTGATGGCTCAGGCCGGCGCCGACCCGGTCGGGGCGGTCGACGCGATGCTCGCTGCCCTGGAAGGCGAGTCTTGCGCGATCGTGATCGACGACGCGCACAACGCCACGCGCGACGCCGGGGTGCTGATCGACCGCATCGCCAGCCAGGTCAAGCCGCCGCAGCGGCTTGCCGTGCTCACGCGCCGGCTGCCGGAAGGAGCCGAGCGGCTTCGCCGGGCCGAGTCCGTGCAGCTCACCGCCGCCGACCTCGCCCTGCGACCCGAGGAGACGCTCGAGCTGTGCCGCTCCGGGTTCGGACTCGAGGTCTCCAGTGAGGACGGACGGCTGCTGGACACGCTGTCGGGTGGTTGGACCGCCGCGGCGGTGCTCGCCGCCTCGCGGGCAAAGCACAGCGAACGATCGGTCCGCGCGGTGGCGGCCCAGGCGGGTGACGCGGCCGACCCGGTCGGCGCGATCCTCGAGGAGCTGCTCGTGGCCCTCGGACCCGACCGCGCGCGCCTGGCCGCTCTGGCCCCGCTTCCGCTGCTTGACCGCGAGCTGCTGGCAGCCCTCACCGGCGAAGAGGGGTTCTTCGACCGCGTCGTCGGGCTGGGCCTTCCGCTCACGGCCACCGGAACCGGCTGGTACGAGCTACCCGGTCCGGTCCGGGACCACCTCGCCGAGCTCGGTGCGCCCGAACCGGCGACGCTCGCCGGCGCCGCCGAGCATTACAAGCGCCGGGGACAGCTGACGGCGGCCCTCCAGATGCTGCTCGGGGCGGGCGAGGGCGAGGCGGCCGCCGAGCTGCTGGCCGAGGCGGAGCCGCGCCAGATCGAGCAGATCGAGGTCCTCGAGCTCCTGTCGGTAGTCGATCGCATTCCCGACCCGGTGCTCGACCGCTTCCCGGCCGTGATGCTGCACGCGGTGCGCAGCTGCCATGCGGCAAATCTCCTTCAGCGCCGGGCGGGTTTCCTTCAGCGGCTCGACGGCGCCGTCCGCGAGGCCGACCGGCCGGCGTTGCGCCGCGCCGTCGACGCCGAGATCGCGACCGACCTGGCGCTCGACGGCACCACGCCCGAACAGGCCGAGAACCTCGCCCGGCGGGTTCTCGCGGCGGCGACGGAGACCGAGCAGTTCACGCGAGCGCGCGCGCTGTCGGTAATCGGCAAGGCGGTCTGGTGGCGCTCGGATGAGGGCGGACGCCGGTCGGTGGCCCGGATGCGTGAAGCCGCGAGCTATTTCGATCAGGCGTGGGAGATCCTGCTGAGCCTCGGCCAGCGCGCCGCGGCCGCTGCGCTGACTCCGTACCGCGCCGTGTGGATCGAGTTCGACCTCGGGCGGCCCCTGCCCGCGCTCGCGCTGCTGAACGAGGGACTTGCTCTGTCGCTCGACAACCCCCGGCGCTACACGTCGGTGCTCTTGTTCAGAGCCAAGGTTCTGGGCGAGCTGGGCCGCTACGAGGAGGCCGAGGCGGACTTCGAAGAGATACTGCGGATCGCCCGCACACTTCCCGACCCCGCCAACAAGGTCGCCTATGTGCATTGGGAGCGGTCCATCCAGTCCTCGATGCGCGGCGACGCCGAGGCGACGCTCGACCACGTCCAGCAGGCCGAGGCGAACCGCGCCGACTGGTGGGATCACGGACGCTTTGACTTCTTCGCGGACGCGGCCGAGTCGCTGGCGCGCGTCGAGCACACCGCTCTGGCCTGGGAGTACCTCGAGCGGGCGCAAGCGGACCCGGGCGATGCGGCGCGGCTGATCGCGATGGCCGAGTGCGCGCTGCTGGCTCGGCACGGCGATGCCGCGCTGGCGGAAGAGCGACTGCTGGCGGTTCCCGACCGCGGGATCGTGCCCAGGGAGTTCTGGCGGGTCACGCTGTTGCGCGCCTACGCCGCGCTTCGGCGCGGCGACCAGGTCGCCGGCGCGCTCGCGGCTCGGGCGTTCGAGGAGGCGGCGCGGCTGGGAGCGCCCGAGCTTCCTTTGGTTCGGGAACGCGATCTGTCCGAGGCGCTGCTGGCCCTGGCGGTCGAGACCGGCTCGCCCGCCGCGCGGGCGCTGGAGGGCTCCTCGCTGCCGGTCGCGCTGGCGCTGCTCGGCCGGTTCGAGCTGACCGAGGGTGGGCGTGCGCTCCCGCTGGGCAGCGGGCAGGCCGCTCAGTTGATCAAGCTCGTCGCCGTCAGCGGTGGCCGTATCCACACCGAGCAGGCGATCGAGGCGCTGTGGCCCGATTCGGATCCAGCCGCCGGGCGCAACCGGCTTCGGACGGTCCTGGGGCGCCTGCGTGAGGCCGCCGACGACGTCGTCCAGCGTGAGGGCGAGCTCCTGTGCTTGACGCCGAACGTGCGCGTGGACCTGGTCCAGTTCCAGGAGGAATCCCGGCAGGCGCTGGCCTTGTCGTCCGGCGATCCATCCGCCGCCGTCGCGGTCGCCCGGTCGGCCATCGCCCGCTACCGGGGCGACCTGCTCCCGCACGATCTGTACGAGGAGTGGGCCGACGCGCCCCGCGAGGCGGCACGGCGGACGATGCTCGAGCTCCTCGACGTGTGCGCGGGCGCGGCGGTCCACCGAGGTGATCTCGACGAGGCGAGGCGGATGGTCGAGCGAACGATCGAGCTCGCGCCGCACGACGAAGACCGCTACCTGAAGGTCGCGTCGATCCTCAACGAGCAGGGGCGGCGGGGCGCCGCGCTCAGCGTCCTGCGCCGCGCGCGCTCGACGCTCGCCGGGCTCGGCGTGCCCCTACCCGCCGAGCTCGAAGACTTCGAGGAGACGCTCGCCGCGTGATCTAAAGCCGCCTGTGACGTTCGTGTGACGCCCTCAGGTGACGATGCCGGCAGCATGAAGTTGGGGCTCGGATCGAGATGGGCGAGAAGGCTGCTTGGCGTCGCGGTGGTGTCGGCAGCCGTCCTCGGGGGATTCGCGGCCGGAGGTTCGGCGCAGCCGACATGCACCTCGAGCTGGATGGGTGGGGCCGGCTCGTGGAACGATGCGAGCGACTGGAGCGGCGGCATTCCCGATAGCTCCACGTCGGTTGCCTGCATCGAGACGAACGGGGCGTCGGTCACACTGACCGGCAACGTCTCGATCGACGCGCTGGTCCTCGGCAGCGGCGTCGCGGGAACATCGTCGACCCTGACGGTTGACGCCTCCAGCGCAAACGCGCAGCTGTCGGTCTCGTCGACCGGCGCGTCCGCCAGCACGATCCAGCCGGGAGGGTCGCTGGTGCTGGAGACGCAGACCAGCGGCGTTTCGGCGTACCTGGAGGGGAGCGGCTCGATCACGAATGACGGGTCGGTCGAGTCGGAGGCCACATCGTTGGGCACCGCGAACTTCCTGCAGGTTCCGGTCACGAACGCGTCGGGCGGGGAGTTGGACGTTCTGAGCGGCACGCTGGAGGACAACCCCGGTGCCAGCGCCCCGATCAGCAACGACGGCGGTGTGAGCGTGAGCGACGGCGGAACGTTGGCCTTGACGAACAGCAATGCTTCGTTTGACAACGCTGGTGGGACCGTCAGCAACGACGGCACGATCGC
>DATJUA010000121.1:0-5092 GCA_035502815.1 Solirubrobacteraceae bacterium
GAGATGCGGTAGGCGTGCGGGTAGGAGAGCTCCGTGACGCCGGTGGCGGTCGATCCGGCCACGGCCAGCGACATCAGCACGCGGTGGTCATTGAACGACGACAGGTTCGCGCCCTCCAGCTGCCGGACGCCCTCGAAGGTCATGTCGTTGCCGTCGAAGTCGACCTTCGCGCCCATCTTGCGAAGCTGGAGCATCGACGCGACGCGGTCTGACTCCTTGAGGCGGACGTGGGCGACGTGGCCGAGCGCGCTGCGCCCGCGGGCCCGAGCGGCCAGGACGGACAGGATCGGGACCATGTCGGGGATGTCGCGGCAGTCGAGCGGACCCCCCTCGGGCGGAGTGCCGTCGTGATCCATCGAGATCGAGCGCAGGTCGGAGGCGATCCGGAACGGGACCCCGGCGGCCATCAGGCTGTCGAGCACCGAAGCCTCCGGGTGCCCCGCGATCACGGTGGGGCTGCGGAAGGTCACCTTCGACGGGTGCAGGGTGCACGCGGCGAGGCCGAACATGGCCGAGCCAATGTCGGGTGGGAGGGTCACGTCGGTCGGCTTCGGCGTTTGATCGGGGGTCACGTAGAACTCGCGCCAGTCCTCGCGCGCGGTGACCTCGAGGCCGAACTCGCGCATCATCTCGAGCGTCAGCTCGAGGTAGGGCCGCTCGTTGAGCTCGCCGCGCACCTCGATCACCGTCGGCTCCAGCGCGAACGGGGCCAGCATCAACAGTCCCGAGATCCACTGCGAGAGCGTGCCGTCGATCCGGATCCGCCCGCCGCGCGGCCGGCCTGGGTACACGGTGACGGGCAGGTGCTGGCCCTCGTATTCCAGCCGTACGCCCATCCGTTTCAACGCCCGCAGGAGCGGACCGATCGGGCGCCGGCGGAAGTACCGCTGACCCACGATCGTAACGGGACGGTCGCCCAGCGCGGCGAGGCCGATCAGGAAGTACAGCGTTGTCCCCGAGCTTCCCACCGAGACCTCGTCGGTGACCGGCGCGAACCCGCGGCCACTGACGCGCCAGCCGGGTCCGGCCGGTTCGATCGTGGCTCCCAGCGCGCGGAGGGCCTGGACGGTGAACTGCACGTGCCGAGCCGCCGTGCGATCCCGGATGAGGCTCTGCCCAGGGGCCAGCGCCGCCAGCATCAACGCTCGGTGGGCGTGGTATTTCGAGGGGGGGATTCGGATCTCTCCCTCGAGTGGTGCCTGGGCTCGCGCTACCAGTAGACGCACCGGCGGCAGGATAACGTCGGCTTAACAGCGCAAAGCCGGCACCGGCTAAGTACCGCCGAATGGGGGGTCAAGCAACGTTCGCAAGAGCGGCGAATGTCATGATACGATCGCATCATGACACAATCGTATGTTGACACTCCCACTCCCGCTGCGGCGCTTCTGCAGCTGGCCCGGTTGAAGGCAGGCCTGAGCCAGCGCGAGCTGGGCGAGCGGGCGTCTGTCCCTACGACCATGATCTCGGCGTACGAGCTGGACAAGCGCCAGCCGACGTTGGCGACGCTCCTGAGACTGCTCCGCGCCGCGGGATTTGACTTGCGGATGCGACTCGAGCCAACCGAGCCAGGTGACGAGAATGTCGAGCTCCTCGACGGCCGGCAGGCGGAAACATGGCGTCAGGCGACTCCGGCGCCGGCGGCGTCGTAGACGATCGCCCGGTCGGCTCTGGCGAGCTCGACGCGATTGCGATCGTCTCCGTCATCAACCGGCATAGTGTCCGCTACGTCATCATCGGAGCGTTCGCGGCCATCGCACAGCAGGCGCCGATTGCTCCGACGCGCGATATCGACTTCACCCCCGAGGATTCCGCTGAGAATCTCCAGCGGCTATCCGAGGCGCTAAAGGAACTCGACGCCCGAATCCGCACCGGCCCGGATGAAGGCGGTTTGCCTTTCGATCACGACGCGAGATCGCTGCGGCGCGCCGACATCTGGAACCTGATTTGCCGTTTCGGCGAGTTCGACATCGAATTCCGACCAGCGGGCTTCTTTACGGGCTACTCAGAGCTGGTTCGCCGGGCCCACCGCCTCATCGTTAACGAGGTCGAGATCCTGGTGGCGGACCTTGACGACGTGATCCGGTCGAAGGAACTCGCCGGGCGGCCGAAAGACCTCCGCGTGCTGCCTGCTCTCTACCGGCACCAGGCCAGCCGCCGGAACGGGTAATCCGTCCGTACCCTACGGTTGCCTCCCAATGAAGACCGCCATCATCACCATCTCGACGTCCGTCGCCGCCGGTTCGACCGAGGACCGCTCGGGCGAGGCGCTGGCCAAGCTGGCCGAGGGTGCCGGCGCGGAGATCATCGCTCGTGAGGTCGTGGCCGATGACCGCAAGGCGATCGAGAAGGTGCTCCGGCGCTATGCCCGGGACGGGGCGGCACTGATCTTCACGACCGGCGGCACGGGCTTCACCCACGACGACGTGACGCCCGAGGCGACCAAGGCGGTGATCGATCGCGACGCGCCGGGGTTCGCCGAGGCGATGCGCGCCGAGGCGCTGAAGCACACCCCGATGGGCATCCTCTCGCGAGGCGTGTCCGGTATCGCCGGCCGCACCCTGATCGTCAACTTCCCGGGCAACCCAAAGGCGATCGGCGAGCTGTTCCCGGTGGTCGGCCCGACGCTGGGGCACGTCGTGGCGACGCTGCAGCACGAAGGTGGACCAACCCCCGGCCATTGAGCTGCGCGGGCTGGTCCGCCACTTCGGCGAGCGAACCGTGCTGCGACAGGTGTCGGTTTCGGTTCCCGCCGGGGCCACGCTGGCCGTGCTGGGCCGAAACGGCGCGGGGAAATCAACGTTGCTACGGATCCTGGCCACGCTGCTGCGACCGCACGCCGGCGAGGTCTTGGTGCTGGGCGAGCCGCTGCCCCGGCGCGCGTGGGCGGTCCGGGGCAGGGTCGGCTTGCTCGCCCACGACCCGCTCCTGTACCGCGACCTGAGCGGGCGCGAGAACCTCGGCTACCAGGCGCGGCTGCACGGCATACCGCCGCGCCGCGTCGACGAGCTGCTCGACGCGGTCGGGATGAACGAGCGCGCCGAGGAGCCGGTCCGGCTGCTGTCTCGCGGCATGGTGCAGCGACTCGCGGTCTGCCGGGCCGTCCTGCACGCCCCGCGTCTGCTGCTCCTCGACGAGCCCCTGGCCAACCTCGATCCCGCCGCCACCGACCTCGTCGCGCCCCTGATCGGGCGCGCGTCGGGCGCCACCCGGGTGCTCACGAGCCACGATCCGAGCGCGGCGATGCGCGAAGCCGACCTGGTGCTAGGGCTGTCCGAAGGGCGCGCGGCCTTCCTGACCGAGCCCGACAAGGTTGAGCCGGCGGCGGTCGAGCGGCTGTATGCGTGACGAGCGAGGAGGTGGGACCGGTGGGCGGGCACCGAGTTCTTGGAGCACCGTCGTCACGGTCCTGCGCAAGGACCTGCTGCTCGAGCTGCGCGGGCTCGACACGTTGCCGGCGATGGTCCTGTTCGCCGTCGTCACCTTCGTGATCTTCCATTTCGGTCTCAACCAGGCGACCATCGCAGGGCAGGAGGCCGCCGGCGTGCTGACCGTCACGCTGCTGTTCGCGGCGATGCTCGGGATCAACCGGTTGTTCGTGGCCGAGCGCGAGCAGGGCGGGTTCGACGCCTTCTTGCTGGCCCCGGTCGACCGCTCCGCGCTGCTGATCGCCAAGGCGGCGGCGCTGTTCCTGTTCCTGGTTGTGCTCGAGGTGATCGCCGTGCCGGCCTTCGCGCTCCTGCTCCTGGGGCCGTCGCTCGGCCCGCCGCTGCTCGGGCTGATCGCCGTCCTGGCGCTCGGCGATGTGGCACTCGCGGTGATCGGGACGCTGGTCTCGGCGATCGCCGTCCAGACCCGGGCGCGCGACCTGATCGGCCCGATCGTGGGCCTGCCGCTGCTGCTGCCGGCACTGATCGCGCTGGCCCGCGGCACGGGGCCGCTACTCGCGACGCACGGGTCTAGCGCTCCACCCGGGAAGTGGGTGGCGATCCTGGCTCTTTATGATGTGGTATTCGCCCTCCTCTCCTACGCCGTATTCGACTTTCTCCTGGAGGACTAAGGCTTTGAAGACTTACGGCCGCGGGCTGCGCGGCCTCTCACTCGTCACCGTGCTGACGATCACCGTGGCATTCGCGCTCGTGTTCTTCTACGCGCCGCTCGACGCCAACCAGGGCTTCATCCAGAAGATCTTCTACATCCACGTGCCGCTGGCCATCACGGCGCTGTGCGGATTCGTGTTCGGCGGGGTCCTCGGCGCCATGTACCTGCGCACCGGCGAGCGCAAATGGGACATCCGCTCCTATGTGGCGATCCACATGGCCCTGATCTTCGGCATCGGAACATTGTTCACCGGCACGATCTGGGCCAAGGCATCGTGGGGTCACTGGTGGGTCTGGAGCGATCCGACGCTGACCTCGTTCCTGATCGTCATGCTGCTGTTCGCGACCTACCAGCCGCTGCGCTTCTCGATCGAGGACCCCGAGCGCCAGTCGCGCTATGCCAGCGTGTTCGCGGTGGTGGCCGGCGCGTTCGTGCCTTTGAATTTCATCGCGGTCCGGCTGGCTCAGCCGTACGTGCACCCGCGGGTCCTGACGCTGACCGGTGGCAACCTTCCCGGCCCGATGCGCCTCACCTTCGTGGTGGCTCTGCTCGGCGTGGCGCTCCTGTACGTGACGCTGTGGAAGTACGAGATGGCGGCCAAGAGCACCCGGATGCGCGTGCGCGCGCTGCGCCGCACGCTGCTCACCGGCACGATCTGGGCCAAGGCGTCGTGGGGGCACTGGTGGGTCTGGAGCGACCCGACGTTGACCTCGTTCCTGATCGTCATGCTGCTGTTCGCCACCTACCAGCCGTTGCGCTTCTCGATCGAGGACCCCGCCCGCCAGTCGGTGGTCGCGTCCGTGTTCGCGGTCACGTGCGGAGCATTCGTGCCGTTGAACTTCGTCGCCGTGCGCCTGGCGAGCCCCTACCTGCACCCCCGCGTGCTGGGTTAGACCTCCAACCTGCCACCGAAGATGGCGCTCACCTTCCTGCTCGCGCTGCTCGGCATGGCGCTGCTGTACACGACGCTGTGGAAGTTCGAGATGACGGCCAA
>DATJUA010000122.1:0-51064 GCA_035502815.1 Solirubrobacteraceae bacterium
GCGGTTTCGGTGCTCGGCGACATTGGCGATGAGCACGACGCGCAGGCGATGGTCGAGACGGCCCTCGCGCAGTTCGGCCGCCTCGACATCCTCGTCAACAACGCGGCCGCGCCCCAGGGACTCGACCGCAACGTGATCGACGAGATCCCGATCGAGGTGTTCGACGAGGTGATCCGCATCAACCTGCGCGGCGCGTACCTCATGTGCCGCGCGGCGGTGCCGGCCATGCGCGAACAGCAGTGGGGCCGGATCATCAACATCTCCTCGATGGCGGGCGTGATCGGCGCGCCGCGCTCGACCCCCTACTCGGCCTCCAAGGCCGGGATCATCGGGCTGACACGAGCGCTGGCGATGGACGTGGCCGGGTGGGGCGTGACCGTCAACGCGATCTCCCCGGGCGCGCTCGCCACCAGCCGCTCGGTGCTCAGCATCGATCCCGGAGTTGACGTCGCCGCGGAGATCGAGCGCCGGGGCCGGGCCCTCCCCGTGGGCCGGTACGGCCAGCCGGACGACATCGCCGCCGCCGTCCGCTACCTGGCCAGTGACGGCGCCGCGTACATGACGGGCCAGATGCTCGTCCTCGACGGCGGCGGGCCGGCCCCGTTCCCCCTGCCACGACCTGATCAGGAGGCGAGTTGAAACTCCGAGTGCTGATGGAGCCGCGTCATGGCGCCACCTACGACCGCGTCGTGGGGATGGCTAAGGCCACCGAGGAAGCCGGACTCGACGCCTTCTTCCGCAACGACCACTACCTCGGGATCGACTCGACCGATCCGGAGTACCGGCCCACCGACTCGTGGACGACGCTGGCCGGCGTGGCGCTCGAGACGACCCGGATCAAGCTCGGGACGCTGATGACCGCGGGTACGTTCCGCCACCCCGGCGTCCTGGCCAACGCGGTGGCCACCGTCGACCAGATGTCAGGCGGGCGGGTCATTCTCGGCATCGGCACCGGCTGGTATGAGCGCGAGCACAAGGCGTTCGGCATTCCCTTCCCTCCGATCGGCGAGCGCTTCGACCGGCTCGACGAGCAGATGCAGATCCTGAACGGGCTGTGGACGACGCCGCAGGGACAGCCGTTCAGCTTCGACGGCCGCTTCTGGCAACTCGACGAGGTGCGCAACTTCCCGGTCCTCGTGCAGAAGCCGCGGCCCGAGATCGTGATCGGCGGCACCGGGCCGCGCCGGACGCCGCTGGCAGCGGCGAGGTGGGCCGACGAGTTCAACAGCGGCGGGGGCGCCGGGACCGCCGAGCGGTTCGCGAACATCCGGCGCGTCTGCGAGGAGATCGGCCGCGATCCCTCGACGCTGCGCATGTCGGTGACCACGCAGGTGATCGTCGGCTCGACGCGCGCCGAGGCGGAGGCCCGGCTCGAGCGGCTGGGCGACCCGGGGCGGCGGATGCTCTCAATGGGCACGGTCGGTGACGTTCCGACCGTGGTCGGCGCGCTCCAGGACCTGAAGTCCGCCGGCGCCGAGACCGCCTACCTGCACATCTTCGACATCGACGACCACGACCACCTGCGCCTGATCGGCGCCGAGGTGCTCCCGCAGGTCGCCTGAACGTGACGAACACATGAGGAGAGAGACGCAATGGCGAGCATGACGACGCGAGCAGCCGTGCTGCACACGCCCGGAACCGACTGGGAGATCACCGAGCTCGATCTCGATCCGCCCAAGGAGTACGAGGTCCTGATCCGCTACAAGGCGGCCGGCCTGTGCCACTCCGACGAGCACATCCGCCGCGAGGGCGGCAGCCATATCCGCTTTCCGCTCGTGGGTGGGCACGAGGGCGCCGGGATCGTCGAGGAGGTTGGCGACGGCGTCACGCGGGTGGCGCCCGGCGATCACGTCGTGACCTCCTACATCCCGGCCTGCGGCAAGTGCCGCTACTGCTCGACCGGGCACCAGAACCTGTGCGACCGCGGCCTCTACGCCGGCGTCGGCTGCCTCCAGGACGAGACGTTTCGGTTTCACCGTAACGGCGAGGACTTCGGCGGCTTCTGCGCGCTCGGCACGTTCTCCGACCACACCGTCGTGTCCGAGTACTCGTGCGTGAAGATCGACGAGGACATCCCCTTCGAGGTGGCGTGCCTGGTGGGTTGCGGCGTGACCACCGGCTGGTGCTCGGCCGTGCGCGCCGGCGAGACCCGCGCCGGCGAGACCGTCGTCGTGATGGGCGTCGGCGGCGTCGGCATCAACGCGGTGCAGGGCGCCCGCTATGCCGGGGCCAAGAACGTGTTCGCGATCGATCCGAACCCGTTCAAGCTCGAGACGGCCAAGCGCCTGGGCGCGACCCACACCGCCACCAGCGTCGACGAGGCGCGCGAGCAGCTGATCGACCTGACCCGCGGTCAGATGGCCGACCTGACCGTCGTCACGGTCGGCGTGCTCGACTCCGAGATCACGACCGACGCCGTGAGCCTGATCGGCAAGGCCGGCCGCGTGGTGCTGACCTCGGTCAGCCGCTCCGATGAGCACTCGATCAGCCTGACCGGCTCGCCCATGGTCGGCTGGCACAAGCGCATCCAGGGGTCGCTGGCCGGCGGTTCGAACCCGATCTTCGAGATGCCCACGCTGCTGGGCCTGTACAAGTCAGGTCACCTCAAGCTCGATGAGATCATCACCCAGCGCTACTCGCTCGAGCAGGTCAACGACGGCTATCACGATCTCCTCGCCGGGAAGAACATCCGCGGCGTCGTGATTCACTGACCGCGCGCGAATCCCGGTGGAACGATCACGTCGTCGCGCGTGAGCTCGGCGGTGCAGGCGCGACCGAGCCCGAGCAGCGCCGACTCGATCCCGGCGCGCATGATGTCGAGCACGTTCTCGACGCCGGGTTGGCCGGCGGCGGCCAGCCCCCACAGGTAGGCGCGACCGATCATCACCGCCCGGGCGCCGAGCGCGAGCGCCTTGACCACGTCACCGCCCCGTCTGATGCCGCCGTCGAGCAGCACCTCGACCTGACCGCCGACGGCATCGGCGACCGCCGGCAAAGCGCGGACCGACGCGGGCGTCCCGTCCAGGTTGTTGCCGCCGTGGTTTGACACGGAGATCGCGCTGAAGCCGGCCTGCACCGCCCGCCGGGCGTCGTCGACCCGCGTGATGCCCTTGAGCATGAACGGGCCCTCCCACTGCTCACGCAGCCAGCGCAGGTCCTCCCAGCTCGGGGGCGGCGTCATCATCCATTCGCCGTAGGCACCGAAGAACGTCGGCGCGGGCGCGCCCAGAGGCGAGACATTCGGCACGGTCAGATCGGGCGGACCGCCCGCGCGGGCCCAATCGAGCAGCCAGGCGGGCCGGACGAGCACCTCGGGGGCGAGCCGCGCCATCGCCTTCAGATCGACCTTGTCGGGGATCCACGGGCTCCCCCAGTCGCGGCTGTGCGAGAACGTCCAGTCGAGCGTCACGATCAAACCCTGTGCGCCCGCGGCGCGAGCGCGATCGATCCGCGCCGTGATCTGCTCGCGCGAGCCCGCCCAGTAGAGCTGGAACAACGTCTGCGGGTTGGCCGCGACAACCTCCTCGATCGGCTTGCTCGCGAACGAGCTCAGGCCCATCGCCGTGCTCCGCGCGGCCGCCGCGCGCGCCACCGCGACCTCGCCGTCGGGGTGCACGGACTGCACGCCCGTCGGCGAGATCACCACCGGCAGCGAGATCTGCTGCCCCATCACCGTCGTCGTCATGTCGCGCCCCGCCGGCGCCCCACCGACGTGCGGTGCGAAGCCGAGCTCGCGAAAGGCGGCGATGTTGTCCGCGAGCGTGACCCCAGCCTCGGAACCGGCGATCAGCGCCGAGTACACCGATTTGGGAAGGCGCCGCTTGGCCCGCCGCTGCGCCACCGCGACCGACTCGAACCACGCGTTCCGGGTCAACCTCACCGGCGGTGCTTGGACATGTCCACCGACGGCCGCGGAAGCGGCTGCTCGCCCCGGGCGGCCAGCGCGCGTTCGCCGTGTCCGACCACGCACTCGGGATCGGGCCCGGCCATCGGCAATCCGGTGAAGAACTTGGCCGCCATGCACCCGCCCCGGCACTTGTCGAACATGCCGCAGCTCGCGCACGCGCCGGCGTGCTGGAGCTCGCGAAGCTCGGCGAACAGTTCCGACTCTCGCCACACGCGGGCGAACCCGCCGGGCTCGCGGACGTTGCCGGCGCGGAACTCGTCGTGGATCACGAACGGGCACGCGTACACGTCACCGACCGGGTCGATCAGGCACACGACGCGGCCCGCCCCGCACAGGTTGAGGCCCGGCAGCGGCGCGCCATACGCGCTGAGGTGAAAGAACGAGTCGCCGGTCAGGACGTCCTCGCCGTGCGCGAGCAGCCAGTTGTACAGCTCGCGCTGTTGCGCCTGCGTCGGGTGCAGGCGATCCCACACGTCCGCCCCGCGCCCGGAAGGCCGCAGCCGCGTGATGCGCAGCTGGGCATCGAAGTCGTCCGCAAGCCGTTTGAAGGCGTCCAGCTGCGAGACGTTCTCGCGCGTGACGACGACCGACAGCTTGAAGCCCTTGAAGCCGGCATCCGCGAGCCGCTCCATCGCGGTGATCGCGGTCGCGTACGAGCCGGCGCCGCGAATCTCGTCGTTGACGGCGGCGGTGGCCCCGTCGAGCGAGACCTGCACGTCGACGTAATCGGACTGCGCGAGCTGGGCCGCGCGCTCGGGTGTGATGCGCGAGCCGTTGGTCGAGAACTTCACGCCGACGCGGTGAGACACCGCGTAGTCGATCAGCTCCCAGAAGTCGCGCCGAACGGTCGGCTCGCCGCCGCCGATGTTGACGTAGAACACCTGCATCCGCTCGAGCTCGTCGATGACGCGTTTGCACTCGTCGGTGGTGAGCTCGCGCGGGTCACGCCGCCCCGAGCTCGACAGGCAGTGGATGCAGGCCAGGTTGCACGCGTACGTGAGCTCCCAGGTCAGGCAGATCGGAGCGTCGAGCCCGTGCTGGAGCTCATCGTTCAGCGGGCGTTCCGCGTCCGCCCGTCGGCGCTCGATCGACAGGCGGCGGGTGCTGAAGTTGTAGGCGAGCGCGCCGAAGCGCTCCGGCCTGCGCTCGGCCTCGGGATCCACTAGTAGACGCCGCACATGCCGTCGATCGAGATGTCCTCGACTACCAGGTCCTCGACGACGAGCTCCTCGTCTTCGGGCTCCTCGACTGGCTGCGGTTCGACGGCCGTCTCCTCGAGCTGCTCGGGCGTGGTGCTCAACGCGTACTCCTCTCCTCGCGGCGGTCGGGCGCGATAATTTAGCACCCTGTGACAAATCTCCCGGACGCCACGTGGACCGAGGTTGACCAAGCTCGTCGACGGATTCTGGTCGTGCCGCTGGGGTCGCTCGAGCAGCACGGTCCACACCTGCCGCTGGACACCGACACCCGCATCGCCGTGGCGGTCGCTCGTGGCGCCGCAACCGGGCGCGAGGACGTCGCGGTCGCGCCACCGCTGGCGTTCGGCTCGAGCGGCGAGCACGCCGACTTCCCGGGCACGTTGTCGATCGGGACGAGCGCGCTTACCGAGCTGCTCGTGGAGCTCGGGCGCGACGCGGCGTGCGACTGGGACGCGTTGCTGTTCGTCAACGGTCATGGCGGGAATCTCGACGCCGTGTCGCGCGCGCTCGACCGCCTGCATGCCGAGGGCCGGCGCTGTGGGGTGTTCCATGTGAGCCTCGCGGGTGACGCCCACGCCGGTAGGACCGAGACATCGCTGATGTTGCATATCGATCCCGGCGGCGTGCGGATGGACCTCGCGGCTGCCGGCGAGACTCGTCCCGTGAGCGAGCTGATGGATCGTCTGCGTCGCGATGGCGTGCGGGCCGTGAGCCCGAACGGAGTGCTCGGGGATCCGCGGGGCGCCACCGCCGCGGAGGGCCGTGCGATGCTCGCGGAACTCGTCGACGGATGCCTCGCGCATGTCTGAGGACGCCGGGCTCGCCGTCGTCACCGGCGCGGCCCGGGGGATCGGCGCCGCGACCAGCCTCGCGTTCGCCGAGCTGGGCTGGGCGCTCGTGCTCGTCGATGCGTGCGGCAGCCAGCCGGGCATCGAGTACGAGATGCCGTCGCCCGCCGACCTCGACGGGCTGGCCGACCGCTGCCGCGAGGCCGGCGCGGCCGGCGTGAAGGTCCTGTGCGCCGACGTCGCCTCGGCGGAGTTCGCGCCGCGTCTGCGAGCCGTACTCGCCGGCACGGCCCCCGACGCCGCCATCGCCGCCGCCGGCGTGATCGCGAGCGGCCCGGCGTGGGCCACCGACGAGCAGGCGTGGGCGACGCTGCTCGACGTGAACCTGCACGGCGTCCGGCGCCTCGCCGAGGCCACGGTCCCGGCGATGGTGCAGGCCAGCCGCGGCCGGTTCGTCGCGGTCGCGTCGGCCGCGGCGTTGCGAGCCATGCCGCAGCTAGCCGCCTACTCGGCCGCCAAGGCCGCCACCGTCGCCTACGTCCGGGCGCTCGCCGCCGACCTGGCCGGCACCGGAGTTCTCGCCAACGCGGTCTGCCCCGGCTCGACCCGGGGCGCGATGCTCGCCGCCAGCGCGACGTACTACGACCTGGCCAGCCAGGACGAGTTCGCCGGCCAGCAGCTCGTGCGGCGCGTGCTCGAGCCGAGCGAGGTCGCGGCGGCGGTCGTGTGGCTGTGCGGCCCCGCCGCGTCGGCGATGACCGGCACGGTCGTGCCCGTCGATGGCGGGCTCACCGCCTGAGGCTTGGTAGATAACTCCCGCATAGCGCCAGTTATCTCCCAACCGGTGCCCCCCGAGTGGCGACTGCGCCTGGCCCCCGGCGTCACGGTCCTCGACGCCGGCCGTACCCTCGTCGGCGGCTCCCCGCTGCGCGTCCTGACGCTCTCCGAGCGCGGCGCCCACCTCCTCCAGGGCTGGCTGGCTGGCCAGCCAGTCGGCGATGAACGGTCGGAGCGTGATCTGGCGCGGCGGCTGCTCGACGCCGGCCTGGCCGATCCCGACCCGCCCCGAGGCGCGCGCTCGACGGCCGAGGTCACGGTCGTCGTCCCCGTGTACGACGACCCTGAACGCCTGGCAAACGCGCTCGCGCCAGTGGCCAAGGACGCCACCGTGATCGTGGTCGACGACGGATCCCCCGACGGAACGGCGATCGCCGTCGAGGCGGACCGGTTCGGCGCGCGCTACGTCCGGCTAAACGAGAACCGGGGACCTTCGGCCGCGCGCAACGCGGGGCTCGCGCTGGCCACCACGCCGCTCGTCGCGTTCCTCGACGCCGACTGCGTGCCGCCGCCCGGCTTCCCCGACCGGCTCGTCGACCACCTGGCCGACCCGGCCGTCGCCCTCGCCGCGCCCCGGATCGCCACGAGCGCACGTGACGCCGGCGCGATCGCCGCCTACGAGCGCAGCCATTCGGCGCTCGACATGGGTTCCCGCCCGTCTGCGGTCCGTCCCTACAGCGCCGTCTGGTACGTGCCGAGCGCCGCGTTCGTGGCGCGCCGGGACGCGCTCGGCGCCGGCTTCGACGAGCAGCTCTCGCTCGGCGAGGACGTCGATCTCGCCTGGCGCCTGCACGACGCCGGCTGGCAGCTTCGCTACGACCCGACGATCGCGGTGGAGCACCAAGCCCGCGTGCGCCCGATGGCCTGGTACCGCCGGCGCGTCGCCTACAACGAGTCCGTGGCGCCGCTGCGCAAACGCCATCCCGAGCGCGTGCCCGTCCTGTTCCTGACGCCACGCGCGGCGCTCGCGTGGGGCGCGGCGCTGGCTGGGCGACCGGGACCGCTGCTCGCCCTGACCGCCCTCCGCGCCGGCGCGCTGCGCCGCACGCTCATGGGACGAGTGCCGGGCGCCACCGCGCAAGCCGTGAAAATGGGCGGGGAGGTGACGGCCCACGAGGGACGCGACCTCGCCCGCGCGCTCGCGGGCCCGTGGGCCCCGTTCGCCCTCGGGCTGCTCGGCGCCACCGGCGAGCGCCGGCGCCGCGCGCTCGCCTCGCGCCTCGGCGCGCTCGTGATCGCGATGGCGCTCGGCGATTGGTTCGCCGACCGGGCGAACCTGGACCCACTCAGGTACGCCGGGCTGAGGCTGGCCGACGAATCGAGCCGCGGCCTGGGCATCTGGATCGGCTGCGCGCGCGAGCGCGACCTCAGGAGCCTGCTGCCCCGCCGCCCACCCCCGCCGAGCCGGCGCGGCTGACGCGTTCACTCGTAGCCGGTGAACGGCTCGGTCTCGAACCGGCTGCCCTTCTCGCGATCCTCGAACACGTGGGTGATGCGGACCGCCGGCGGCACGTTCTCGACCCTGGTCTCGATCAGCTCGAGGTTCGGGTCATCGCCCAGGCCGAGCTCGTTCAGTCGCTCGGCCTCGGCCCGGCAGACGTCTCCCGGCGTCGGGTTGCTCTCGGGATACGCATCGGTGTGGTGGCGAACCAGCGTGTCCCAGTACTCGTCGCCCGTCCGCTCGATCGCGTCCCGGATGTCCTGTCGTGTGAACGCCATCGTCTCCTCCTCACGTCCAGCCGCCGAAGTCGCGCCCGGTGAAGGCGCCACCCTGAAGGTCGTTCATCTCCTCGCCCACCTCCGCCGCGTAGCGCTCGGCGTCGTCCTGCGGCTCGTATCCGAGCTCCCGCGCCGGCGTCAGGTCCCAGAACGCGCGGGTATTGGCCGAGGCGCCGTACACGACGCGGAAGCCGACATCCGGCGCCGCCAGGCACGCCGCGAACAGCCGGACCGCGTCTGGATAGCTCAGCCACGTCGCCAGCTCGCGCCGCTGGCGGGGACGCTCGGCAAAGGACCCGATCCGCACGCAGACCACCTCGAGCCCGAACTTGTCCACATACAGGCGGCCGAGCGCCTCGCCGTACACCTTGGTGACGCCGTACAGCGAGTCCGGCCGGGGCGGCTCAGTCCCGACCAGTTCGCGCTCCACCGGGTAGAAGCCGGTGGCGTGGTTGGAGCTGGCGAAGACCACGCGGGACACGCCGGCCAGACGCGCCGCCTCGAACACGTTGAACGTGCCGACGAGGTTCGGACCGACGAGCTGACCAAACGGCACCTCGGTGGGTACACCACCCAAATGGATGACCGCGTCGACTCCCCGCGCCACGCCAACGATCGCGTCGCCGTCGGCGAGGTCGGCCTGGACGAACCTCTCCTTGGCCCCGGGCTGAACCGTACGAGCGTCCGTCAACACGAGCTCTTCCACGAGTGGGCGAAGCCCCTCGCGCAGGCATGAGCCGATCGCGCCGGCGGCGCCGGTGATCAATACGTGCGGAGGAAGCTTCGACACGTCCCCGGGATCTTGGCAAGCGCATCGTCCCTTTGTCCGCTTCTGCTCGCTCTCGGTCTCGCACGATGTCCCCCCACCCGATCAGTTCGCCCATGGAATCCAAAGACGATGTCGATGTCACCCGCGTCGCTCTGAACGCGCTGATGCGCCGGATGACCGACGATCAGATCAACCGCGTGATCGGCGAGCTCGAGTACGTCGCCGAGGAACGAGGCGATCGGACGGGCGAGAGCGCTCACGCGCAGGCCGCCCATGAACTGATTGCCGTGCTCGAAAGCCGGCGGGAGCGGCGGAACGGGCACAGCGTTCCGCCACCGTCTCTCAACGGAGTTGCCGCATCCAGTGAGTCCTAAGCGCGTAGCGGGGCGCGCTCCGGCGGCCCCGCGAACGCCGCGTCACCCCAGGCCGTGCAGTCCCCGGCCAAGCAGGCGGTAGGCGTCATGGAGGTTGGACACCAGGTCGCTCGAGGGATCGTCGACCCACACGAGGAACGCGGCCATCGACGTGCCGAGCGCGGCGTGGGCCACCGTCTGGGGGACAAGGTCTCCCGGCCCGCAGCCCAGACGGTCGGCCACCCACACCGCAATCACCTGACGCCACTCCGCGTAGCGCAACGCCGAGTGGGCCTGGAGCGCGGGCACGCCGGTGATCAGCCGCATCCGGATGCGCAGCTCGGGCAGCTGCTCGTCCTCGTAGCGATTTGACTCGACCACCGCGCCACCGAGCGCCTCGTGCAACGGCACGTCGGGCGGGGTGGCATCGAGGCACCGGCGCAGGCGCTCGAGCACCCAGTCGAAGTCCCCCCACACCATGTCGTTCTTGGATGCGAAATAGCGAAACAACGTGCGGCGACTGACGCCGAGCGCGTCGGCGATGTCATCGACCGTCGTCTCCTCGAAGCCTCGCTCGGCGAACAGCTCGAGCGCGGTCCGCGTCACCGCGCGGCGCGATGTCCCGGGCGGACGCCCCGGCCGCTGGCTGACACTGTCCGTCGCGGACACGGCGAGGACGTTACCGCAGCCTCTGGGCCAGTCCCGAGGCTCGTGCCACCGGCCGAGCGACCGCGCGGCGCACCGTCTCCTCGGTGCCGACGAGGATCAGCTCACGGCGCGCGCGGGTGACGGCCGTGTAGATCAGCTCGCGAGTGAGGATCCGTGAGCCTGCGTCTGGCAGCAGCACGGCCGCCGTGTCGAACTGCGATCCCTGGCTCTTGTGGATCGTCATCGCGTACACGGTGTCGACGGCGCCGAGGCGGAGCGGGCTGAAGTGAAGCAGCTCGCCTCCCCGCTCAAACGCGGCGGTCGGGCGCTGACCGGCGGCCCCCACGATCACCCCCGTGTCGCCGTTGTACAGGCCGAGCTCGTAATCGTTCGCGGTCACGAGCAGCGGGCGGCCGACATAGTCGCGCTGCTCGATGTCCTCGACATCGGCCGCGAGCCAGCCCTGGATCCGGGACGTCCAGTCGCTCACGCCGTACGGTCCGCGCCGGTGGGCGCACAGCAGCCGGAAGCTCGCGAGTGCCGCCAGCGCTTCGTTGCCGGCGCCGTCGCGCGCGGCGCGCGCCACCTCGAGGCCCGCCGCGACGGCCCGGTCGCGGACCAGCTCGAGGCCAGCCTCGGTCTCGTACACGTCCATCTCCAGCCACGTGATCTCGTCGGGCGCCGCGCCGAGGGCCGCCACGGCCGCGTCGCCGTCCCCGTGACGGATCGCGTCGGCGAGCTTGGCGATCCCGCCGCCGTAGCGGTACACGCGGTCGAGGACGACGACGCCGCGCCCGACGGCGACGATGTCGGCGAGCACGACGCCGGCCTCGATCGAGGCGAGCTGGCCCGGGTCGCCGACCAGGATCAGCCGCGCCTCGGGACGCACCGCCTCGACGAGGCGCGCCATCAGCGACAGCGACACCATCGACGTCTCGTCGACGATCACGACGTCGTGGGGAAGGCGGTTGCCGCGGTCGTGCGCGAAGCGGCTGTGGCTTCCGGGCCTCCACCCGAGCAGGCGGTGCAGGGTCGACGCGCGCAGCCCCACGGCGGCCTGCTCGTGGACGGCCTCCTCCAGGCGCGCGGCCGCCTTGCCGGTCGGCGCCGCGAGCGCGATCAACGGCGGTTCGCCCCCTGCCTCGAGCAGCTCCCCGACGATCTGGGCGACCCGCGTCGTCTTCCCGGTGCCCGGGCCGCCCGCGATCACCGCCAGGCGGCCGGCCGCGATCAGCCCGTTCAGGTCGTCCGCGACCGCGCGCTCATCCCGCCAGTAGCGGTCGAGGTACAGGCGGGTGCCGAGCAGGCGTAGCGGCGCCGACCCGTCGTCCTCTCCGACGGCAACCAGCTCGCTACGGGAAAGCACGGAGAGCCACTCGTCAACTTCGGGCCACGGGAGGCCCGACAGGTCGACCGGCTCGTCGGATTCGACGCTCGCCGTGTCGCGGATCGTGGCCAGGTCGACGAACACGTGGCCGAGCCGCGGCCCGCGGACGGCGAACGCGACCGCGAGCCTGACCGTCTCGCTCTCCTCCCCGACCAGCTCGGCGAGCCGTGCCGCGACGTGGACGTCCGCTGCCGACAGCACGCCGATCTGGTTGAACTCACGCAACAGCCCGTCGGCGCCCGCGGCGCGCCGCGCCTCGAACGGATCCGCGAGCGCGCTCATGCCACGCTCCCGTCGAGGACGTCGCTGAGCGCCGTGACGAGTTCCCCGGGCGGGCGCCAGGCGAACACGCCGGCGTTCGGATCGCCGTCCATCCCGCGCAGGAACAGATACAGCACGCCAGCCAGCTGACGGCCGGGGTCATATCCCGGCATCCGCCACCGCAGGTAGCGGTGCAGCGCGACCGTATAGAGCAGCGCCTGCAGCCCGTAGTGCGCGCGGCTCATCTCCACCGCGAGCGCCGGTGGCTGGTAGTGCGCGAGCGTGAGCGGCTCGCCCGCCGGCCCGAGCCAGTTCGTCTTGTAGTCGACGATCGCGAATTTCGTCCCGCCGGGCGTCCCAGCCGGCCCGTCGAGCCGCACCACGAGGTCGATGCTGCCGGTGAGAAAGCCGCGGACCTGCGAGCGCAGCGCCGGGTCCTCGAGCCGCGCCGCGTACGCGGCCATCGGATCGCCGGCTGGGAGGTGTTCGCGGAGCACGCGGGCGATCGCCGGCAGCGTCAGTCGCCCGGTCGGCTCGTCCCCGCCCGCGAGGGGCAGCTCGAAGTCGAGCTCGTCGAGCCTGTCCGCGCGCGCGATATCACGCAGCCGCGCGCCGTCGACGAGCGGTCCGAGCGGCGTCTCAATCGCCGCTCGCAGCCCCTGGATGACGCGATCGGAATCGCCCAGGTCGAGTGCGCGCCGCGCCTGGGCCGCCGCGACCTGCTGGCCCAGCTCGGCGTCGAGGTCGAGTGCGGCGAAGTCGCTGGCCTCGAGCACGGTGTGCACGAACGTTCCGAAGTCGACCCCCATCGGGGCGCCCGCGAGCGGCGATTCACGCTCGAGCTCGGGTCGTGGCCCGGTTGCGACGTTCACCGGCGTCGCGGTCCCGGGCTCGTCGCTCACGCCCGGCCGCTCGGGCTCGCTCGCGACCAACGGATCGTGCGCCTCGGCGGTGATGTCGCTGTAGGACGTGCGCCGCCACCACAGGTCGAGGCGGCGGTCAAAGCGAGCCGCCTCGAGCTCGACCGGCGGTTCGAGCGGCGGGCTCCACGCCACCGGCACGCCCGCGAGCGTCGAGCGCTCGACCGCGATCCGTCCGGGCGCGGCAGCGGCCAACTCTCGGAAGCGCTCGACCACGGTCGCGTCGTCCGGGGTCGACTCACCGAACGCCCTGACCACCCCGTCGGCGCCCTTCGAGAACAGTAGGCGCGCGAGCGGCGAGTTGCAGCTGTACCGGGTACCAGCCCACCAGATCACCGCCTGGTGCTTGGCGCGCGTGAGCGCGACGTACGCGAGGCGCAGGTCCTCGCCGCGCTGCTCGACCACGTACTGATCGGAATGCCGCTTGAACGTCCGCCCCTCGAGCCCGACGTCGACCGTGTGCTTGTAGCCGGTCGCCGGGTCGTGGAACGCGACCGGCTCCCGCTGACGGATCCACGTCGGGTCCCACAGGAACGGGCAGTACACGACTGGGAACTCGAGCCCCTTGCTGCGGTGGATCGTCAGCACCTGGACGGCCTCGGCATCGGACTCGAGCCGCCGCGCGCGCTCCTCCTCCCCATCGTCGCCGTCGGCGTCGGCGACGCGCTCGGCCAGCCAGCCACGCAGCGCGGTCACGCCGAGACGCTCGGTGCTCGCGGCGCGATTCAGCAGCTGCGCCAGGTGATGCAGGTCGGTCAGCCGGCGCTCGCCGTCGGCGAGCGCGAGCAGCCGAGCCGCCAGGTCCTCGCCGATCGTGATCGCCTCGAGCAGGGCCGCGACGCCGCGGTCGCGCAGGATCCGGCTCCAGCGGTGAAGGCGCCGGTGGACCTCCTCCCACTCCTCCTCCCGGGCAATGGCGATCCGCCCGGCCCGCCACCCCAGAAAAACAGTCAAAGCAGCCGTTCTAGCCCGGACCGGCGACGCGGGCCGCTCGATGGCCTCCAGCAATGCCAGCCAGTCGTGCGCCGATCGCGTCGCGAACACGCTGCCGCCGCCGTTGATCACCGCCGGCACGTTGGCGGCGCCGAGCGCGCCGCTCACGAGGTCCGCCGTGGAGTGGGTCCGGACGAGCACCGCGATGTCGCGCGGGCAGATCGGCTCGCCCCGGATCTTCGCGCCCGAGGACAGCAACGCGACGACGTCGGCCGCTAGATCCCGCGCGATGTGCCTGCGCGCCGAGTCGGTCGCGACGAAGCCGTTGTAGGTCAGCTCGACGTTCGCCTCCTTGCGCAGGACGACGCGAACGCGCAGCGCGGCGTCGCTCGGTGCGCCCGTCAGTCGGGGCTCCCGGTGCGCCGGCGTGGCCTGGACCTGGCGGTAGGCGATGCCCTCGTGACCGAGCTTGGCGCCGGCGAACAGCGCGTCGTAAGCGTCGATCAGCGTCTGGTCGGCCCGGCGGTTCTCGCGCAGCGTTTGCCGGGTGCCGGCGGTCGCGGCCGCGGTCAGGTAGGCGTATACGTCGGCGCCTCGGAACGCGTAGATCGCCTGCTTGGGGTCGGCGACGAGCACGAGCGTGACGCCCCCTTTGGCGAACGCGCGATCGAGGATCTGCCACTGGATCGGGTCGGTGTCCTGGAACTCGTCGACGAGCACGACGTCGAACCGGGACCGCAAGCGCGCGCGGGCGGTCTCGGCGTTAGGTCCGTCCAGCGTGTCGTTCAGACGCGTGAGCAGGTCGTCGTAGGTCATGATCGCCAGCCGCCGTTTGCGCTGGTCGATCTCTTCGCGGACGGCGACGGCCAGCCGGCGACGCATCGCTGGCGTGCTGTCGGCGGGTTCGTCGCGCGGCTCGAGCTCGGCCATCGGGTTGTACACCGCCGCCCGCGCGATCTTGAGCGCCTCGGCGCGCTTGAACCGCGCCGCCTCGCGCCGGTGAAAGCGCCGCACGTACAGATCGTCGAGCGCCTGCTCGAGCAGGTCCGAGACGTCCTCGACGAACGCCGTCTCGCGATCGAGGTCGCCGACGGTCCCGAGCTCGGCGAGCACCTCCTGGCAGAAGCCGTGGGTGGTCGCGATCGTCGCGGCGTCGAAGTCCGCCATCGCGTGTGCGAGCCGGTCGCGCCGTAGAGCGATTTCGTCGTTTGTGCCGGTCGCGAGTAGCGTCACGACGGGATCCGCGTTTGGGTGAGGAGCCCCGGCGAGGATCTCGGACAGCGCCCGCTCGGCCCCGACGAGCCGCTCTCGCACGCGGTCGCGCAGCTCGCCCGTCGCCATCCGCGTGAACGTGATCAGCAGCAGCCGGTCGAGTGGCGTCCCCTCGGCCACGTAGCGCGCGGTCAGCGCCGCGATCGTGTACGTCTTGCCCGTCCCCGCGCTCGCCTCGAGCACCGTCACTCCCTCGGGCAGCGGCCCGCACACGTCGAAGTCGGTGTAGGCCGAGACGGCGGTCACCGGTCGGCGATCTCCTCGCGCGCGAGCAGCCCGTCCCACAGTCGCCGCGCGTAGGCGCCGAAGCGGCTCGTCTCGTCTGCGTACCAGCACTCGTCGGCGTGGGGTAGCTGTGCGAGCAGCTCCGAGAACGAGGCTTCGCCGCCGTATACGAGCACGTGCTCGGGCTGGCGGTCCTCCTTGGGGTAGTCAAACGTGCTCGTCCACGCCTTCTCAGCCGCGGCCACCCCATCCTCGACGTAGGCGGCGGACGCATCCGAGCAGAGCGGGAGCGGCTCGCGCATGCCGCGGTCGTACAGGTCGACGAGGACCTCGAGCTGAGCGAGCGCGGCTTCGTGTCCGACGGGCGCGATCCGCGCCACGCTCACGTCGGACTGGTAGGCGGCGGCGCGCGCACGGCCGATCACGAGCGACTGAAACGGGCGATCGGGGCGTGCTGCGCTCAGCGCGAGCAGCTTCACCCACGCTCGGAGGCGGTCTCGCGGTCGCACACGCGAGTAGGAGATCGCACGGATCGTGTCGCCACACACGCCGGTGACGGTTCCCGCGAGCGTCCGCCCGTCGGGCAGCGCGAGCTTGACGTCGAGCGATTCGGGCAACCCGTCGCCACCGAGCCCCTTCGCCGCGGCGGCGAGCTGTGCGACGACCGTCCCGATCTCGTCGAGGACCGGCAGCGCGAGGTGGCCGGGTGGCAGCGCACCGCGCGCGATCTCGGCCTTCTTGCCCGCGTCCAGGTCGGCGCCCGCGAGCACGCCGTCGAGCAGCCGCTGGCCAACGCCCCACTTGCCGAGCGCATCGAGCTCGACCGGCAGCTCGTCCTCCACCTCATCGAAGAACTCGCCGACGTTGATGCCGAGCCGGTCGCGCAGGAACGCCTTGACCGGGTGCTCGACGAACCGCACGAGGTTGTCGAGCTCGATCACGGCGTCCGGTCGCGGAGGCAGCGGCGCGGTCAGGAACGGCTCGTCGGGCTCGCGCGGACGCTCGAGCGTCTTCGCACCGGCGAGCCCTTGGGGGTCGAAGCTCCACGGCTGGTGGGGGACGAGCTTGCCGGAGACGAAGTTGCGGGGATCGAACGGCTGGAGCGGGTGGTGGATCACGATCTGGTCGCGGTCGCGCGGCAGGCGGTCGAGCAGCTCCCCGACCGGAACGGCGGGGGGACGGCGCAGGTTCGTGCGCTCGTCGTTGCCGGTGTACGTGATGATCAGCCGCTCGGTCGCCGCCATCAGCGCATCGAGCAGCATCTGGCGGTCCTCGGTGCGGGGGTCGCGGTCGCCGACGTGGGGGTCGGCGAGCAGCAGGTCATCGCCGTCGCGGCGGGTGCGCCGGGGGAACTCGCCGTCGTCGAGCCCGAGCACGCAGACGACCCGGTGAGGAACCGAGCGCATCGGGTGCAGCGTGCAGACGGTCAGATGGCCGGTGCGGAAGTTGGCCCGCGTGGGGCGGCCGCGGAGCCGGTCGGCCAGGAGCACCCGGACGTCGGCGAGTTCGAGGGTCGCTCGGCTCGTCTGCACCCCGGATTCCGCGTCGACGTCGCCGAGGAGGCGCTGGAGCTCGCGACGCTGCCAGGACTCGCGTTCGCTCGTGGCGGTGAGCGAGTCGGCGGCCCGGGAGATCGCGCCGACCCATTCTGCGACTGGCTTGGGCTCGTTGAGCTCGTTGGCCGCAGTCTTCACCCGGTCGACGAACTCGGCGACCCTGCCGGCGAGGTCGATCGCGCCGCTGTCGACGTCGTCGAGCGGCAGCACGCCCTGGACGAGCCGGCTGTCCTCCTCGGTCATCGCGACGCCGACGAGCATCCGGTCCAGACCACGCCGCCACGTGTTGGCGTGCAGTGAGCCGAGCTTGAACGGCTCGCGGTGCGCGGCGTCGAACCCCCACCGGATGCCGCTGTCGGCGACCCACTCCTGCATTCGCGACAGGTCGTCGTCGTCGAACCCGAAGCGCCGGCGCACCGGCTCACGCCCCGCGAGGTCGAGCAGCTGTGACGCGGTGGCGCGCTGGTCGGCGAGCGTCAGCAGCTGGCTGACGACCCCGAGCACCGGATTGGTCTGGCGCAGGGAGCGGTCGGCCAGGCGCACGCGCAGGTCGGGAAGCCGGTCTTTGGCGTTGTATTGCTCGTCTTCGTCGTCTGGGTCTTGGTCGGCCCGGCGCCCGGACCCGAACGTGGCCTGGATCAAGGGCGCGAACGTCTCGATGTCCGGGCACATCACGATCACATCGCGCGGCTCGAGCGTCGGGTCGTCCTCGAGCAGGTGAAGGACGACGTCGCGGAGCACCTCGACCTGGCGCCCTCGGCCGTGGCAGGCGTGGATCTGGATCGTTCCGTCGGCCTTTGACGACGCGTCTGACGGTTGACGGTCCTCGCGAATGTCTCGCTGGATGGCTTCGAGGAGAGTGCGGCGTTCGTCCGGCGGCAGCTCGTGGTGGTGGTCGGTGGCGTTACCGGCGTTGGCGAGTACGAGCTGGAGCTCGCGGACGTCGCGGCCCCAGGAGGCGAGCAGCCGGTTGGCCGGATTTGTTGCCGTCCGGTCGTTGCCGCGTCTTGCGATCGGCGGCCCGGCGTGGAGTTCCTCGGCCACCTTTTGCCACAGCGCCGGCGATGGGTGCAGCACGAACAGGTGCAGCTCGCGCCGGTCGGCGATCGCGGCGAGCGCCTGGAGGTAGGAGCGCGGAATGCGCGTCAGCCCGAACAGCGAGAGGCGCGCCGGGAGGTCCAGTAGCGCCGGGTCCTCCCGGATCCGCTCGCACGCGGGGTTCAGCCGCTCGGCCGGGCTCGGGGCGGCGATCCGTTCGCGCAGCCGCCGCCACAGCTCGGGCTGCCACTCGTCTGGCTGTGCACCTTGGGCCCAGGCCTTGACCATGTCCGGGCGGTGCACGCCGTAGCGATCGAACAGGTCGGCGATGTGACGGACGGCTCCGAACCGGCGCATCGGATCCTCCGGGTCGCCCCGCGCGCCGTTGAGGTGGCGCGCGAGCGTCGCGAGCCAGGGCTCGCCCAGGCACTCGTCGACGACCTCGAGCAGAGGCCACACCGAGCGCTCCGCCAGCCAAGGGTCCTCGGCCGGATCGATTCCGGCCGCTCGTGCGAGCGCGCCCTGGATCAGGCGCCCGGGAAACGGGAACTCGACGTTCGCGCACACGCCGTCGTGGCGGCCTTCGGTCGTCCCGAGCTGGGTCGACAGTCGCTGGGTCAGCCAGCGCTCGATCCCACGCGTGGGCACCGCAATCACATCCGGCGCGAACGGATCATCGAGCGGGGTGAGCAGCGTCTCGGCCAGGCCGTCGGCGAGACGGTCGGCGCGTTCGGCACGGTGGACGTGGAGCATTTCTCAATGACCCTAGCTCTGCCGGGAGTCATAACTCCGCGGTCGCACGCATGGCATGCTTGCTGACATGGAGTTTCGGGAGGTGCTGCGGCGCCGGCGGATGGTCCGTCGCTACGACGAGGACCGTCGCGTACCCCCCGACGTCGTTGAACGGCTGGTGCGCGCCGCCCTGCGCGCCCCATCCGCGGGCTTCACCCAGGGATGGGGGTTCCTCGTGCTCGACTCGCCCGAGGACATCGTGCGCTTCCGCCAGGCGGCCACACCTGACGAGGACCCAGACCGGTGGTTCGCCGCCAACGTCCGGGCCCCGCTCATCATCGTGCCGCACTCGAACCAGAGCATTTACGTGGCGCGCTACGAGCAGCCCGACAAGGGCCTCGACAAGCGCGCCGACCCCTCCTGGTCCGCGCCGTACTGGGACATCGACGCCGGGTTTGCCTCGCTGCTCATCCTGCTAACCGCGGTCGACGAAGGCCTGGGCGCGTGCTTCTTCGGCATTCCCCCGGAGCGGATCGACGCGTATCGGGATGCCTTCGGCGTGCCCGACGCGTTTCGCCCGATCGGCGCGATCTCGATCGGCTACCCCGCCGAGCCGGCGAGAGACATCAGCGCCGATCGCAAGCCGGTCGACGAGGTCGTGCACCGCGGGCGGTGGAACAGCGGCGGCGCCTGATCCGCGACCGCGCCCCGGATCCCCACCCCCGCCGCGAATTCGCGCCCCCGCCCAGGATCCCACCCGCGCCCCGGATCCCCACCCGCGCCCCGCATCCCCACCCCAACCCCCGATACTCCACTTTCCGGCGAGGGACAAGTTCTCACTCACGGCGACGCCTCGGCCGAGCGCGCCGTTGACCGTGCGATAGCCGGGTGAATCGGCATTCACCCGCCGGCGGGGGTGCGAGTGGTGACTTATCCGGAAACTCGTGCGGTGCCGGGGGGGTGATTTCCGGGTCGCCTGCGACTCTTAGTCCAACGGCATGCCCGCGACCACCCCCGAGACCGTCACCGCCACCGCCCTGGATCACCTGCGCACGCTGACCGGCGACGCGAACGCGGAGTTCCGCGCCGGCCAGCTCGAGGCGATCCGCGATGTGGTGATCGACCGCGCCCGCGTGCTGTGCGTGCAGCGGACCGGTTGGGGCAAGTCGGCGGTGTACTTCGTCGCCACCGCCCTGCTGCGCGAGGCAGGCGCCGGCCCGACCCTGATCGTCAGCCCGTTGCTGGCGCTGATGCGAAATCAGCTGACCGCCGCCCAGCGCCTCGGGCTGCGCGCCCACACGATCAACTCCACCAACCGCGAGGAGTGGGACGAGGTCCGAGATCGCCTCGCGGAGAACACCGTCGATCTGCTCCTGATCAGCCCGGAACGCCTGAACAACCCGCGCTTCCGCGAGGACATGCTGCCGCTGTTCGCCGCCTCGGTCGGGTTGCTCGTGATCGACGAGGCGCACTGCATCTCGGACTGGGGGCACGACTTCCGCCCCGATTACCGCCGCGTCAAGGACATGCTCGACCGGCTCGCCGGCGACGTCGCCGTGCTCGGGACGACGGCGACGGCCAACGATCGGGTGGTGGCCGACGTCGTCTCGCAACTCGAGATCGACGAAAGCCAGCCGTTACGTACTTATCGCGGGGAGCTGGCCCGCCCGAGCCTGCGCCTCGAGGTGCTCGAGCTGCCACGCCCGGCGGAGCGACTCGCTTGGCTCGCCGAAAACCTGCCGCAAATCGCCGGCTCGGGGATCGTCTACACGCTGACCAAGCGCGACGCCGAGCAGGTCGCGTCGTTCCTCACGGCCCAGGGCATCGACGCGGTCCCTTACAGCGGCGAGCACGACACCGAGGACCGGATCGCCATCGAAGACCGGCTGCTGCGCAACGAGATCAAGGCCGTCGTCGCCACCAGCGCGCTTGGCATGGGCTACGACAAGCCCGACCTGAGCTTCGTCGTCCACTACCAGGCGCCCGGCTCGGTCGTCGCCTACTACCAGCAGATCGGCCGCGCCGGCCGGGGCGTCGAGCACGCCGACATCGTCCTCTTGCGCGGCGGCGAGGACCGGCGAATCCAGGACTTCTTCATCGAGCAGGCGTTTCCCGATCGCGAGCGGGTCAAGGCCGTGCTCTCCGACCTCGAGACCGCCGGCGAGGATGGGCGCACGACGCGCGAGCTGATGACCGTGGTCAACCTCGGCATGGGCCGGATCGAGGCGATGCTGAAGATCCTCGACGTCGAGGGCGCCGTCACTCGCGCCGGCAACCGCTGGCGCCTGCACCCCGGCTCCGACTGGACCTACGACGGCGAGCGCTACGCCCAGGTGACCGCGTTGCGCCGCGCCGAGCAAAGAGCCATGGCCGCGTTCGGCTCCGATGGCCGCTGCCTGATGCGCGTCCTCCAGGAGGAGCTCGATGACCCGTCGCCCACCGACTGCGGGCGTTGCTCGGTGTGCGCCGGCGCGCGGTTTGCAACGCCGGTGGACCCGGCGCTGGTCGAGGCGGCTGGCCGGCACCTGCGCTCGACGCCGATCGAGCTCGAGGTCAAGAAGATGGCGCCCGACCCAGCCGGCGTCATGCGCAAGATCCCCGACGACGCTCGCATCGACCCCGGCTTCGCGCTCGCCCGCTTCGGCGACGGCGGCTGGTGGCCGGCGATCGAACGCGGGCTCCAATCCGGCGAGTTCGAGGACGAGGTGATCGCCGCGCTCGACGATCTCGTCCGCAAGGCCGGCGCCGGCTGGGTCAGCACCATCCCGTCGGCCTCGCGCGGCGACGCCATTGAGAGGCTGGCGGGCCGACTGTCGGTACCCCACGCACACCTTCTTGCTCGCGTTCAGAACCGTCCGCCCCAGCGCGAGATGGCCAACGCCGCCCAGCAGGTCGCCAACGTGCGCGGCGCCTTCCGGGTCCTCGCCGCCCCGCCGCCAGGCACGGGAGCTCTGCTCGACGACCGCCGGCACTCGGGCTGGACGCTTGCCATGGTCGGCGGCCAGCTCCGCCGCGCCGGCGCCGAGCGCGTCGTGCCGGTGGCGCTGGCGACGCTTCTTTAGTGGCCTCGCTTCGCTCGGCGTCCGTGGGGCCTGGTGCCCCGTCCGGACAGGATCGGCTGCGTCGTCCCGCGGAGCGGGCGGCGTTACTACGCTCAACCCTATGCCCGAGCTACCCGAAGTGGAGCGAGCCCGCCAGACACTCGAGTCCGCCCTTGGCCGGCGGATCGTCGCCGTCGACGATCGCGACACCTACGTGACGCGTCCCCACATTCCCGGCGAGCTGGCCAGCGCACTGACCGGCCACACGCTCGCCACCGCGCACCGGCGCGGCAAGTTCATGTGGGTCGAGACCGACGACGGCCCCACGCTCGGCCTGCACCTGGGCATGTCCGGCCGCATCCTGGTCGACCCCGAGGACACCACGCGCTGGGATCGCTTCACGCTCGAGTTCGCGGACGGCGGAAAACTCGTCCTCCGCGATAAGCGGCGCCTTGGCCGCGCCGTCCTCAACCCCGACTTCAGCCACGTGGGACCGGACGCCGCCGACGTCGGCCGGAACGAGTTCCGTCGCCTGATCGGTGCCGGCCGGACGCCGATCAAGGCCCGCCTCCTCGACCAGCAGGCAATCTCGGGCATCGGCAACCTGCTTGCCGATCAGATCCTCTGGCAGGCGCGCATCTCCCCCCTGCGAAGCACAGCGGATCTCTCGACCGAGGACCTCGATCGGCTGCGCCGCGAGGTTCGCGCCGCCGTCCGCTCGGCCATCCGCAAGGGAGGCGCCCACACCGGCAGGTTCATTCGCGCCCGCCGGGACGAGGGCGTGTGCCCTCGCGACGGACACGCCCTGTCCCGCGGCCGGGTCGGCGGGCGCACGACCTACTGGTGCCCGGTCTGCCAGACGTGAGCGAACCGGCGCCCTTGCCGGCCGGGTTCCGCGTCGGGCACTGGACCGACGCGGCGGCTCGCACGGGCTGCACGGTCGTGCTGCCCCCGCCAGGGACGCGCGGCGGCGTCGATGTGCGGGGTGGTGGCACCGGCACGCGCGAGCTCGAGACGCTGTCGCTCCTGGCCAACGCGGAAGGACCTACCGCCGTGCTGCTGACGGGCGGGAGCGCGTTCGGCCTGGCCGCCGCCGACGGCGTCATGCGCTGGTGCGAGGAGCATGGGCTTGGGCGGCCCACGCCGGCGGGTGCCGTTCCGCTCGTTCCCGCCGCCGTCGTGTTCGACCTCGTCGAGGGCGAGGCGGCGCGCCGGCCCGGACCGCCGGAGGGATACGCCGCGTGCGAAGCCGCCGTCCCCGGCGTCCCCGAGCGGGGCGCGGTCGGAGCGGGCACCGGGACGGCGGTGGGCAAGCTGTTCGGGCGCGCGCGGGCCACGCGCGCCGGGATCGGCTACGCGGCGAGGCCGCTGGCGGACGGGACGGTGCTCGCCGCCATCGCTGTCGTCAACGCGTTCGGCGACGTGATCGCGCAGGACGGGACGCTGCTCGGCTCGCCGCGCGACGAGCACGGCCGCGCGGTTCGTACCGCGGACGTTCTCCCGACCATCCCCGAGCTGCCCGAGTGGCGCAACATCGAGCCGGCGCAGTCCGGGAACACGACGCTCGTGTGCGTCTGCACCGACGCCTCACTCGACAAGCGCAGCTGCGCGATCCTCGCGCGGATGGCGGGCGCCGGCCTGGCCCGCGCGGTCGAGCCCGTGTTCACGCCCGTGGACGGAGACGTCGTCTTCTGCCTCGCGTCCGGATCCGAGCCGGTGCAGACGCCGGGTCTCGCCGCCACTTGGTCGCTCACGGTGCTCGGCGCGGTCGCGGCCGGCGTCACCGCCGCGGCGGTCCGCGACGCGGTTCTCTGCGCGATCGGGTAACAACCAGGAGATGAGCCCGCAGCACGAGACGATCTTCACGATGGAGGCCACGCCGGTGAAGTTCGGAGCGGGCGCCTCGGCCGAGGCGGGCTGGGAGCTGAAGCGCCTCGGGGTTCGCCGCGCGATGCTCGTGACCGATCCGGGTGTGGCCGCCCTCGGTCACCCCGACCGGATCCGGCAGCTGATCGAGGCCGAGGGAATCGCGGTCGTGCTGTATGACCGCGCCCGCGTCGAGCCCACGATCGAGTCCTTCCAGGACGCGATCGACCATGCGCTCGAGCACGAGGTCGACGGGTTCGTGTCGGTCGGAGGCGGCTCGAGCATCGACACGGCCAAGGCGGCGAACCTGGTCTGCACTCATCCCGCGCCGGTGCTCGACTACGTCAACCGCCCGTTCGGCCAGGCGAAGCAGCCCGGGTCGCCGCTCAAACCGCACCTCGCCATCCCGACCACGTCGGGCACCGGCTCGGAGGCGACCACGGTGGCTGTCCTCGACATCCCCGATCTGGGCGTGAAGACGGGCATCTCGCACCGGTACCTGCGGCCGTCCCAGGCCATCGTCGATCCCGACCTGGTCCGTTCTCTGCCACCTGAGGTCACCTCCTCGACCGGCCTGGACGTGGTCTGCCATGCGGCGGAGTCGTTCCTGTCCAGGCCGTTCGATACCCGCGACCGGCCGGGCGCGCCGGGTGATCGCCCGCCCTACCAGGGCTCCAACCCGATCGCGGATGTGTGGTCGGCCAAGGCGCTCGAGTTCGGCGGCCGCTATCTGCGCCGCGCGGTCGCCGACGCGGATGACGTCGAAGCGCGCGGTTTCATGATGCTGGCGGCGACGATGGCCGGGGTCGGGTTCGGCTCGGCGGGCGTGCACATCCCCCACGCGTGCGCCTATCCGATCGCCTCGGTCAAGCACTCCTACCAACCGCCTGGCTACCCGGAAGACCATCCGTTCGTCCCGCACGGCCACTCGGTGATCGTCACCGCGCCCGCCGCCTTTCGTTTCACCTACGACGCGATGCCGGACCGCCACCACCAGGTGGCCGAGCTCCTGACCGGCAAGCCGACGGGAGCGAGCCCCCGGGGTCCGGATGCGCTCCCCGACGTCCTGCGGACCCTGATGCGCGACGTCGGTGCCCCACGGGGGGTGGCCGAGCTCGGGTACGCCGAGGACGACATTCCCGATCTCGTCGCCGGCGCGATCGCGCAGGAGCGGCTGCTCGCGGTCGCGCCCAAGCCGGTCGCAGAGGACGACCTGCGGCACATCATCACCGCCTCGATGGTGAACTGGTGAACTGGTGAGTCGCTTAGGCCGGGGCCGTCCGGGGAATGCTGGGGGCGTGCCGATCTCAAAGAAATGGGCCTTGATCGCCGTCCTCGGAGCTGTCGCCATGTGGCCCGCCGCGGCGACAGCGACACCCCTGAACGCCCGGTCGGACGAGGCCGCGCTGCACGCCTACCGCTCCTACCTGGAGAACCTCGTCTCGATCGGTCCGGCCTGGCGCCGGACGGACAACGCTTACGTGACCTCGATCTCGGGCCAGTGTCGAAACGTGCTGAAGGCCCTCAAGCACGCGCGGCAGGGGACGTTCAGCGCCGCTGCCGTCCTGAGGTTCGGCATCGAGGCGGGTGGCGATCTCGACGCCGTCGGCTACTCGCTCGCTCAGCCGGCGCTCACGAACCTCGCCTCGACGCTCGACCCGCTGCACTGGTCCAGCGCCGCGACCGGGGGCTCGATCAGGGGTTTCGTCACTGCGGAGAGCAATCTGATTCACCTCCCGCCCAGCAACCTGTGCGCCGACGCACGGGCGCTCGCGGCCACGCACGGGCGCAGCGCCGGGAGCGGAACTCGCCAGTGGGTGAAGGAGTTCGCGCACCGCGTCTCCGTCGCCGGACAGCACGGCTCGAAGTTCCTCACCATCCTGGGGCATTTCGCGACGCCGGCGGATCACGCAACGATCACGAGCATCGAGCATCTTCTGAGCCGCTTCGACACCTCCGTGGCGAATCGCGCGGGGGCCGACGGCAAGAAGCTGCTCGCGGTTCTCGGACTCTAGCCGCGCTCGCCCTGCACCCTCAGGGGTGAATCGCCTTGTTGCCCCGTTGCACGGGCAGCACCCAGAACTTCGGGCAGGCCAGTACGGCGAGGTTCAGCGACATCGAGCCGTGACCGCCCGGTGGGGTCACCGCGACGGACGTCGAATACGGACACGACGTCGCCGGGGCACGCGTGTCGATCGCGAACGATGCGCGTCCTCCGGGTGCGACCACGACGGTCGGCTTGGGTGAAGTGCCGAACATGTCGCTTGTGATCTGCTGCTCGTGCGAGCTCAGGACCGAGCCGCTTGCGCTCAGCAGCCGCACCTTGAACCAACCCGACATCGCGCACTTCGTGTGGGAGACGTTGCGCAACCGCACGGTCTGTCTGTAGTGCGAGAGCGCCGCGGCGCTCGGCCCCGGGCTCAGCTCGAACTGAGACGCCTGGCACTGCCGCGGCGCCCCCGTGCTGCCCTGGCCGGCGGGGACGATCGTCAAGAAGCCCGCCGCGAGCAGTAAAGCGATCAATCCAATCCGTCGCCACATGAATGTCTCTGGGACCACCCGACTGCTTGCCCTCATATGACTCCCTCCCCGCGGTTGCTGAAGTCTGTGCCAACCATAATTGATCGAGCCCCGGACGTCCCGGTGCGGTTCAGCCCCGGGCGGGCCCGCGTCCCATGACCTCTGAAACGCCCGACCCTGCCACGCCGGGACCGGTCGACGATCGGCTTCGCCGAGCGGACTGGCTCGAGCTCGTCGAGCTGCTCGTCGTCCTGGTCGTCGCGGCGGCGTACGTCTACGTCATCGGCTGGGTCATCACCTGGGTGCGCCTGTCGGCGGCGCGCGTGCCGGTCGACGCGTCGCTACCGATAATCGGCAACCAGGTGGTGTTCTTGGCCGGACTGCGTCTGGTCGTGGTGATGGCAATCGTCTTCGGCGCGATGTGCGCCGTCGCCTGGGCCGTGCACGCGTGGACGTGGGAGCATCGCGCGCCCGAATGGCACAGCGTGATCAAGCACGGTCGAGTCGAGGCGGCCCGCCGGCACCGACGCGTGTTTCACCGCGGAACCGTCAAGGAGGCGCTCAGCTTCAGCTCGCACCCCCCGCCCGGTCTGGTGCCCGCGCCGGTCGGCGACACGTTCGTGCGGGTGATCGCCGGCTTCGACGTCGGCGTGGTCGCGGCCACGTTCGGCCTCGCCGCGGCGCGCGTGCTGAAGTCTCCGATCGACCAGGCGTTCCCGCCCGGACCGTGGTGGGATCTGCTCGCGCCATGGGCACTCGTTTCAGCGAGCCTCGCGCTCGTTCTCGCCTGGCTCGGCCCGCTGTGGGGCAACCGGTTCTTCCACGCCGCGTTGTGGATCGCCGTCGTCGTCGTCGCGCTCGTTTCCGAGGCGCCCGTCGGGCTGCTGCTGCTGACCTGGGGCGGGGTCGCGACGGTTGGACGCGGCTACGGCCGAATGCGCAGCGCTCAGAACCGCGGATTGCTCGCGAGCGGACACCCGCGCCAGCTCTCGTTCGTCCTCTCGCCGCTGCCCTGGCTGCTGCTGACGATCTACGCGCTGGTCGGGATCGCGTATTACGGCCAGCCGCCGGTCACGTTCTCGCAGACGACCGTGACCACCCCGTCCGGCGCCCAGGTCGGGGGATATCTCGCGCGGACGCGCGACGGCGTGTACCTGGTCACGTGCACGCCGCTGGCTGACGCGACATCGACCAACGTGTCGGTGTCCCTGATCCCGGAACGGGACATCAAGGCCACGACGACCCGAACCACCGCGTTCGTCGTCGACTCGGGTCTCCGTCCGTCGTTGCCGACGGTCGTCCTGAACGCGTTCGGCATCGACGCCAGTACGCCGGCGTGGATCCGTCCCGAGGTGCACGCGATCCGTCCAACCTGCGCCGGCGATCCGCTCCCGGTCTCGAGCATCGGGTATCCGGTGCCGCAGCTCGGCCCCGGCGTGACCGCCGGCCCCGCGCCGCCGGGCGGCCGGGCCGTCGACGGCGAGGCGCCGATCGAGCAGACCAGTCCCGGGATCGCCGCGCTCGCCCGCCGCTTTCAACCCACGCTGCTCGTGACGACGGCTGATCCGTTCTGGCCCGTGTCGGTCGGCGCGCTCCTCGCCGACCGCGGCTCCGGCGGCCAGGTCACTTGCCTCGAGCACCTGCCGGCCCTGTCCTGCCCGCCCAAGACGGCGCGTGCCGCGCCCACGATGGCCGACCTGGCAGAACCGAGCGGCCCCGATGACTTCCTCGAGTATCCCGTCTCGCCGGCGCTGACCAGCGATCCCGGCCCCCAGCTCGACGCGTTCCTGCGCGGTCAGCCCGGTTATTCCGGACGCCTGCCCACGCTGCGCCAGCGGCTGGCCAATCCCGGCCTGCTCGATCCGTGGATGACCGCCGAGATCTATTTCTACTACGCGCAGAACACCAACCCCGCCACCTGGCCCGCCCCGGACGCGGCCATCAAGGGCAAGTTCATCGCGCTCCAATACTGGTTTTTCTACCAGTACAACTATTACCCGACGGTGGTTAACACGTCACTCATGAACCACGACCCGGTGACGGGTGACCTGGTCAACACCGACCTGCACCAGGGTGACTGGGAGCACATCACGATCCTGCTCGATTACAAGACAAGGCAACCGATGTGGGTGTACATGGCGCGTCACAGCAGCGAGGGTGAGTATTACCCGTGGAACAGCCCGCTGCTCACCTTCGACCAGGGACACGTCGTCATCCAGGCGGCGTACGGTGGTCACCCGAGCTACGACGCGCACTGCCGGGAGAGCCTGCGCCTCGCGCCGGCACTCGGGATCATCCGCGGCCGGGTGGCGGACTGGATCGTGTGCGGGTCGGGACGCTTCGCCTTCCGGTGGCAGACGACGCCGCTCGTCGACATCGCCAAGACGCAGTGGGCCTGCTGGGAGGGCCACTTCGGCGTCGCGACACCGAGCGAGATCGACGCCGCCAAGCTGAACGAGGACTCGATCCAGCGGGCGATCAACGCTGACTATCTCGTCGCCGGACCCCGCTCCCCGCTTTGGCAGGCCGAGAACGGTCGCCTGGCCGCTGATCAGACCGCGCAGGCCGGCAAGCCGCAGCCCACGAACCACGGCGTGTGCGCCGCCGGCGATCCGGCCGCGCCCGAGCAGGCGGCGATCAAGGCGGGCCTGTGAGGCGATCAGCCCGTCGACCCGAGCAACGAGTCGGTCGCATCGTCCGGGATGCCCCCGAAATACGCGTCGAGAACGGCTCCGAACAGCGGGTTTTCCGGGTCGGCCCGCGCGAACAGGGTCATCGACGAGCGGAGCTTGATCGCGTCGATCCCGCCGAAGATGTCCTGCGCGGTCCGGTTCTCAAGCCCGGCGACGACCCGGGCGGATTCGATCAGCCGCGGGCCTAGAACCGGGTGGGCGAGGTACGCCCGCGCCTCGGCCAGCGAGGAGATCGCGTAGCGCCGGGAGACCGGGCTCTGTCCCAGGCCCGCGATCTGCGGGAACACGAACCACATCCAGTGGCTGCGCTTGCGTCCCTCGCGCAGCTCGTCGATCGCGACGTTGTACGTGCCGCCCTGGTCCTGAGCCGCGACGAATCGCTGGAGTTCGAACGGATCGCTCATGTCAGGCGCTCACGTTAGACCGTGCCGAACACCCGATCGCCGGCGTCTCCCAACCCGGGGCGGATGTAGGCGTTCCCGTCAAGCTCGCGGTCGACCGCGGCCGTCCAGATCGGGACCTCCGGGTGTTGTTCCCCCACCGCGTCGATCCCCGGCGGTGCCGCCACCAGGCACACGAGCTCGAGCTGGGAGGCGCCGGCGCGCTTTAGGTGATGCAGGGCCCGGACCGCGCTGCCTCCGGTGGCGAGCATCGGGTCGAGCACGTACACGCGCGCGGACGGCAGGCCGGGCGGCAGCCGTTCGTAGTAGTCGACGGGTACGTGGTCCTCCTCGTCGCGGTAGATGCCGACGTGGCCGACCCGGGCATCCGGCAGCAGGCGCAGGAACCCCTCGACCATTCCCAGACCGGCGCGAAGGACCGGCACGACCGCCACCTCGTCGCGGAGCCGCACGCCTCGGGTCGACTCGAGCGGGGTCTCGATCGCGACCTCCTCGACCGGCAGCTCGCGCGCGATCTCGACGGCCATGATCGCCGAGGCCTCGTACATCGCGCGGCGAAACGCCCCGTGGGGTGTGTCCCGGTCGCGCAGCACCGAGAGCCGATCCGCGAGCACCGCGTGCTCGACCACCTTGACCGCTTTGGCCACGGGGCGATGCTATCCGCGCGCTAGGCTCGCCCGCGGCCATGGCGCACGTGAACGTCGAGCTCAAAGCGGTCGACCGGGATCCGGATGCCACGCTCGGGCGCTGCCTGGCGCTCGGGGCGACCGACCACGGCGTGCTCACGCAGCGCGACACCTACTTCCCGGCCCGGCGCGGCCGGCTGAAGCTGCGATCTGGCGGCGCTTCAGACGCCGAGCTGATTGCCTACCTCCGGCCGGACGCTCCGCAGCCAACCGAAAGTGCGTACGTGAAGGCCCCGGTTTCAGCCCCGGATCACGTTGCCGAGGCGCTCGAGGCGGCGTTGGGTGTCTCCGTGGTGGTCTCCAAGCGCCGGCGGCTACTGATCTGGGAGGAAGTCCGGATCCATCTTGACGACGTCGATGAGCTGGGCAGCTTCATCGAGTTCGAGGCGGTCCTTCCCAACGCGGGCGATGCCCCGACGGCGCGCGCGAAGCTGGCCCGGCTGCGCTCCGAGCTCCGGATCGAGGACGACGCGCTCGTGTCGGCCGGCTACGCGGATCTGCTGGTGGACGCTCCGCAGGCGCTGCTCCGGGCGGCTTCCGAGGCGATGGGTCACGCCTACGCGCCGTATTCGGCGTTCAAGGTCGGCGCCGCCGTACGCGGGTCCAGTGGCGCGATCTACGCCGGCGCGAACGTCGAGAACGTGGCCTATCCCCAGGGTCAGTGCGCCGAGGCCTCGGCACTGGGCGCGCTCGTGGCCGCCGGCGAATCGGCGATTACCGCGGTGGCGGTGGTGGCCGAACGTCTCGAGCACTGCCCGCCGTGCGGAGGTTGCCGCCAGCGACTGAAGGAGTTCGGGAGCCCCGGCACGCCCGTCTATCTCGGCCGTCCGGGGTCGACCCCGCGCACCGTCACGCTCGGGCAGCTGCTGCCGGAGGCGTTCTCACCCGACGTGCTCTAGCCGAACGCCACCGCGGCCAGCGAGGCTTTTCCGCGCGCTTGTGGTCGACTTTGTGAGACTCCGGCTGTCGTGGAAGACGCCCTGCGCCCGCTCGACCCCGACTCGCTTGGCTCGCATGTCGCGCGGCTCTACCGCGCCGCCTACGGACTGTGCGGCTCGCGTCAGGACGCCGAGGATCTCGTCCAGGACACGTTCGAGCGCGTGCTGCGCCGCCCACGCTTCCTGCGCCGCGACGAGGATCTCGCGTATCTAATGCGGGTGCTGAGGAACACCTGGATCAGCTCGGGACGTGCCAAGCGGCAGCTGGCCATCTCGCCGGCGGGCGAGGAGATCGAGGCGATCGAGGCTCCGAATGACCCGATCGCCCAGTCAATCGATAGCGCGGTCGTGTACGAGGCGCTTCAAGCGCTCACCCAGCCGCTGCGCGAAGCGCTCGTGGCCGTGGACATCCTCGGCCTGTCCTACCGCGAGGCGGCCCGCGCGCTCGGGACGAGGGAAGGAACGATCATGAGCCGCCTGCACCGGGGACGCGGACAGATCGCCGCCCGGCTCGAGGCGCAGGACTGACGCCCGCGGGCTACGCGTGCGCCTGCTCGAGGACCGGAGCCGCCGCGAGCGCCAGCACCACGTCGGGCTTGACCGGCGCCGCGAGCACGCAGGTGCGGCCATGGCGCACGAGCGTCACCACGGACAGGCCGGACGAGGTTGAAAACCAGTGCAGCGGCACGCCGTCGAACACGACGCTCTTGGCGTCGGCGGGCAGCGGTATGGCGTGGCCCGAGAACACTGTGTAGCTCAACCGAGTGCCGTCGGACAGCCGGTAGAACACCGTCAGAACCGGACGTCCTTCGAGGCGGTCAGTTCGCGTCCCCGTCGCGGGGACGGAGAACTTCGCGTAGTTCGGATAAGTGACGCCCTCATAGGATGTGTCGAGCAGCGTCGCACTGCGCGCTGCCGGCGCGGGTCCGGTCGAGGGCGCGAACGCGAGCGAGGCCGCGGCGGTCATGCTCGGTCGAGCGCCACCGCCACCCACGCCGACCGCGGCGATCACGAGCGCGGCGATCACGACCGCGAGTCCGCCGGCGGCGACCGCGGGTCGCCATCCCGTCGCCCGGCGGGTCCGTGCCCGGCGGGCATCGGTTCCATAAGCCTCGCGCACCTTGGCCTCGACCGCGTGGACCAGCCGATCGGGAACCGCCGGCCCACCGTCTCGAAGCTCACGCGCTACGCGTCGCTCGGCGGCCACCTGACGCTGGATCTCGGGTGGCTCGCCGCCGCTCGCCGGCTGGTCGACGAGGCGCGTGATCTTCACGGCTTCCTGGTCTTCGGGTGACTGCCTGAATCGCATCGTTCGGTCTGATCTTAGGGGCCCAGATGGGCAGTTGTTGGTGGCCTCCGAGGGCGCACCTCACGATTACTCAAGACGCATTGCGGGGGCCCGTTATTCCATCCCCGGCGCGAGAAAACTTTCATGTTCGATCGATGGAATGCGGCTGCCCGGAGCTGCGTCTTACAGGGATGTCGGCACCTCGTGGGGGCCGGAAGAAAACTTCCGCCGCCCTCAGGCGCCGCTCAGGCGCCGCCGTCAGGCGCCGCCGACCAGTCCCAAGTCCGACCCGTACATCTCAACTCTCAGGAGAAACCATGCACACGCATGCAAGCAAGCGTGCGCGCTCGTCGGCGCGCGCCTCGAAGTCCGCCCGCCGCCGTCGCGCTGCCAAGTGGGCCCGCGTCGCTCTCGTCGCCGCCACGCCCGTGCTCGGCGCGGCCGCGGTCGCCGGTCCGGCCGTCGCTCAGACTCCGAACGACTCGTCGCACTACCAGTTCCGCACGATCGACAACCAGAAAGACGTCACGTTCAATCAGCTGCTCGGCATCAACAAGGCCGGAGTGATCGCCGGTTACTTCGGGTCGGGCGCCCAGGGGCATCCCAACCAGGGCTATCTGCTCTTCGCCCAGCACGGTCAGCAGCGGTACATGAACGAGAACTGGCCCGAGTCGATCCAGACTCAGGTCACCGGCCTGAACGACAAGGGCGTGACCGTCGGTTTCTGGTCGAGCATGAACAACGCGTCCGTCGGGAATAACCCGCCGGTGAACGACAACCGTGCGTTCGTCTCCTACAAGGGCTACTTCCTCGATGGCGACTTCCCGACCACCAACCCGGCGTCCCCGCCGATGGACCAGCTGCTGGGCGTCAATGACAGCGACGTCGCGGTCGGCTTCTACGTCGACGGCGCCGGCAACACCCACGCCTACTCGTTCAACATCGCCCGCAACCAGTACAAGGAGATCACGCCGAACGGGATCACCAACCCGACCGCGGCCGGGATCAACAACAACGGCGACATCGCCGGGTTCGGGACCGACAACACGGGCGACGCCTCCAACGGCAACACCGTCGGCTACCTGCTCAAGCGCGACGGCCGCGTGACCATCCTGAACGTGCCGGGCTCCAGCATGACCCAGGCCCTCGGGATCAACGACAGCGACGAGGTCGTGGGCGTCTACCAGGTCGGCAACTCGCAGTACGGGTTCACGTGGACCCCACAGCACGGGTTCCAGACCGTCAACGACCCGAACGGCGTCGGCGGCACGACGATCAACGGCGTCAACGACCAGGGCCAGCTCGTCGGCTTCTACACCGACACCAATACTGGCAACACGGACGGCCTGCTCGCGACCCCCCGTCACTAGGGCTGATCACCGCGATCGATCGGCTTTTCCCCGAGACCGGGCCGCATGGACGCAGCCCGGTCTCGGTCCGTTCACGAGCGGGCGGTTGTGATCCGCGCTATCCGCTGTGGCGCAGCAGGAAGGCCACCGTCGCGCCGTTGAACGCGTCGGGGTCCTCGTGCAGTCCCGCGTGCGAGAGGTGGTCGAACACGATCAACTCGCTGCCCGCGATCCCGCCGGTCAGTGGTTCGGCGAACCGCGTGGATGTGACCAGATCGTGGGCGCCGAACGTCACGAGCGTCGGAGCCTGGATCTGGCCGAGCGCCGATGTCGCGTCGTGTGCGAGCACCGCGTCACTCTGGGCCAGGAAGGCCTCGCGCGGCTGGGCCGGACGGCCCCGGACGAAGTCGGCCAGGGCCTGCGCGTAGTCCGGCCGCTCGTCGTACATCTCCGGCGTGAAGCAGAACGGGAAGATGCTCTCGATCACGGCGTCGGCCACCGTCGGCAGCGCGCCGGCCGCCCAACGCCAGAGCCCGAGGACCGTGCGCAGGTACTCGTCGGTGCGGTGCCACGCGCTGTGCAGCGACAGCGTCTTCACGAGCTCGGGACGCCGCGCGGCGAGCTCCATGCCGATCGCGGCGCCGAGCGAGACTCCCGCCACGTGCGCGCGCTCGACACCGATCGCGGCCAGGAAGCCGCCCACCTGATCGGCATACGTCTGCATCGAATACGGGCCCGCCGGCTTGTCGCTCTCCCCGGAGCCGGGCAGATCGAGCGAGATGCAGCTGAAGTGCTCGGTGTAGGCCGGGAGCTGGAACGCGAAGCATGCGTGATCGGCGCCCAGGTACGGAATCAGCAGGAGCGGCTCGCCGTCCCCTTGGACGTCGTAGTTGATCGTCAGCCCATCGACATCGACCTGCGGCATGGCCCCTCCTGAAACGCGGTGAACGACGAGCGATCCTAGTTCAGCCCGTAGGCTCTCCGCCCAGAGATGCCGACTTCTGCCCCCGTGGATGGCTTTCACCTGACCTATGACCGCTCCGGCTCGGGCGCGGCCGTCGTCCTGCTCCACGGCTGGCCGGGCGACCGAGGCGACTACCGCGACGTCACTCCTCGGTTGCTCGGCCTCGCCGACGTGGTCGCACCCGACCTCCGGGGCTTCGGTCAGTCGGACAAGCACCCCAAGCCTCCCGCGGAGGACTACTCGGCCGCCGCGCAGGCACGCAGCGTCGTCGGCCTGATCGACGAGCTCGAGCTCGCGCCGGCGGTGGTGGCCGGCTACGACGTTGGCAGTCGCGTCGCGCAGACCGTCGCGCGCACCACGCCGGATCGGGTTCGTGCGCTCGTCATCGCGCCGCCGGTGCCCGGAGCCGGCGACCGCGTCCTCACGCCCAAGGCCCAGGAGGAGTTCTGGTACCAGGCGTTTCACCAGCTGCCCCTGGCCGATCAGCTGATCGACGGGCGGGCGCCGGCCGTCCGCGCGTATCTTCGCCACTTCTGGTCACATTGGTCGGGGCCGTCGTTTGAGCTCCCGGATGGCGCGCTCGATCGTCTCGTCGGCCTGTACGGCGCGCCCGGCGCCTTCACCGCCTCGATCGCGTGGTATCGCGCCGGGTCCGGCACGATCGCGAGGAGCCTGGCCGAGCTGACCGAGTCGCCCCCGGAGCCGATCACCGTGCCGACGACCGTGCTCTGGCCCGAGTTCGATCCTCTGTTCCCGCGCGAGTGGGGTGACCGGCTACCCGGGTTCTTTGCCGACGCCACCGTGCGTGAGGTTCCCGGGGTCGGGCATTTCGTACCCCTCGAAGCGCCGGACGCGTTCGCCGACGCGATCCGCGCAGCGCTTTAGGTTCGCCACAGCTGCTCGGTGGCGATCCGCGCCCCCTCGGACAGCGCTCGGAACTTGGCCCACACGACCGTCGGGTGAACCTCGGTGCGGTAGACCGCGCGCGAGGAGAAGCCGCAGTCCGCGCCGGCGATCACGTTCTCGCGCCCAACCAGCCGGGCGTAGGTGACGATCCCGTCCGCGATCAGCTGCGGGTGCTCGACGAAGTTGTGGGCATGACACAGAAAGCCCGGAATGATGATCTTCCCGTCGGGGAGCGGAGTGTCCTCCCACACGCGCCACTCGTGCGCGTGGCGCGGATTCCCCACCTCGAACGAGTATGCGCCGGCGTTGATCTGAAGCATCAGCGGCACCACGTCCGCCAGCGGCGCGTCGTGCAGCCGCGGCCCGTGGTTGAGTCCATAGCAGGTGTGAAGCCGGACTCGCTCGACGGGCAAGCCGCGCAGGGCGTGGTTGACGACCTCCACGTGCGCCTGCGCGATCGCGCGCCGCTGCGCCGGTTCCCGCTCGTCCATCAGCAGGTCGATCAGGAACGGGTCGTCCACCTGGAGGATCAGCCCGGCGTCGATGATCGCGCGGTACTCCTCGTGCAACGCCTCGGCGATCGCGAGCACGTACTCCTCCGACGAGCCGTAATACTCGTTGCTCCCGAGCTCGTGTGGCGCGGACGCTGGCATGAACGCCTCCTCGACGTCGACCTCGCCGAGCGCCGTCTTGAGGTTCTCGATGTCCCGGACCACGGCCTCGTGACCCTTGTACGAGATCGGACCGGTGCACACGATCGTGTTCGCCGCCGTCGGGCTCGAGCTTGACGAGTACTTCCCGAAGTACTCCGCGTAGTAGTCCGGAAACATGTCGACCTCGAGCTGCCACGACGCCGGCAGCGCCACGCGACCTGGGCGGCTCTCCATGCCGTCCAGGCGCGAGACCAGGTACTGGTAGAAGCCAAGCTTGCTCTGCTCGCCGTCGGTCACGATGTCGATCCCGGCCTCGGCCTGACGGCGCACGACGTCGGTGACCGCCGCGCTCACCAGGCTGTCGATCGCCAGGCTGTCGATCGCCCCGTCCTCTCCGCCCCCTTCCTCCCGAGCCTTGATCGCGTCGAGCAGCTCGTGTGGCCGCGCGAGGCTGCCCACGTGGGTGGTCAGGATCCGGCTGTCGCTTCGTCTCAAGATCGCGCTCCCGTCGTGACCTTACTGGTCGCGGGCAGGCGCGAGACCACCCGCAGGAGCGCCTATCCGGCGGCGGGAACGCGCACGATGACCCGAGTGCCAGTCCGGTCCGACTGGACGACGAGGGTCCCGCCCAGGGCCTCCGCTCGGCTCTGGAGCGAAGCCAGTCCGATGTGCCCGGCGCGGAGCGCGTCGCCGAGATCGTCGGGGTCGAAGCCGACGCCGTCATCCCGCACGCACAACTCCACCGTGTGGTCGACCTCCTCGAGGGTCACGGTCACCTTCCGCGCCTGCGCGTGCTTGGCCACGTTGGCGAGCAGCTCGCGTGCGGCGCGGGGCACGAACTGTCCGTGCGCCGGGCGGATGCCCTCCTCGAGCTGCGTCACCACGGTCCAGTCGCGACCTTCCGCGGCGCTCGACACCACGGCGCCGACCAACTCACCGAGGCTCGAGGACTGCAAGGTGACCGGCGAGAGGTCCGACGCCAGCGTCCGCAGGCTGCGATGGGCGGCGTCGAGATGCGGACGGGCGCGGTCCAGCGCGGCTGGGTCTCCCTTGGCCGCCTCCGCGAGCTCCTGTCGGGCAGCCAGCACGTACTGCAGGGCGTCGTCGTGGATGAGCTCGGACAGCACCGTCCGCTCTCGCTCCTCGGCGTGCATCGCCTCCGCCGCGAGCATCCTTCGCTTACGCGCGCACAGCTGGAGCTGGGCCATGCGCCGGGACAGATCTTTCGTGCGTGAGGCGACCTCCGCCTCCAGCTCGGCGAGCAGCTGGACGTGCTCCATCGCGATCGCGGTCGAGTCGGCGAGCGCCCGCGCGACCTCGACGGTGGCCGGCGATGGCTTGACCGACTCAGCCCAGTACGTCCCGATCGCACCCAGCGGCTGCTCGGGACGGATCGGCACCATGACCAGGCTCCGCACGAACGTCGGGCCGTACGCGTCCTGAGGAATGCGCTCGTCGCGTCGAACGTCCTCGATCACGACCGTCGAGCCATGGGTCATCGACCAGCCGCTGATGCAGTGATCGATCGGGAAGCGCCGGCCCTTCCACAGGGGCGCGATCGCGTCCTCGTCGGCGTAGTGGACCTCCTCGCCATCGCGCAGCACGAACGTGGCGCCGTCGGCCTCGGCCAACTCGCGGGCCGCCGTCCGAACCACGCGCTGCACGTCGGGCAGCGACCGCGCCTTCGAGAGATCCTGGACGGCGCGAACCAGGCGAGCCAGCTGTGCTGCCGAGGGCGCGTCATCGAAAGGAGGCCTCGGCGTTGCCTCTCGATCCGGCATCCTGGCCGCTGTATACCCGGCGCCACGCGGGACGATGCCCATCTCGTTCATCCAAATGGTCGGCGGCGCCTGACGGCGGTGCCTTAGTCGAGAATGCCCTGGCGCATCGCGACCGCGACGGCCGAGGCGCGGTCCGACACACCCAGCTTGTCGTACAGCGTCTGGAGATGGCTCTTGACCGTCGCGGAGCCCAGGACGAGCTGGCGAGCGATCTCGGGCGTGGAGAGACCCTCGGCCACCATTCGAAGCACCTCGGATTCCCGGGGTGTCAGTCGCGGCCGATCGCTCGCAACGTGCCGGCGAAGCTCGCCGATCAGCTCGGATTGCACCTCGGGCGGCATCTGCACCTCGCCCCGCGCCGCGGCGCCGAGCGACTCGAGGATCGTGTCGCGATCGGCAGCTTTGGTGAGATATCCCGACGCCCCGCGCGACATCCCGCTGAACACCGCGTGGGCGGAGAGATACGCGGACAGCAGCACCACCTTGGTCGGCAATCCCTCATCCATGATCGCTCCCAGGACCGCGACGCCGTCGAGCTCCGGCATGGTGACGTCGATCAGCGCGACGTGTGGGCGGAGTGCACGGATCTCGTCGAGCGCCACCCGACCGTCCGGCGCCTCGCCGGCGAGCTGGAAGTCGGGGTGCTCGGAAACCGCGCGCGTGAGCCCCTCCCGGAATACCGGGTGATCATCAGCAACGTATACCGACACAGGCGAGGCCATGAGACTGATCGGATCGCCCGATTGTCGGCGATCCTCAGATAAACCAGAGTAGTCAGAGTACGCCCCAATCCGGCGCGCGGCGCCGCTTCTCCCGGCGACCTCCACCAAACGGGGGAGACGAGATTCATCCCTCTAATCCTCCGGCGAGCGCGTCAAAGCCGGCCTGGGAGAAGCCGATCACTGGGAGCGTCCACCGGTTGCGGCGACAGCTCGCCGCGCCGGCTCCAGTCCAACAAGGAATGCTTGCCGTGAACAGACTGCTCGCCGGGTTGCGCGAGCGGGAGGCGAGGGTCGAGCGGATCGTTGAGTTCGCTCACCGTCAACTGTCGCTCGACGTTGCATATCTCTCGGAGTTCCGGGATGGACGGCGCCTGTATCGCGCCGTGTCGGGAGACTCGGAGTCGTTCAACCTCTCACATACGCACGGGTTGCCCGCCGACGCGACCTTTGACCACCGGATGGCGGCGGGCGCCATTGCCAACGTGATCCGCGACACGTCGGCCGACGAGCGCGTGTCCGACCTGTTCGTTACCCGGCACGCCCGGATCGGCGCGTACGTCGGTGTTCCGATCCAACTGTCGGATGGGACGCTGTACGGGGCACTCGCCGGCGTCAGCCACGCGCCGGATCCCAGGCTCGACCCGTGCGCCGTCCGCCTGCTCTCGATGCTCGGCGAGCTGATCATCCACGACCTGGAGGAGGAGCGCCGGCGCGAGGATCTGCGGGCCGCGATCTCGAACCTGATCGACGCCGGGGAGTTCGGCATCGCGTATCAGCCGGTGTTCGAGCTGGCCGGCGATCGGTGCGTGGGACTCGAGGCGCTCGCCCGCTTTCCCGGCCCGTTTGAGTGCCCGGACGAGACTTTCGCCGCCGCCGATCGGGTCGGACTCGGCGTCGAGCTCGAGCGCCTCGCCATGCGCCGGGCATGCGAGATCCTCCCCCGGCTCGCTCCGGGGCAGTTCCTGGCCCTGAACTCGAGTCCGGCCGCGCTGCTCGAGCTCGCTCGGCATGCCGGCGGCGGCCAGGACGTGCCGTGGCCGAGGATCGTCGTCGAGGTCACCGAGCACTCGGCGATCGAGGCCTACGCCGTACTTCAGCAGGAGCTCACGCCCCTGCGCCAGCGGGGGCTGCGTATCGCCGTCGACGACGTCGGCGCCGGGTACGCGTCGCTGCGCCACGTGCTCGAGCTGCGCCCCGACTTCATCAAGCTCGACCGCTGGCTGATCGATGGCGTCGCAGACGACCCGGGTCGGCGCGCCGCGGTCAGCGCGTTTGTCGCGCTGGCCGGGGAGCTCGGATCGACCGTGATCGGCGAAGGCGTCGAGCGGCGAGAAGATCTCGACGCGCTGCGCGAGCTTGGCCTCGATGCGGCACAGGGATACCTGCTCGGGGGCCCGACGAGCGACGAACGCGAAGTTCGGCGCTGGTGCGCCGACGGCACGTCGATCGCCCGCAAGGAGCCGGCGCCGGTTGGCGCGGCCCCACGCGGGGCGGTGTCCGCGGGGCAGATCAGCGACCGCGAGGAGCTGGAACGGGAGCGCAAGCGCCTCGAGCTCGACCGGCGCGTCTCGCATCGTCTTGAGGCGGTCGGACAGCTGTCGGCCGGTATCGCGCACGAGATCAACACGCCGCTCCAGTTCGTCGGAGATTCGGTCACGTTCCTCGAGGATGCGGTCGACCAGCTGCTCCGCCTGACCTGGCAGTACCGCGAGACGCTCTACGGCGCGGCGCCGATTCCAGTCGAGGAGCGACGCCGGATCATGCGCGAGGCCGAGGAGCGGGCCGAGGTCGATTACCTGTGCGAGCGGATCCCCGTCGCGTTCGCCAGGACCACCGACGGGATCGCCCGGGTCAGGTCGATCGTGCAGGCGATGAAACGCTTCTCATATGCCTCGTGCACCGAGTCGGCTCCGGCCGACATCAACGAGGCGATCGAGACGACGCTCGCGGTGTGCCGAAACGAATACAAGTACGTGGCGGACGTGTCACTCGAGCTCGGCCCGCTTCCCGCGGTCACCTGCAATATCGGCGAACTCAATCAGGTGTTCCTGAACCTGATCATCAACGCGGCCCAGGCGCTCGAGGAGCAGGTATCCGAGACCGGCCGGCTGGGCGTGATCCGGATCTCCACGCGCACCGTCGGGGCGGAGGTTCAGATCGAGATCGCCGACGACGGGCCGGGGATCCCGCTCGAGCTTCAGGAGCGCATGTACGAGCCGTTCTTCACGACCAAAGAGGTCGGAAAGGGCACCGGACAGGGTTTGGCGCTCGCTCTGACCGCGGTCGAACGCCACGGCGGCTCGCTCGAGTGCGTCAGCCAGCCCGGCCACGGCGCCGCGTTCACGATCCGCCTACCGCTCGAGCAAGCCTGCTCGGAGCTCACGCGAGCCGCGTGATGACCGACGCGCAGCTCTCGGGCGACAAGACGCGGTCGCGCCCGCGGGTGCTCTGCGTCGATGACGAGCCGCTCGTGCTCGAGGGGCTACGGGACGTCTTGGGCCGCAGCTTCGAAGTGAGCGTCGCCGGCTCCGGGTCCGACGGGCTGGCCATCCTCCGCGCCGAGCCCGACGCGTTCGCGATCGTGATCTCCGATATGCGGATGCCGGTGATGAGCGGCGCCGACTTCCTGCGCTCGGCGCGCACGATTGCCCCGGACGCCGTTCGCATGCTGCTGACCGGTCATGCCGACCTCCAGGCGGCGATCCGGGCGGTCAACGGCGCCCGGCTGTTTCGGTTTCTGACCAAGCCGTGCGAGACGCAGGAGCTGCTCGGCGCGTGCGTCGCGGCGCTCGGCCAGCATCGCCTCCAGACGGCCGAGCGCGTGCTCCTCGAGGAAACGCTGCGCGGAAGCGTCGATGCTCTCGCCGAGGTCCTCGCCCTGGCCAACCCCGCGGCGTTCGGACGCGGCGGCCGCGTCAAGGAGCTCGCCGGCCGGCTGGCCCGAGCCGCCGAACTCCGTAACCGCTGGGAGATAGAGGTGGCGGCGATGCTCGCCGACATCGGCGCGGTCACTCTGCCGCAGGCGACGGCAGAGAAGGTGTACGCCGGCGCCCGGCTCACCCCGAGCGAGGCCGCGATGGTCGCGCGCGTGCCGGCGGTGACCCGCCAGCTGCTCAGCAAGATCCCGCGCCTGGAGGGCGTACTCGAGATCCTGGACGCGGCGCGGCCCGCCGGCGATCCGTCCGGCGCGCCGATCGGTGCCCGGGTCCTGCGGATCGCGGTCGATTACGTCGAGCTCGAGTCACAGGGCGCCTCTGGCACGGTGGCGGTCGGCGCGATGCGGAGCCGCGAACGCTACGACCGGCAGTTGCTCGACACGCTGGCCGGCGTGATCGGCGCCGAGGCCGCCGTCGTTCGCGAGCTGGTCGTCGCCGAGCTCCGGGTCGGCATGACGCTCGCCGACGACGCGCGCAGCGTGCGCGGCGAGCTGCTCCTGGCCCGCGGACAGCGGGTGACCGAGCGCCTGGTCGAGCGGATCAGGAACATCGGTGCCGAGGGCGTCCGTGAACCGCTTCGCGCGTTCGACCCCGAGACGGCGTCCCGATGAAGCGCGTCACGTTCGTCGACGACGACGAGTTCCTGCTCGATGGTCTGCGCGACGGCCTCCGGGCGTATCGCCATAGCTGGGCCATGAGCTTCATGCCCAGCGGCGAGCAGGCGCTCGCCTCGCTCGAGACCGAGCCACCCGACGTTCTCATCTCCGACCTGAGGATGCCCGGCATGGACGGCGCCACGTTGCTCGAACTGGCTCGCGAGCGCTGCCCGGCGGCGATTCGGATCGTGCTCTCGGGACACGCCGACGTCAAGGTCGTGGCTCGGGCGGCGGGCGCTGCCCACCGGCTGATCGCCAAGCCGTGCGAGACCGGAGAGCTCGCGCGAGTGATCGAGCGCTCGTGCGCGCTTCAGGATCTCGCCAAGCGGGTCGAGCTCGACCGCCGACCAATCGGAGCATCGGCCCTCCCATCCGTCCCGCGTCTCTATGCCCAGCTCACCGAGCTTCTCCGCTCCGGCCGAGCGGGCGCCGCGGACATCGCCCGGATCGTCGAGACCGACATGGCGATGGCGGCAAAGGTGCTCCAGCTGGCGAACTCCGCCTACTTCGGGCGTCGTTCCCCCGTCTCGAAGGTCAGCGAAGCGGTCGCCTACCTCGGCACCGAGACGCTCCGCGCGCTCGTGCTCCACACCGAGGCGGTCAGCGAGCTCAGCGTTGACCCGGCGATCCCCGGATTCGAGCTCGAGACGCTGCAAGCACACTGCACCCGGGTCGCCCGCGTCGCCGCCGCCGTGGCCACGGAGACGGACGCCGGCAGGGGCGAGAGCGCGTTCACCGCCGGCCTCCTGCACGACATCGGACTGCTCGTTCTCGCGGCCCAGGACGGTGCTGGACTCGCCGAGCTGATCACGGCTGCCCGCGAACAGGTGCGTCCGCTGCATCTGGTGGAGCGCGAGCGCCACGGCGTCACGCACGCGGATATCGGCGCGCACCTTCTGGCCCTGTGGGGCCTCCCCCACCCGGTGACGGAGGCGGTCGCCGGCCATCATGGAAGCGAGTGGCTGAAGCTGCCGTTCGACGCGGTTTCGGCCACCTACGTCGCGAACGTTCTGGTCGAGGAGCTCGAGGCCGAGTTGCTCTCCGACGGGGCGCCCGCCTCCGAGCTCGACCTCGACTACCTCGAGCGGGCCGGTCTCGGCGGACGACTCGACCGCTGGCGCGAGCTCGCCGTCGAGCAGTGCCTGGACGGCGAGCTCACGCGGTCGCCGTGCTCGGGAACCAGCTGAACCGCCACCCGGCGAGCGCCGCCGCGGCAATCCCCCAGGCGGCAAGTACGAGCAGGTCCGTCATCGAGATCGAGCTCGCGAAAGTGGAGTGCACCGACGCGAGGTGCAATCCCGCCGCGAGGTGCTCGACCGGGAACACCTTCCCGATCGTCCGCAGCGCCGGACTGAGATTCTCGGTCGGGATCAGCACGCCAGACAGGAACCAAAGCGGCATTGTCGTCGCCTGCACGATCGGTTGGGCGGCCTCCGGCGACCCGATCAGACCGGACACGGCGTAGCCGATGGCGGCGAACGCGAGCGCGCCGACCGCCGCCGTGCACGCGGTCGCCGCGATCGCCCCAGGCGCCAGGCCGATGCCGTACAGCAGCTTGGCGATCACGAGCAGGATGGTCGTCATGATCGCGACCGTGACCACTGCGTTTACTGCCTGGGCTCCGATCAGGGTGGCAGCCGGAACCGGCGTGGCGCGACGGCGCTTGAGCACGCCGGTCTCACGCAGCGTGGCGATCGCCACGACCAGGTTGGCGTAGGACGCGAGCACGATCGACATCGCGAGGATCCCCGAGAAGAAGTAGCGCGAGAGCTTGACCTGGACTCCGTCCACGGTCGTGGTGCCGTGGAACACGCCGGCGAAGATCACGAGCAGCAGCACCGGGAAGATGAACGTGAAGAACCGCGCGCGCGGGTTGCGACTGGCGGTAAGCATCTCGTAGCGGGTCTGGTGCAGGAGGTGGGCGAGCCAGGTCATGGTCAGCTCCCGTTCGGTTCGTCGGATTCGGTGGTCAGCTGGAGGTAGACGTCCTCGAGCGTCGGGCGGGTGACCTCGAGGTCGTCGAGCTCGAGTCCGCGCTCGAGCGCCCATCCCGCCAGCTGGTGCAGGTCCGCGGCGACGGTGGCGCTTCTGAGCAGCTTCCGTCCGTCGCTCAGGTCTTCCACGCGGTCGGCCAGGCTTGCCGGCAGGTCGGACGCCGGCGGCGTGAACGCGATCTGAGCGGCCTGAAGCTGGCGGCCCGCGAGCGTCTGGGGCGTGCCTTCGGCGACGATCTGCCCGGCGGCGATCACGGCGATCCGGTCGGCCAGCCGTTCTGCCTCCTCCATGTAGTGGGTCGTGAGCAAGACGGTCTTGCCGAGCTCGCGCAATCCGCCGATGACCTCCCAGGCAGCGCGACGCGCCGCCGGATCGAACCCGGTCGTCGGCTCGTCGAGGAAGATCAGCTCGGGATCGCCGATCAGTGCCAGCGCGACGTCCAAACGCCGGCGCTGACCACCCGACAGCGACGTCGCACGCTGATCGGCCTGGCCGGTCAACGCGACGAGCGCCAGCGTCTCCTCGACGTCGCGCGGGGCCGGGTAGTAGCCGGCATACAGCGCCAAGCACTCGCGCACGCTCAGACCCGGCTCGGCCTCCGATTCCTGGAGAACGATCCCGAGGCGCGCGCGCCAGCTTCCGGGCGCCCGCCACGGGTCGCGGCCGAGCACGTCGATGTCGCCGCTCGTGGCCTGACGAAAGCCCTCGAGGATCTCGACGGTCGTCGTCTTGCCGGCGCCGTTGGGACCGAGGAAGGCGAAGATCTCGCCCCGGTGGATCTCGAGGTCGATGCCTCGGACCGCCTCGCGATCGCCGTAGCGCTTGTGCAGGCCGCGAACCGTGACGACGTTCATGGCCGGGGGGCCCGCGCGTTGATCATGATCGCGATCGGGACGACGAGGGCGAACAGGATGCCGGCGCCCCAGGCGGCGGCGATCGTGTACCCGTGGACGATGGCGTCGTTCTGCACGATCGCCGTGGCGTGCACCGTCGCGCGGGCGGCGATGTAAGCCGCGGTGGCCGTGGCGGCGATCGTGTTGAGCAATGCGGCGCCGATCGAGGAGCCGAGCTGTCCGGCCGCGCTCGAGGCGGCCGACGCGGCGCCGGTGTCCTCGCGCGCGACGGCGCGCAGGGCGGCGGCGAGGATCGGCGGCCCGGCCAGCCCCGTGCCGACGCCCTCGATCACCTCGGCGAACAGGATCAGCGTGATGCTGTGAGCGCTCGCCGTCATCCCCACCAGCGGAACCAGTCCCGCGGCGCTCAGCGCAATCCCAGCGCCGATCAGCCAGCGGGGCGCGACGCGGGCCATGAGGCGCCGGGCGATCAGCATCGAGCCGCAGGCCGCCGCGACCGCGAACGGGATCAGCGTCAGGCCGGTGCGCAGGGGCGAGTAGTGAAGGACCGTCTGGAGCTGATAGGTGAGGATGAGCATCATCCCGACCGTGCTGAGACCGTTGACCACCATCGCGATCAGCGCACCGCCACGGGTACGGTCGCGCACCACCCGCAGTGGCAGCAGCCCGTTGGTTTTGCCCGCCTGCCTCGCGACGAACACGATCAGCGCCAACGCGGCGGCGACCAGCGAGCCGACGACCTGCGCCGAGCCCCAGCCCGTCGAGGTGACCTCGGCGAGCCCGTACACCAGCGCGACCATCCCAAGCGAGCACAGCAGGGCGCTCGCCGGGTCCAGGCGCACGGCCGGCCGCGGCGCCAGCGCAGGAAGCACCTTCAGCGCGCCGGGAACCGCGATCAGGCAGACGAAGACGTTGATGTACAGGCACCACCGCCAGCCGGGTCCGCTCGTGAGCGCTCCGCCCAGGATCAATCCGAGCGCCATCCCGGCGGTCAGCGTCGCCCCGAAGATGCTCAGCGCGCGCGCCCGCTCCCGCTCGTCGGTGTACACGGTTACCAGCAGCGACTTGGTCGAGGACACGAGGACGGCGCCGAACGCTCCCTGCACGGCGCGCGCAGCAATCAGCATCGCCCCGTCGGACGAGGCTCCGCCGAAGGCGGAGGCGGCGGCGAAGCCGATCACGCCGATGACGAGCGTCCGCCGCGCCCCGAAGCGGTCGGCCAGGCGGCCGCCAAGCAGCAGCAGGCCCGCGAACGCCAGCGTGTAGGCCGTGAGCACCCACTGGCGGGCGCCGACCGACATGCCGAGCGCGTGCTGTGCGGAGGGCAGCGCCACGAACATGACGGTGATGTCGAGCACCGCCATCAGGTGGGCTGAGGCGATCACCGCCAGCGGCAACCAGCGGCGCGATGTATGTTCGGCGCCGCGCTGATCGGTTTGTGCCGACGGACGGATCGGTTCTGTGATGATTGACATTCGAGATTCCCTGGCAGTACTATAAGAGACGCGTTGCATCTAATCACACCGGACCGATAAGAGTCAAGATGTCTCCTAAAAGAACTTCGGCGCCCTCTGGCCGAGGGCGCTCCGAGGAGGCCGCGGGCACCGCCCCACGACCCGCCGCCCGAACTCGCCGCCGCGGCACAACGCTCGAGCACGCGCTGCTCGATGCCGCCTGGGAGGAGCTACAGACCTCCGGCTACGGCAAGCTGACGATGGAGCGCGTCGCCGAGCGCGCCGGCACCAGCCGCGCGGTCATCTATCGCCGCTGGCGCAGCCGGCCCGATCTGGTGATCGCCGCCATGCGCCACCACCAGCCCGTGCTCACCGGGGGGATCCCGGACACGGGCACGGTGCGCGGCGACGTCCTCGCGATCCTCCGGCGCGCGTCAGCGCGGATCATCGACCTCGGGCCGGATACGGTCATCGGCATCCTCGGCGACCTGCTGGCCGACGAGCAGACGTTCAACCCGACTCTCGAGCAGATCATGCGGGGTGGCGGCGAGGTGATCGGCACCGTGCTCGAGCGGGGCGTCGGGCGGGGCGAGGCTCGCGCTGACGTACCCGCCCGCGTCGCCCGGTTGCCGCTGGACCTCCTGCGCCACGAGCTGATCCTCACCCACCAGCCGCCTTCCCAGCAGTCGCTCGAGGAGATCGTCGACGAGGTCTTCCTCCCGCTGGTGCTGAAGAGCCCTGCGGGGCCTTGAGCGAACGAAAAGACCCGGATCGACGCGTGGCCGATCCGGGTCTATGTGTGCTGCCTGCGAAATCCGGGCTTGATCAGCCGCCGGCGGTCAGGCCGACTTCTTGGCCTGGCGGCGCTGAAAGGCACGGACGACGTACTTGATGAGGAGGATCATGGTGGGCTCCTGGTGGTTGGTCGCGACTCTTCATTAGAGTCGATGCGTATCTAAGCATGTCCGTTGATAAGAGTCAAGACGTTTCTTATAAAAATTTGCTGCCCCAGGCTCGGCTGGGTGGGAGCGGTCTGTTCGTCTCGCGCCTGGCGCTGGGCATGATGAGCTACGGCGCCGAGCCCCACCGAGCGTGGGCGCTCGACGAGCGCGCCGCCGAGCCGATCGTGCGCCGCGCGATCGAGGCCGGCTTCACGTTCTTCGACACCGCCGACATGTACGCCGACGGCGCCAGCGAGATCGTCACCGGCCGGCTGCTGCGCAAGCTGATCGGCCGCGAGCAGTGCGTCGTCGCGACCAAGGTCTTCTATCCGACGACCCCCGGCCCCAACGGCCGCGGCCTGTCCCGCAAGCACGTGCTCGCGTCCGTCGACTCCTCGCTCGAGCGCCTCGGCATGGACTACGTCGACCTGTATGTGATCCATCGCTTCGACCCGGAGACGCCGGTGCAGGAGACGATGCGGGCGCTCGACGAGATCGTCCGCTCCGGCAAGGCGCGTTACGTCGGCGCCAGCGCGATGCGCGCCTGGCAGTTCGCCAAGCTTCAGGGAGCGGCGCTGCGCAACGGGTGGACGCCGTTCGTCTCGATGCAGGACCGCTACAACCTGCTCTACCGCGAGGAGGAGCGCGAGATGATCCCCCAGTGCCTCGACCAGGGCGTGTGGATCACCCCCTACAGCCCGCTCGCCCAGGGCTACCTGGCCGGCACCCACACGCGGGAAGGCGAGGCGTTGACGGTCCGCGCCTCCGCGGCTCGCGCGGGTCAGGCGATGTACGGCCGGCCCGTCGACTTCGACATCATCGATCGGGTTCGCGAGCTCGCTTCCGCGCGCGGCGTCGCACCAGCCCAGATCGCGCTGGCCTGGCTTTTGAGCAAGCCCGGTGTCACGGCGCCGATCATCGGCGCCACCAAGATCCACCACGTCGACGATGCGGTCGCGGCCGTGGAGGTGCAGCTCTCTGACGCCGAGATCGCGACGCTCGAGGAGCCGTATCAGCCGCGTGAGTTCATCGGATGATCAGCGGCTTCACCCGGCTGACCACAGGCGGCGGGGGCCGCCTTGCCCACCGTCGGGAGCGAAGCCGACCGTGGTGGGCCGCTGGCCGTTCGGAACCGAGAAGGCGACGCACCCCGTCCGCGTCTCCCCCGGGCCAATCGCGTTCATGAAGTCCTGCAGAGGCGTCTGGCATACGCCTCTGGCCACGAACACCGGCGTGGCCTGACCCGCGGCCGAGTCGAGCGAGAAGTCGCCGGTGCTCGAGCTGTCATACCCGCCCGGCCCCGCGTTTTTGACGCTCACCAGGATCGCCACCGCCTGCGTGCCCGGGACGAGGTGAGCGCCCGAGTTGCGTAGCGGATCGATCAGGGATCGGATGGTCACGACCATCGTCGTGCCCGGCGCCTTGACGCGCTGGCTCGTACCGACGCGGGGCAGCGACGATGTTGTCTGACCGGTGGTTGCGGTGGACGTGCCTTGCCTCGTCTGCGTCGTCTGCGTCGTCTGCGTCGCCGGGGCCGCCGGGGTCGTCGCGGGGGTGATCGTCCGAGTCGTGGTCGTCGTCTGTGCCCCGCCGCACGCCGATGCGGTCAGGGCACCGAAGATGAGGACGAGGGCCAGGACTGCCTTCCCTGCGCACAGCCGCACGGCACCCAAGCGTAGCTTGGTCCACGTCAGCGACCGGTTCTGCTTGGCACACCAGTGCGGATGCGAGCCGGCCGCGCAATCCGCTGCTTGCGCGTCGTGTCATTCCGTCCTTGCCGCTCCGGCGCTTCTGCGCTGGCTGCTCGTACGCGCGGCATGCGGGAGCGCGACTCCTCGATCTCCGCCCGGGCCAGCCGCCAAGCCGTCTCAGGATGGATCCACATCCCGTCCTCCTTTTAGCTTTAGACAAAGTAACTGTGCATAAAATTACTTTGTAGAAAGCTTTTTGTCAAGCTACTCCTTTTTTGAAGCTAAACTTCCCGGCGTCATGAGCAAGCAGAAGCCCGCGCGGCCGATCGCGACGACCGGGGAAGGTGCGCCCGGTGCGACCGACCCGATCGAGGAGCACGTCCGCTGGGCTGTCGAGAACTGGCCGCAGATCGACCCCGACGTCGAAGGGATCGTCAACCGGGTGGACAAGATCAATCGCTACGTGCAGAACACGTTCCGCGCCAGCCTGGGCGAAGCCAACTTGACCAAGGAAGAGTGGAAGGTGATGATGGCCCTGCACGGCACCGTCCGCTCGCACGGTTGGCTCTGCCGCGATCTCGACGTATCAACCGGGGCGATGACGAACCGTCTCGACAAGCTCGAGCGGCGCGGACTCATCCAGCGGTCTGCGGATCCAAACGATCGACGCGGAGTGCTGCTCGAGCTCACCCGGGCCGGCCAGACCGTCATGGAGCGTTACATCGATATCGGCGCCGAGCGCGAGCGCGGGCTCCTGGACGGTCTCACTCAGACCGACAAGCAGGAGCTGAACCGGCTCTTGTCCAAGCTGCTCGTGTCCCTTCGGGCGAAGGACGCTTAGGACCCGACCTTCACCGCCTGCCCGATCGACACCGACGCGCCGCTGTCCTGCGACACGGGTTTGAGGTCATCGGCACTGTCGGTGGTCAGATCGAGCGAGACCGCCGGCGTGCCCGCGTCCAGCTGATCGAACGCTTGCGGAACCGTCAGCAGCGTCCCCGCCGTTGGCGAGCCGACCTCCGAGTCCGGGACGTGGATCGTGATCGTGCCCGTGTCCGTGTCGACGCTCCCGGTGGCCGCGCTCGAGGAGGTGTCGTTGTAGCCGTAGGTCGACGACTGTCCGTAGGTGCCGGTGTTGCCGGAGGTGTACGTCCAGCTGCCCGTCGGCGATTCGTCGGCGCGTGCGTAGTACACGGTGGCGCCGTCGAGCCAGGCCACGAAGAAGCTCGAGCCGTCGGTCGCGTCGGGCGGCGGCAGGGCGCCGATGCCCGGGCCCGAGAGCGTCGCGGTGATCCCGTTTGAGGCTGACGCCGACAGCGTCGCGCCCGTCAGGTCGAGAGAGGCATCGTTGCCGAGGCTCACGTCGATCGGGTCGGTGGCGTTCCCCACCGGGCTGGTCGAGGAGGCCGTGCTCACTACTGCCGCGGTCTTCTCCGCCCCGGCGTAGGAGTCCGCTGCGTTCGTCGTGCCGTCGACGTCCTGGGTGAAGTTGGCGACGTTCAGCGCTCCCCAGCCGCTTGCGTAGTCCCAGCCGGGACCGGGTTGGTAGGCGCCATTGCCCGCGCCGTACTCCGACTGCGTGACGTCGAAGAAGTCCCGGGCGTATGTACCGGAGGTGCACGGAGCGGTGTTGCTGCTGGTGCACGAGTCGGCACTCGAGGCCTGACGGTAGATGGTCTCGTCCGCGAACCCGAGCCCGCCGCGCTTCTGCACCGCGCTCGAGGCGGCCGCCTGCACGCGCGCCCACTGGCCGACCATCAGCGGACTCGAGAGGCTGGTGCCTCCCTCACTCGACGGCTCGCCGTCGATGTAGATGAAGTAGCCGTCGCCGGTGATGTTGCCGGACATGTCCGCCACGTCGGGCACACCTCGGCACGTCGGCGCCGAGCCCGGCGCGTACAGGTCTCCGCTCGGGGTGCTGAGACACGGGTGGTCGACGTTCGCGACGGCGCTCTGGAACCCCGGCTCGGGGAGGAAGTAGCTGCTGCCTCCGCCGCTGTCGGTCCACGATGTCTCGGCCGCGCGCTGGGCCGACTGCGGGTAGGAGCTCCCGTTCACCGACACGACGGTGCCGCCGACGCACACCACGTACTCGCTGTCACACGGGAAGTTGACCATCGGCACCGGCTGAGGTGCGACGCCGTTGCCGGCGCCCGCGACCGGTGCGACGAGCTGGGGACAGCCC
>DATJUA010000123.1:0-2420 GCA_035502815.1 Solirubrobacteraceae bacterium
CGGGAAGCCGCCGACGACGGCCAGCTCAAGGTAGTCGCGCTTTCGCATCCGCGACGAGTGCTCGATGGCGGCGCCTTGCCGGAAGGCCGCGTCGATGAACCGATCGGGCCCGCCGTTGATCTCCCCCTGGGAGAAGGGCCAGAGTTCGATGACTTCCATGCGGCCCGGCAGAGCGTCGGGGAGCCGCCGCAGGGCGAGGATGCGGGAGGACCCGGTCAGGAGGAACCGCCCGGGCGCAGGGTGGCGGCGTCATCGAGGAGCCGCACGATCGTGCCCGGCCGGTCATCGGCCGCAAGCCTCGTGAGGGTGCTCTTGCCGGCCTGGCGGGCGCCATTGACGAGGACCACCCGGGTATCCTCCAGAGCCTCCGCCACGATGCCCTGCGCGTGACGAGGAACCAAGCGAGACTGATTAGCCACATGCCAAGTGTGCCCCATGATCGCGAGGACCGTGGTCATCTAGACGGATACTTCATGGTCATTTGGACGGTCACCGTGTGGTCATTTAGACGGGACATCCGCGGCCATCCGGACGGAGCATCACACCATCCTGCCCTCGCCCGCCCAACCCCGGGGCGGACGACCGTCGTCCGCCCGCAAGCCAGATCGATCCTGCGCGAGCCAGATCGCCAGAGCTGGATCGCAAACCAGGCGGTGCTCGCCGCGGCCCGCAAAGCCGCTCGGGTTGAGGGCCGTCGCCATGCCGACCTGTCGCCTGCCAGTCCGAGGCAGCCCGGGAATGTGTAACGGCGAGCAGGGGCCTGTCGGTCCGCGGGAGAACAGCGCTGACGAGGCGAGCGGGCAACTATCCGTTTGCCGGGATAACGAGGCTGTCGAGGTCGTCCGGGTAGGCGGTGAGCAGCTCGTATCCGTCTTCGGTGACCGCGACCGTGTCGGAATGCCGGAACCCGCCGACCTCGGGGTCGTAAAGGCCCGGCTCGACGGTGAACACCATGCCGGGCAGCAGCGGCGCCGGGTTTCCCACGTCGATGAACGGCGTCTCGTGCACTCGAAGGCCGGTGCCGTGTCCGACGTGCTGGCGCCAGTAGCTGGTCAGGTCGTGCCGCTCGAAGTACGCGTTCACCGCGCCGTCGACGTCGGCGCTGGCGGCACCGGGAACGATCGCGTCGAACGCTGCCTTGCGCGCTCCGAGCATATGGTCGAAGAGCCAGCGCATCCTCATCGTCGGCTCGCCGATCACCATCGTGCGCTCCAGCTCTGCGTGGTAGCCCCAGACGGGCACGCCGGTCTCGCTCACGAGCACGTCCCCGGGCTGGAACCCGATGTTGTGGGCGACGGCGTGCGCCCAGGCGCTGCGGTGGCCGATCTGGCCCCGATACCCCGCCTTGACTCCGTCGCCCGACCCCAGACTGCCGCCCGGTCCGCGTTCGGCCAGCATCGCCAGCGTCGACTCGCTCTGCGCGCGCAGGCTGGCCTCGGCCTCCGTGCTGCCGGGCACGCTGTACTGCTGCAGCAGCCGGTGGGCGTAGGAGCACCAGCGGCCGCTCTCCCTGAGCAGCTCCACCTCGGCCGGGCTCTTGCGCGCGAGCATCGCCTCGATCCGCGGGGCGATGTCGATGACCTCGGCGCCGGTCACCTCGCTGAGCTTCGGGCCGAGGTAACCGAGAATTCCTGGGTAGCCGTCGTGGTCGGCCGCGATCGTCTCGCGCAAGCCGAGGTCGGCGGCGACGCGGGCCAGGATCAGCATCGGGTGCTCGAGGCCGGGGTACTCCGGGTAGGTCTCGATGCGGTCGAAGTCCGCCTCTGCCCGGGTGCGCTCGAGGTCGAACCCGGCGACGAAGATCGCGTCGTCGCCGGCCGCGTTCTGGAGATACATGGTCGGGCGCTCGGTCGACAGGAATCGGAATCCGGTGAGGTAGGTGATGTAGGTCGGGTGAGAGACCACGTAGCCGGCGGCGCCGAGCGCCCGCACGTGGTCGCTCAGGCGCGCACGACGATCGGCGTACTCGGCGGCGGAGATCCCGTCGGTCATTTCGTTCCTCCATGTCACGCGGAAAAGCGGGCGCTCCCGTGCTGTGACGGTGTTGGGTATTCGACCCGGACGTGATCGCGGATGAGCCGCCGCCGACTCTACCTTCCGTAGTGGAACCGGCAAACCGCGATCTCGACGCTGTCGCCGACCGCCCGGTAAACGAGGCGGTGCTCTTGGGTGATCCTGCGCGACCACCAGCCGGCCCACTCATGACGCAAGGGCTCGGGCTTGCCGATCCCCTCGTTCCCGTTCCGGGAGATGTCCTCGATGAGCTGGTTGATCCGCCTGAGGATCTTCCGGTCCTCCGCCTGCCAGTAAAGGTAGTCTTCCCATCCGTCGGCGGAGAAGGTGATCTTCACCCGTCGCCTTCGTCAGCGTCGATGAGCTCGCGGACCTGACCGCGCCCGTCGTCCAACTGCTCGATGGCG
>DATJUA010000124.1:0-73576 GCA_035502815.1 Solirubrobacteraceae bacterium
CCGGTCGTGCCAAACAAGGCGGGCCAGACCGGACCGGGCGCATACAACAACCCGACGCTCTACGCCCAGCCGCCGGCCCAGCAGAACGCAGCCCCCACGACCACGGTCCAGACCGGTGGCGCCGCGCCGCCGGCGGGTGGCGAGGCCGCCCCCGGTGGTGGCGGCGGCGGCGGCGGTGGTGGCGGTGGCGGTGGCGGTGGCGGCGGGCATCACGGGCACCACTAGTCGCCACGCAAGTGGGCGCCGCGCATCGGTGGCGTGGCCGCTCCAGCCATCCCGGGACCCTGCAGAATGTGCCAAAAGCCCCCGGTGGTCGTGGGCCTTGGCGACATAAGCACTGGGTCCATGCTTATGTCGCCGGCCGGGACGGAGGGCGCCCCGGTTTGCTGCGTTTTACAGGGTGGGCGCCGCTGGCCGCCGCGAGAGCGGCCGGGTTCCTGGCAGCGGCTGTGGACGCTCGCGCGCCCTAACGCTTAGAGGCGCTGCGACTCGATCCAGCGCTCGAGATCCGGACCGCTCTCGACGCTCGCGATCACCGCGTAGCGCATGTGGTCCGAGGTGTGATGCCCGCCGTGCCACAGGAACTCGGAGTCGACGACCGCCTGCTGATACTTGGGCAGCGCGATCTGGACCTCGCCCTTGCGGTCGAACTCGGTCGGGCGGACGACGAGGGCGCTCGAGGGGTCATCGGTGAGCTCCAGCCAAACGCGGACGACCCAGCCCTGGCTCTCGGGATTGCCCTGGTTGTTGTTGTCCAGGTGAAGGCCCCAGCGGCACTCGCGGATCGTGTTGGACTTCATCCGCAGCAGCTGGACGCGGCCGAAGCGGGCGCCGATCGACTCGACCCACTTGACGATCGAGGGGCACTTCTCGGCGTTCGGGGTCCACACCCCGTCGAGGTCGGCCTTGCCGTACTCCCAGAAGCCCTTGAGCTCGATCTCGCCCGTGGCGGAGGTGATCGGGGCGAAGTACGTCGTCGGGTCGCTGGAATACGTCGTGTAGGTCAGGCTCTCCCACTCCGAGGCGGGAATCTCGGGGCCTTCGTACTTCTTGAGCTTCATCCAGCCGCCGGCCTGCTCGAGGAGCGGCATGCGGTGGTGAGGCGTCTTGCGCTGCTGCAACGAGGCTTTCCTGACACCGGTCGCTCGCAGGATCTGCTTCGTGTATTCGTTCTTCAGGCTGTCTGTCAGTGCGGGCAACGGTCCTCCGGGAGGGGTCGCTTTTTCTCGGACGGCCCAGGATACCCACTACTCTTACGGCAACCCCTGCGATAGGGAAAGGTCGGCGGCGCCTGACGGCGGCGCCTTATACGGAAAGGTCGGCGGCGCCTGACGGCGGCGCCTCAGATGCCCAAGGAAGAGAAAGTCGAACTCGAAGGCGAGGTTGTCGAGGCCCTGCCGAACGCGATGTTCCGCGTCAAGCTCGACAACATGGATCGCGTCGTACTCGGCCACGTGGCCGGGAAGATGCGTCGTTTTCGAATCCGCATCCTCCCCGGCGATCGCGTCCGGGTCGAGCTGTCGCCCTACGACCTCGATCGCGCCCGGATCGTCTACCGCCACCGCTGAGCGGGTCCTCAGCTGCACGAGCTCGAGCTGATCAAGGCGTTCGAGCGGGCGCTGACGGGCTCGGGCTCGCGGATCGTGCGGTGGCTGGGCGACGACGCCGCGGTGGTCAGGGCCGACCGCTACGCGGTGACCTCGGTCGACGCGATGGTCGACGGCGTCCACTTCCGCTCCGAGCAGCTCTCGCCCGGGGAGATCGGGCACCGGGCGCTGGCCGGCGCGGCCTCGGACCTGGCCGCGATGGGCGCGCATCCGGGCGAGGCGTACCTGGCCCTCGCGGTGCCCGCGGAGTTCGGCTCGGAAAGCGCGCTCGAACTCGTGGAGGGGGCACAGGCGCTGGCCGAGCGGATCGGCATCGTGATCGCCGGCGGTGACCTGACGAGCTCACCGGTGCTCGCCGTCTCGTTCACGGTGGTCGGATGGGCTCACGACCCGGCCGAGCTCGTTGGCCGCGACGGCGCGCGCCCCAGCGACAGGGTGGCGATCACGGGCACGCTGGGCGCGGCCGGCGCGGGGCTCGCGGTGCTGGACGGGCGGGCCGGCGCCGGTCTCGACGAGGCGACGGCAGGCGCGCTGTGCGAGCGCTATGCCCGCCCGCAACCACGCATCGCGGCCGGTCTCGAGCTGGCCGCGCTCGGGGCCACCGCGATGATCGACCTGTCGGACGGACTGGCCACCGACGCTGGTCACCTGGCCGATCGCAGCGGGGTGCGGATCGAACTGTGCCTCGCGTCGCTCCCGCTCGCCGATGGCGTCGCCGAGGTCGCCGCCGAGCTCGGCGTCGATCCGCACCGATTCGCCGCCACGGCCGGCGAGGACTACGAGTTGTGCGTCTGCGTCCCGGCCCGGAGCGCGAACAGGTTGGCGAACGCGACCTGGGTCGGATCCGTCGTCGAGGGACCCCCGGGGCTGGTGTTCGCCGACGCCGACGAGCCGCTGGCGGGATACGAGCACGCGCTCTGAGCGAAGGCTCGCAGCCGGCGCAGCATCGCGTCGGCGACCGCGGACGGGTCGACCTGGTACTCACCCTCTTCGATCTGCTGTTTCAACACGGCGGGATCCATAACGTCACTGTACCCCCAGGGATCGGCCTGCACTGGGCCGCTCTGAATCGGGTCGCGACCCCAACTTATGAATCAGCAGGGTCAGGACGGGGTCCCCCGGCCCCACGGACGCCGAGCGGAGCGAGGCCCCAAAACCGGCTACGTCTTCGCCGGACCCAGCGCGACGACCGACTTCAGCCGCGCGAACACGATGATCCGCTGCGCGGCGCTGTAGAGCGGGTTGCACGCGGACAGCACGAGGCGCTCGTAGCCGACGTTGCGCGTCACCCAGAGCGCCGTGGGCTGGACGATCTTCGTGTACTGCACGACATAGGTGAACACCCCGTACGGCATCGTCACCATGATCGGCTCGCCGGGCTTGAGGTCGTTGATGTGCCGGAACGGGGCCAGGTAGGTGGTCCGGTGGCCGGCGATCGCCACCGTCTGGCCGAGACCGGGGAAGGCGGTGGCGGGATAGTGACCGGGTCCCTCCTCGAGGCTCGCCGTGTCGGTGCCCTGCACGACCACGTACTCGGCGTGGAGCGTCGGGATCGTGATCCGGCCGATCGCGTCGCCCGCAGCGACCTGGCGCTGTTCGCTGCGGGCCAGGAAGGAGATGCGCTGCTGGACGTTCGGCAGCCCGCCCAGAGCGTGGCGCTCGGTCGGCGCGAGCGGCGTGGTCTGGTAGCTCAGGTACTGCTTGTCGATGTCCGAGCGCTTGATCAGCGCGATCACAGCGGTCACCGGCTCCTGCCAGACGAGCGTGACGCCCGCGTCGATCACCAGCAGCAAGCCCGAGATGATCAGGACCCAGGAGATGTCGCGCACGAGCCGCCCGAGCGGGAAGCCTCCGATCCGGCGGGGCGCGACGGCGGGAGCGCCTAGGACGCGCGTCCTCATCGCCGCAGCGCCGACCTCGTGCCGCCGAGCGAGCCCGGGCCGGCGTAGGTGAGCGGCCCGCGGATCGTGACCGGCGCCTCCGCCGGCCGGGGCTGGCGCGCGATCCGGACGATCATGAGCGCGAGGCTGACGACGCACCCGAGCACGACGCTCCACTCGAGCGCCGCCATCAGCGATACATCGCCACCGGCGAGCATGAGTACAGCATTCCAGGCGCCCGATGCGGGGCCAAGGCCGAGCACGGCCGCGTAGTAGAAGGCGGCGAGCACGCCGGGCGCGAGCCCGACCAGGAACAGGAGCACGGCCCACGGCGCCTTGAGACGGCGCTCGGGAGCGACGATCCATAGCCACAGGTGCAGCGCGGGAACGAGGAGGGCGGCGGCAAACGGGTTCTCGATCCAGATCAGGAGCGTCACCGCGCACAGGACGAGCAGCACTGCGGCGGCGGCGCCCGGGGAGGTCGCGTCGCCGAGGACCGGCGTGCGGTGGCGGCGGGCTCGGCCGGTGGCGCGCTCGGGGCCGGCGGGCGGCGGTGCCACATCATTGGGGACGGCCTCCAGGTGGGGCCCCTCGGAGGCCTCGGACGCCCAGAAGCGCCGGCCGACCGCCCACCGCACGGCGAAGGCCACGGCGATCAGGCAAGCCAGACCAGCCAGGATCGCGATCGCCCTGCCCGTCAGCGTGATCGCGTCGCCGCCGACCGGACCGGGTGGCGCGGCCTGGATCGCTCCGGTGACCTGTAGGCCGACGACGGCGAGCGCCGCGAGCACGAACGGAATACAGGCCGTGAGCACCCACGCGACCCAGCGGCCCACCCGGTATCCCCGCCGGCGCGCCCGGGCCAGCCCGTCGACCGTGGCCAGCGCGACGGGCACGATCAGGGCGAGGACGAGCAGGCGGATCGCCCAGGCGGGGATCAGCTCGCCGTGCAGGCTCAGGTACGACGAGGGCGCCGGCACGTTCGCCCCCGTCTCGAGGGCGGTGACCGTCGCGAGGACCGCGCGTCCGAAGCCGCTCATCTGCCCCTCGCTGGTGGGCTCGCCCGTCGCCGGCTGGCGTGCCCCCGAGGTGGAGACGAGCACGGCGGGCTCGCCGCTGTCGGCAAACGGGCGCTGCTCGGTGGCGGCGAGTGGGAAGGCCAGGTGCAAGAACTGGCCCCCCAGGCTCTCGTCGGTGGGGTTGACATTAGCCTGGTCGGAGATCGCCGATGCGACCGTGTTGCGGAGCAGCGGCGGCGCCACCAGCTGGGAGTCAGACCAGGGCACGACGATCGGCGAGCGCACGTCGACGCCGGCCATGTCGCCGAGCACGATCACCGCGTCGATGGGGCCCGGGAGAGTCTGGGCCAGCTTTTGGGCGCCGGCCGCGCCGATCGAGGCGCTGGTCGAGGCGAGGACCACCGACCTCTGCTGGGTCTGGGCGGCCAGGTCCCGCCCTAGTTCGAGCAGCGCGGCGGTCCCCGACAGCTCGGCGGGAGAACCCGAGCCGCCCGCCTTCACCGAGTCGCGGTGCGCGACGACGACGATCGTTCCGGGGGTCGTCCCGGCGAGCGTGCCGGTCACGGTCTCGATCGTGCGCGAGCCGTCCACCGTCTGCGCGGTGAATTGCTTGCGGGTGGTCACCAATCCGTCGTGTTTGAGCGATGCCTGCACGTAGGCGGCAATCGCGGCGTCGGAGGAGGAGCCGGGAGGACGATTCGGGTACTCCCGGGCCAGCGTCTGCATCGTCGTGTACGCGTTCTGCCCGTTGAAGGCGTCGGGCACGAGCGAGGCGGTGAGCGGGCCGGGCTGGTTACCGAGGGAGAAGGCGACCACGATCACCGCGACAAGCACGACCATCAGGCCCGTCCGGTAGATGCGAGGATCGAGCATCCGGCCTGTGAGGGTAACCCGCCATCGGCGGACGGATGGGGCGCGGACGTGGATCCCCGCCCCGCCGGGCGCGATCCCTGTCGGCCTGCCACTACTCTTTGCCTGCAAACAGGAAGGACTCAGTGGCAGATCGTTCGGCGCGGATACTGCTCGTGGACGATGAGCAGTCGATCCAGACCCTGCTCTCATATCCGCTGCGCAAGGAAGGCTACGACGTCGTGCAGGCGACGGACGGACGCCAGGCGCTCGACCGCTTCGACGAGCAGGCGTTTGACCTGGTCGTGCTCGACCTGATGCTGCCCAAGGTGGACGGCCTCGAGGTGTGCCGGCGCCTGCGCAGCCAGAGCTCGGTCCCGATCATCATCCTGACCGCCAAGTCCGAGGAGATCGACAAGGTCGTCGGGCTCGAGCTGGGCGCGGATGACTACATCACCAAGCCGTTCTCGCTGCGCGAGTTCTCGAGCCGCATCAAGGCCGCGCTGCGGCGGGCGGAGATGATCAGACCCGCCGAGACGGCGCCCGACGAGACGCCGCTCGAGGTGGACGACATGCGGATCGACTTCTCCAAGCGCTCGGTCCGCGTGGGGGGGCAAGAGGCGCCGCTGACGTTCGTCGAATTCGAGATCCTGTCGGCGCTCGCCCGGGCGCCCGGGCGCGTGTTCACCCGCGACATGCTCCTGGCCCGCATCTGGGGCGACTCCGCATACCGCGACCCGCGCACGATCGACGTCCACATCCGGCATCTGCGCGAGAAGGTCGAGCGGGACCCGAAGGCGCCCGAGTACCTGTTCACGGTGCGCGGCGTGGGATACCGGTTCCGCGACACCGAGTTGTAGTTCGGGGAGTGCGGTGGGTCGCCGGCGGATCAGCCTGTCGCTGAGCAACCGGCTCGCGCTGGTCTTCTCGGCGATCGTGTTCCTGGCCCTCGCGGTCCTCTACGTATACGTGGCCCCCGGGCTTCAGAGCCGGGTGCTGAGCGATCAGCTCTCGGGGCTCGCGAGTGACGCGGCGTCGCATTCGAACCCCATCGCGCGAACGGTTGGAAGCTCGGTGCCGCTTTCGACCGTGCAGGACCGGGTCAACGCCGCCGCGCTGGCCACCGGCGGCCGGGTCACGCTGCTGCTGGTCGATCACGTGCCGAGCGGAGCCGAGCTGTCGTTGCTGGCGGACTCGAGCCGGCGGTCGGCCACGGCCGCCCTGTCGTTCACGGTGGCGCGGCAGGCGGTGGCGACCGGGCGGCTTGCCACGGGGACCGAACAGACCGGGGCGGGCACGGTGGCGGAGGCGGCCTATCCGGTCGTCTATGACGGCCGGGTGGCCGCGGTGGTCGTGTACTCGGCCGCCGCCTCGGACATCGTCCGCACGGTCGCGACGGTGCGCCACCAGATCCTGGTCGCGGGCGCGATCGCGCTGCTGGTGGCGCTCGTTGGGAGCTACCTGGTGGCGCGGGCGCTCGCCCTGCGGGTCAAGCGCCTGGAGCTGGCGGCCGAGAAGGTCGCGGCCGGGGACTTCGAGCACGTCATCCCGGTCGATTCGGGCGACGAGCTCGGGCAGCTCGCCGTGGCGTTCAACCAGATGCAGCGCCAGCTGTTCCAGCTCGAGACGGCGCGCAAGAAGTTCATCGCTACGGCGTCGCACGAGCTCAGGACGCCGATCTTTTCTTTGGGCGGGTTCGTCGAGCTGCTCGAAGACGAGGAGCTCGATTTGGACACCCGCAGAAGGTTCTTGGAGCAGGTCCGCGATCAGGTCGAACGGCTGCGCAAGCTGTCGGTGGATCTGCTCGATCTGTCGCGGCTCGAGTCGGGTTCGCTGGAGTTGCGGCCCGAGCAGGTCGACCTCGGGGAGCTGACCCGATCCGTCTCGGGGGAGTTCGAGCCCGTGCTGGCCCAGCATGATTCGCATTTGGAGCTTCGCCTGGCCTCCGGGCGGATCGAGGCCCTGTGCGATCCCGTTCGCGTCGCCCAGATCGTCCGGATCCTGATCGACAACGCGCTCGTGCACACCCCGCCGGGGACGCGCATCCTGGTCACGGCCCGGCGGAGCGATGGCTTTGTTCGTCTAGGCGTGCGCGACGACGGCGAGGGGATCGACTCGCAAGTGGTGGAGCGAATCTTCGAGCCGTTCTACACGGCGGATGACGCCCAGGGGTCGGGGCTCGGCCTGGCCATCGCCAGCGAACTGGCCGAGCACATGGCGGGACGGCTGTCCGTCGACTCCCGGCCGGGCGAGACGACGTTCACGTTGGAACTGCCGGCCTGAGGTTGGGATGGCGCGCGGTCGGGGCAGCCGCTCGCTATCGTCCCGCCGTCGCCGCGCTCAGGGATATGACCCGCTGACCATGCTCCAACCGATCACGGTTCCCAACAAGCATCTGAACGACTACGCGAGCATCGTGGGACGTTCGCTGGCCGACGAGATCCGGGAGCGCGCCTCCCGCCTGAAGGGCAAGCGGGTGCTCCACGTGTCGGCTACGGCGTTCGGCGGGGGCGTCTCCGAGATCCTCTACACGCTGGTGCCGCTGATGGTCGACGTCGGGCTCGAGGCCGAATGGCACGTGATCTACGGTCGCGAGGAGTTCTTCAACGCGACGAAGGTGATGCACAACGCGCTCCAGGGCAGCCCGCAGGACCTGACCGAACAGCAGTGGGACATCTGGCGCCGGTACAACGAGATCAACGCGAGCGAGCTGTCGGAGGGTTGGGACGTGGTCATCGTGCACGACCCTCAGCCGGCCGCGGTCGCCTCGCTCGTGCCGGACAAGTCCAGGCGATGGGTGTGGCGCTGCCACATCGACCTGTCGACACCGAACGCAGGGACGCTCGAGCGCCTGGTGCCTTATTTGGAGCCCTATCCGGCCGCGGTCTTCCACATGCGCAAGTACGTTCCGCCGGGGATGGACGGGAGGGCTCACATCGTGCCGCCGGCGATCGATCCGCTGGCGCCCAAGAACATGGCCTTCTCGCCCGAGGATGCGGTCTACATCTGCGAACAGTTCGGGATCGACGTCGACCGGCCGCTGCTGTGCCAGGTCTCGCGCTTTGACCCGTGGAAGGATCCGCTCGGAGTGATCGACGCCTACCGGATCGTCAAGGCGGAGATGCCCGACGTGCAGCTGGCGTTGGTGGGCTCGATGGCCACGGACGACCCCGAGGGGTGGGACTACTTCAACGCCACCGTGTCGCACGCCGACGGCGACCCCGACATCCACATCTTGAACAACCTCAACAACGTGGGGGCAATCGAGGTCAACGCGTTTCAGTCCCACTGCGATGTGGTAATTCAGAAGTCGACTCGCGAAGGATTCGGGCTGACAGTGACCGAGGCGATCTGGAAGGGGCGGCCGTTGATCGGCGGTTCCGTAGGTGGAATTCCGCTTCAGGTGTCCGACGGCGAGACCGGGTTCCTGGTCTCGAGCGTCGAGGAGTGCGCGCAGCGCTCGCTGGAGATCCTGGCCGATCCGGGATTGGGGAAGCGACTTGGACGCGCCGGCAAGGAGGCGGTGCGCAAGCAGTTCCTGATGCCGCGCCTGCTCCGCGATTGGCTCGACCTGTTCGAGCAGTTGGAGGCGTGAGCGGTGTCCACGTCTGGTCCGCCGCTCGTACTGGTGTCGAACCGCGGACCGGTCACATTCGGTCCGGATGGAGAGATTCGCCGCGGCACGGGCGGGCTCGTCACCGCCCTGATCGGCCTGGCTTCGCACCGTGACGTGACCTGGATCGCGTCGGCCATGACCGAGGAGGACGTGGCCGCCTCCGAGGAGAACCAGGGCAAGCCGTTCACCGTCACCGCACCGGGCGGCGACGAGTACCGCGTGAAGCTGGTCGCGTCTGACCCGGACGCGTATGACCGCTTCTACAACATCACCGCGAACCCGATGCTGTGGTTCATCCAGCACTACCTGTGGGATCTCTCGAACGCGCCGGACATTCGCCGCAACGAGACCGAGGCGTTCGAGTTCGGTTACAACGCCGTCAACGAAGACCTCGCACGGGCGGTGATGGAGGAGATCAGCGGGGTCGAGCGGCCGGTCGTGATGGTGCACGACTACCACCTGTACACGCTGCCGGGCCTGATCCGGCGCATCCGACCGGACGTGTTCCTGCACCACTTCGTGCACATCCCGTGGAGCCAGTCCGACTCGTGGCGCGTGCTGCCCACGGTGATCCGCGAGGAGATCTATCGCGGGATCCTGTCGAACGACATCATCGGCTTCCACACGAGGAGCTATCGCCGGAATTTCTTGCAGTGCTGCGAGGACCTGATGGGGTTCGAGGTCGATCACGAGGCCGGCGTCGTCTACTGCGAGGACCGCGAGGTGTGGGTGCGGGCGTACCCGCTGCCGATCGACTCGCACGCGGTGCAGGCGGTGGCCGAGCGCCCGCGGGTCCACGAGTTCGAGGAGGAGCTGCTGCATCGCCGGCGCGATCACCTGATCCTGCGGGTGGATCGCGCGGACTTGTCCAAGAACGTCCTGCGCGGATTCAGCGGCTTCGACGTGTTCCTGGAACAGCATCCGGAGTTCCGGGAGCGCGTCACGTTCATCGCCCAGCTGATGCCGTCCCGGACCGACGTGCCCGAGTACGCCGAGTACCTGGAGCGGATCGAGGCTGTCGTCGCGGTGGTCAACCACCGGCACGGGTCGCCGGACTGGATGCCGATCCAGCTGAAGCTGCGCGACGATCTGGAGGAGGCGGTCGCGGCCTACAAGCACTACGACGTGTTGATGGTCAACGCCATGTTCGACGGCATGAACCTGGTGGCCAAGGAGGGGCCGATGGTCAACGAGCGGGGGGGTGTCTCCATTTTGAGCGAGAACACGGGGGCGCACGAAGAGCTCGGCGAGTACGCGCTGTCGGTCAACCCGTTCGACATCCAGGAGCTGGCCGACTCGATCCACGCGGCCTTGACGATGCCGGTCGATGAGCGGGAGCGGAGGCTGGCGGGGCTGCGGTCGGTGGTCACCGCGCGCGATCCCGGGGACTGGATCGACGAGCAGCTAGCCGATATTCGGCGTAAGGAAGAGGTGTCTTCCTCGTAGGCGCGGGGGGTTGGTGGGGCGGTGGCGCGCGGTGGTGGTTTTTTTGCCGGCGCGGTGGCGCGACGGGGGCGCGGGGTGGCGTGGGCGGCGTACGGTGGCGTGCGGTGGCGTACGGGTGGTGCGGGCGGCGTACGGGCGGCGTGGGCGGCGTAGGCGTGGGGTGGCGTACGCTGGCGCGGGCGGCACGGCGGGGCCGCGGGGCCTCACCACCCGCGGGCCCGTGGGCATGCATAAGTCGACACTTCGCCCGACTCCCGGGAGGCGTGACGAGTTATGCATGTGGGGCATGCATAACTCGAAATGGCGCGTCCCGATGGGCTGGATTGTCGACTTATGCAGGTCGATCCTGATCCGCGCCGGTAGCCCTAGCCCGGTCGGTGGATCGTGTGGCCCTGCGCCAGCATCGCCACGTATTCCCGGATCCGGCGCGCCCGCGTCTCCGGCCTCTTGGCGTCCTCGATCCGGTAGAGGAAGCTGTAGCGGTGGGTGCTGCCAAGCGTGGCGAAGAACTCCTTGGCGGCTGGGTTCTCGTCGAGGGCGCGCCGGAAGTCGTCGGGGACGGTGGCGGTGCGCGGCGAGGCGTAGGCGCTGTCCCATCTGCCGTCCTGCCTGGCCGCCTCGACCTGGGCGCGTCCCGCCGGCGTCATTCGGCCCTGGTCGATCAGCTCGGTCGCCTTCTGGCGGTTGATCTTTGACCACTTGCTGCGCGGACCGCGCGGCATGAAGCGCTGGAGCCAGAACGAGTCGTCGTGCGGCGCCTTCTGGGCGTCGATCCAGCCGTAGCAGAGCGCTTCCTCGAGCGCCTCGGCGTGGGTGACGGTCTTGACCCCCGAGCGTTTGCGGGCGAGCTTCAGCCACACGCCGTCCGAGGATCCGTGCTGCGCCGCGAGCCATCGCTGCCAGGCGCCTCTATCCTCGAGCTCGAGGATTGGCAGTTCGCTGGACGCCATTGCCAATCAAGTTAGTGCAAGCGATCGGTGGCGCCTGGCGGCGGCGCCTTAGATGATTGGTCGGCGGCGCCGGACGGCGGCGCCTTAGCGCTATAGTCGGCCGCCGCCTCCCCGGAGGCCTGATAGTCATGGCTGAAGAACCCCCTCTTTACGACCTGGTGCTGCTGCTCTCGGCGACCGCAGACGACGAGCAGCGCACGAAGATCCTGTCCGACGTCGAGTCGGCGATCACGGGAGCGCAGGGCTCGATCGAGCGCAAGGACGACTGGGGCCAGCGTCCGCTCGCCTACCGGATCGAGCATCAGCCGGAGGCCGACTACCACCTGCTCCAGTTCCACGCGCCCCCGACTCTGATCGAGACCCTCTCGCATGATCTGCGGATCACCGACGGCGTGGTCCGCTTCCGGGTGATCAAGAACCTCCCGGGGACGCCGCCGGCGCCCGACTCACCGCCGCCCGTGGTGGCCACGGCCGCTCCGCCGGCCAGCGGGGTCGAGTCGGTGGACGAGCACTAGAGAAGCCTCGCAATCCTCCGTTTGCAACGCGATTGCAACGCTCTGCTACGGCTCTGTCACGGAGCTGAAACTTGTCTGTCCATTTTCCGGGCAGCGCCCGGTTTGCCGCCTGAAGCGCGCCTAGACTCGGCCGACAAGCTTCAAGCGTGCTCTGGAAAGGAGCGTCGATGAACATCAACCGAGTCGTGCTGACCGGGAACCTGACCAAGGATCCAGATGTCCGTTCGACCGCCAACACGGGACTGCAGATCTGCAAGCTGCGGCTGGCGGTCAACACTCGCCGCCGCAACGGCTCCACGGGAGAGTGGGAGGAGAAGCCCAACTACTTCGACGTCACGGTGTTCGGCCGGCAGGCCGAGAGCTGCGAGAAGTTCCTCAGGAAGGGACGCGCGGTGGCGATCGACGGCCGGCTGGAGTGGCGCGAGTACGAAGTGGAGGGGCAGAAGCGCCAATCCGTCGATATCATCGCTGACAACGTGCAGTTCCTCGGCGGTCGTGAGGACACTGGCAACGGGAACGGGAATGGCTACTCCAGCGGTATCCGGGCGCCGGAGAGCGACATTCCGGCCGACACCAGTGATTTCGAAACGACTCCCGTGGCTGCCGGAGTGTCCGACGACGACATCCCGTTCTAGGAACGACTGAGCCGAGAGCAACCGAGCAGGTGATCGAGAGTGGCAAAGCAGCGTAGAAGGCCGGTTCGCCGGCGCGACAGGAAGGGCGCACAGACCTCCTCGCGCCGTAAGCCGTGCCCCTACTGCCGAGACAAGATCGAGCAGGTCGACTACAAGAACATCTCGATGCTGCGCAGGTTCATCTCCGAGCGCGGCAAGATCCGCTCTCGCCGGATCACGGGCGCGTGCCGGCGTCACCAGAGCCAGGTGGCCCGCGCGGTTAAGCGCGCACGCGAGCTGGCGCTGCTGCCCTACGTCGCCGACACTCCCGGTGGCGGCGGCGGACGCGGCGACCGCGATCGCGACCGCGACCGCTAGCCCCGGGACAGCGACATGCCTCAGGCGATCCTGCTCCAGGACGTGGACTCCCTCGGCGAGAAGGGCACGGTCGTCGACGTGTCTCCTGGCTACCTGCGCAACTACCTGCTGCCACGCAAGCTGGCCGAGCCAGCCACCACGGCGTCGATCCAGGCTGCCGCCCGGCGCCGCGACGACGCCGAGCGCGCCGTGCGCGAGGCCGAGGATCGTGCCCGGCAGAACGCGGCGCTACTCGGGCGGACCGTGCTGACCATCCCGCAGCAGGCCGGCGACGACGGCCGTCTGTTCGGCTCGGTCACGACCCAGGACATCGCCGATGCAATCCGCGATGCACGGGGGATCAAGATCGACCGGCGCAAGGTCCATCTCGAGGAGCCGATCCGCCACACCGGGACCTACATGGTCGTAGTGGAGGTCACTGACGAGGTGACCGCGGCGGTCAAGACGATGGTGGTGGCGGCGAACTAGCCGCGCTTTCGGCCCGACGCTCGTCGGTCCCGGCCAGCCCCGGTAAAGGCCGGGCTCACAGAACTGTCGCTGGTTGCGGGGTGGCCGTGTGTGGTCCCGCCTCTCGCGAACCTAGACTCGGATCGCCGTGAGCGCCGTCCAGAGCATCGCCGTTCCTCCCCACAACCTCGAGGCCGAGAAGTCGGTCCTCGGGGCGGTGCTGCTCGACGAGCGCCACCTCCACGCGCTGCTGGTCGAGCAGCATCTGCGGCCCGACCACTTCTACCGCGAGCAGCACGGGGCGGTGTTCGCGGCGATGATGGAGCTGTACGAGAGCGACCGGAAGATCGACCATCTGACGGTCGCCGAGACGCTGCGCCAGCACGGCAAGCTCGAGGAGATCGGCGGCCCGGCGGCGATCGATGAGCTGGCCGGCTGGGTGCCCGCGGCCGGACACGCGCGTGAGTACGGACAGATCGTGCGCGACAACGCGCAGCTGCGCGCGCTGCTGAGCACCTCGTACGAGATCCAGGCGAGCGTGATGTCGCGCGAGGCGCCACCGCGCGACCTGGTCGAGCGCGCCGAACGTTCCGTGCTCGAGGTGGCCCATGACGACCGCCAGAAGAAGTTCCGGCCGATCGCCGAAGTGCTTCACGAGGAGACCGACAAGCTCCATCGGCTCTCGACGCTGAAGACGCCGCTGACCGGCACTCCGTCCGGGTTCAAGGACCTCGACGAGCTCACGGGCGGGTTTCAGCCGGGCAACCTGATCGTGGTCGCGGCCCGCCCGTCGATGGGAAAGTCGGCGCTGGTTGCCAACATCGCCGAGAACGCCGTGCTGGGAGTCGGCCACCCGGGGGGCCAGCCGAGTCCCGTCGCGCTGTTCTCGCTCGAGATGTCCGAGTCCGAGCTGGCGCAGCGGTTCGTGGCCTCCCAGGCGCGCATCCGCGGCGAGGAGCTTCGCAAGGGGCGGGTGGCCGAGGGCCGGTGGCCGAAGATCCTCTCGGCCTGCCAGCGGCTGTCCGAGGCGCCCCTGTGGATCGACGACTCGAGCGACACCGGCGTGCTCGAGGTTCGAGCCAAGGCCAGGCGCCTGCACCACCAGCTCGAGAACGGCCTCGCGCTGATCATCATCGACTACCTCCAGCTGATGCGCCACGAGGGCCGGGTGGAGAGCCGTGTTGAGCAGGTGGGCCAAATTTCGCGTGGTCTGAAATCGCTCGCCCGCGAGCTCAACGTGCCCGTGATCGCACTCTCGCAGCTGAGCCGCGCGGTCGAGCAGCGCGGTGGCGAGAAGCGACCGATCCTGTCTGACCTCCGCGAATCGGGCCAGATCGAACAGGACGCCGACCTCGTCATGTTCATCTACCGCGAGGAGTACTACGACAAGGACTCCGAGCGCCCCGGCGAGGCCGACATCATCATCGCCAAGCACCGCAACGGGCCGGTCGGCGACGTCGTGCTGACCTTCCAGAAGGAATACCCGAAGTTCATGAACTACGCCGGCGAACGGTTCGCGGCATGAGCTGGTCCGGGGGTCGGTTGCGGGCGGTGGCTCCCGCTGGAGAGCCTCGCGACCTGTACCGGTGCCCGTTCGACGTCTGCGACGGGAGCGGGCTCATCTACCACGAGGAGACCAACACCGCATACGACTGCCGCTGCCGGCGCCAGATCATCGCGATGCGCAAAGCGCGCAGCCTGTCGGCGGTGATCCCCCGCAGGTACCGCGACTCGGCGTTTGACCGCTATCCCGCCACCGAGATCGACCCCGCGGTGGTGGCGGCCGCCCGTCGGTTCGCCGGCGCGATCGACGAGCGCCTCGACGCCGGGCGAGGTCTGTGGCTGATGGGCCCGGTCGGGACGGGCAAGACGACGCTGGCCATGCTCGTCTCGAAGGCGGCGCTCGAGGCGGGACGCTCGGTGGCGATCTACTCCCTTCCCCGTCTCCTGAACGAGATCCGCGACACGCACCGCGCCGCGCGCTCGCATGTCGAGCTTCTCGACCGCCTGGCCGCGGTGGATCTGCTCCACGTCGATGACGTCGGCGCCGAGCGGACGACCGACTGGGTGCTCGAGGAGCTCTACTCGATCGTCAACGCGCGCTACGAGGACCAGCGGTCGATGGTCATCACGACCAACATCCTCGATCGGGAGGAGCTATGCGAGCAGATCACGCCGCGAACCGTGTCACGGCTGACCGAGATGTGCGACGAGCTGCCGTTGCTCGGCCACGACCGGCGCATGGATCTGCGCGCGGAATGAGCGCGTCAGTCGTCCTGCCGGCGCTCTGATTCGGCCCGCTCTTCGAGCTTCTCGGCGAGGTAGCGCGCCTTCTCCGCCCGCCGCTCGTGCTGAACGGCCTCGTCCTCATCGGGGGCGTCCTCGGCGCGCTTGCGCTCGGCCCGCTCCCGCTCGAGCTGGCTCAGCTTGAGCTCCTCGGTCTTGGGATCCGTGTCGGACACGGTAAGAACGTAGCGCCATTGCCAGACTTCATGTGCGTCCGGCCGGATCGCGTCGGCCGGCCCGGGCGAAGGCGCGCACATGACCTCTGAAACCAAGCACGAAGAGCGAGGGCCGGAAGCCTCGAGCGACATGCCCGACGAGCTCAACCCGCGGCACATCGTCCGCCGCCTCGTCGAGCTGGCCGTGCTCGCCGTGGCGGTCGCGGTAGCGATCAGTGCGCTACCCGGGCTGGGAGGACTGCGCCACCGGTTTGCCAACGCCGATGTGGCATTCGTCGTCCTGGCCGGCGTGCTGAAGCTGGCCTCGGCGCTCTCCAACATCGTGGCCTTCCGCGGTGTCTTCTGCCCGCGTCTCGGATGGAGGTTCAGTTACCGACTCGGGATGGCCGAACAGGCGACGAACGTGCTGCTGCCGACGGGCGGGGCGGGTGGGCTGGCACTCGGCGCCTGGGCCTTACGACGGGGTGGCCTGTCAGCGGAGTACATAGCCCGGCGGAGCGTCGCGTTCTTCGTGATCACGAGCGCCCCGAACTTCCTGTGTGCCGCGATCATCGGCCCGCTGCTGATGCTGCACGTCATCCCGGGCCATGCACCGATCGTTCCGACCGCGGTCTTCACGGGGCTGGCGATCGTCACCATCGGGTTCGCCGCGATCTTGCCTCTGGTGGTCGACCGGATCCGGCCGCGCCGGGCGAAGTCGCGTCTGGCTCGGGCGCTCAACTCGGCGCTGCAATCGCTGGCCAACGGCATGCGAGACACGGCCGTGCTGCTGCGTCGAATTCCAGTGGTCCTCGGGGCGATCGGCTACCTGGCGTTCGACATCGGTGCGTTTGCGGCGGCATTCGCGGCGTTTGGATCCACGCCGCCGTTCGGGCCACTTGTGTTCGGCTACACGATCGGCCAGCTGGGCGGACTCATACCGCTGCCCGGGGGAATCGGGGGCACGGACGGCGGGCTGATCGGCGCGATGGTCCTCTACGGCGTCTCGCTCTCGCGCGCGGTGGCCGCCGTCGTCGTCTACCGCACGTTCCAGCTCGGTGTGCCGGCCATCTTGGGGGCGATCGCGTTCGTCCAGCTTCGCCGAACCCTGCGGCGCTCGCAGTCTCCGACGAGCCTGTGCGCTCCGCTCGCGGAGCCGATCGGCGGCGAGAGCGTGGGATGATGGATCCCGTGGGAGCGGGCGACGTCTCCGGCGATACGCGTCGGGAAGGAGAACCGATAGCGCTGCTCGGCATCGATCACGTGCAGGTGGCGGCGCCGCCTGGCAGCGAGGGACAGGCAAGGTCGTTCTACGGAGACCTGCTGGGTCTGCGCGAGCTGCGTAAGCCCGACGCGCTCCGCGCTCGCGGCGGTGTGTGGTTTGAGTGCGGCGCGCAGCAGCTCCACGTCGGCATCGCCGAGCCGTTCTCGCCGGCGAGCAAGGCCCACCCCGCGCTCGCGGTCGCGGCTGGCGACCTGCACCGGTTGGCGGCCCGGCTGGCCGACGCCGGCTGCGCCGTGGGGTGGGACGACGCAATTGCGGGCACCCGGCGGTTCTTCACGGCCGACCCCTGGGGCAACCGGATCGAGCTCGTAGAGCCTAGCTAGGTTAGCTAGCGCGCGGCACCGCCTGGCCTAGTCGCGTCGGCTTGGTGCGACCTCTCAGCACGGCGGTCTCTCCCACGCGCCAGCCGTCGTTCTCGGCCTGCGGCGCGCGGTCCAGCGCGGCGTCGGAAGCCAGCGTTCGACCCGGGCGGCGCTTCGCGAGCTCGGCCAGGCGAGCCGCCTCGTTGACCGGGTCGCCGATCACGGTGTACTCGAACCGGTGCTCGGCGCCGACGTTGCCGGCCACCCAAGCGACCGCCGCGAGGAACAGGACGGCCTCGGCCAAGGCTCGCGTGTGGACCGACGGCCGGGCGACGCCCGCGGCGCCCACCACCAACAGTCCGAGGAGCGGCACTCCGGTCCCGAGGACCCAGGCCATCCCGAGGCGGGCGCGCACCCCGGGCGCCAGGCAGGCCCTCCCGGGACGGACGGCAAGAGCGCACGCGGTGACGGGGCGAAGGGCGCGCTCGTAGAGCAGGTAGTCGAGCGCGCACGTGGTCTCGCCGCCCAGCCAGATCGCGCCGAGGACGAGCGCTCCGGTCCCCCAGGGAAAGACGGCACCGTCCAGCAGGCCGTCCGCTGGTGCTCGCTGTCGCTCGGTTGCCGATCCTCGCGAACCCAGGCGAGCGTCCGGCTGGCGTGCCGCCGGTAGTGCCGCATGATGAGGACACCCGAGCCGAGGAGATACAGCGCCACAAGCGGTCCGTTGACCAGGGCCTGGCGCGGCAGTTGATGCAGGCTCCCGAATAGCGGAACCAGGAAGCCGATGGCTAGGAACACCACCAGCGCGCCGCAGCACCCGGTGATCCAGCCGATCACCGACAGCCTGCCATGGATCCCGATCGACTCGGGCAAGCGCGCGCCGCGCGGTGTGACCCCTGCCGTCACGCGCCGATTATCTCCCCTCAGCGCGGCCACGGCGGCAGTCCTCACTGGGTCGGAGCAACGAGGCCCGCGCGTCCGGGCTCGAAGCCCGATTGCGGACGGGAATCGCCGGGGAACGACGCGCGCCCGGGCAGCTGGACGACCGCATTGCGCCCCGGCTTGATCGTGATGTTCCGCCTCCGGGCTGGCTCCAGCGGGTCGGCGACCGTGCGCAGCTTCCGCGCGGTAAGCAGGGCTCTCAGCACGAGCTTCATCTCGAGCATCGCGAAGCTCGCACCCAGGCACCGGCGCCGGCCGCCGCCGAACGGGATCCACGTGTAGGTCCCCGGTGAGAGAAGGCGCTCGCGCGCGGTTGCTGCGTCGGCAAGGAAACGCTCGGGCCGGAACGCGTATGGATCCGGATAGATGCTCGGATCGTGGTGCACCAGGTATGCGTTGGGCACCAGACCGATGCCGGTCGGGTAGCTCCACCCGCCGATCTCGACCGGCTGTTTGACGAGCCGGGGTCCAACGTTGGGAAGCACCGGCCGGCGGCGAAGCGTCTCGTAGATCGTGGCCGTCATGTACTCGTCGCCGTCGCCGGCGTGCACCTCGTCTTCGAGCTCTCGGAGCACAGCCGGGTGGCGGCTCAGGCGCTCGACGGCCCACGCGAGCGACGACGCCGTCGTCTCGTGCCCGGCCACGAGCATGGTCATGAGCTCGTCGCGGAGCTCCTGGTCGGACATCGGCGTGGAGTTGGCGTGCCGCGCGGCCAGGAGCATCGCCAGCACGTCATCGCGCTGCTCGGCGGTCGTGCGGCGTTCGTCGATCAGCTCGAACAGGAGCTCGTCCGCCTCGCGCTGGAGACGCGCGAACGAGGCGAATGGCCCGACGCGCTCCAGCACCTTCTCGGCCCGGCCGCCGGGCGGCGGCGGGAGCAGGCTGATGAAGCGGTCGCCGAACGAGAGCATGGCCGAGAGCCGCTCGCGTAGGGCGTCCAGGCGCCGGCCGGGATCGAGCCCGAACACGGCGCGCAGCACGACCTCGAGCGTGAGGCGTTGGAGCAGGGGATGGAGCTCGACCGGAACGTCGTCGGGCGAGCCGGCCACTTCGCGTTCGGCGACGGCGGACACGAGAGTGTTCAGCCGCTCAATGCGCTCGCCGTGAAACGCGGGCAGCATCAGCTTGCGCTGCTCCATGTGCGCGGCCTCGTCGAGCAGGATCACGGAGTTCTGGCCGACCACCGGCGCGAGCACTCGGGCTCCCTCCCCGGGGTGCAGCACGTCAGGTGGCGCGGTGAACACCTCCCTGATGTCGTCCGGATCCGACAGGATCACGAACGGCGGGGAGCCCAGGAGGTGGAGGGTGAAGCGAGAGCCGTAACGCGCGCGGCAGCGCTCGAGGAAGGCCAGCGGCCGCGTCCAGAACGCCGTGCTCTGGAGCGTCTTGGGGAAGCGTGGGCCGGGGGGAAGCGCTTGGCGTGACACGATGGTTGCAGTCGACCCCTACCCGTCCGGAGCAGAGTCGAACGTGAGGTAGCGCACAAAGGGTGGCGGCCGGGCGACTCCTTCGCCGGCGTCTAGATCTGCGGCCCGGGCTGGGGCGGGAGCGGCGACGGGTCAGGCGTGGGCGCTGGCGGGCTTGGGTCTGGTGTGGGCGCGGGCCCGGGCCCGGGCGGACCGGGGTCGGGGCCGGGCGACGGGGGGCTTGGATCCGGCCCCGGGGTCGGCGGTGATGGGATCCCGCCCACCCCGGCGTCGTTCCGCGGCGCGCCGACACTCACCGCACCCCTGCTTGTCGCGGCTACGCCCATGCCGTGCGTACACTCATCGACGATGCCAGGAATCGTATTGGTTGGCGCCCAGTGGGGCGATGAGGGCAAGGGAAAGGTCACCGACCTGCTCGCCGAGCGGGCCGACGCGGTGGTGCGCTTCCAGGGCGGCAACAACGCCGGCCACACGATCATCAGCGACGGTCAGACCTACAAGCTGCACCTGATCCCGTCGGGGATCCTGCACAAGGACACGCTGTGCGTGATCGGCAACGGCGTCGTGATCGACCCGCGGGTGCTGACCGACGAGCTCGAGGAGTTGCGCCGGCGCCGCGTAGACACGGGCTCGCTGCGGATCTCGGCCAACGCCCACCTGATCATGCCCTACCACATGCTGCTCGACCAGGCCGGCGAGGCGAAGCTCGGCAAGCTCCAGATCGGGACGACGAGACGGGGCATCGGGCCGTGCTACGCCGACAAGGCCGCGCGGCTCGGGATCCGCGTCCAAGACCTGCTCGACGAGAAGATCCTCAAGAAGAAGATCGTCGCGGCGCTGGATCCGAAGCGGTTGTCGCTCCGCCCGTTCCAGAAGGACCCGCAGCTCGACCTGCAGACGATCACCGAGGAGTACCTGACCTACGGTCACCGGCTCGAGCCCTACATCGCCGACACCGTGCGGCTCGTGCACGAGCGCCTCGACGCCGGGCAGACCGTGGTGTTCGAGGGTGCCCAGGGCGCGCTGCTCGACATCGATCACGGCACCTATCCGTTCGTCACCTCTTCCAACCCGGTGGCGGGGGCGGCGTGCGTCGGCGCCGGCGTCGGGCCCAAGGACATCGACGAGATCGTGGGCGTGATCAAGGCGTACAGCACGCGCGTAGGCGCCGGGCCGTTCCCGACCGAGCTCGACGGCGACCTGGCCGAGGAGATCCGCGAGCGCGGCGGCGAGTTCGGCACCACCACCGGCCGGGCGAGGCGGGTCGGCTGGATCGACCTCGTCGCCCTCCGGTACGCCGCGCGCATCAACTCGCTCACCGCGCTGGCCGTGATGAAGCTAGACGTCCTGTCCGGGCTCGACCAGCTGTGCGTGTGCACGCGCTACCGGGGTCCGGAAGACTCCGAGTTCGACTACTTCCCCTACCACCAGACGGTCCTGCACCACGCCGCCGGCGAGTACATCCAGATGCCCGGGTGGACGGAGGACCTGACCGACTGCCGCGAGGAGTCCGACCTGCCCGCGACGGCGCGGGAGTACCTGCAGTTCGTCTCCGACTTCGTCGGCGTTCCGATCGCGCTGATCGGCGTCGGCCCAGGTCGCGATCAGGTGATCTGGACGCAGGCAGGCGCGGGGATGGCGGTGTCGGGTAACGCCGCGTCAGCCGCGGCCTGATTGCCCTCGGCCGCGTTTAAAGGTGGCCAAAGTCGTCGAATGCCGGCGAGACTTGGCGACGTAAGCATGGAGAGCATGCTTATGTCGCCGAAGCAGGGAGCCCGGGAGCAGGTTTGCTGCGTTTTACAGGTGGAGTGGCCGAACCGAGGATCGGACTTTTGCCGGCGACGTGAAACCGCTCAGCGCGGTTGCGACGGGTGACCCTCGCCCGGCCAGGGCGCGAGCACCAGCACCAGGAGCGCGTCGCTGAGGGCGCGTACCGCGTGGCGCTCGTTCGGCGCGAAGTGGGACAGCAGGCCGGCGCCACCGGACGTCGTCTCACCGTCGGTCGAGATCTCGATCTCGCCCTCAACCACGAACAGGTAGGCGCGTTCGTGGACCTGATGCTCTTGCAGCTCCTCGCCGGCGGGCAGGTTGATCGCGATCGCGCGGGTCTCGGCGTCGGTGCGCAGGACCTGCGGGTGGTGAGGCTCGATCTCGAGTGCGCGGACGTCCCAGGTCTCCATCGCGGTTCCTATCTACTCGTGGTGGGCGTGACGCGGGCGACCCGCGGTGAGGCATCCAGCGAGCGCTGCAGCTCCTCGAGCACCCGGACCACGCGCAGCCCGCTCGCTCCGTCCGAGCGCGGCTGGGCGCCGGACCGGATGCACTCGACGAAGTGCTCGCACTCGATCCGGAGGGGCTCAGCGTTGGCGATCTGGGGCGAGAAGATGTCGCCCGAGCGGGTGATGTACTCGCCATAGCTCGAGGCGGGCTGGTCGAAGCCCTTGTCGTAGATCGTGAGCTTCCCCTCGAGCGCCTGGTCGTCGAAGGTGGCCATCCGGCGCGAGCCGACGACCGTGAACCGGCGTTCCTTGTGCGGGTCGAGCCACGACAGGTGCAGGTGCGCCGACAGCCCCGACGGAAAGCGCAGGAAGCAGAACACGACGTCCTCGACGCCGTCCTGCACGTAGGACTCGCCGTGCGCCACGACCTCCCACGGCTCCTCCTCGGCCAGATACAGCACGACCGACACATCATGGGCGCCGAGGCTCCACAGCGCGTTCTCGTCCGCGCGCAGCTTGCCGAGATTGAGCCGGTTGCCGTAGATGTAGAAGATCCGCTGTCCCAGCTCGCCCGAGTCCACGAGCTGCTTGAGGCGCTGCACCCCCGGGTGGTACTCGAGCAGGTGGCCGACCATCAGAATGCGCCCGGAATCCCTGGCCGCGGCCACCACCCGCTCGGCGTCGCTGACCGACTGCGCGAGGGGCTTCTCGACGAAGCAGTGCTTGCCCGCGTGGAATACCCGCTCGGCGTGCTCGGCGTGCTGCGCCACGGGCGTGGCGAGCGCCACCGCATCCACCGACTCGTCGGCCAGCACCTCCTCGAGGTCGTCGGTGAACCGGGCCGAAGGGAACCGGTCCGCCACGCGCGTGCGGGCCTTCTCGGACGGATCGCAACACCAGGTGAGACGACAACCGGGGATCGCGGCGAAGTTGCGGGCCAGGTTGGGGCCCCAGTAGCCGAGGCCGGCTACGGCGATGGAAAGGGAATCGTCGATCACGACAGCGGGCGCCTCATCCGATGTGGAGTCTAAGAGCCTCCAGGACGCGCTCGCCGGCGTGCCCATCCCCGTACAGGGCGGGGTGCTCAAGCGGGTGCTCGCGGAGGACCGCGGCCCGCGCCGCCCCCGCGTCGAGGTCGACGAGCGTGTTCCAGCCCGACTCGACCGTCTCGGTCCATTCGGTAGTGGACCGCAACGTGACGCACGGCACCCCCGCGAGGTAGGCCTCTTTCTGAAGGCCGCCCGAGTCGGTGAGCACGGCTCGGGCGTTGCACACCAGCGCGGCCGTCTCCACATACCCGAGAGGCGGCGCGGCGATCACGTGTCCGCAGCTTTCGAGCCGCCCGAGCAGGTCGCGCTCGTCGAGGCGCCGGCGCGTGCGGGGATGGATCGCGAACAGCACATCGAGCGGCATCTCGCACAGCAGCTCGACCAGCGCCGCGAGACGCACAGGGTCATCCACGTTGCCGGCGCGGTGCGCGGTGGCGAGCACGTACTCCCCGGGCGCCAGCCCGCGAGCGGTGAGCAGCTCGGCGCGACTGCGCGCCCGCGGCTGGACCGTCAGCGCCACGTCGACCATGACGTCGCCGACGACCTCAACCACACCCGCCACGCCCTCGCGCTGCAGGTTCGACACCGCCACCGGCGACGAGCACAGCAACAGCGATGACGCGTGGTCGACGAGCACGCGGTTGAGCTCCTCGGGCATCGAGCGGTCAAACGACCGCATCCCTGCCTCGACGTGCGCGACGGGAACCCCCGCCTGAGCTCCGGCCAGCGCTCCGGCCAGCGTCGAGTTCGTGTCGCCGTAGACGAGCACGGCGTCGGGCCGAGCGTCGCGCAGCACCGGCTCCAGAGCATCGAGCATCCGCCCCGTCTGCGAGGTGTTCGACCCAAGCGCGACACCGAGCTCGAGATCGGGCGCCGGCAGTCCAAGCTCCGAGAAGAACACCGACGACAGTTCGTCATCGAAGTGCTGCCCCGTGTGCACCAAGACCTCCTCGTGCGAGGGCGAAGCGCGCAGGCGCGGAGAGACCGCCGCCGCCTTGATGAACTGGGGGCGGTTCCCGATCACCGTGAGGATTTTCATCGAGCCGGTTCGGCCAACCGCTCGCGAATCATCGACTCGACGGCCTCGGCGGTGCGCCGGGTGACCGGGCCCGGAGCCTCGAACGAGCGCTCATCGATTGCCCCGACCGGCTGGACATCCCGCGCGGTCGAGGCGAGGAACGCCTCGTCGGCCGCGAGCAGCTCGTCCAGCGTGGCCGACCGCTCGGTCGCGCCGGTCGCCGCGATCACCATCGCGCGGGTGATCGAGGCGAGAATGTGTTCATCGAGCGGCGGGGTCAGGAGCTCGCCGTCGGCGACCCAGAAGATCGAGCTCGTCGGCGCCTCGAGCACGCGCCCGTGCGGGGTGACGAGCAGCGCCTCGTCGAACCCCCGCTCGCGTGCGAGCCGCGACGCGAGCATGTTCGCGCCGTAGGAGAGCGACTTGACGCCGTCGAGGATGCGCGTCGGCGAGTAGGTCACCGAGGCCAAGCGGATCGTCTCCAGCACGGCCGGCGCCGGCTCGGTCAGGAGCAGGCGGTGGCCGCCGCGGGTGACGACGATCCGGAGCAGCTCGTGCTCGGGCCCCGCACCGCGTACCTGGGCGAGCAGGCGCCACACGTCCGCGCTCACCGCTTCGAGGTCGACCGGCAGGCGCAGATTGTCGGCGGAGCGCTCGAGCCGTCGCATATGCTCGTCGAACGCGAGCGGCCGGCCGTCGTAGAGGCGGATCACCTCGAATACGCCGTCGCCGCGCAGGAGCCCCTCGTCGGTGGCCGGGATCGCCGCCTCGCAGGCAAGCGTGATCACCCCGTCCAGCGAGGCGAGGCACCCGGGGGAGCTAGCCATCGCCATCCCTCGACCACACCTCGGCCAGGCGCACGACGACCGCCGCGGCGGCCGCCATGTCCTGAAGGGAGGCCCACTCGCGGACCGAGTGGTACTCGTGCCCTCCGGTGAACAGGTTCGGCGTGGGCAGGCCCATCTCGCTCAGCCGCGAGCCGTCGGTGCCGCCGCGGATCGGCTGGCGGATCGGCTCGAGGCCCTCGGCCCGGATCGCCGCCTCGGCGGCGTCGACGACACCTGGCACGCGGGCCAGGTACACCCGCATGTTGCGGTACTGCACGCGCACGTCGATCTCCAGACGCGCACGCGGCTCCCCGCCGACGACCTCGCGTGCCGTCCGCTCGAGCAGCTCGCGGTGGCGCTCGAGCGCCTCATCGTCGAAGTCGCGGAGGATGAACCTGACCCTCGCCTGCGCCGCGTCGCCGGAGATGTCGTGCGGGTGGATGTAGCCATCACGCTCGCCGGTGGTCTCCGGGGTGAGCGTGTCGGACGGGAGCGCCGCGACGATGCGCGACGCCAGACGCAGCGCGTTGACGAGCTTCCCCTTGGCCCATCCGGGATGCACGGCGACGCCATACACGGTCAGGGTCACCTCGAGCGCGCTGAACGTCTCGTCCTGGAGCTCGCCCAGGTCAGAGCCGTCGAGCGTGTAAGCGCAGCGTGCTCCGAACCCCTCGATGTCGAACAGCGTCGCGCCCTCGCCGATCTCCTCGTCCGGAGTGAAGCCGACCCGAAGTGTCGGCCTGGGGAGCTCGGGATGCGCCGCGAGGTGGGCGACGCCGGCCATGATCTCGGCCACGCCCGCCTTGTCGTCGGCTCCGAGCAGCGTGTCCCCGCTCGTGGTGACGATGTCGTGGCCGACCTTGCCCGTGAGCTCGGGCATCGCCGCCGGATCGAGGACCGTGCCGGCGCGGGGTAACGACAACGCGCCGCCGTCGTAATCGCGGTGGACGATCGGCTCGACGCCCTCCCCGGGCGCATCTGGACTCGTGTCCATGTGCGCGATCAGGCCGATCGCGCGCCCGTCGGCGCCGGCCTCGTCCCCGTTCGTACCGGCGAGCGTCGCCACCACGTAGCCGTTCTCGTCGAGCCGGGCATCATCGAGCCCGGCCTCGCGTAGCTCGTCCACGAGCAGGCGGGCCAGGTCGAGCTGTCCGGGCGTGCTTGGCGAGGAGGTGCGGTCGCGCTGGGACTGCGTATCGATCCGCACATAGCGCAGGAAGCGCGCCAGGACGTCAGGGGCGAGCGCCTGCGCGAGCGGTGAGGTGTAGGAAGCGGACATCGCGGTGAGTATCGCAACGTGGGGAGGATTGGCGCTGCCAACACGACCACAAGTGAGGAGTGAGAAGAAGATGGCAACTCAGACTCCAACCCAGCGATCGGCCGCCGCCAAGCGAGCCGCGGCCACCCGCAAGCGCAACACCGCGAAGCGGAGCGCCTCCACCACGCGAGCGAACGCGCGGCGGACCCGCAGCTCGGCGTCGGTCTCGGTGCGTACGAGCGCGCGGACGACGGCGCGTAACGCCCGGACGACCGGCGACCATGCGGCACAGACCGCCGCCCACACCGCCGATGCCGCCGGGACGCAAATCGGCGCGGTTGCTATCAGCGCGCAGCGCGTGCTGTTCACCGCGGTCGGGGCGCTGGCCAGCGCCGGCGATGCGGTCACACGCAACGCCCGGACCTACACCGACGCCGGGCGGCTTTCGCGGCAGCTCGATCGGTTTGAGCGCCGCGGCGCCCGCGTGTTGGGTCGGGGGGGCCGCCAGGTGAGGCGGCGCACACGCTAAGACGGCGCGCGCGTCGCGGCGATCCCCGCACGTCCGGGGCGGGCGATCGCCGCGCGCCGGGGGCCTCACACCGCCGACCATCCGGGAGCTCACACCGCCGACCATTCGGGGGCTCGCACTGCCGCGCGTTGGGGGCCGTGCACTGCCGCACACCGGCCGTCCCTGTGCTAAAAGAGGACAGTCTGCGAAAGGAGGCTCCCCGTGTCGGGGATGCCGGTGGGCGAGCCCGTGTCCGCTGCTGACTCGCAAGATCTGTTCGAGCGGTGGCGGCGGCATCGCGACCGCGAAGCCCGCGATGAGCTGATCGCGCGATTTTTGCCGCTCGCGCGCAAACTCGCCCGGAGATACGTGCAATCGAGCGAGCCGTACGACGACCTCGTCCAGGTGGCCAGTCTGGGCCTGGTCAAGGCGGTCGAGCGGTTCGACCCCGATCGCGGCTTCGCGTTCACGTCGTTCGCGGTGCCCACGATCGTCGGCGAGCTCAAGCGCTACTTCCGTGACACCGGGTGGGCCATCCACGTGGATCGGGGCGCCCAGGAGCGCGCGCGGCGGATCAACGAGGCCCGCCAGGCGATCAGCGCCCGGATCGGTCGCCCTCCCAGGGTCGACGAGCTCGCCCAGTACCTCGAGCTGAGCGAGGAGGAGGTACTCGACGGCCTTCAGGTGGCCGAGGCATACGGCACGGTCTCGCTCGACGCCCCGCTTGCCGACGAGGAAGACGCGAGCCGGCTCGATGCGATCGGGGACGAGGACCAGCGCCTCGGCCTGATCGACGATCAGACGACGATCTTCGCCGCCGCCAAGCACCTTCCCCAGCGAGAGCGCGAGATCCTCTACCTGCGCTTCGGAGAGGACCTGACGCAGTCGGAGATCGCCGAGCGGGTCGGCGTCTCACAGATGCAGGTCTCACGCCTGTTACGCCGCTCGCTCCAGCGGCTGCGGCAGCTGACCGGCGAGACGCGGCAATAAGGCGCCGCCGTCAGGCGCCGCCGACCATCGGCAATAAGGCGCCGCCGTCAGGCGCCGCCGGCCATCGGACCGACTATGCCGCGCACACGCCGGATCATCTGAGGTCAGCTACCAGCGATACCACCGTCGGCGACCGCCTGCGGCCTCGACTCCTCCGATCAGGAAGCCGAGCACCCACAGGATCACCGCGGCGATCAACACGATCCACAGGATGTGGGCCGCGAAGCCAAGCCCTCCGAAGATGGCCAGGATCAACAGTAAGGCGATAAGGGCAACCATCCGCCTCCTCCTTTCCGTTCCTCCGGCACCATCCGGTGCCGTGTGGCGTGACTACCCGCTATCACATGCAGTGACGCAGCCGCGGGTGCAAACCACCCGGTTGTAGGGAGTTCAGGCAACGACACGCCCAGCATCTCCCGCCGAACATCAGTAGGCTCGCGCCACCGTGCAGAGCCACTTCCGCGTAGAGGTGCACAGCGAGAATCAGGCGACCGTAATCGCGGTCAGCGGCGAGCTGGACCTGGCCTCGAGCCCCGCTCTCCAGGAGGAGCTCGATCGGGTCGCCGCCTCTGACTCCCAACTGCTCGTCATCGATCTCAGAGAGCTCGACTTCATGGACTCCACCGGGCTCAGCGTGCTCGTCCGAGCGCACCAGCGGGCCGAGGAACAAGGACGACGGCTGGCCATGGTCAAGGGACCGCAGCAGGTGCAGCGGCTGCTCAGCCTGACCGGCGTGGCAGACCGTCTGACGCTGGTCGACGCGCCGGAGGAGCTGACTGGGGGCGCCTGACTGCCGCGCCTCAGTTACGCCGTCGGTCCACCATCACGACGTACAGGACCTCGCCGCTCTCGTCTTGGCGGACCTCGAGTTCGTCTGAGAGCATGGTGAGCGCCGACGCCGCGCTGTAGTCGGGCGCCTGATGGGAGAGCTGCTCGCCGCTGCCGGCAAGAAACGGCCCGATCGTCAGCTCCAGGCGCTGCGTGTCGGTGGAGATCGCAAACGACATGCGCGAGCCGTTCGCCGCGCGGCCGGCGTGTGCCGCTATCGCGTCAGTGACGAGGTAGACGTCGGAAAAGCGGTCGAGTGAGAAGCGTGCCCGGGCGGCCAGCGCACGGGCGACCCGACCCAGCACGCCGGCCAGGAGACTGATCGGCGACAGCGAGACGACGGCGTCGCCGGCCAGCCACCCAGAGTCTTGATCGTCGGGCCCGGGACGGCTCGGGAGGTGGAACAGCGGCTTACCGTCACGCTGTCCGGCGAACGCCATCCGCACCTCGGTGCCACCATCGGGAACGGCGCGAAACTCCGCGCGCTCGGCCAGAGCGCGGATCACCGACAGGCCTACGCCGCGGACCGTCTCGTCGGCCGGCGCCAGCGGCGGGAGCCCCGACCCGCGGTCGACCACGACGACCTCGATCGCCTCGGCATCGATGTACATGCGAACGATGAGTGGACCGGTTTCGCCGTCGTAGGCGTGCATGACCACGTTGTTGCACGCCTCGCTGACCGCCGTCTTCAGATCGTCCAGAAGCTCGGGATCGAGCCCGATCAGCTCGGCGACACCGGCGAGCACCCCACGGACAAGCGTAAGGGTCTCGGGCCTGGAATCGAGCTCGAGCCTTACGGCGGGCGACTCGTCGGTCAAATCGAGCTTTTCCTTCGCGTGCATTTGAGCTTCGTTTGCGGGGTAAACATATGAGCAGTCATGAATTCACGCGTTCGCGCCATCTACAAGATCGATCCGCAGCTGGCCGCGCCGGCGCAGGCACGTCGCATCATCGCTGAAGAGCTGTCTTCGCGGCTTTCAGACCGCCTGCTGAACGACGTCAAGCTGATGGTCAGTGAGCTGGTCGCCGATGGCGTCGTGCACGGCAGCCTCCGAGACAGCGGTCCAGTCATGCTCGACCTGGCCGTGAACCACGACATCCGCTGCCGTGTGCTGAACGATGGTCCGGGCTTCGCCAGGCGGGTCGAGCAGGCGGGACGGCACGCCTCGGGCCTGCGCGTCGTCGAGCAGCTTTCAGACCGGTGGGGGATGCAGAGCTCGTCACACCGGACCGAAGTATGGTTCGAGCGGCACTGCGCGTGACGCGCGGGGTGCCCTAACGGTTCGTCATCGGACGAGCCCGCCAACCTCATCTGGCCCCCGCCCCGGGCATGTACCGGCTACTGGCGAGATCCGTCAGGCGACGGATGCTTCGTCGCCTGATTCGGTCATCTCGCGCAGACGAGCCAGCGCTCGACGCAGGATCCGGGACACCTGCATCTGGGAGACGCCGATCTCGTCGGCGATCTGAGTCTGGGTCATGTCCTGCACGAAGCGCAGAGCCAGGACGTGGCGCTCGCGCGCGCTCAGTTGATGCGCCGAGGCCGCGATCGTCACGCTCGCGTCAACGAGCTCGAAGCGCTCATCCTCCTGTCCGAACGCATCCGCAAGCGAGCCGGCCTCGCCCTCGGAGTCCTCGCGCGGGGCGTCGAGCGAAGTGGAGTGGTGCGCGCCGGCGGTCTCGAGCGCGTCGAGGACATCCTCGATGCTCATCTCGAGGTACTCGGCGAGTTCCTGCACGCTCGGCGGACGGCCGGTTCTCGAGGTCAGCTGCTGCTGAGCCTCCTCGACCTTGAGTGCCAGCTCCTGCGCTCCGCGCGGAACGTGGACCGACCAACCGAGGTCGCGGAAATAGCGCTTGAGCTCGCCCAGGATGGTGGGCACGGCAAACGACGAGAACGCGGTCCCGCGGTCGGCGTCGAAGCGATCGACGGCCTTGACCAAGCCGAGACTGGCGACCTGCAAAAGATCCTCGAACGGCTCCCGAGCTCCGGCGTAGCGACGCGCGAGCTTGCGGGCCAGCGGCAGAAAGCGATGTACCAGCTCATCACGCGCGCTGCGGTCCCCGTGCTGCTGCCAGCGTTCGAAGAGCTCAGCGGATTCGGTGCGGGCAATGGCTAGAGTTGTCATGCGCACCTGATACCCAGACATGCGTGCGCGTAAGCACAACTGGACCAAAAGTTGGGGTTTCGTCAAGGCGCTGTAAGGCTGGCCCTAGCTGCGCTCGGCGTCCATCGGGCGGTTGGGCGTGGGCGGGCGGGATCCCAATCCCCGTCCGGAGCGGGGATTGGGAAGCCCGGATCTCAGGCCGCGAGCGCCCGCCGGCGCGGGGTCATCCGCACCAGTAGGCTCGCGATGAAGTGGCCCACGAGCAGATACACCAGGGCCGCCAGGCCCCAGTTGACCACCATCGCCAGCTTCGCCTTGTGGATCGAGAACAGGTTCTTGAACGGTCCGACCAGCCACGCGCCGGCGTCGTGAACGTCGCGCACGACGGCGTTGCTGGGATTGGCGCCGACCAGGAACAGCACGATCGCCACCACGATCACGAGCGCAATGATTCCGGCTAGGGATCGAACGAGACGTGCAAGTGCTAATGCCATGTTTTCCTCACCTCCTCCAGTCGGGCTACCCGGGCGTTGCGGCGAGTACACGCGGGGCATCGGGGTAGGTCGAGCCGGATGGCGCGCTCGATCTGGAACGGAACGATCACGTTCGGCCTGATCGCGGTTCCGATCAGGGTCCACTCGGCAACCGAGAGCCACACCATCCATTTCCACCAGGTGCATGCCAAGGACGGCGCGCGAATCAAGCAGAAGCGCATCTGCTCAAAGGAGCGCAAGGAGGTCCCATACGAAGAGGTCGCGATGGGCTACGAGGTTCGCGGCGGAGAGTTCGTGATGCTGGAGAAGGACGAGATCGACGCGGCGGCCGGCGACCGCTCCCGCACGATCGCGCTCGAGCAGTTCGTCGAGCGCACCGAGGTCGACCCGGTCTTCTACGACCGCGTGTATTACCTGGGCGCGGGCGACGACGGACAGGACGCCTACCGCCTTCTGCACGACGCGCTCGAGCGCTCGGGTCGGGCCGGCATCGGCCGGTGGGTGTTCCACAACCGCGAATACCTCGTCGCCGTACGCCCGCTCAACAAGTTCCTCGTGCTGCACACGATGCGCTTTGCCGACGAGCTCGTGTCCGCCGACAAGCTAGAGATCCCCAGCCCGAGTCGCCGGCCGAGCGACCGCGAGCTCGAAATGGCCGAGCAGCTGGTCTCCTCGCTCCAGAAGGCGTTCCGTCCGAGCGCGTTCAAGGACAGCTATCGCGACCGCGTCCGCGACCTGATCGCGCGCAAGGCCAAGGGCGAGGAGATCGAGCTGCCCGCGCCCGAGAAGGCAGAGGCGCCGGGCGACCTGGCGGCGGCGCTCGAGGCGAGCCTCGGGAAGCGCAGGAGCTGATCGATGCCGCGTGCGCTGTGGAGCGGATCGCTCAGCTTCGGGCTCGTCAACGTTCCAGTGGTGATGGTGCCCGCGGTACGCGACCTCGATCTGCACTTCCGCCAGCTCCACGCCAAGGACGGCGCCCCGATCGACGTGCAGCGGTGGTGCTCGAAGGAGGACGTCGAGGTTGGCTGGGACGAAATCGACCGCGCGTTCGAGCTTGACGACGGCGGACAGGTGATCGTGACCGACGAGGAGCTCGAGGCGATCGAGCCGCGCCGCACGCGGACGATCGAGATCGAGTCGTTCGTCGATCTGAGCGAGGTCGACCCGATCTACTTCGACCATCCCTACTACCTCCTGCCGGCCTCCGGAGACGACGGATCGGCCCGCGCCTACCGGCTCCTGACCGACGTGATGGCGCGCACCGAGCGCGCCGCGCTCGGACAGTTCGTGATGCGGGCCAAGGAGTATCTGGCGATCGTCCGCTCCCACGACGGCGCGCTCATGCTGAGCACGATGCTGTTCGCCGACGAGGTCCGCGACGGCAACGACGTCGAGAACGCCGCCCAGAAGTCGCACAAGCCTTCGGCCCAGCAGCTGAAGGCGGCGGCGGCAGTGATCGAGGAACTGTCCGGGAAATGGGAGCCCGGCGAGTGGAAAGACCGCTACCGGCGCCGCCTGCGCGACGTCGTCGCACGCAAGCGCAAGGGGCAGACGATCAAGGCTCCCAAGCCACGCGAGGCCGTACCCGAGATGCCCGACCTGATGGCCGCGCTCGAGCAGACGCTGGCCGATATGCGCGAGGGCAAGTCTGACAAGCGAAGAGAAAAACAGGAGGCGTGAAGATGCCCGACAAGCGTGAGGAACAGCTCGAGCGGATGCGCGAGGCGCTGGATGAGAAGAACCGCGAAGCACGGGCGCGCTCGGAGCAGCACTCGCTCGAAGAGGCCGACCGTCCGGCGGACGTCGAGAGCGTCCGCGCCAAGAGCTCGGGTCACAAGAAGAAGACCGCGGATAAGTGGAACCAGTAAGCGTCGGCGGCGCCTGACGGCGGCGCCTTGGACGGGAGGGTCGGCGGCGCCTGACGGCGGCGCCTTAGCGCCCCTGCGCGCGCATCAGCCGGTGGGCGCGGGCGGGCAAATCGGCGATCGCCGCGCGCACCTCGGAGAGCCCCTCCCGGAGCTCGCGGTCTCCGACCTCGACCGGCATCATCGAGTCCTGGAGCTCGGCGAGGCCCTGGTCGGCGCCCTCGATCGCGTCGACCGCGCGGTCGACGTACACGCGGGGATCCGCCGAATGCAGCCCTCCGGAGCTGGGCTCGAACCCACGCCCCGGGAGTCCGTAGCGCTCGGCGAACTCGGCGTGGGTGCGCCGCAGGCGCCCGTAGGCCAGCTGAACCGGCCGGAACAGCTCCTCCTCGAGCCGATCGGCCGTCTGCTCATCGAGCTCCTCGTACGCCTCGCCGAGACTGGCCAGCGCCAGCGCAAGCTGGTCGGTGGCCTCCGCCACGTCGCTGAGCAGCTGCCGTCTTGCGTCCCCGGCCCGGTAAGCCATCAGCTCGAGGTCGGGCCGCCGCGCGGCCCCAGACCGCCGCCGGCCAAACCGTCTCGGAATTTTCTCATTGGCGTCGCCATCCGGTCCTATGCTACGTAGCCCATGAGAGGGCTGGTGATCCGGGCGCAATGGCAGGCATGGGGCCTGCTCGCCACGAGGTAAGCGGTGGCGTCGATCGCGAACCTCCTCAGGAGCAGCGATCGCGAGTTCTTCGACCTGTTCGAGCGTGCAGGCGCGAACATCGTCCGGGCGGCCGAGCTACTCGACGAGATGCTCGCCAGCTACCCCGAGCACCCCGAGCTGGCACGCGACATCCTCGCCTGCGAGCACGACGGCGACCAGATCACGCACGACATCATCAGCCGGCTCAACCAGTCGTTCGTCACGCCGATCGACCGCGAGGACATCCTGCAGCTGGCCTCGGCGCTCGACGACATCGTCGACTACACCGAGGAGGTCGCCGACTACCTCGGGCTGTACAAGATCGAGGCGCCAATGGCCCAATCCCAGCGCCTGGCCGGCGTTCTACGTGACGCCACGCGACAGATCTCCGCCGCGATCCCGCTCATCCGCACCTTCAAGGACATCAACCAGCACATGGTCGAGGTGCACAGGCTCGAGAACGAGGGCGACCGGCTCGTCCGGGAGGCCATCGCGTCGCTGTTCGAGAGCGGGATCGACCCGATGGTGGTGATCCGCTGGAAAGACATCTTCGAGCGGCTCGAGAACGCGATCGACTCGACCGAGCGCGCGGCGTTCATCCTCGAGGGGATCGTCATCAAGAACGCCTGATGCCCGCTACCCGTGGCTCGCCGACGCGATGGCGGCGCCGGCGGCGGTGGCGCCCGCGTAGTCGTCGGGCATCTCCACCACCAGTGCGCCGGCCAGACGCCGGAGCACCGGCTGGAGCTCCTCGTCCTGCTCGGGCTCCCAGCCGTCGAGCAGCCGGCACAGCTCGGCGCGGCCCGCGGCGATCAGCTTCTCGCGCGCGGCTCTTCCATCGGGGGTCAGCTCGAGCTGGCGCTCCTCGTCGGTGCCGACGTAGGCCCTTCGGCTCAGGCCGTCGAGCGGCTCGCGCAGCTGCTCGGGCGTGACGTGCAGCTCGGCGGCCAACGCCCGAGCGCTCGTCGGCGCTCGCTCGCCGATCCGGTTCAGCAGCCAGCCCTCGGGCGGCGTGACGTGTACGCCCGAACGGTCGATCAACTTCTCGTAGACCCGCTGGCGCTCCTCGCGTTGCATGAGCGAGCTGAGGATCCGCTCGAGTTCGTGCTCGGAGCTGTCATGACGCGGGGCGGCGAAGGTCTCCCCGACGCCTTCCGCGGCCGCCGTCTGGCGCAGCGGGATCTCCCGCAGCAGCCAGCTGAGCAGGAACGCCACGAGCGCCACGGCCGCGGCCGCGGCGAACACCGGCTGAAGCGCGGCGGAGAACGCCTCGATATAGGGCCCCTTGACGGCCGCGGGCAGGTGATCGACCACCGCCGGGTTGGCGGCGGTTGGAACATGGACACCCTTGGGGATCCGGGTCGAGAGCTGGTGGGCCAGGTTGTTCGAGAAGATCGCGCCGAAGGCGGAGACGCCGATCGATCCCCCAATCTGACGGAACAGCGTCGAGCCGGAAGTAGCCACGCCGAGATAGCGATAGTCGACCGCGTTCTGGGTGGCGAGCACGAGCACCTGCATGGTCATCCCCAGACCGAGCCCGAGCACCACCATGTCCAAGGCGACGGTCGCGGTCGACGTCGCCAGGCCGATGTGCGAAAGCAGGAACAGGCCGACGGTGGCGATCGCCGTGCCCGCGATCGGAAACGGCCGGTAGCGCCCGAAGCGCGAGATCAGGTTGCCGCTCAGGATCGAGGTCACCAGCAGCCCGGCCATCATCGGCGTGATCAGCAGCCCCGAGACGGTCGGGCTGTGACCTTTGACCACCTGGAGATACAGCGGCAAGAACGTGACCGCCCCGAACAGGGCCAGCCCGATGATGAAACCAACCGCCGCCGAGACGACGAAGATGCGGTTACGGAACAGCGCCAGCGGCAGGATCGGTTCGCTCGCGCGCTGCTCGACGAACGGGAAGAGAACGAGCATCCCCACCCCGATCGCAATCAGCGCGATCATGAACGGCGAGCCCCAGGAGTAGCTCGTCCCGCCTAGGCTGGTGAACAGCACGATCGCCGACAGCCCCGCGGTCAGGACGGCGGCGCCCAGGTAGTCGATGCGGTGGTGGACGTGCTCGGACCGGGGCTTGAACGCCGCGCCGATGACGGCCAGCGCGATCAGGCCGAGGGGCAGGTTGACGTAGAAGATCCAGCGCCACGTCAGGTTGTCGACGAAGAACCCACCCAGCAGCGGCCCGATCACGGTGGCGACGCCGAATACCGCGCCGAAGAACCCCTGATACCGACCGCGGTCCCGGGGCGGGATGATGTCGCCGATCGCGGCCATCGCGGTGACCAGCAGACCGCCGCCACCCAGCCCCTGGAGCGCGCGGAACGCGATCAGCTCGGTCATGCTCTGCGACTGGCCGCACAGCGCCGAGCCGATCAGGAACAGGACGATCGCGAACTGGAGCACCGTCTTGCGGCCGTACAGGTCGCCGAGCTTCCCGTACAGCGGCCCCGACACGGTCGAGGCGAGCAGGTAGGCGGTCACCACCCACGACAGGTGTGACAGCCCGCCGAGGTCGCCGACGATCGTCGGCAGCGCGGTCGAGACGATCGTCTGATCGAGCGAGGCCAGCAGCAGGACCAGGAGCAGCGCGCCGAAGATCAGGCGGATCGATTGGGTGCCGCCCGCCCCACTGCTCGCCTCGGGACCGACGTCCCCGACGGTCACGTCACTCGCGCTCACACGAGCACCGCACCAATCACATTCCTCGGCGGCCCCTGACGACGGCGCCTTATTGAGGATTCGTCGCCGTGGCCTCGGCCGGCTCGGACTCAGCGGCGCTGGTCGCGGTCGGCTCCGAATCCGCGGGCCCAGCGGCGGTCGTCGCGGCCGGCTCCGGATCCCCGGGCCCAGCGGCCGGCGGCTCGGGCGGAGCGGGATACGCCGCGGCGGCCCGGTCAGCTCCAACCGCGCCGACCAGGCCGATCGCGGCGGCGAGCAGCGCCCAGCCGGGGCCGGTGCGCTCCTGGCCCAGGGCGTGGTCAAGCGACACCTGGCCCGGCCCGACCTCGGCCAGCGAGAGCACGGCGGCGATCAGGACCGCGTTGTACTCGTAACCGCCGTTGGTGACCCACGGACCGTTCTTGAGGTGCACGCGATTGATCGCCGTGAGCATGACCGAGGTGATCGTTCCCGCGGCCAGCGGCGTCGCGAGTCCGAGCGCCAGCGCGGCGCCGCCCCCGGCCTCGGCGACACCGGCCGCGAGTGCGTTGCGCCGCCCGGGCCGCATGCCGAGCCCCTCGAACATCTGGGAGGTGGCGTCGAGCCCGTGTCCGCCGAACCATCCGAACAGCTTCTGGGTGCCGTGTCCGAAGAAAAAGCCCCCGACGGTGAGCCTGAGCAGCAAGCGGCCGATCTTCATCGCTCCTCCATGTTTGAGTTGAGCCGACGGCTCCCCTCCCTGCACTCAGAGGAGCGCCGATGCAGGACGTGGCCGGATCATATAGGCCGCTCACGGCCGTTTAGGCTCCGTATCGTGGCCAACAACTCGCCACGCAAGCCGGCTTCGTCGGGGCGATCGTCCAGAGTTCACGCCGTGACGTTCCTCCGCGATGGGGTTTGCCTGCCTGGTCCGCTCGCCCCGACGAGCGGCTATGCGTTGTGCACGAGAAAGTCTTTCCCGCGATCCGGTGGATGACCACTACCCCAAGGACTAGCGACTCACACCCGGGCCGCTGCGCCGGCGGGCGACGGTCGCGTTCGTCACACACGTGATCGACAGCGCCAACCGGCTACCTTCGACCGGTGCCGTTCCGAGCCGCAACTCGTCAGCTTCAGATCCGGCCGTTCGAGCCGGCTGACCTCGACGCGGCAGCGGAGCTGACCGCAGCGGCCTTCGGCATCGAGCTCGAAGAGGCGACGGCCCGCCCGCGCTGGATCGAGCGGCTCGACCACCCGCTCCAGACCGATCCCGACGGCGCGTTCGTCGCCGAGCGCGATGGGCGGACGGTGGGAGTCGCCCAGGCGATTATGCGCGAGCGGCTGTGGATCCTCTCGATGCTGGCGGTCGACCCCGGCGTCCAGAGCGCCGGCGTCGGTCGCGCGCTGATCGAGGCGGCGCTGGGCTACGGCGCCGGCGGAGACGCGGGGCTGATCGTCAGCTCGAGCGATCCACGCGCGCTGCGCCTGTACGGGCTGGCCGGCTTCTCGCTGCGTCCCGCGTTCGAGGCGACCGGCCGGCTGGACCGGCGTAGGCTCCCGCGGGCCGACCCGGCCGTGCACGAGGCCGGCGCGGACGACCTCGAGGCGCTCGCCTCGATCTCCCGCGACGTGCGCGGCGCTCCGCACACGCCCGACCTGCGCTACGCACTCGGCCGGGGCGCTCGGGTGCTCCGCCACGGCGACCGTGGGTTCGCCGTGGTCGCGCCGGGCCAGCTCGTGTGGCTGCTTGCCGCACGCGACTCGGCGGTCGCCCAGGCACTGCTGTGGAGCGCGCTGGAGCTGGTCGGAGACGTCGGCGAGGGCCAGCCGACCGTGCGCTGGATCACCGGAGGTCAGGACTGGGCCATCGATATCTTGCTGAAGTCCGGCTACGCGCTCTCGTCCCGTGGCGCGCTGTGCGTCCGCGGCGGGCCCGGCCCGCTTGCACCGTATCTGCCGAGTCCTCCTTTCGCCTGACGCGCCGCCATCACGCGTCCTTCACGGCGCGCAGTGTGTAGGTGTGCGGCAAGCGCTCGGGGCGATCGGCGAGCCGCCACTCGTTCGCGTCGGTCCGCTCCATCATCCCGGGGAGCGCCTCCCACGGGGCGCTGTCGTGCTCGACGAGCATGGTCAGGTGCATGCCCCCGTCTAGCAGCGCGGTGACGATCTGGCCCAGCCCGTGGTTCCAGGAGTGGCTGACCTTGTGCTTGAACTCGACGTCGGTCTCGACGTAGGTCCCGCCTCCGTCCCACACGATCGGCTCGTCGTGCTCGAAGTATGGGAACTCCACCGTGAGCGCACCGGCGGCCCGTTCGTCGACCGCCCACAGCATCGGGTGGCCCTCGCGGATGAACAGCCAGCCGCCGGGTCGCAGCAGTTCCGCCACGACCTGCGCCCAGGGCCGGATCTTCGGCAGCCAGCACAGCGCGCCGATGCCGGTGAACACGAAGTCGAACTGCTCGCGTCCAAGCACGCTCGCCGCGTCGTACACGCTGGCCTGCACGAACTCGACCTCATTTCCGGCCGCCGCCGAGATGCGGCGGGCTTGCACGATCGCGGCCGGCGAGAAGTCCAGCCCGGTCATACGCGCCCCGAGCCGGGCGAGCGAGATGGTGTCGGTGCCGATGTGGCATTGCAGATGCACGCCGTCCAGGCCGGCCACCTCGCCCAGCCGCGGAAGATCGAAGCGCACGACCTCGCTGAGGAAGCTCGGGTCGCTCGTGAAACGGTCCACCGCGTAATCGGGCGAGGCGGCGTGCGCCGGGGCCCGCTCGTCCCAGTTGGCCCGATTGATCGCGAAGCTGTCCTCCACCGGCCCGTAAGGTACGCACTGTGGACCAGGAGATCCACTCGGGTTAGGCTCCTGCGATGGCCAAGGCTCCGCACGAGCACAAGCCCCAGAAGCACAAGCCCCAGAATCTGACCCGCGAGGGATTCGAGAAGGAGCTCCTGAAGCTCCAGCGCGAGCTCGTGATCATGCAGGAGTACGTCCGCGCCAAGGGCTTGAAGATCGTCGTGATCTTCGAGGGGCGCGACGCGGCGGGCAAGGGCGGGGTGATCAAACGCATCACCGAGCGCACCAACCCGCGCTCGTGTCGCGTCGTCGCGTTGCCGGCGCCCACCGAGCGCGAGAAGACCCAGTGGTATTTCCAGCGCTACGTGCCGCACCTGCCCGCGGCAGGCGAGATCGTGCTGCTCGACCGCTCCTGGTACAACCGCGCCGGCGTCGAGCGGGTGATGGGCTTCTGCACCGAGAGCGAGTACGAGGAGTTCATGCGCTCGTGTCCCGAGTTCGAGCACATGCTCGTGCGCTCGGGCATCCAGCTCATCAAGTACTGGTTCTCGATCTCCGACGCCGAGCAGGAGCGCCGCTTCCAGGCACGCGTGCACGACCCGATGCGGCGCTGGAAGCTGAGCCCGATGGACCTCGAGTCGCGGGCCCGCTACGTCGCCTACTCGCGGGCCAAGGACGAGATGTTTCGCTACACCGATATCAAGGTCGCGCCGTGGTGGGTGGTCAATGCCGATGACAAGCGCCGGGCACGGCTCAACTGCATCGCGCATCTGCTGTCGATGGTCGATTACGAGGACCTCACCCCGCCCCCGATCGAGCTTCCCCCACGTGTGGACGAGGCGTACGTGAGGCCGCCGATCGAGGAGCAGACGTTCGTGCCCGAGGTCTACTGAGCCGGTGCCTCCGGACTGGTTCCACGAGCTCGCGGAGTTCCTGCGCATCGAGTCGGTCAGCGCCGACCCGGCCAGCGCACCCGAGGTGCGCCGGGCCGGCGAGTGGGTGTGCGAGTTTGTGCGCGCCGCCGGCGGCGCATGCGAGCTCGTCGACTGGAACGGTCAGCCGCTCGCGGTCGGCGAGGTGCGGGCCTCGGCGGATCCGGCCCGCGCCCCGACCGTTCTCTGTTACGGCCACTTCGACGTGCAACCGCCCGACCCGCTCGAGCTGTGGGATTCGCCTCCGTTCCAGCCCGAGATCCGCGACGAGCATCTGTACGCCCGCGGCGTCGCCGACGACAAGGGGCAGCTGTACATGCTGCTGGCCGCCGCGCGCGACCTGGCCTGGCACGGGCAGCTCCCAGTCAACGTGCGCTTCGCGTGCGACGGCGAGGAGGAGACCGGCGGCGAGTCGATCGTCGAGTTCCTCGCCGCGGACGAGCGCGGCGCGCAGGCCGCGGTGATCTTCGACAGCGGGATGATCGGCCTGGGCCGGCCGGCATTCGACACGGCCACGCGCGGTCTGAGCTACTTCCATCTGACGATGCGGACGGGCGAACGAGACCTGCACTCGGGCATCTATGGCGGCGCGGCGCTGAACGCCGGCCATGCGTTGACCCGGACTCTGGGCGCGGTTCTCGCGGTGGACGGCCAGCTGGCCGAGCCCCTGCGCCAGGGGATCGTGCCTCCGACCCAGGCGGAGCGCGACAGCTGGAGCGAGCTGCCGGCCGGCGCCGATGAGCTCGCCGATCAGGGCGCGCGTCCAATGGACGCCCGCGCCGCCGAGGACTTCTACCTGCGGACGACATCCGAGCCGGCGCTCGACGTGAACGGGATCGCCAGCGGCTCCGCGTTCGCGCAGAAGACGGTCCTCCCGGTTCGCGCCGACGCCAACGTTTCGATCCGGCTGGCGCCCGGCCAGGACCCCGAGACGATCGCCGGCGAGTTCGAGCGGCTGCTGCGAGACGCGGTTCCGGCCGGCGCGGAGCTCGAGATCGAGCGGTTGGGATTCGCGCCGGCCGCCGTGTTCGACCCTGGCGAACCGGCGATCCAGCTCGGGCTCAAGGCGTTCGAGCGCGCGGTGGGCGTGCGGCCCGCGCTGGTGCGCTCGGGCGGCACGCTCCCGATCGCCGCCGCCCTGGCCAGCCGGCAGATCCCGACCGTGATCACCGGCTTCTCGCTGCCGGACGCGGCCATCCACTCGCCCAACGAGCGGTTGCGAGTCGACTACGTGTCGCTCGGGATCGCGGCGGCGCGAGCGCTGTTCGAAGAGTTCGCGGCGCTCGGCACCGGATAACTTCCCACTCGGCGAATCGCGCGGGCCGAGTGGTGAGTTGCCCGTGCAGGAGCCGGGTGGGATCGGCATTCACGCCGGCGGGGGTGGTGACTGGTGAGAAACCCGGGCTTTGGGCCGCCTTCGGCGGCGTCCATGGGACCGTGAACCCCGTCCGGACGGGGTGGGATGGCCCCACGGATGTCGAGCGGAGCGAGACCCAGCGTCTAGGCCAACGCCGGCGCCTCGGGCAGGCTCGCGAGCGCGGCGTCGAGGTCGGCCTGGGAGAACTCGGGATCCTCGAGCTTGCCGGCCAGGTACGCGTCGTAGGCGCTCAGGTCGAAGTGCCCGTGCCCGCACAGCCCGAACAGGATCACGCGCTCCTCGCCGGCCTCGCGCGCCGCCTCCGCCTCGGCGAACACGGCGCGGATCGCGTGCGCCGGCTCGGGCGCGGGGATGATCCCCTCGGCCCGGGCGAACCGGACCGCGGCCTCGAACGTCTCGTTCTGGCGGAACGCCTGCGGCTCGACCAGCCCCTGCTTGACCAGCCCGCACACGAGCGGCGAGTCGCCGTGGTAGCGCAACCCACCGGCGTGCACCGGCGGGGGAACGAAGTCGTGGCCGAGCGTGTACATCGGCATCAGCGGCGTCAGCCCGACCGTGTCGCCGAAGTCATAGGCGTACACACCACGCGTCAGCGTCGGGCAGGCGGCGGGCTCCGCGGCGATGAACCGGGTGCGCGCTTGACCTCGAACCACCCGACGCAGGAACGGGATCGTCAGCCCGCCGAAGTTCGAGCCGCCGCCCACGCAACCGATCACCACGTCGGGCTCCTCGCCCGCCATCGCCATCTGGGCCATCGCCTCCTGCCCGATCACGGTCTGGTGCAGGAGCACATGATTGAGCACCGACCCGAGCGAGTAGTTGGTGTCGGGGTTTTGCGCGGCGACCTCGACGGCCTCGGAGATCGCGATCCCGAGCGAGCCGGTGGTGTGCTCGCGCTGTGAGCGCCCGGCCTCGGTGACGTCGGATGGCGAGCGGTGAACGGTGGCGCCCCACGTCTCCATCATCGAGCGGCGGTAGGGCTTCTGGTCGTAACTCGAGCCGACCATCCACACCTCGCATTCAAGCCCGAACAGACTGCACGCGAAGGCCAGGGCCGACCCCCACTGGCCGGCACCGGTCTCGGTGCTGAGTTTCTTGATCCCGGCCCGAGCGTTCTCGTATGCCTGCGCCACGGCGGTGTTGGCCTTGTGGGACCCCGGCGGCGAGCCGCCTTCGTACTTGTAGTAGATGTGCGCCGGGGTATCGAGCGCGCGTTCCAGGCGGCGGGCGCGGAAAAGGGGGGTCGGCCGCCACAGCTTGTAGGCCTCGCGTACCGGCTCGGGGATCTCGATCTCGGGTTCGGCCGAGACCTCCTGAAGGATCAACGCCATGGGGAAGATCGGCGCCAGGTCATCCGGGCCGGCCGGCGCCAGATTGCCATCCCCACCCGCCCGCAGCGGAGGGGGAGGAGGGTTGTCCGGATCGGCAATGTCCGCCATCAAATTGACCCAGTGAGTCGGGATGTCCGGCTCGTCGAGCACAAATTTGACCCGCTCGTCGCTCATCGCCTCTCCTTTGCTTGCTCGTCGATGTCGCGAGCGGAGCCTATAAGCAGCCGTTGGTCTCGTACATAGACTGGAGGGATCCATGAGTCTGGAACTACTTGACGCGCACGAGACCGCCGAGGGACTGGCGGTCACGTTCGGAACCGAGCGCGGGATCGAGCGGCTCGAAGGCAGCCACGACGAGATCGCCCGCCTGGCCAAAGCAATGCAGCAGGTCGCGGCGCTCGGGCAGGTCAATGAGGACGACGACGTGTGGGTGGACGCGGTTTCCGTCGGCGACGCACTCGTCAAGCTCGGGGTGGCCCCACATGGGCAGACCCGGGTCTTGATCATTCGCTCGGCGGTTCGCACCGCGGACCGCTAGATCTCCAGGCGGGACTCCTCGAGGTCGAGCTCCTGGATGATCCGGTTCATGGTCTCGTTCGAGATCGTCCCGTCGCGGCGCAGCTGGACCAGCGCGTCGCGCTGAGCCGCCAGCACGGTCTGCACCACCTGCTGGTAGGCGAGCGATCGGTCCTCGTAGCCATCGTCCTCGATCCTGCCGGCGCGTGCGGACAGGCGACGCTTGCGGAACTCGTAGGCGGCCCGCATCCGGTCAAGCGTGTCGTCCCTGGTCCAATCCTCGCTGCGTAAGGCATCGATCTGGGCCAGCGCCGCCTTGGTCGCCCCCAGCCGGGCATGGAGTTCCTCCTCGTCCGCGGCGCCGTCGTCGGTGATCTTGAGCCGCCGGATCACGGTCGGCAGCGACAGGCCCTGAACGACGAGGGTGGCGAAGATGACGGAGAAGGTCAGGAACAGGATCAGGTCGCGGTCGGGGAACGTGCCACCGCCGTTCACGGACAGCGGCACGGCGAGCGCCGCGGCCAGCGACACGGCGCCGCGCATGCCGCTCCACCCGATCACGATCCGCTGGCGGGCGGACGCCCGCAACTCCCGTTGAATCGGCCGACGATCCAGGGCGCGGATCAGATACGGGACGGTGAACAGCCACACGAAGCGGATCAGCACGGTCGCGCCACAGATCGCCAAAGCCCATCCGACGACGTCCGACGCCGCGTACCCCGACAGCGTCTCGACGATCTGGCGCAACTGGAGGCCAACCAGCACGAACAGGGACGAGTTGATGATGAAGTCGAGGATGTCCCAGACGAAGAAGCCCTCCAGACGGACGCGGGCCGGGATGATGCTCGGCCCGCGCACGCCCATGTAGACGCCCGTCGTGACGGCGGCGAGCACCCCCGAGGCGCCGATGGCGTTGGCGGGCACGAACGCGGCGTAGCCACTCACCAGCGAGATCGTCACGCTGATCTGCGGGTCGGGCGTGCGTTTGCGGACCTCGGCGATGACCCAGCCAACGGCGAGACCGATGGCAACCCCGCCCGCGGCGTCGGCGACGAGCTGAAGGCTCGCGTGGCCGAGCGAGAACGACCCCGCCACGACCGCGCCGATCGCGACCCGGTAGGCGACCAGCGCGGTGGCGTCGTTGAACAGCCCCTCTCCCTCCACCGCACTGACGATCCGGCGGGGCACGTCGAGATCGCGCATGATCAGCGCGGCGGCGAGCGGATCGGTGGGCGAGACGATCGCGCCCAGCACGAACGACGGCGCCCAGGCCATGCCGATCACGTCGTGGGCGACGAACGCGACCGCGGTCATCGTCGCCAGCACGAGCCCGACCGAGCTCAGTGTGATCGAGCGAAGGAACCGCCTGATGTCGGTCAGGTTCGCGAAGAAGGCCGCGCCGTAGACCAGGACGGGCAGGAAAACGACGAGCACCACGTCCGGGTCGAGCTTGACCGTGGGCACACCCGGGATGAAGCCGAAGATCGCACCGCCGACGACCAGGACGATCGGGTAAGGAATTGACAGCCGGCGGGCGAGCGCGCCGAGACCGGCGATCGCCACGAACAGACCGCCGATCAGCAGCTCGGCCTGATTCATGGATCAACCCTCGGCGCGCTCGTGTGGCTCCTCCCCGGCCTGCTCGGTGATCAGCCGCGCGGCGCGCCCGTGAGTGAAGAAGCTGAACGACCACCGGATGTACACGACGACGCGATTGGTGAAGCCGACCAGGTACCAGAGATGGACGAACAGCCAGGTCAGCCAAGCGATGAACCCGCTCAGATGGAGGCCCTTGATGTCGGCCACCGCGGCACCGCGCCCGATCGTGGCCAGGTTGCCCTTGTCGTGGTAGTGGAAGGGCCGGGTGGTCGCGCCGCTCAGGCGCTCCCGCACCGCCCGCGCCGCGTACCTCCCCTCTTGCATGGCCACCGGCGCGACCCCGGGGAAGGTGACGGCGTCGCCCTTCGCTCGTCGGACCCGAACCATGTCGCCCAGCGCGAACACCTCGGGATGACCCGGGAGGGTCAGGTCCGGCTCGACCGTGACGCGGCCAGCGCGATCGAGATCGGCACCGGTCAGCTCGCTGAGCTGGGCGGCGAGAGCCGACGCGGTCACACCGGCTGCCCAAACGATCGTCCGCGTCGGGATGCGCTGCCGCTGACCGCCCGTGTCTTCGATGGTCACCGACTCGCGGTCGATGTCGACCACTGTCGAGTTCAGCATCGGCGTCACGCCGAGACGCTCGAGCGAGCGCCGTGCCTTGGCCGAGAGTGACTTGGGAAAGCTCGTGAGCAGCCGATCGGTGGCCTCGACGAGCAGGATGCGCGAGGTGCTCGGATCGATCGCGCGGAAATTGCTTCGCAGCGAGTCGTGCGCGAGCTCGCCGATCTGGCCCGCCATCTCCACACCCGTGGGGCCGCCGCCGACGATGACGAACGTCAGCCACCCGGCCCGCCGCTCGTGATCGGGGTCCCCCTCGGCGGCCTCGAAGGCGGCGAGAATGCGCCCTCGGACCGACTCGGCGCTCTCGAGCGACTTCACCTCGGGCGCGTGCTCGCTCCACTCGTCGTGTCCGAAATACGAATAGCGCGAGCCGCCGGCGACGATCAGCGTGTCGTAGGGGACAGCGTCCGGCGCCGGGATGCCGCCGATCGAGCGGAGACGAACCTGACGTTCGCTCAGGTCGAAACCCGACACCTCGCCCATCAGGACGCGGACGTTCTCCTGGCGCTTGAAGATTTCGCGCAACGGAGCGGCGATGTCGCCCGGCGAGATCGCACCGGTCGCGACCTGATAGGTCAGCGGCTGGAACAGATGAAAGTTGCGCCGGTCGATCAGGGTGACCTCGACGGGGGCACCGCGCAGCTTCTGCACAGCCTGCAGGCCGCCGAAGCCGCCCCCGATGACGACCACACGATGGGCGCCTTGACCGGTCATGTCGGGCGAGACGTTACCCGCCGACGACTATCGGGTGCCAGTGCCCGGTTCAAGGCGAGGCCAGACCGTGCCGATCAGCGCGGTGATGGAGCACGTGTCGACGCCGGCGGTTGCAGTGCCGCTCGGAGCACCCATCCGGCGCCGGCTGGGCCGGCGGGTCCTCGCGGTGGCCGTATTGGCCGTGGCCGGCCTGGGGCTTGTGCTCCACCACAGCGTCGGGCGGTACCGCGTGACTTCCTCCTCCATGGAGCCGACGCTTCAGGTCGGGCAACAGGTCTCGGCCGCGAGCCTGGGCGCTCCGGCCATCGGCGAGATCGTGGTGTTCCATCCGCCGGTGGGCGCTCGTCCCAGCAATCCGGTGTGCGGCGTGAGCGATCAGGGAAGCGGATCGGCTCAGCCGTGCGGCGTGCCCGTCCCGCAGGAGTCGAGCTCGATCTTCGTCAAGCGAGTCGTGGCCGGCCCGGGCGATCTCGTATCGATCGTGGGCGGCCACGTAATCCTCAACGGCGTCAGGGAAAGCGACGCGTACATCGCCGGCTGCACGACCGGCGAGGCGTGCAACTTCCCGAGTCCGGTCAGGGTTCCGGCCGGGGAGTACTACATGCTCGGCGACAACCGAGGCGTCTCGGATGACAGCCGATTCTGGGGACCGGTTCCGCGCGCGTGGATCATCGGCACCGTGGTGCGCTGCTCGTGGCTGGACACGGTCTGCCGCCCCGTGCGCTGAGGCGCTGTCAGTCGTCCTCGCCGTCGGAGCTGTCATCCCTCTGCGTGTCGTGGACGACGTCCTCGGCGGTGACCTTGCGGATCTCGGAGCTGCCAGGATCGTGCAGGCGCTCCCGGCTCTCCTCGGTCCGCGTGTCGGCGTCCGGAGTCTCGAGCGTGCCGGCATCCTCGACTCGGCTCGCCCCGCTGGCCTCGTCGGACACGAGCGTCGCGTAGGACTTGTTGTCGGTGCGCAACTCCTGGTCGCCGGTGTCGATCCCGTAGTGGTCGCGCAGCCTGCGATCGCACTCGGCGGAGATCCGGTCGCCGTCCTCGATCTCGGGCGCCTCGCCGATGCGCTGCTTGCTGTACGGGACGCGCAACTCGCCATCCTCGTCCTTGATCCTGGCCAGGGGCACGAACGCGATGCGTCCGCCGCCAAGTCCGCCCGTCAATTCGACGGCGACCCACATCGGATAGCCATCGTCGGTGGCAAAGACCTCCTTGACCTTGCCTATCGGGTTCTCGGCCTGGTCCGTAATCTTCTTCCCCGGCAGGCTGCCGACGTCCTCGATCGGCGCGGTCATATCTCTCCCTCCTTCGGTGCCGTCCCGTTCCGCCTACCCGATCCAGGTCGCCCTAAGACAGGCGTGAGATCGCCCAACCGGCCGGCGGCCCGCCGCCGCCTTAGACGATCTTCCCTGGGTTCAGGTGGCGACCCGGGTCGAACCCGTCGAACAGCGCGCCCAGCATCGCCACCCCGGGTGCCGAGATGTCCTCGAGCAGCCACTGCGCGTGTTCGGTTCCGACCGCGTGGTGGTGCGAGAGCGTGGCCCCGTTGTCGACGAACGCCTGCTGGATCGCGGACTTGACGACCTCGTACTCGGCCAGCATCGCGTCGTCGGTGCTAGCTCCGAACGCAAACGTGAAGTACAGGCACGCGCCCGCGTGATAGCTGTGCGACAGGTGACACATGACGTAGCCCTGGACGTTCAGCTGCCCAAACGCCCGGTTAGAAGCCGCGACGACCGCGTCGTACAGCGGCAGCAGGTTGCTCCACGTGGTCGCCGTCTCCGACACATCGCCCGGCGCGCCCCGGTCCAGCAGGAAGTCGCGGATGTACGGGATGTCGAACTTCTTCTGGTCATACAGCGCACCCGGACCCGACCCCACGCACACGCCACCGTGGCGCTTGACGAGCCTTCCCACCGCGCGTCGCTGCGAGGCGACGTGCCGCTCGCTGCCCTCGTAGCCGATGAAGGCAAGGCACATGTGCTCGGGGTCGAACCCGCGCCGCCGCTGCAGGTAGGACTGGAGCGCGGCCGATTGAAGCTTGTCGGCGAGCGTCGGGTTCACGCGCATCGCGAACGAGAACTGAGTCTCGTTGGCATCCGAGACGCGCGTCACCGACGCCGAGTACTCGCTGCCGGCCAGATCTCGCATCGCGTCCAGGCCCTCGGCCCACGTGGGGAAGAGGTAGCCGAGGATCGTGCGCCGTCCGGGGATCCGCCGGACGTGCACGGTCGCCTCGGTGATGATGCCGAGGCGACCTTCGCTGCCCAGAACCATCTGGCGCACGCTCGGGCCGTTCGAGGCCGCCGGTACCGGCCGGGTGACGAGCGTTCCGGCCGGCGTCACCACGCGCAAGCCCTTGACCATGTCCTCGATGTCGCCGTAACGGTCGGACTGCATCCCCGAGGACCGGGTGGCGATCCAGCCACCGAGCGTCGAGTGCGGGAACGAGTCGGGGAAATGGCCGAACGTGTAGCCGCGCGCGGCGAGCTGCTCTTCCAGCCGCGGGCCAAAGACGCCCGCCTGTACCCGCGCGAGCCGGGAGCCTGAGTCGATGTCGAGCACGCGGTCCAGGCGCTCGAGATCCACGGAGATCACCGGACGCGATTCTCCGCTCGGAGCCTCGAGCGAGCCGGAGATCGAGGAGCCGCCTCCAAACGGGATGATCACGGCGTCGGCGTGGAGCGCCGCCTGCACGGTCGCGCTCACCTCGTCCTCGTCGCCGGGGCGCACGATGACGTCCGGGAGGCGAGCGAGGTCTCCGTGCCGCTGGCGGATCAGGTCGCGCAGCGACTTCCCGCGCGAGTGAACGACGCGATCGAGCCGGCCGCTCGAGACGAACGCTTCGCCGACCGCCCGCTCGAGCGCGGCGCGCAGCTCGGACGGCAGGTTCGGCTCGGCGATCTGGAGCTGATCGAAGCGGACCGGGGCCGCGCCCGGGACGCGCACATCGACGCCGATGGCTTGAGCGATGAAGGGCGCGAGCGCGGGCTTGTCCCGGTGCGAGAAGGCGGCTCCATCGTCGCCCCATCCCCACCACTTCATCGCGGGCACGGGTCACCTCGCGGCGCGCGAAATGCAATGGCGGCGGGCTCGACCACGCGAGCGATCATGTCAGGACCGCCACCAAACGCTAATTAGTTCGGTATCCTAATGGTATGGTGCCCGAACTATCTCAGCCTGGCCGCGTCATCGCCCGGCTCGCACGTCAGGTCGAGTTGGCCGCCGCGACCCTGGACCTCACCCTGTCCCAGTACCGGGCGCTGACGCTCCTGGCGGAGGGCCGGGAGGCCGCGTCGGCGCTCGCGGACAAGCTCGCGGTCAGCCGGCCAAGCGTCACCGGCGTGATCGACGGGCTCGTGGCGCGCAAGCTGGTCACCCGCCACCACGATGAGGGCGACCGGAGGCGGATCGGCCTCGATCTCACGGGCGAGGGGCGCCGCGTGCTGGCCGCCGCCGACGCCGAGATCGAGCGCCGCCTGCGCGACATCGCCGGTTACCGGCCGGACGGCGCGGCGGCACCGTTCGAGGCGCTCGAGCCCTGGCGCGAGGCGCTCGACCGCTATCGAGCAGCGCGTCGAGCCGGTGCCCCCCCGGCTGGAAGTCGCCCCGAAGGGGCGGCGGCGTGAGCGCGACCACCGCGGATCGACAGAACATCCTTTCGGGCCCGTCCACCGCCCACGTTCCCGCCGGGATCGAGTCGCGCTACCCCCGGCCGAAGGCGACGATCGATCCCGACAAGACCAAGTCGTGGATCGGGCGCGCGTGGCCCGTCGTGATGTCGCACAAGAAGACACTGGTGACTGCCCTGGTGTTGTCGTTCACCGCGCTGCTGCTCCAGGTTCAGATCCCGAACCTGCTCAACGATGCGGTCACCAACTCGCTACAGCGACACGCGGTGCCGCTGTCGCACTACGTGACGCTGGTGCTGTCGCTTGCGGTGGCGGCGGGCATCTCGGCGTTCATCTCGCGGCTGTTTCTGCTGCGCACCGCGTACGCGATGGAGTTCGATCTGCGCAACATCATCTACGAGCACCTGTCGAGGATGTCATTCGGCTTCTACGACCGCGTCCAGTCGGGACAGCTGATCTCGCGCGCCAACTCCGACATCCGCTCGGTCCAGATGTACCTGACGTTCGGACCCTCGATCATCGTTCAGTGCGCGGTCGCGCTGGTCGCGTTCGCCTACATGCTGTCGATCAACGTTCCGCTGGCGTTCGTCGCCATGTCGACGACGCCGCTCGTGTACTTCTCGAGCGTCCGGATGCGGCGGGAGATCTTCCCCGTGTCGTGGCTGATTCAGTCGCGCCTGGCGGAGGTGGCGACGATCGTGGACGAGAACATCAACGGCGTCCGGGTCGTCAAGTCGTTCGTCGCCGAGCCGCGTGAGCTGCGCACGCTGGCCAAGGCCGCCGACCGGCTCAAGTGGGCCTACATCAAGGACGCCGACATCCGCGCGCGGTTCACGCCCACGGTGCAGAACCTGCCCCAGCTCGGCCTCGCGCTCGTGCTCCTGTTCGGGGGCTGGCTCGTGATCCACGGGCAGCTGCGGGTCGGAGCGATCCTTGCCTTCAGCGCGTACATCGTGATGCTCCAGGCGCCGTTCCAGCTCCTAGGCATGCTGATCATGCTCGGCCAGCGCGCGAAGGCCTCCGCCGGGCGCATCTACCAGATACTCGACGAGCAGCCCGAGATCATCGACCGGCCGGCCGCGGCCGACCTCCTCGACGCACGGGGCGACATCCGCTTCGAGCACGTGGACTTCACCTACGGGGACGGGCCGCCGGTCCTGTCTGACCTGTCACTGCACCTCAAGCCGGGTGAGACGGTAGCGCTCGTGGGCCGAACCGCGAGTGGCAAGACGACCATCGCGCGCCTGCTGCCGCGCTTCTACGACGTCCGCTCGGGCTCGGTGCAGATCGACGGCCACGACGTCCGGGACGTGACGATCGCGAGCCTGCGCGCCCAGATCGGCGTCGCACTCGATGAGCCGTTCCTGTTCACCGCGTCGATCCGCGACAACATCGCCTACGGCCGACCGGATGCCGGGTTCGGCGACATTCAGGCCGCGGCCCGCGCGGCGGACGCCGAGGGCTTCATCAGCTCGCTGCCCGACGGTTACGACACGATCGTCGGGGAGCGCGGCTACACGCTTTCCGGCGGCCAGCGCCAGCGGATCGCGATCGCTCGCACGCTGCTGCTCAACCCGCCGATCCTGATCCTCGACGACGCGACCAGCGCGGTCGACGTCGAGGTCGAGCAGAAGATCCACGAGGCGCTTCGCGTGCTGATGCGGGGGCGCGCGACGCTGATCGTCGCGCATCGCCTTTCGACGATCGGACTCGCTGATCGCGTCCTGTTGCTCGATGGAGGGGGGATCGTGGCAGACGGACGGCACGACGATCTGCTCCAGACCTGCCCTCTCTATGTCGAGGTGCTCGCGCAGGCCGAGGAAGAGGAGCGTCAGGCCCGCGAGCACCGCGGCCGGTGGGAAGGGGACCGATGAGCTTCGGTGGCTTCGGCGGAGCCGGCAACGTCAGCGGCGGCGCGTTCGGGCGCGCCGGCGGCTCACGCGCGGCGGCCGCCCCGGGTGGTGGGCTGCCCTTCGCCGGCATCCCGCCCGAACTCCAGAAGGGCGTCGATCGCCTGCTCGCCGAGGAGCCCGAGCACGGCGAGCCGACCGCGCGATTCACCTATCTCGACGATGACAACACCGGCGCGCAGCTCACGCTGAGGGGGCTGATCTTCCGCCATTGGCACCTCGGTGCGGCGGCGGCACTGCTGGTCACGATCGTCAGCGTCACCAACCAGGCCGGACCGAAGCTGATCGACATCGGGATCGACAACGGAATGACCGGCCCGCACAAGAGCTTCGGCATCGTGCTCCTGGTCGCGGGGCTGTTCCTCGCCGCGATCGCGATCACGGCACTGGCCCAGCGCGCGCAGGCGAAGGTGACCGGCAGGCTCGCGGCGCGGGTGATGAATGACCTGCGCGTGCGCGTATTCACCCACCTTCAGCAGCTCGGACTCGACTACTACACCGACGAGCAGTCCGGCGTGATCATGACCCGGATGACGAGTGACATCGAGAACCTCCAGCAGCTGCTGCAGGACGGATTGGCTCAGCTCGCCGTTCAGGCGTTGACGATGGTTGTGATCACGATCGTGCTGTTCACGCTCGACGTGAAGCTGACGCTGATCACCCTTGCCCTGATCGTGCCCGCCTTGACGGCGGGCTCACTCTGGTTCAGGGCGGCGTCGGAACGCGGGTACAACCGAGTCCGCGACGGGATCGCGGACGTGCTGGCGGATCTGTCGGAGAGCCTGCACGGCGTCCGCACGGTCGCGGTCAACAATCGCCAGCAGTTCAACATCGTGCAGCACCGCAATGTCGTCGGTGAGTATCGCGACGCCAACAACTACACCGCACGGATCAACGCGATTTACGGCCCGGGGACGACGATGCTCGGGTACCTCGGACAGGGCGCGCTGCTCGCGATCGGCGGTGACATGGTCGTTCACCACGAACTGTCGATCGGCGCGCTGGTCGCCTTCTTCCTGTACCTGAACCGGTTCTTCGCACCGATCCAGCTGCTCGTCCAGCAGTACAACACCTTCCAGCAGGGAAGCGCGTCGATCTGGAAGCTGCGAACCCTGTTCGCGGTCCACCCGAGCACGCCGGAGGCGCCCGATGCGCAGGAGCTGCCGCCGATCGGAGGCGAGATCACCTTCGACCACGTGACGTTCGGATACGACCCCGCCGTGCCCGTCGTTCACGACATCGATCTGCGGATCGCGGCCGGCGAGACGGTCGCGTTCGTCGGTGAGACCGGCGCCGGCAAGTCGACGCTCGCGAAACTGATCACGCGCTTCTATGACCCCACCGATGGTCGCGTCCTGATCGACGGCCACGACATCAAAGGGGTGACGATCGACTCGCTGCGTCGCCAGCTCGGAGTAGTGCCCCAGGAGCCGTTCCTGTTCGCCGGGAGCCTGCGCGACAACATCGCGTTCGCCTGCCCCGACGCCGGCGACGACGAGGTGCAGGAGGCGGTGGGCGCGGTCGGGCTGGCCGACGTCGTCGAGCGGATGCCGGAAGGGCTCGACACGATCGTCCACGAACGCGGGCAGTCGCTCTCGAGTGGAGAGCGACAGCTGATCGCGCTCGCCCGCGCGTTCATGGCCCATCCGCGCGTGCTCGTACTGGACGAGGCGACATCCAATCTCGATCTTGCTTCGGAGACGAAGATCGAGGCGGCATTGGATGTGCTGCTCGAGGCGCGAACCGCGGTCCTGATCGCCCACCGGCTGACGACGGCGATGAAGGCGGACCGGATCGTCGTTGTCGACGACGGCCGGATCGTCGAGCTCGGGACCCACCAACAGCTTGTCGCCCGCGGCGGGCGCTACGCCTCGATGTACGCGACCTGGGTCAGTCAGGCCGAAGCGCAAGCGGCATAGCCCCTTCATCGTTCGCCGGCTCGGCTGACGGTCAGCTCACCGCTTGCTTGACGAGCGCGGCGATCCTCGCCTCCGTGTCGGCAGTCAGTTTCTCCACCGCGAACTCGGTCGGCCACATGACACCGTCATCGAGGTTGGCCTTGTCGCTGAAGCCGAGCGTGGCGTACCTCGTCTTGAACTTGGACGCTGGCTTGAAGTGGCAGAGGACGTTGCCATCCTTGGCGTAGGCCGGCATCCCATACCAGGTTCTCGGCGACAGTTCTGGCGCGCTGGCCTTGATGACCGCGTGCACCCGCTCGGCCATGGCGCGATCCGCCGCCGGCATCTCGGCGATCTTCGCGAGCACGTCGCTCTCGCCGTCCGCCTTGTCCGCGGCCATCTTGAGCTCCTTGGCGCGCTCCCTCATGGCGGCTCGTTCCTCAGCCGTGAAACCCTTCGACTTAGCCATAGCGAAATACCTCCTGGCGGTTGCCGTCCGGAAGCCACGCTAACGCAGGGTCGGCGGCTCGCGCTTCTCGAAACCTGATCATTTGGTCCTTCCAGCTAGCGGTAAAGCGAGGATTCCAGCGAGCGGTGCCCCGCGATGGGCACTGGCCATGCAGACGGGACGGCCCCGCGGAGGGACCATTCGCAATTAGCCGTGAAATCGAGCTGCATCAGCCCCGGCAGCACCGCCGCCCCGCGAGCCGGGCTGGACGCAGAGTCGCGACAGTGGGTCGAACGCCTGAGAGTCGGGCACCCACGCCGCGACCAGACGGTGGGCAGCCTTCATCAGGTGCTGCGGCGCGTCGCCTTCCACGAGCTGTCCCGGCGGCGCGACAAGCTGCGGTCGGTGAGCGGGCCCGAGTTTGACGACCTCGCGCAGCAGGCCGCCGACGATGCGCTCCTGAACGTGCTGAGCAAGCTCGATGAGTTCCGCGGGCTGAGCAGATTCACCACGTGGGCATACAAGTTCGTCATGTTCGAGGTCTCCGCGAAAGTCGCGCGGCACGCGTGGCGCCGTCAGCCGCCCGCCGTCGAGGAGCTCGCCTGGGAACGTCTGCCCGATCCGCTGGCCAGCCGACCCGAGGAACGTCTCGAGCGGCGCACGCAACTCAGCACGCTTTCACGCGCGATCGGCGAGCTGACCGACCGCCAGCGTGAGGTGTTCGTCGCGATCGCCCTCAACGACGTCCCGATCGATGTCGTGGCGCTGCAGCTCGGCACCAACCGCAACGCGATCTACAAGAACCTGTTCGACGCCAGACGCAGTCTGCGAGCGAGGATGGCCGCGGCGGGCGAGCCGGTGTGAAGGATCCGAGCGTCGAAGATTCCAGCTAGCGGCAATGCGCTGCTCGCCACGCGTGCGCCATGCTGATCGCGATGACGCTGCGATGCCTGATCGTCGATGACAGCCAGGCCGTCGTGCGTTCGGCCCGCGAGCACCTCGAGCGTCAAGGCATCACGGTGATCGGCTCTGCCGCGACCGGCTTGGAGGCCATGTCTCTCGCGCGGGATCTCGAGCCGGACGTGGTGCTCGTCGACATCGATCTCGGCGGGGAGAGCGGATTCGATCTGGTCCGACGGCTCGTGCAGACTCTCGATACGGCAGGGTCTCGCACAATCCTGATCTCGACGCACGACGAGGCCGACTTCGCCGACCTGATCGCAGCCAGCCCCGCGATCGGCTTCGTTTCCAAATCGGATCTGTCCGCGACGGTCATCCGCGGGCTTCTCGACCGTCATGAAGCGGAAGTCACTGAGCGTCGAGAAAGGCGATAACGGCCAGCACGCGACGATGATCGTCCCCGGTCTCGGACAGCGGCAGCTTGGCCAGGATGCTGCGGACGTGCTTTTCCACCGTTCCCTCGGTAACCCACAGCAGACGGGCGATTCCCGCGTTGGACCGACCCTCGGCCATGAGCTGGAGGACCTCCCGCTCGCGCGCCGTGAGCTCGCCAAGAGGATCTTCGACCCGGCCCGCGGCCACGAGCTCCTTCACGAGTGCCGGGTCGATGACCGATCCGCCGCCGGCGATCCGTTCGAGCGTCTCGAGAAATTCGCCGGCCTCGGTCACGCGCTTCTTCAGGACATAACCCACGCCCTGACCTTCGGCGAGCAGATCCATCGCACGGTGCACCTCGATGTGGGCGGACAGCACGAGAATCCCGATCTGCGGGAACTCCGCTCGGATTGCCTGGGCCGCGTCGAGACCCTCCGTCGTGTGAGAGGGGGGCATGCGAACGTCCAGCACCACGAGCTCGGGAACGTGCTCACGGACCAACCCCATCAGCTCGGACGGATTGCCGGCAAGGCCCACCACCTCAAACGGCGAGCGTTCGAGCAGTCTGGCGATGCCCTCACGTATGAGGAGATCATCGTCTGCGATGACCACACGAATGGCTGCCATGGCCGCGAGGGGTGATTGTGGCATCGGTACACCCACCCCCTCGGCGTAGCCTTCCCGCCGTGTCGGAGCTGTACGCGATCGTCGATCGCGCCTACGTGGCGTTCAACGCTCGTGATTTCGATGCCTACCGCGAGCTCCTCGCCGAGAATGTCGAGATGATCCTGGCGGGGATTCCAGTCCGAGGTCTGGCCGCCGTGAAGGATTTCGTCGCCGCGAGCGTAAGTGCCCGCCCGGGGCTCCGGATCGCGCCCGTCCGGGTCGTGGCTGAAGCGGAGAGCACGCTCGTGAATGAGGTTCGTATGACCGACACGACCGGCCCGGCCGCGGGAGCAGATCCGCTCGAGTACATGGCCTGCGGTGTCCACCGCATCGCGAAGGGTCGGATCGCGCAGTGGCGGATTTATCTGGACTCGCCGGCCGCCCAGCAAGCGTCGGCGGCGTTTGCCGTTCTCGCGGCCGATCAGTCCGCACTGCGTCGGGTTGCCGAAGTCGTCGCGCGGCAGGCGCCGGCTCCAGAGGTATTCGCCTTGGTCACCGAGGAGCTCAGCCGCCTCCTGGGCGTCGACATGGTCCGAACCGTGCGCTTTGACGGCGCCGGCACCGCCACCGTCGTGGCCGCACGGGGCCGGACCAACGACCGGATCCCACCCGGCACGTCCTTCCCGCTCCCGCGGGGCGGCGTGCTCGAACTCGTGTCCCGCACCGGCCGGCCCGTATTCGTCGACGACTACTCCGGGGTCGGCGGCCCAAGCGGCGCCATGCTTCGGGAGGAAGGAGTGCGCCGTGCGGCGGGCGGCCCGATCGTCGTCGACGGGCGGATATGGGGCGCGATGGTCGTGGGATCCCCTAGTGACGACGCCCTGCCACGCGGAAGCGAGGACCGGGTGGCGCAGTTCGCCGAGCTCGTATCGATGGCGATCTCGAACGTCGAATCGCGAGCGCAGGTCGATCTGATGGCTGCCGAGCAGTCCGCGTTGCGGCGCGTGGCGACGGTGGTGGCGCGCCAGGCACCCGCCGAGGAGGTGTTCGCGCTCGTCACGGAGGAGCTGAGCCGCCTCCTCGGAGTCAACCTGGTCAGGACGGTCAGGTTTGAGCCGGACGGCAGCACGACGGTGCTGGCTTCATTGGGCAAGCACGTGGACCTGATGCCGCCAGGGGCGACTGTCATCTGGCCGAAGGGCAGCGTCACCGATCAGATATTCCGCACGGGCCGCCCGGCGCGCGTCGACAACTACGAGCCGGTCCGGGGTCCCGTGGCCGACATCCTCCGCGGGGAGGGCGTTCGCTGCGCGGCCGGAGGGCCCATCGTCGTCCATGGGCGTCTGTGGGGCACGATGGTGGTTGCGTCCGAGTCGCCGGGGAAGCTGCCTCCGGGGAGCGAGAACCGCGTCGCGCAGTTCGCCGAGCTCGCGTCGACAGCGATCTCGAACATAGAGTCCCGTGGGGCGGTCGAGCGGCTTGCCGCCGAGCAGTCCGCGCTGCGCCACGTCGCGACGTTGGTCGCCCGCGAGTATTCACCGCAGGAGCTGTTCGCGACTCTGGCCGAAGAGCTTGGCGTGCTGCTCGGCGTCGACGCCTCGGCGATCCTGCGCTACGAGCCCGGCTCGAGCGCGACGGTGGTCGCGGGCTGGAGCGATGGAACCGTCGCTCTTCCGTTGGGCGAGCGACTCCCGCTCGAGGGGGAGAACCTGGCCGGCCGGGTGCGTCGCACCGGCGCGCCCTCGCGTAAGGAGAATTACGCCGGTGCCCCCGGGCGGATCGCTGCCGTCGTACGCGAGCTCGGTATCAAGTGCGCGGTCGCCTCTCCGATCATCGTCGAGGGAGAGGCCTGGGGAGCGATCGCCGTCCTCTCCGGTCGGCCAGAACCGCTGCCCGCGGACACCGAGGCGCGGCTGGCCGAGTTCGGCCGTATGGCCGGAATGGCGGTGGCCAATGCCAAGAGCCGGTCTGAGCTTGCGGAGTCACGGGCGCGGATCGTGCGAGCCGGAGACGAGGCGCGCCGGCGCTTCGAACGCGACCTGCACGACGGTGCCCAGCAGCGGCTGGTGTCCCTGGGCTTCGGATTGCAGGCCGCACAGGCGATCGCGCCCGAGGAGCCGGGTGAGCTCGGGCGGATGCTCTCCGAGCTGCGAGCGGGCGTCGGCGATGTGCTCGACGATCTGCGCGAGCTCTCACGCGGACTCCATCCCGTCGTGCTGTCGGAGGGCGGACTCACTCCCGCGCTGCGCTCGCTGGCGCGTCGATCCGCCGTGCCCGTCGAGCTGAGCCTTGAACTCGATGCGCAGCGATTCGATGAGCCGGTGGAGGTGGCCGCCTACTACGTCGTCTCGGAGGCGCTGACCAACGCCGCCAAGCATGCGCAGGCCGGACGGGCGGAGATCACGCTGAGGCAGGGCGGCGCCTGGCTCGAGCTCGTGGTGCGTGACGACGGAAGGGGCGGCGCGGATACATCGAGCGGCTACGGTCTCACCGGACTGGCCGACCGAGTCGAGGCGATCGGCGGCACGATCAGGGTCGACAGCCCGCCAGGCGCCGGAACCGCCGTCCACGTCATGCTGCCGACAGCGCCGACTGCCTGACGACCGGGCAGCGCCGGGCCGCTAGTCGAGCAAGCCGCGCTCGGCGAGCAGCGCCTCGAGTGCGTCGAGCCAAGCGGAGTAATAGGCGGTGGCGGGGGACTCGGCGTCGGATGTCACTCGCGCCGCGATCGCTGAGGCGAGGTGGCGCCGGAAGTCGGGCCAGGGAGCACCCGCCCGGTCGATCGCCACGACACCCATGCCGAGAGCCCGCCCCTGCCAGGGTTCATCGAACACGAGCTCGCCGTTGTCGCGAGGGAGCGGCGAGTCGGCCCCGAGTGCGCCATCGACGGTGGCGAGGTCGGCCCCGCCGGAGCTCATGACATTGCCGGCTCGAGCGCGCTTGGTAGCGCCGTGCCGATCATGCAGTCTCGGGTGACGATGGCCGCGAGCCGGTCCTCGCTCCACCCCTGGGTCGCGTCGGGCCGCATCGGGAGCACGAGGTAGCGAACCTCGGCGCTCGAATCCCAGACTCGAATCTCGACATCCTTTGAAAGCTCCACGCCGAACTCGCGCAACACCGCTCGCGGCTCGGATACCGCGCGGGCGCGGTAGGGCGGGCTCTTGTACCACGTCGGCGGCAGGCCGAGGACGGGCCACGGATAACAGGAGCACAAAGTGCACACCACCATGTTGTGGACGGTCGGGCCGTTGGCCACGACGACCATGTTGTCGCCCTCAGCCCCGCCGAATCCGAGCTCCGCGATGGCCCGGTTCGAATCGCTCAGCAGGCGTGCGCGATAAGCCCCGTCAACCCAGGCGCGTGCGACCACCTTGGCGCCGTTCTGGGGACCGACGTCGTTCTCGTAGAGCTCGACGACCGCGTCAATGGCGTCCGTCGAGACGAGCCCTCGCTCGGCCAGGAGCGCCTCGAGCGCCCGGGCGCGGAGCTCGACCGCCGACGTGGGGCGGGGATGGTGATGGTCGTGGGCGTCGGTCAAGCCGGCTCCAGATAACTCTCCCATAGATCGAGCAGCACGGTCCATCCCGGCTCCTCGCTCTCCCCCCACAGTTCCTGCGAACCGAACGCGACCGAGTAGACCGGCTCGGGCACGACCGCGTCCCCGTACACGGCCCGATCCGGGAGCCGATCGGCGCCCCGGATGCCTTCCACGAGACCAACGGCCCCGCGTGCGTAGCGGGGGCAGCGCGTGTGACCGCCGGGATGCATGCGCTTCACGCGAACCCGTTGGCCGGACTCGAAGCGAGCCTGCTCGGACACCGACTGCATCGGTCGCACCGAGCGCAGATCGGCCACGATCCGCTCCGCCATCGCCGGGTCGCGATGCTCGGGCTCCGGTGCGCCCGACTCCAGGCGCGCCATCATCGACTCGACGTCTCCCGGCGCGATCGTGCCCCTGCGCAGCAGCCGCTGCTCGGCGCTGTAGAGCCAGCGCTCGTAGTAAGACGCGGCCAGGTAATGGGCGGCGTCCATCTCTTCCCGTACCTGCCGACCACCCGGTCCCGCGCCGAGACCCTCGGCGCCCACCAAGACCTGGATGGCGAACACGCGAGGCTCCCATCGCTCGTGATAGGCATGCTCGCCCCCGGGTGACAGGACGGATCCGAACCCGTGCATACCTCCCATGTCGTGCACGCCGTCCATCGAGGCCGAGCCTAGCCGATGGCGGTCGTGGCGGTCCTTGCGATCGTGTGTGAGACAGCCGATCAGCTCGTGAACGCGCCGGGTCGACCCGCACCACTACAGGTCGAGCGTCACTTCCGACGTCGGTCGTGAGCAGCAGACGAGGACGCGTCCGTCCGGTGGTGGCTCGAGCAGGCTCGCGTAGCTCGGCTGCCATGCCACGGTCAGGTTGCTGCGGGAAAACGTGACGGCCGGGCCCCGCGTGGTTGCCATCTTTGCCCGGTGGTTAGAGGACGGCGAAGGCGGTGTCTTACCGTTGGCGGTGACCGCTCCCCGTCGCTACTCGGGCGCGATATCGCCGAACCGCCGGGCGGCCACGAGCAGTCCCTCGTGATCGGCCCGGCAGGCAGGGCAGCTCAGCAGATGGATCGCGGTACCCGGATACACTGTGCTCGGGTCCTCTCCGGCGAGCTCGAGCTCGACGTAGGACTCGAGGATGGCCTCGCCGACGCTGCACCCGGCGTCTCCGTCTCTCGCTGCCAGCAGGTCGTCCAAGTGATGATGATCGCTCACTTCGCCACGGCAGGTTACGCCTCGCGTGCGACCGGTTCTAACCGGCGAAACGCGCGGCGGCCGGGCTCAGGCCGTCGCGGGCGCGGTCACACGGCTGTCGAGAAACGCGCAGATCAGGTTCGCGATCTCGTCGTTGTGCGTGGCGGTGGCGAAGTGACCCGTGTCGAGCAGATGCAGCTCGGCGTCGGGGAGGTCGTCGAGATACGCCCGCGCTCCCTCGGGTGGGAAGAAGGCGTCGTTGCGCCCCCAGGCAAGCAGTGCCGGCGGCGTGTAGGTCCGCATGTACTCCTGCCACGCCGGGTACAGCGCGACGTTGGTCTGGTAGTCGTAGAGCAGGTCGAGCATCACCTCCTCGCGCCCGGGTAGTTCGATGTAGCGCTGATCGAGCTCCCACAGGTCGGGGTTGACAGTTGTGGCGTCTGGGACCCCATCGAGGTACTGGGAGCGTGTCGCGTCGATGGTGAGGAATCCGCGGATCGCGGCTTCATTGCCGTCGCGATCGGTCCAGTAAGGCTCGAGCGCCTGCATCCCCGGCCCCAGCCCGACCTCGTATGCGTTGGCGTTCTGGAGCACCAGCCCCCGCACTCGGTCGGGGTGGCGGGTGGCAATCCGGAACCCGACCGGCGAGCCGAAGTCGAACATATACAGGCTGAAGCTTTCCAGGCCCTTGCGCTCGGTGAACTTGTCGATCACGTCCGCGAGTCGATCGAACGTCGTGACCCCGGTCAACTCCGGCGTGCGACCGAACCCCGGATAGTCGGGCGCGACCACGTGGTAGCGGCCGGCGAGCCGTCGCATCAGCCCGTCGTACTGCGCCGAGGAGCTCGGGTAGCCGTGCAACAACAGCAGCGTCGCGCCCGACGGGTCGCCCGCCTCCCGGTAGAAGACATCGATGCCGTCGATCTCGATCGTCCGATATGCCGTCATCACACTGCTCCCTGATCTCGAGGGCCGATCGCGCGCGGCCCGTGTCAGGAGTGAGTGCGAGCGATGTAACGGTTCCTTACCGCATCGTAAGAAGCGCCCGCGGAACGTCACTCACGCGCCGAGGTCAACCCGCTAATGAAAGGCGCCACGATGGCCGAACGACCCATCATCGTCTTTGACGTCAACGAGACACTGCTCGACCTGGACACGATCCGCCCCACCTTCGACCGCATCTTCGACGATCCCGCCGCGATGCGGCTGTGGTTCGCGAACCTGATCACCTACTCCGAGGCGCTCACGCTCGCCGGCGTGTACGTGCCATTCACCGACATCGGTGCCGCCGTGCTTCGCATGCTGGCGTCGACCCGCGGCGTCTCCGTCACTGACGCCGACGGGGCGGAGCTGACGGATCGGTTTGCTTCGATGCCGCCTCACCCCGAGGTCCCGGCGGCGCTGCGCCGGCTGCGCGAACACGGCTTCCGCCTGTTCACGTTGACCGACAACACCCTCGAGATCTCGGGCCGGCAGCTGGAAAAAGGCGGCGTGATCGATCTGTTCGAGCGGCGTTTCAGCGTCGATGAAACCGTGCGGCGGCACAAGCCGGCGCAGGAGGCCTACGAGTCGGTGGCCAGCGCGCTGGATCTCGATCCCAGCGACATCTGCCTCGTCGCTTCCCACGTCTGGGACACGCTCGGCGCTCTATCGGCGGGCTGGCAGGCCGGCCTCATCCTCCGCGAGGGCAATGCCCCGCTCGACGTCGGCCCGCAGCCGACCTACATCGGCGACGACCTCGACGCGATCGCCGATCAGTTGATCGAGCGCTACCCGGCGTCTTCGATGACGATGGCGGCTCAGCCCGGGAACTGATCCCGGCCGACCGCGCAACAGGAGGCCGCAAAATGCCAGTTACCCGTATCGCGATCCGCGAAGGCAAGAGTTCGGAGTACAAACAGGCGCTCATGGACGAGATATACGAGGCGATGCGCGAGACGGTCGCGATCAAGGACGGCGACCGCTTCATGGCGATCACCGGGCACCACGCCGACGAATTCGCGTACGGCGCGTTCCTCGGCATCGATCGCAGCGACGACCTGGTTCAGGTCCAGGTGTTCTGGGCGCCTGGGAAGTCGGTCGAGGCCAAGCTCGCGATGTACAGGAGGATCGTCGAGCGGCTGGCCGGCAACCCGGGCATCCGCCCCGAAGACGTGCTGATCTCCGTCGTGGAGACAGCCGCCGAGAACTGGTCGTTCGGCAACGGCGAAACCCAGTTCTACCAGCCGGCGGAGCCCGCGCCGGCGCGGGCCTGAGCAGGAGAACGCGCGCGATGGGATTGGCATGGCAGCAGGGGCCGCTGGCACCGGGGGCGGTCGGACGGTTTCTCGTGCCCGATCCGCTCCCGAAGCGGATGCTTTACGCGGAGCCGCTCCGGCGGCGGATGCGGGTGCGGTTCGGGCAAACGTGGATCGCACAGAGCGACGACGTCGTCCTCCTGCACGAACCGGGCCGCTACCCGGTCGCGTACTTCCCCAAAGACGACGTCAACTCCGACGTGCTCGTGCTCGGCGAGCGCACCACCGAACACCGCGACCTCGGCCCCACGGTCTGGTACGGCGCCCGGGTTGACGAACGTGAGGCCGCGCGCGCGGCCTGGGAACACACCGCCCTACCCGAGTTCGCCCGGCCCCTGGCCGATCGCATCGCGTTCGCCTGGCGGGCGATGGATGCCTTCTATGAGGAGGACGAACGGATCGTTGGGCACGCCGCCGACGCCTACCACCGCATCGACATCCGCCAGACGTCGCGCCATCTGGTCGTCCGCGTCGGAGCGGAGGCGATAGCCGAGTCGCGACGGCCGCTCGTGCTCTACGAGTCGGGATTCGCGCCCAGGTGGTACGTGCCCGCCGACGACGTCAGCCGGTCCGCGCTGGAGCCCGCCGATCTAAAGACCTTCTGCCCCTACAAGGGTGTCTGCAGCTACTACGACATCGGCGATGCCCATCGGGCCGCCTGGTCCTATCCCGACCCCTACCGCGAGGTCGAGCGGATCCAAGGCATGATCTCGTTCGAGCCCGACAAGGTCACGGTTGTGATCGACGGCGCTGTCCAGCGTCTGGCCCCTGGCCAGCAGGTCATCTCGCACGGGGCTGACCGCAACCTCGCGCTCGACGAAGCCGTCGCCAACACGCGGGCGTAGCCAAACCGGGCCGCAGCCGAGAACATACGCGTCGATGACGACGCAAACCGACGACGCCCCGGAGCCCGCGCAGACGGAACCGTCGACACGCTCGTCCCCGTGGGCGCCGTTTCGTTCCGCGGAGTTCGCGCAGATGGCGTCGGCGCAGTTCGTCAGCAACATCGGCGGCTGGATGCAGACGGTCGGCGCGCAGGAACTGATGCTGACGTTGACGACGTCGGCCACCCTCGTGGCGTTGATTCAGACGGCAGCGGGTCTACCGGTCGTGCTGCTGGCCATACCGGCCGGGGCGATCGGTGATGTCGTCGACCGTCGCCGGCTGCTGATCGGGTCACAGTCATTCATGTTGCTCGCGGCCGCGGTGCTGGCCGTGCTGGCGGCGGCCAGCCTGGTGACACCGTGGGTTCTGCTGGCTGCGATCTTTGCTGTCGGGGCGGGACAGACGCTGACCTCTCCCACCTGGCAGACGCTCCAGCCCGAGCTCGTGGCTCAAGAGGACCGGACCCAGGCGATCGCACTCGGCTCGGTCAACCAGAACCTCAGTCGGGCGATCGGACCTGCGATCGGCGGCGCGCTCTATTCGGCGACGAGCGCCGCTGTCTTGTTCGGAGTCAACGCGCTCAGCTTCGTGCCGGTGATCGGCGTCGTCGCCCGCTGGCGTGGCGGCGCACGCCCCGGGGGCGCCGTCGCTCGCGAGCACGTGGGCGACGCGATTCGGGCCGGCGCGCGGTACGTCGCCTCGAGCCCGGCGCTGCGGACCATCCTCCTCCGCGCCGGGCTGTTCATGGTCTTCGCCAACTCCATGTGGGCGCTGCTGCCGCTGGTCGCGCGGTCCCGGTTACACCTCGGCTCGGGCGGATACGGGCTGCTCCTCGGGAGCGTGGGGGTCGGCGCGGTGATAGGCGCGGCGTTGCTGCCTGGCCTGCGCACGCGGGTGACGACGACCATCCGCATGCTCGGAGCGACGCTGGTGTTTGCCGGGGTGACCCTGTCGCTCGCTTACCTGCGGGTCCCTGCGCTCGCCGCGCTGGCGCTCGTGATCGGGGGGGTCGCGTGGATCCTCGTGCTCTCAACGCTCAACTCGCAATACCAGTCGACCCTGCCGGGCTGGGCGAAAGCCCGCGGCATGTCGTACTACCTGGTGATCTTCCAGGGCGGCGGCGCGCTCGGCAGCGCTGCATTCGGCGTCGTCGCCCAGCACGCCGGCCTCACGACCGCCTTGCTCGTCGCCTCAATCGGGCTCGCGCTGGTCGCCGCGGTGGGCCTTCGCTTCCCGTTCCACGAGATCGCTCCCGAGGATCTGCTTCCCGCCGGCGACTGGCCCGATCCACAGATCGTCAGCGCTGCCGGAGACGACGGACCGGTGCTGGTGACCGTGGAATACCGGCCGCTGTCCGGGCGCGAACAGGATCTGCTCGAGGCGCTGTACGACGGTCGCTACGCCCGGCGTCGCACGGGCGCGACGAGTTGGCGCGTGTGGCGTGACGCCGCCGACCCCGGCCGCGTGCTCGAGGCGTTCGTCGTCGCCTCGTGGGAGGACCATCTGCGTCAGCACGAGCGCGTATCGGTCCGCGACGAGCAGCGCCTGACCGACATCGATGCCATGACCGATCCGGACCATCCCCCAACCGTGACCCACTGGCTGGCTCGCGACACGGGAGCCGGCCGCCACCACCGTCGACCTTGATAAAAGTGGGTGCGATGAGCGTGATGCGCGAGACCATGGCGACGCAGCCCGAAGCTCTGCGATGGGTACTCGACGATCAAGGAGGCCTCGACGCGGCGGCCCGGCGATTGGCCGGCCGGCGCGTGTTGCTCGTCGGGACGGGTACGAGCTGGCACGCGGCCAACCAGGGCGCCTGGTGGTTGCGGGCAGGCGGGGTCGACGCCTGGGCTGTCACGGCCGCCGATGCCGCGGCGGGTAATCCGTTCCCCGGGGACGGTGACGCGCTGATCCTGCTCAGTCACCGCGGAACCAAGCTCTTCACGTCGGACGTGCTCGAGCGCGCGCGAGCCGCGGGCGTACCCACGGTCGTGATATCGAAGCGGGGGAACCCCGACGCCGACCTCGAGACGGTGCCAGAGGAGAGAACCGCGGCGTTCACGGCGAGCCATCTCGCCGCCCTGATGCGAGTGGCGCAGGTCGCCGAGCGACTCGGTGCTTCGCCGGGAACACTCGACGCCGTTCCCGACGCCGTGGCCAGGGAGCTCGGCAACGGCCCGGCGGGTGTGGAGCCGCCCGCGCGCCTGCTCGAATTCGCCGGCGTGGGGATCAACGCCTGGACCGCGGCGGAGGGCGCGCTGAAGATCAGAGAGACCGCGCTGGTCGCCACCGAGGGGCTCGCGTGTGAGTCGATCCTCCACGGACCCGCCGTGGCGCTCGGTCCCGATGACTCACTCGTGTGCTTGGACGGCGGCACCGGATCCGACCGCCTGCGACAACTGGCCGACGTGGCAAGGACACAGGGCACCGCCGTTCACGAGTTCGCGCGTCCCGAGCTCGGCGAGGCGCTGTCGGTTTTCCCGCTCACCGTGATCGTGCAGAAAATCGCCGCCGAAGGCGCCGAGACACGAGGCACCAACCCCGACAGCTACGGGCGCGACCTGCCCGGTCGAGACGCTGCCTGGAGCGCGATCAGGCTATAGAGCGCGTGCGGAGGTGCTCGTCAACCCCGAGGTCGTCTGGCGCTACGAGCAGTTCGAGACTTTCGTCGAGGGCTGTTTGAGCTAGCTGAGGGCCGGGATGACCTCGGCCGCGAGTCGCTCGAGCTGCTCTGCCTCATCGACGAGCGGGTTGAGCAGAATCAGTTCCGCACCGGCGTCGGCGACGGCGCGGACGCCGCTGGTGCACACCTCGGCGGGGCCCGCGAGGATGTGCTCGGACCACCCGCCCCGACCGTAGTGCCGCGTGAGCGCGTCCTCGAGGCGCTTGCGGCCGCGCTGCGCATCATCGTCGACGTGGATGTAGACGCGCTTGCCGATCCGGAAGCTGTCGGGATCGCGCCGCCGCGCGACCAGCTCCTCTCTCACGACCTTGACCTGTTCGGCGAACTGGGTAACCGTCTGCGAGCCGGCACCCATGAACCCGTCCCCGTGGCGGACCGCGCGCCGCATGCCCGCGGGCGCGCTGCCGCCGAACCAGATCGGCGGGTACGGCTTCTGCACCGGTTTGGGCTCCATCGAGGCGCCCTGAACCTTCCACAGCTGCCCATCGAAGTTGATCTCAGGCTCCGTCCAGCACGCCTTCATGAGCGCCAGGGCCTCATTGAAGCGGGCGACGGGCTTGTCGGGGTCGATACCGAAGGCGGCGTAGGGGCGCGCTCGGCCACCGGTCGCGACACCCACTTCGACGCGGCCGTGGCTGAGACAGTCGAGCGAGCCGATCGCCTTCGCCAGGTGGAGGGGGTTGTGCAGCGGGAGCACGAACACGGCACAACCCAGTCGCACCTGCGTCGTGCAGGCGGCGGCGTAGGACAGCGCCTGAAGTGGCGCGATCACGCCGGCCGGACCGATCACCTGTTCCTGCGTCCACGCGCTTTCGAACAGCCCGAGATCCTCGACGCGGCCCAGATATGCGCGAAAGGCCTCATCGTCGAAGTGGCTCTCGCGCGCGTACTGCGGAATCGGGATGGCAAATCGCATGGGCTATCGGGCCAACCGGCGTTCAGCCTAGATGGTTTGGCGCCTGACCGATGGCCGGTCGCCGCCTTGGCGGTTCGAGCGCGACCGTCGCCGCCAGGCGAGCCTGACGTGTCACTTCTCGTCCTGCGAGGTCGCGTCCGTGGGCTCGTCGGGAGGGTGCACGAGTGCCCGGACCTCGTGGCGAATTCCGATCGACGGGCCACCGATCAGCTCCCACGATCGCGCGATCCCGATCGCGAAGAAGACGATCACCAGCACCGCAATCGTCCTGACCGCACTCGCGTCGTGGGGATGGGCGATCACCAGCAGCCCATAGACCATCTGGAGCACGAACATGGCAGCGAGTACGAACACGAAGACGGTCTCGCGCGCCTCACGCAATCCGAGCCCCCGGACACGTCGCACCGACAGCAGCGAGGCGAAGACGAATGCGAGCCCGCCGGCCGCCACCGCCACCGCGGCCCATCCGATCTTCTCGCCTGGGACCAACGCGAACAGGGAGACCGACAGGGCGTTGGTGAACGCCGTGAGCGCCGCCGAGGCGCGCACGCGATGGATCTGGGTGTCGCCCTCCTCGGCGAGCCGCTCCTGGGAGACCGAGATGGCCACGAACAGAAGCCCGATCAGCGCCCCAGCCACGCCCGCGGACGCCACGAAGAAGTCGTGCAGGGCTGCTGGCGTCACGCGGCGCGGGCGAGCTCTACGACGTGCCGCAAAAGCCGCCGAGGTCATCGGTGACTGCCAGGACGCCGAGCAGCTTGCCGGCGGGATCGACCGCGGGCACGCGACGCGCCTGGGTCCGAGTCGCCACCTCGTACCCGAACCGCGCAGGCGCGTCAGGATCGACCGTTGGGCCGTCGTGCGCGAAATCGGCGGCCCGCGTGTTCGGGTCCACCTCGCCCTCCAGATCCTCCCTGGTCAGCGACCCCACGTACCTGTCCTCATCGGCGAGAAACGCCATACGCCGGTGAGAGCTGGCGGCAAACCATTCTCTTACCTCCGCGACCGTCACCCCAGCGTCCAGCGCGTCGCATCGTTTGTGAAGCACCTGGGCAACGGTGAGATCCGTCGCGTCCGCGATGTTGGTCCGGGCCACCACCAGAGCCTACCCTGGGCTAAGGCTCGGTGTGGACGACGACGTCCTGCATGTGCGGTTGGCCCGCGCGGATGTCGTCTTCCAGCTGACTGGCCAGGTCGTGGGCCCGCGGCAGCGTCATGTCCGCCGGTACAGCCACGCTCACAAATACGACCAGGCCGCCGGCGGCGTGTAGCAGCCGGAGCGCTCGTGGCGGTTCGCCGGTCCGCTCGAGGACGAGTTTGGAGATGCGCTCTCGCTGAAGCTCGTCTGGATGTGCCCGATGCTCATCCGGGCGGGCGGCGACGGGCTGCTCCAGCGGCTCGAGGTGGGTCAGAACATCCTCCACGCCGGGTTGCGCTCGCAGGGCGGCCTCCACCCGCTCGGCGACGTCGTGGGCCTGTTCGATCGCGACATCGGGCGCGAGCTTGAGATGAAGGGAGACACTGACCCGCCCTCCGTGCTCGTAGACGGTGATGTCGTGGGCCTCCCGGACGAGCGGCTCGGCGAGGGCCGTCGCCAGCACGCGGTCGCGTAGATCGAGGCCCTCCTGACGTGGTTCCAGGTGGACGATGACGTCGGTGTCGGGAAGTGCGCTTTGCACCGCCGCCTCGACCGCGTCGGCCGTCGTGTGGCTCTCGACAACTGCCTGGCCGGGTGGGACGCCGACGACCGCGTCGGCGAAATACCGCCCGCCGGACTCCCTTACGCGGAGACGGCGCAGCTCGACGTCGTCGCCGAGCTGGCTGATCGCCGCCTCAGCCTTCTCCTGCGCTTCCGCTGGGGAGGTGTCCATCAACACCCGCGCGTTCTCGTAGATCAACCGGCTGGCCGCGGCGAAGATGATCCCGGCAACCAGAATTGCCGCGATCGCGTCTCCGTCTTTGAACCCGGCTCTGACGGCGATCAGCCCGGCGAGCACGGCGACTGACCCGGCCATGTCGCCCGCGAAGTGGAACGCGTTCGATCGCAGCGCAGCGGACTTGTAGATGCGGGCCGTCCGAAGCGACACGGTGATCCGCGACAAGTCGACCAGCAGCGCAACGCCGATTACGGCAAAGACGTACCACCGCGCCTGAAGCCCGTGTCGGCCCTCGGTCAGACGAATCGCCGCCTCGACCACGATGAACACGCCGCCGGCGCTGAGGATCGCGGCCTCTCCGAGCGCACCGAGATTCTCGGCTCGCCGGTGCCCGTACGGATGGTCGCGATCGGCCGGCCGCACCCCGAAACGGATCGCGAAGAAGGTCAGAATCGCCGCGATCACGTCGCCGGAAGACTCGATGCCGGCGGACACGAGACCGAGGCTGCCCGCGACGATACCCGCGCCGAGCTTGAGTGCGACGAGCACGCCGGCCGCGCCGATCGAGATCAGCGCCGTGCGCGATTGTCCGGCAGCTTGCTCAGCCGGCGTTTCGTGCTCGTCGTTAGTCCTCGCGTTGGTCTCGGCGGACATGGGTTGCCTCAGAGTAGGCGTGAGCGCGGCCGCTTGACCTTCACACGGTGTGAAGGCGTATTACTGGGCTGGTCATGTTGAACATCGGAGAGTTCGCTCGACTCGGCCAGGTATCCCCTCGCATGTTGCGCCACTACGACGAACTTGGCCTCCTGAACCCCGAGCGCGTCGACCCAGACAGCGGTTACCGCTCTTATAGCGTCCGGCAGCTGGGGCGACTGCACCGGATCGTCGCCCTGCGTGACATGGGCTTCGGCCTGGAGCAGATCCGGCCCATCCTCGCCGAGGACGTGTCCGTCGACGAGCTTCGTGGAATGTTGAGGCTCCGGCAAGCCCAGATCGAGCAAACCGTCGAAGAGGAGCAGGGCCGCCTCCGTCGGGTCGAAGCGCATCTCCGCGCATTGGAATGGAGCGACATCGTGGAACTGCAGGACGTCGTGATCAAGCGGACTCAGCCCGTCCGGGTTGCCCAGGCATCGGCCCCCGGTCTCACCCATGCTGAAATCGGGGCCACTTTCGGTCGGTTATTGCCCCAGGTGATCGCGCACCTTCAAGCGGCCAGCGCGAAGCCCGGCATCTCCGTCGCCGTCTATGAGGACGACGGCGGCAGCATCCCCGAGGGCGAGATCGTCCTGAACGCGGGCTTTGCCATCGGCGACCAGGAGGTACCGGACAGCGCCACCGTGCGGGTCGTCAGCCTGCCGGTGATCGAGGTGGCTGCCGCGGTCTACCGAGGCGGGGATGAGGGGATCATGGGCGCTTGGGAAGCGCTCGTCCGCTGGATCGACGACGGCGGGTACCGGATGGTCGGCGACTGCCGGGAGCTCTACCACGAGTGGCACGACGACGACCCGTCGAGCAACGTCATGGAGCTTCAACAGCCCATCGCTCGCTGACCTCAGATCACCCGGGGAGGGTGATGGCGGCTCACCCGAAGGCCAGGAAGGATCGGTTTCGGGCGGCCCGCAACGCGGCCGTCAGTCCCAAGTTATGGGACACGAATGGACTCGCCCGCTCCGAGGGCGGATACTCCCAGTTGCGGGACGGAGAAAGTCGCTGCAAACCGAACGACCGGAGGCGAACCCACTGTGTTGATCACCGCTTCGTCGTATCCGTTCCTCAACGTCCTCTGGGACATCCTGATCATCTGTGCCTGGATCCTCTTCATCTGGATCGCGATCGTCGTGTTCGGCGACCTGTTCCGGCGCCGCGACATCTCAGGGTGGACCAAAGCCGCGTGGGTCGTGTTCATCGTCATCCTTCCGTGGATCGGCGTGCTGGCCTACCTCATCTTCAACCACGATGGGATGGCTGAGCGAAGCGAAAAGCAAACCCAGGCGGCCCAGGCACAGTTCGACGAGTACGTCCGTCAAGCTGCCCGCACGGGCGGGCCGGCAAGCGAGATCGATACGGCCAACAAGCTGCTCGCGGCCGGCACGATCAGCCAGGCCGAGTTCGACGCGATCAAGGCCAGGGCGCTCTCCGGCGGAGGCTGATACCGAGGCGGGTGCCTAATCTGAGGCGGTGGACTCCCGTCGTCACCGAGCGGCTCGAGCTGCGGTGCCCAGATCCAGATGGGGACCTGGAGGATCTGTTTGCCATCTTCAGCGACCCGGACGGCTGGTGGTATGACCCTGGGAGTCGGCATCTCGAACCGGCGCGGACGAGGGACTGGCTGAGCCGCGCTGCCTCGCGTTTTGATGGCGACGGCCTCAGCTACTGGACCGTGCGCTTGCGCGACGACGGGACGATCATCGGAGTCGGCGGTGCGCAGCGCCAGCGGACTGGAGCGTGGAACCTGAACTATCGAATCGCCACCGCTCATCAAAGGATGGGGTTCGCCACCGAGCTCGGCCGTGCGGCCTTCACGGCCGCCTCGACAGTGGACGGCTCGGTTCCGTTCATCGCGTGGGTCGCCGAGCACAACCTGCCCTCCCGCAGAGTCGCCGAGCGTCTCGGACTGACGAACTATGGGCTGGCGGTCGACCCGGACGACAATCGGCCACGGTTGGCCTACGCCGACCGTCCGATCGGCGCCTTCGCCGGCGCTCCGTAGTTGCGTGCCCGTCGAGCCCGAGCGTCAGCGACGTCCAGCCGGACCGTCAGCGGCCGCGACGTCGCGGCCCTTTGCGCCGGCCCTTCCCGGTGGGCCGACTCTCGGACTCCTCCGTGGGCTCGCCTTTCGGCCTGACCGCCTCGGGAAGCACGTCGGAACTCTCGTGCACCTGCTTGAAGATCCCGGTGATCACGACGCTCGGGTCACCGCCCGCTTGCGTCAGGCGTAGCTGGGTTGGGGCCCTCGGATGCGGGCGCCCGACGTGCGACGCCGGGGGCTTCTCCTGTGGCCCGCTGTGTTGCGGCTGCGCCCCCGGTGCGAATGGAACGTTCAACCTTGGCTCCTCCTGGTTGGTCGCGCCATGATCGCACCGGCGGCGAACCCGTTCAAGGAGAAGCGACGGCGCTCATGATTGGATGTCGTAGCTGACGAGCGACCGGGGCGGCAGGGTCGCGGTAAAGGCGCTGTTCCTGATCGGGATGGGGGTCTGCGTGGAGAGCTGGTGGGATGCGTCGGTCAGGTACGGCGTCACGCGCGCTGCGTCTAGTCCGTGCAGCGAAAAGGTGGCGGTCTGGCGGCTGTGGGCGCTGTTGAGAACGACCACGGCAGTCGACCCGTCGCGGTTGCGAAACGCGCTCACGTCGAGCGCCGCGTCGCTCGTTCTCGTCCCGATGCGCACCGCGCCGGGGCGAATGAAGCGGCTGAAACCAGCGAACGCCCACAGCCGTCCGGAGGTGGCGACGGTGTCGCCCGTGACGTCGACCAGTCCGCCGTTGGGGCCCCCCGTGCCGGCGCCCGGGCTTGTGTTCGCGCCCCACAGATACATGAACGCACCGAGGTTCGCTTTGGTCAAGCCCGTGTAGATGTTCAGTGCCCAAGTGAACCCGGACGACTGCGATCCGTCGTCCCAGGCTGCGTCAAACGGCCCGGTGCCGAGCGGCGCCCACTCGGTCTCCCAGCTCGGCTTGCTCCAGCCCTGCAGAGGCGAGTCCGGCGCGAAGAAGTAGCCGTGGCTGGTGAACAGCGCGGTTGCCGTGTTCGCCTGCCTGTCCGTCTCGATCACTGCCGCGTACTGCTGCGCCCAGACCCAGCTGATGCTCGCGCAGCACTCGGCGCGCGTGGAAAGACCGGATCGCGCGAGCGCCTGGCCGAGGATCGCCATGAAGTTCGCGGTCTGCGCTGCGCTCATCGTCATGCTGTCCTGGGGAGGCGCACCGCCCGCTTGACGCGCCCCTGCTGGCAGGGGATTTGCCTCGTTCTCGGGGCCGACGTAGCTGAGCGGCACACCCGCCGCCGCGTAATCCCTCGCGTACTGCACGAGGTAGCTGGCGTAGGCCTGGCGCCAGTCACCCCGCTTGCAGCTCGCGCCCGGGACGCCGCACACCGTGCCGCGGTAGAACGGTGAGTCGTTGGTCTTCATGAACCCGGGAGCGCTCCACGCGTCGGCGAACACATCGCTGACGCCATAGTCGGCCTTGATCTCCTTCGCGAACCACAACTGCCCCTGATCCTGGTCGATCTCGGCCAGCGCCAGATACGACGGC
>DATJUA010000125.1:0-80553 GCA_035502815.1 Solirubrobacteraceae bacterium
GCGACTTCGGCGCGCAGGTCCTCGTCGCCTCGCCCTCCTACTCGCTCGTGATCGCCCAGGCGCTCGACGATGAAGGCGTGGACCCGGCCACGAGCACCCTCGAGCTGGGGCTGTTCGGCGGCGAGCCGTGGACCGAGGGCCTGAGAGCCCAGATCGACCGCGCCCTCGGGATCAAGGCGATCAACTTCTACGGCCTGTCGGAGATGTGCGGCCCCGGCGTGGCCACCGAATGCCTGACCGCTCGGGACGGTCTTCACGTCAACGAGGACCACTTCCTCGTCGAGGTGATCGACCCCGAATCCCTGGCCCCGGTGCCGCCGGGAGCCACGGGCGAGCTCGTGTTCACGACGCTGACCAAGGAGGCGCTGCCACTGCTCCGTTACCGCACGGGCGACCTCGGCGCGATCACCGTCGAGCCGTGCCGGTGCGGACGCACGAGCGTGCGGCTGACCCAGCTCGGCGGTCGCCGCGACGACATGCTGATCATCCGCGGCGTCAACCTCTACCCCTCGCACGTCGAGCAGATCCTGACGGGCGTCGACGGCGTCGCTCCCCACTGGCAGCTGATCCTCGAGCGCCCCGGGCCGATGGACGAGCTCACCCTCGAGTGCGAGCCCAGCGCGCTCGATGGCGACCGCGCCGGCCTCAAGCAAACCCTGGAGAAAAATCTCAAAGAAGCCACCGGCGTGCGGATCACCGTCTCGGTGCTCGAGCCCGGGTCGGTCCCCCGCAGCGAGGGCAAGGCGGTCCGCGTCGTCGACCGGCGGTAGTTAGCGCCCTTCGAGCGCCTGGTGGCGCACGTCGCTCGGCGTGACGCCATAGGCGCGCTTGAACACGCGCGAGAAGTGCGCCGCGTCGCAGAACCCCCACCGAAACGCGATGTCGGTGACCGATCCGCCGTTCGGGCGCTCGAGGTCCTCGAGGCAGCGGGCCAGACGCTCGGTGCGAACGAGCCCGGCCACCGAGGCATCGACGTCCTCGAACAGCGCGTGCAGCGCGCGCACCGAGATCGAATACGCGCGCGCGATCGACGCGGGCCCGAGCTCCGCATCCTGGAGGTGCGTGCGCACGTAACGACGGATGTCCGCGCGCATCGTCTCGCGAGCAGCCGTGCGGCTCGTCGGCACGCACGGCTCGACGGCGGCGCGCAACAGCTCGAGCGCCGCGTTGGCCGCGGCCACGCCGGCGGCGCCTTCGAGCTTGGGCTGCTCGATCGCGAGCGCGTTCATGTAGCGGACGAGCAGCCGCGCCGGGCCGTTGTCCTCGATCGGCGGGAGCGCGCTCAGATCGGCCAGCCGGGGGCACACCGCGATCACGCGGTCGCGCGGGAACAGCAGCGTGCGCTTGTGGAAGGCCTCGACGATCTCCACGTCGGTCGGCTGGTGTCCGTCCCACACGACCACATCGCCAGCCTTCAGGGCCAGGCTGCGGGAGCCCTCCCGGACCGTCTCGATCCCCTTGCCCACGAACTGGAAGCCGAGGACGTCCTCGTGCGAGGTCTCGGGGGTCATCACGGCGCGCCCGCGGTGGCCGAGGAACGGGGAGGCCGCGCAGTCGACGAGCATCAGGTCACCCACCGGTCGCCGCGTGACGGCGCCGCGGAACCCGTCGGGTGTTTGGTGGGTGGGGTGAACCTCGAAGGCCAGGTGGGTGGCGGCGAGGATGTCCGACCAGGCGTCGAGTCGATGCGCGGTGTCTCCGCCCGAGACACACCACCGCTCCGGCTCCTGGACCGCAGGACCAGCTGGCACATCAGATGCGAGCGTGTGGGTCAGAACAGATCCTCCCTGTCGATCTCCCTGTAAAGACGCGCGCTACCGGCGCAAATCCTAGCGCCGCTACCCGGGGCCGCTGACCACTTCCTCGGCGGCGGCGCGCTGTGCCGCGAGCGCCACGAAGGCATCCAGGGCGGCCGGATCGACGAGCGAGTCGCGACTCGCCACCCGCTCGGCGGCCTCCCCGCGCAGGATCCGCTTCACCGGGGCCTCCAGCTTCTTGCCGGTCAGCGTGCGCGGGATCCCCGGTACCGACAGGATCGTGTCGGGCACGTGGCGCGGGGAGAGTTCGCTGCGCAGGGCCCGCGCGATGTGCTCGCGCAGCGGGTCGTCGAGCTCCGCGCCGGGTGCCGGCACGACGAACAGGACGAGCTCGCCGGCCCCGCCGCCCGCGTCCTCGAGGTGCACCACGAGCGCGTCCACGACCTGGGGGATGTCCTCGACCACGGCGTAGAACTCGCCCGTGCCGAGCCGCACGCCGCCGCGGTTGAGCGTCGCGTCGGAGCGCCCGGTGAGGACGCAGCTGCCCCGCTCGGTGAACATGATCCAGTCTCCCTGCCGCCACACGCCGGGATACATGTCGAAGTACGAGGCCCGGTAGCGCTCGCCGTCATCGTCGTTCCAGAAGGCGACCGGCATCGAGGGCATCGGCGAAGTGATCACGAGTTCGCCGAGCTGCCCGGCGGGCGTCTCGTTGCCGTCGAGGTCGAACGCGTGTGCGTCGACCCCGAGGCAGGCTCCCGTGATCTCGCCCTCGTACACCGGCTGGGCGAAGCTCCCGGACACGAGCCCGGTGCAGACGTCCGTGCCGCCCGAGCCGTTGTTGAGGAGCATCCGCGGACCGAGCTGCTCGTAGGCGTACTGGTAGCCCTCGGCCGGGAGCGGCGAGCCCGCCGTGCAGAGCATGCGGATACTCGACAGGTCGCACTCGCGTCCCGGCTGAATCCCGGCCTTCCGGCAAGCCATCAGATACGGCGGGCTGACCCCCATGACGGAGGGCTTCAGCTCCTCGGCCAGGCGCCACTGCTCGAGCAGATCGGGCCAGGCCGGGTCGCCGTCGAGCATCACGATCGACGCGCGCAGGAGCAGCGCCGAGACGAGCGCGTTCCACATCATCCAGGCGGTGGTCGAGAACCACAGCAGGCGGCCGCCCGGCTTGAGGTCCCAGCTCACTCCCTGGTTCTTGTGATGCTCGATCAGCTGGCCGCCGTGGCCGTGCACGATCGCCTTGGGCAGCCCGGTCGTACCCGAGGAGAACAGGATGTAGAGGGGATGGTCGACAGGTACCGGGTCAAACCGCAAAGGCGCGCTCTCGGCCGTCAGCTCCTCCCAGCTGATCGCGTCCTCGACCCAAGCCTCGCCGTAGGGCAGGCCGACCACGTGCTCGACCGTCGGCAAGCGGTCCCGGATCGCCTCGACCTCGGCCCGGCGGTCGACGTAGCGGTCGCGGAAGCCGTAGCCGCCCACCGTGAGCAGCACGCGGGGCTCGATCTGCCCGAACCGGCCGATCACGCTGCGCGCCCCGAACTCGGGCGCGCACGCGGCCCAGATCGCGCCCAGGCTCGCGGTGGCGATGAACGCCGCCAGCGTCTCGGGGATGTTCGGCATGTACGCGGCCACCCGGTCCCCGCGCTGGACTCCCAGGCGCTGCAGCCCGGCGCGCACGCGCCCGGCCAGCTCGCGCAGCTCGCCGAAGGTCAGCTCGCGCGGCGCGCGTGTCTGCGAGCGCGCGACCACGGCCACTCGGTCGAGGTCCTCGTCGGCGCCGACCAGATGCTCGGCGTAGTTCAGCTCGGCGCCGGTGAACCACCTCGCCCCCGGCATCGTGCGGTCGGACAGCACGCGGTCGTAGGGCTGGGCGGCCCGGATCCCGTAGAACTCCCACAGCCCGCCCCAGAAGCCCTCGAGGTCGGTCACCGAGAAGCGGTGGAGCTCCTCGTAGGTGGCGAAGTCGCCCCGCCCGTGGTCGCGCAGCCAGTCCATGAAGCGGCCGAGCTCGGTGCTCTCGCGCCAGTCGGCGGGTGGGGTCCAGAGGATGTCGCCGGTCATCGAGTGGTCGCAGGATACCCACGAGCGCTTCAATCAACTTGTCACTCAGCGCTGGATCTGAACAGGCTATGAATGCGCGGCTCGCCTCCTCGATTCGGCCCTGCGCCGCTGCGACAATCCAAAACATGGAGGACCATGTCCGGGGCTCCGTGCTCGTCGTCGACGATGAGCCGACGATCACAGAGGTGGTGGCGCGGTATCTGAGCCGGGCCGGCTACGCGACGCGCGTCGCCGCCAACGGGCGCGAGGCGCTCGACGCGGCCGCCGTCCACCGCCCCGACCTCGTCGTGCTCGATCTGATGCTGCCCGGGATCGACGGCCTCGAGGTCATGCGCCGCCTGCGAGACCAGGACCGCGACCGGATCGCGGTGATCCTGCTGACCGCCAAGAGCGAGGAGTCCGACCGGGTGATCGGGCTGCGCCTGGGGGCCGACGACTACGTGGTCAAGCCGTTCTCGCCCGCGGAGCTCGTGGCGCGGGTCGACGCCGTGCTTCGCCGCTTCGACACCTCTCGGACGCAGGAGGCGCCGATGGAGCTGAGCGACATGACGATCGACCCGTCGTCCCGTCGCGTTCATGTGCGCGGCGAGGAGGTGCAGCTAACCCACCGAGAGTTCGAGGTGCTCCTGTTCCTGGCCCGCCACCCCGGCCAGGCGTTCAGCCGCAATCAGCTGATGGACGCCGTCTGGCAGTACTCGTTCTACACCGACACCTCGACCGTCACGGTGCACATCCGCCGGCTCCGATCGAAGATCGAGGTCGATCCCGCCCGCCCGCAGCACATCCAGACGGTGTGGGGGGTCGGCTACCGCTTCCAGCCATGACGAGCCGAGGGCCCGTCGGCTGGATCCGCGCTCGCGCGGGTTCGTTGCGCCGCCAGTTCGCGCTCGTCGTGGCGATCGTCGTCGCGCCGGTGTTGATTGGCCTGGTCGTGGGCGACGCGCTGATGGTGGTCTCCGGGCGCGGGGTCGTGATCGTGGCGGCGATCGTGATCGGCGCCGGCCTGATCGCGATCGTCGCGGCGCGTACCGTCACCGGCGGCATCCTGCGCGACGTGCAGGCGATCCGCGACGGGCTGTCCGCCGTCGGGCGCGGCCGGCGCGACGTGACAATCGAGACTTCGGCCCATGACGAGCTGGCCGAGCTCGCGAGGGCCGCCAACGCGATGATCCACCAGCTGCGCGACGAGGAGTCGCGCCGCGACCAGTCCGACGCCGCCCGCCGGAACCTGATTGCCTCGGTCTCGCACGACCTGCGCACGCCGATCACGTCGCTGCGCCTGCTGGCCGACGCGATCGGCGACGACATCGTCGAAGACGCCGCCACGCGCCGCGGCTACCTGGGCCGGATGGGCACCCACATCGACGCGCTCAGCGTGCTGATCGACGACCTGTTCGAGCTCTCCCGGCTGGAGGCCGGCGACATCAACTGGTCGCTCGAGCAGGTGCCGCTGCGCGAGCTGGTCTCGGAGACCGTCGAGGCGATGCGCGTGCAGGCCGAGGCCAAGGGAGTGGCGGTCCTGGCCGACGTCCCCGAGACGCTGTGCCCGGCCCGGGCCAACCCCGAGAAGCTCCAGCGCGTGCTGTTCAACCTGATCCAGAACGCGATCCGTCACACCCCGGCCGACGGCAGCGTCGTCGTCCGCGCCGAGTCGGTCGCGAGCGGGATCGAGTTCGAGGTGGCCGACACCGGCGACGGGATCGCTCCCGAGGAGCGCGAGCGGGTGTTCACCGCGTTCTACCGCGGCGGTGCCGACGCGGCGCGCACGAGCCCCGGGGCCGGGCTGGGGCTGGCCGTGTCGCGCGCGATCGTCGAGGCCCACGGCGGCCGCATCTGGCTCGCCGACGCCCGGGTCGGGACCCGGGTTCGGTTCAGCCTCCCCGCTGCGTAGCGGCAGGGGGAACTTTGGCGCTGGACTCTCGCCTACGTCAGGTGCATCGCCAAACTCCAGCCCGGCGAGCAGGGCGGGAAGGAGTGCCAAGAGTCTGGCGTCTACTAATCGATGTCGGTTGCCGATGCGTTACCCCTACCCACGGGCGTCGCCGCCCCGGATCGACAGCTCGACCCCAAGCGCCTGGGCGATCACGTCGACCGCCTCTATCGCGCCGCGTGGGCGCTGTGCGGCAGCCGCGAGGACGCTGAGGACCTGGTCCAGGACACGTACGCGCGCGTGCTCCAGAAGCCGCGCATGCTGCGCTCCGACGACGATCTCGGCTACCTGCTCCGTGTGCTGCGCAACACGTACTTCTCGCGTCTGCGCGCCGCCGGGCGCCGGCCCCGCACCGATCCTCTCCCGGACGAGCTCGACCGCATCGAGGACCGCAACGCCCGCGGGCCAGAGGCGGCGCTGGGCTCCTCCGAGCTGTACGCGGCGATCGCCGCGCTGCCCGACCCGTTTCGCGAAGCGGTCGTCGCGATCGACGTGGTCGGGCTCTCCTACCGCGAGGCGGCCCGCGCCCTGCGCGTGCGCGAGGCGACCATCACCACCCGGCTGTACCGAGCTCGCCGCCGGCTCGCCCAGGCGCTTGGCGACTGATCACTTCTCCAGGTACGGACCGAGCAGCGACAGGTCGGCCTCGCTCAGGCGGTCTGAGGCCGTCTTGGCCTGGTGCCAGTGGGGGTAGATGAGCGGCGGCCGGCTGACTTCCTCGAGCCGCCCCCGCTCATCCGCGGTCAGCTCAAGCGATGCCGCGGCGAGATTGTCGGCCAGCTGCTCGTCGGTGCGTGCGCCCACGATCACGCTCGTCACGCCCGGCCGCGCGAGCAGCCAGGCCAGCGCGACCCGCGCCGGCGATACGCCCCGTCCCTCGGCGATCTCGACGAGCACCTCGATCGTGTCGTACAGCCGGTCGGGGTCGTAGATCGGTGGCTCATCCCATTCGCTTGCCTGCCGGGTGCCGGGAGGCGCGTCCTGCCCGCGGCGGTATTTCCCGCTCAGTAGCCCGCCGGCCAGCGGGCTCCAGATCAACAGGCCCAGGCCCTGGTCGATCGCCGAGGGCACGATCTCGTACTCGGCCGTGCGCTCCTGGAGGGACAGGTAAATCTGCTGGCTGACGAACCGGGGCAGCCCGGTCCGGTCCGCGATCCCCAGCGCCTTCATCGCCTGCCAGCCGGCGAAGTTCGAGCACCCGACGTAGCGGACCTTGCCGCTCTGGACCAGATGGTCAAGCGCGGCGAGCGTCTCCTCGAGCGGCGTCTGACCGTCCCATTCGTGCACCTGGTAGAGGTCGATGTGGTCGACGTCAAGCCGGCGCAGGCTCGCCTCGCACGCCTCGATCAGGTGCTGGCGTGAGAGGCCCGCGTCGTTGGGGCGGTCGCTCATCGGCATCCGGGCCTTGGTCGCGATCAGCACCCGGTCGCGCAGGCCGCGCACGGCCTGACCGACGATCTCCTCCGCCGCGCCGCCCGAGTACACGTCGGCGGTGTCGATCACGTTTACGCCGGCGTCGAGTGCCATTCCGACCTGGCGCCGGGCGCCCTCGACGTCGGTGTTGCCGACGCTGGCGAAGTTCCCGCGGCCGCCGAACGTCATCGTGCCGAGCGTCAGCTTCGAGATGCGCAGCCCGGCGCGGCCGAGCTGGCGGTATTCCATCACGGGCGAAGCACGATCTTGCCGAGCGTGTGCCGGCGCTCGAGCTCGGTGTAGGCGTCACGCACCCGATCGAGCGGATACGCGTTCGCGATCGGGATCTCGAGCTTTCCTTGGTCGATCAGCTTGGCCAGCGCGCCGAGCACCTCGGGGCTCGAGCCCGCGAGCGACCCCTCGGTCTTGACCCCGTACTTCCCGGCCGCCTCCCAGTCGATGATCGTGTCGACGCGATCCGGGGCCACGCCGAGGTCCTCGACGGCAAGCTGCACGTAGCCACCGCCGTAGGTGTCGACGAACGCGTCGACGGACGCGCCCGCGGCCTCCCGAATCCGCTCGGCAGCGCCGTCGCCGTAGGCCACCGGGGTCACGCCGTGATCGCGCAGCCACTGATGGTGGCTCTCGCTGGCCAGGCCGATCACGTTCGACGCGCCTGCCTCTACCGCGAGCTGCACCGCGATCGACCCGACGCCGCCGGCGGCACCGGAGACGACGACCGTGTCTCCGTGCGTGACGCCGACCGCGTGGACCGCGGCATACGCCGTGACGCCGGCGACAAACAGCGCCCCGGCGGCCTCCCACGAGACGCCGGCCGGCTTGAGGACGAGCTGGCCGACCGGAACGATTACGAGCTCGGCCTGACTTCCGCGCTCGTCTGTCCACCCGATCACCTCGTCGCCGGCCGAGAACTGCTCGACGCCGGGGCCGGCCTCGTCGACGACGCCGGCCAGATCGCTGCCCTCGCCCGATGGGAAGGTGGCAGGCCAGCGCTCGTGCAGCAGGCCCCTGCGGATCGACGCCTCGCCCGGATTGATGCCGGCCGCCTTGACCCTGACCAGCACCTGGTCACGGCCGGGCGTCGGACGCTCGACGTCGACGACGTCGAGTACATCGACGTCTCCGTAGTGGTCGAAGCGGACGGCGCGAGGCATCGCTTCAGGTTCTAGCAGGAACCCTCTACGCGCCGAGATAGCGCGCCGGCAGCGGTCGCTCGCTCACGCCGCCGCCAGGCGTCCGCAGCACTCTGTAGGCGCCGGCGCCGGGCCGGGAGGCGACGACCTCGGCCAGCTCGTGGCCGGCGAACACGAGCCCGGCGCCATCGTCGGCGGCCCAGCCGTCTGGCATTTCGCCGCTCGCGACCAGCCCCGTGAACGTCGGTCGCCGCTGCTCCTCGCCGTCGTAATGCGGGCACGCGCTCCCGGGAAGGAGCCCGAGGCCGTCGTGCAGCGCCGCGAGCCGGGCGAGGTCGAACGAGTCGGTGACCGACTGCTCAAACCAGCAGTTCATGCCGGCGCTCAGGCCGCACAAGACCACCCCCTGCTCCCAGGCCGTGCGCAGGACCCGATCGAGCCCGTGGGCCCGCCAGACCGCGAGCAGGCTCGCCGTGTTGCCGCCGCCCACGTAGATCACGTCCTGCGCGAGCACGAACGACTCGAGGTCGCCGATCGTCCGCTCGAACAGCTGGAGGTCCGTGGGCCGGCAGTCCAGCGACGTGAACGCCCGATAGAAGCTCGCGACGTATCCCTCGGCGTCGCCGCTCGCCGTCGGCACGAAGCACACGCGCGGGGGAGAGGATCGGGCAAGCGATAGGACGAACCGGTCGAGCAGCAGGTTGTCGGGCTCCATCGAGAACCCGCCGCCGCCCATCGCCACGATGCGCCGCTGTTCCATCGAGTCCTCCTCGGGTCGGGATCCGCTGGGCGGGTGGGCCTATTGAACCCGAACGAGCTCAGGCGTAGAACGAGACGCTGCCGGCCGGCATCCCGCCCGCCACCGACCTCGCGTTGCTCCCGTACAGGGCGGGCACGGCGGTCTGGGCGCTTGAAGCCTCGTCTCCGGATGTCTCGTCGGCCTGGCCGTCCACGTTTTCGACCACCTTGGCCGCCTCGGCCGCCTCGGCCGCATTGGCCCGCGCCCCGGGCGCGGGGCGCCCGTTCTGAGCTCGGCCGGCGCCAGCCCCGCCCTGCGCGAGCGCTCCTTCGCCCGCGTTGCTTTCAGCCCTCAGCGGCGCGGAGGATGCCGCGGTGGCGTACGCGTTAAGGGCGCTCGTCGACTGGATGGCCACGAAAGCGGTTTGTTCGGTCTGGATCGGCTGGGGTCCGGCGCCCCAATGATCGGCACCGGCCGGGCAAATCTTCAGCCGATGAGCGCTGGCCGCATCGCCGGATCGCGTCGGTGCTGGGTGGCGCCTGCCGGTTGCGCGTCATGGAGTTCGAAGGGCGACGGCCGTATCACTTCCTCGAGCCGCATCACGCCGAGTCCCGCCGGTGGGAGATGTGGATGGATTCCGATCAGGCCCGAGCTGTCAACGCCGAGCGTCGCGGTTCACCGGCTTCGAGCGGCTGTCCGGCGAGCTGACCTCCGGCGCAGTCCTCGCAGGGCACCACGCGCCGCGGATTGACGATCCCGACCAGGCCGATCAGGCCGCCGAGCGCGACGAGGACGGCCGAGATCCCGATCCCGACGCGGAACGCGTGCACCGACGCGACCTGCACGGCGTGGGCCACGACGACCCCCGTGTGCGCGGGGTTGACTCGAGCCAGCGTCTCCTGTCGGGCCTGCGCCACCGCGCTCCGCGCCGCCGGCGACAGCGAGATGCCGGCCAGGCCGTGCGACAGCGTCGATTTGAACTGCGCCGAGATGACCGCCCCGAGCGCCGCGATCGCGATCAGCCCGGCCACGCGCGCGATCGCGTTGTTGATCCCCGAGGCGATGCCGGCGTCACCTTCGTCGGCGTCGGACAGCACCGCCGCGGTCAGCGGCGCCACCGTGGTGGCCAGCCCGAGCGAGAACACGATCAGCCCCGGCAGCAGATCGGTGAAGTAGTTCACGTGCGCACCCAGCCGGAGCATCAGCGCCAGCCCGACCGCCGAGAGCAGCGGGCCGAAGCCCATGAACAGGCGGGGACCGAAGCGGTCCGCCAGGCGCCCCATCCGCTTGGACAGCAGGAACATCACGATCGTCGAAGGCATCAGCGCGAACCCCGCCGTCAGCGCGCGGTAGCCCGCGACCTCCTGGAGGAACAGCACGAGCAGGAAGAACGTGACGCTGAGCCCGCCGTACATCGAGAACGTCTGGACGTTGCCGACCGCGAAGTTGCGCCGCTTGAACAGGCTCAGGCGCAGCATCGGGGCCGGGGTGCGCTGCTCCCAGGCGATGAACACGCCGAGCAGAAGGAACCCTCCCAGCCCGGGCACGAGCACCTCCCAGCTCGTCCACCCCGCCACGGGCTGGCGGATCAGCGCGAGCACGGGTCCGGCCAGACCGAGGAACGTCAGCCCCGCGCCCACCCAGTCGACGCGCGTGTGCGGGCGGCCGGGCGCGCGCGGCGGCACGGCGATCCTGACGATCGCCAGCGTGGCTATCACGAATGGGACGTTGATCCCGAAGATCAGCCGCCACGAGACCGCGTCGACGAAGTAGCCGCCGGCGAGCGGCCCGATCACGGTGGCGATGCCCGACCATGCCGTCCACGATCCGATCGCCGCGCCGCGTTCCGCACGCGGGAACGCCGCCACGATCACGGCCAGCGAGCTGGGCATCAGCAGAGCGCCGAACACTCCTTGCAGGCCGCGGCAGACGATCAGGAACCCGATGCTCGGCGAGATCGCGCACAGCAGTGACATCACGCCAAAGCCGCCCACGCCGATCGAGAAGACCCGTCGCTCGCCGAACAGGTCCCCGAGCGAGCCGCCGATCAGGATCAGCGATCCGAGCGTGAGCAGGTAGGCGTTCGACACCCACTGCTGACCGGCCAGGCCGCCGCCCAGGTCGGCGCGGATCGCCGGCAAGGCCACGTTGACGGCGCTCGCGTCGAGCCCCGCGACGAACGAGCCCAAGATCGCCGCGACCAGTGAGAGTCGCTTCTGACGATCCGTCATCCGGTCACGTTACAGCCGCTCGAGCAGCTAGGCGAAAGCTCGTCCGGTCGTATCGTTTCTCTGCCATGTTCGATCACGTGACGATACGGGTCAGCGACTTCGACGCCTCCGAGCGCTTCTACAGCACCGTGCTCGAGGCGCTCGGGATCGAGCCGAGCGCGCGATCAGACGGGTTCGCGCGCTGGCAGGATTTCATGATCAACGCGACCGATCCCGAGCACCCGCCGGCGAGGCGCCTACACGTTGGCTTCGTCGCGCCGTCGCGCGAGCTCGTCGACGCGTTCTGGCGGGCCGGCACCGAGGCGGGGTATCGCGACGACGGCGCCCCGGGTTTGAGGCCCGAGTACGGACCCGACTACTACGGGGGCTTCCTGCTCGATCCCGACGGCAACAGCGCCGAGGCCGTCCACGACGGTGATCTGCGCCGGGGCGGGATCGTCGACCACGTGTGGGTCCGCGTCGCCGACCTCGGGCGGGCGCGGGACTTCTACGACACGATCGCGCCTCACGCGGGCCTGCACAAGGATCGTGACACGGCCGATCGCGTCCAGTATCGCGGCCCCACCGGGTCGTTCTCGCTTGTCGGGAACCCGCCCAACGGGCCGACCGAGTATCTCCACCTGGCCTTTCCGACCCGCGACGACGGCGACGTTCAGCGCTTCCACGCCGCGGCGGTCGCGGCCGGGTACCACAGCAACGGCGAGCCCGGTGAGCGCGCGCAGTACCACCCGGGCTATTACGCCGCGTTCGTGTTCGATCCCGACGGCAACAACATCGAGGTCGTGAATCACCACCGCGGCTAAGGCGCCGCCGTCAGGCGCCGCCGACATGATCGATGATGAGGCGTAGCATTCACTGTCGTGAGCGCTGACGAGACGATCGCCAACCGGATCGAGAGACTGGTCGCCGAGGAGCACGACCTCCGCCACCGCGAGGAGTCCGATCGCAACGACGCCGACCGGATCGAGGGCGATCAGGAGCGGCTGCGCGAGGTCGAGGTCGAGCTCGACCGCTGCTGGGACCTGCTGCGCCAGCGCCGGGCGCTGCGCGACGCCGGCGCCGATCCAGACCAGGCGCACGTCCGCGACCCGGACACCGTCGAGCGCTACTGGCAGTAGCCCGCGCGTCCGCGGTGCAAAACGCCCCTTGACGACTCTGCCAACGTCGAGGACGACACCGCAACTCAGGAGACGAGGGCAATGGAGCTGGACGGGATCCACCACATCACCTGCATCACCGCCGACGCCCCGGGCAACGTCGACTTCTACGCGCGCGTGCTCGGCCTGCGGCTGGTCAAGAAGACGGTCAACTTCGACGCCCCCGACGTCTACCACCTGTACTTCGGCGACGAGGGCGGCGCGCCCGGCTCGATCCTGACCTTCTTCGAGTTCCCCGACGCCGCCCCGGGTCGCGCCGGCGCAGGCATGATCCACCGACTTCGTTGGCGGGTCGCCTCCAAGAAGGCGCTCGCCTTCTGGGCCGACCGCCTGGCCGCCGAGAACGTCGAAACCCACGAACTCGACGACGCGATCCGGTTCGACGACCCCGAGGGCCTCAGCCTCGAGCTCGCCGTGACGAACACCACCGACGAGCCGCTGACCGCGCGCGCGCAGGACATCCCGCCCGAGCATGCCCTCCAGGGCTTCGACGGCGTTCGCGTGTACGCCCCCGCGCGCGGCGAGGAAAGCAAGCTCCTGACCGGGACGCTGGGCTTCACGCTCGATGCCCCCGGCGAGTATCGGCTCACCGGTCGCCGTACCGCGACCTACGGCTACGACGATCCGCCGCCCGCGGTCGGGCTCCAAGGTGCCGGCACCGTGCACCACATCGCGTGGTGCGACCGCGACGACGAGCACGCCGCCTGGCGCGCGCGCCTGCTTGAGGCCGGCGAGCGTCCCACGCCGGTCATCGACCGCCAGTACTTCCTGAGCATCTACTTCCGCGAACCGCGTGGCGTGCTGTTCGAGCTGGCCACCCCGAGCCCGGGCTTCGCGATCGATGAGGATCCCGAGCACCTGGGCGAACAGCTCCGGCTGCCGCCCCAGTACGAGAACCTGCGCGATCGGCTGCAAGCCGAGCTGACCCCCCTTGCCAACCCCCGTCAGAACAGAGCCCGCTCATGACCGCCACCAACGAAACCGCCACCAACGATCTGGTAACCAAACTCAGCCCGCATTCCGTCCCCGACACCGTCAAGCGCCTGACCGACCTGATCGAGAGCAAGGGCATCAAGCTGTTCGCGGTGTTCGACCACAGCGGCGAGGCGGCCGCCCACGGCATCGAGCTGCGCGACACCAAGGTGGTGGTGTTCGGGAGCCCGGTGGCCGGCACGCCCGTCATGCAGGCGGTGCCGCAGGTGGCACTCGATCTCCCGCTCAAGGTGCTCGTGTGGGCCGACGGCGATCAGACCAAGCTCACCTACCTCGCGCCGGCGGCCCTCGCCGCCCGCTACGGGATCCCCGACGAGCTCGCCCGGAATCTCGCCGCGGTCGACCCGCTGACCGACGGCGTGATCGCGGCGTAGACGCTACGCGGCCAGGGCCGGCGCGGCGACGCGATCGAATTCGGTCCGTAGCTGCATCACCAGCGGCGAATCGGAAAGCAGCCGCTCGAGCAGCTCCAGGCAGCGGCGGTAGTGCGTCAGGCGACGCCGGGGAACCTTGGCCTGCGACCGCGCCAGCCGGAGCTCGCGGACCTTGGAGATCTTGTCCGCCGCGAACACCATCAACGCCTCGGGTCCGGCGGCGGCGACCTGGTCACGCAGCGCCGCCTTGCGCCTCGCATAGGTCGGGATCCCGGGATCCTCGCTCAGGGCCGCGACGAGCCCCGCCGTGTGGGGACCGAACCGATCCTCGAGCTCCCCGACCGAGGCGCCGGTCTTCTCGATCGTGTCGTGCAGCACCCCGGCGGCGATCACGTCGTCCGGCGCGCCGGCCCAGTACAGCAGCCAGCCCACCTCGACCGGGTGCTCGATGAACGGCGCGCCGTCGGCCTTGCGCCGCTGGCCGGCGTGGCGCTCCTCGGCGTACGCGAGCGCCGCCCGGGTCCGGGGCAATCGCCCTACCAGATCGCGAAAACGTCCACCACCGGCCACGAGCGGCGCGAGTCTAACTGATGCCGCAATTTACGAGGATTTTTTTGATTGATTTGGGTTCCCGCCCGCCCAGCGTGGACTCCATCGAGCGAGAGCGAGAACTCAGCTTGGCGTCGCGACCGCCGGCTCGGGCTCCGGCTGGGGTTCGGGCGGCGCGGGCATGGGGACTCCGGCCGCGGCGTACGCGGCCGGCGCGTCGAGTGTCTCGGCCAGGAGCAGGGCGTGGGCGAGGCTCTCGAGCTTGGCGCGGTGGCCGGTCAGCAGCTTGGTCGTCTCGGCGTGCATTTCTTCGACCAGCTTCTGGACCTCCTGGTCGATCAGCCATTCCGTTTGGGGCGAGACCTCACTCGCGCCGGGCAGCAGCGGACCCTGCCCGTCCTGCGGAAGCAGTGTCAGGGGCCCGAGCTTGTCGCTCATGCCCCACCGGCCCACCATCGACCGCGCGATCTGGGTGAGGTGCTGCAGGTCGGACTCGGCGCCGGTGGTGATCTTGTCGTACACGACCTCCTCGGCGGTGCGACCTCCCAGCGCGACCTTGATCTGGGCCTCGAGCTCATCGCGCGAGTAGGACACCCGGTCGGCGTCGGGCGTCGACAGCGTGACCCCGAGCGCCTGGCCGCGGGGAATGATCGACACCTTGCGCACCGGGTCGGCGCCGGGAGTGAGCATTCCGACGAGCGCGTGCCCGGACTCGTGGTAGGCGGTCCGCTCGCGGTCCGCCTTGTTCAGCATGATCCCGCGCGGCGCGCCCAGGATGATCTTCTCGAGCGAGTCGGTGAAGTCGGCCATGTGGACCTTCTCGTGGTTTCGCCTGGCCGCCAGCAGCGCCGCCTCGTTGCACAGGTTGGCCAGGTCGGCGCCGACCATCCCGGGCGTCGAGGACGCGAGCGCCCCGAGGTCGACATCCTTATCGAGCGGTATCGAGCGCGTATGCACCTCGAGGATCTTGACCCGACCGTTCCGGTCGGGCGGCTGCACGGCGACCCGCCGGTCAAACCGACCCGGGCGAAGCAGAGCCGGATCAAGGATCTCGGCCCGGTTGGTCGCGCCGATCACGACGACCGCCTGGCTCGGCTCGAATCCGTCCATCTCGGTGAGGATCTGGTCGAGCGTCTGCTCGCGCTCGTCGTTGGCGCCGGTCACCGAGACCGACCCCTGGCGCGAGCGGCCGATCGCGTCGAGCTCGTCGATGAAGATGATCGCCGGTTCGGCCTCCTTGGCCTTGGCGAACAGGTCGCGCACGCGGGCGGCGCCGACGCCGACGATCGCCTCGATGAACTCCGACGCGGCGATCGAGAAGAACGCGGCGTGCGCCTCGCCCGCCACGGCGCGCGCCAGCAGCGTCTTGCCCGTGCCGGGCGGCCCGTACAGCAGCACGCCGTGCGGCATCCGGCCGCCGAGCTTCTGATAGCGCTCCGGCTCCTTGAGGAAGTCGACGATCTCGGTCAGCTCGGCCTTGGCCTCGTCGATCCCGGCCACGTCGTCGAACGTCACGCGGATCGTCTGCGGATCGACGCGCCTGGCCTGCGAGCGCCCGAAGGCTCCGAGGCCGCCGAGCCCGCCCCCGCCGGCCGCCGACGCGCGTCGCAGGCCCCAATAGATCAGCCCGAACAGCAACAGCGTCGGGGCAAATCCGACGAGCAATTCGACCCCCACCGAGGTGCCGGTGCTCGGGTTCTTGGCGTTGACCTGGACGCCCTGCGATCGCAGCTCGCTCACCAGGTCGTTGCTGTTCCAGAACGACGGGATCTGGGTGGCGAACAGCGTCGTCGGCGTGGCCTTCGTGTCGCCCGCGGGGTACGTCACCTTGGTCTTGAACGTGCCGTCGATCGTGTCGTTCTTGGTCGTGATCGAGGTCACCTGGCCGTCCTGGACCTGGTTGAGGAAGTAGGGGCTGAACGGCACCGTGACGCGCGGCTGCCCGGCCGGCTTGAACACCAGCACCGACAACCAGTTCAAGGCCAGCAGGACGATGAAGAAGACCCACAGCCCGCGCCACCGATGGGGCGGCGTCGGCTTGTGCTCGTCCGGAGTGCCTCTGCCGTCCGGAGCCGGGGCGACGCGCCATCCCTGCCTGTCGCGCGGCATCGGCGCGCGCGAAGTCGACTTGTTGTCGGAGTCCGTCGAGGACCTGGGGGTAAGTTGCGAGTCGCTCACGCACACTCATTCTGTCGCTTGAGAACGCCAGGCACAATTAAGCTCATCTCAGCGGGACTCGCCGGTGCTTACCCCATCGTCCGATCAGGAGCAGAGCATGGCATCAACCACCCAAGCGCACCTTCCGGCCCTCGCCGATCCGCATCAGCGCGACGACGTCGGCAATCAGATGCAGGCCACGCTGGTAGAGCTGGTCGATCTTTCGCTGCTCGGCAAGCAGCTGCACTGGAGCGTCGTCGGGCCGCTGTTCAAGCCCCTGCACGAGCAGCTCGATGAATTCGTCGACTCGTGGCGCGAGCTCTCAGACCTGGTCGCCGAACGCGCCGTGGCGCTCGGGCACTACGTCGATGGCCAGAGCGCGACGGTGTCGGCGAGCAGCGGGCTTCACAAGGTGCAGCGCGGCGCGGTCGCCGATCACGTGGTGGTGCGCGAGGTGACCGAGCGCCTCAACATCGTGGCCGACAGCGTGCGCGAGCGGATGGATCGCATGGGCGACATCGACGCCGCGAGCCAGGACGTGCTGATCGAGGTGCTCCGCGAGCTCGAGAAGCAGCTGTGGATGATCCGCGCCCAGTTCCCGCCCGTGGGTGGCCGCTGATGTCCCCGATCTCGCGTGGGTTCCACGGCCGGCGCCAGCCGCCGGCCGATCCGTCCCGATTACCGCCCGGGCAGTACGTCGAGACGGGGTTCCCGGTGCTGTCGGCCGGACCGACGCCGCACACACCGCTCGATCAGTGGAGCTTTCGGATCGACGGCCTGGTCGACAACTCGGCGTCGTGGACGTGGCAGGAGTTGCTCGCCCTACCGGCCGAAACTCCGACCGTGGACATCCACTGCGTGACCAAGTGGTCGAAGTTCGACACGCACTGGAAGGGCGTCTCGATCGACACCCTGCTCGCGAACGTCGGTACCGAGGCCGCGTGGGTGACCGCCTTTTCGGACGGCGGATACACCACGAACCTGGGGCTTGACGACATCACCGGCGGCAAGGCATGGGTGGCCTACGAGTTCGACGGAGAGCCGCTGCACCCCGAGCACGGGGGCCCGGCCCGGTTGCTCGTCCCGCACCTGTACTTCTGGAAGAGCGCGAAGTGGGTGCGGGGACTGACGCTGACGCCCGACGACGAGCCGGGGTTCTGGGAGACCTACGGCTACAACAATCACGGAGACCCATGGAAAGAGCAGCGCTACCAGGGGGACTAGGCGCTCCGCTGACCTGGCAGCTCGCCACGGTCGTCGAGCTGATGGTCGAGACCGAGCGAGTCACCAGCCTCGTGCTCGATCCGCCTGACTGGCCGGGACACCGGGCAGGCCAGCACGTCGACGTACGGCTGACCGCGGAAGACGGCTACGTGGCCGAGCGCAGCTACTCGATTGCCTCGGCGCCGGAGGACGAGCACCTGATGCTGACCATCGAGCGCCTCGACGACGGCGAGGTCTCCCCGTATCTCGTCGAGGAGCTCCGCCCGGGCGATCAGCTCGAGCTGCGGGGCCCGATCGGCGGCTACTTCGTGTGGGAGGAGTCGCTCGGCGGCCCGGTCGGGCTGATCGGCGGCGGGTCTGGCATCGTGCCGCTGCGCGCGATCGTCCGCCACTGGATCGCCACCGGCCCCGAGGTTCCGGTCAGCATGGTCTACTCGTCGCGGTCGTGGAGCGAGGTGATCTACCGCGACGAATTGTTGAGGGACGCGGACACCCACGAGAAGTTCGAGCTCCGGTTCGCGCTGACCCGGGAGTGGCCCGACGATTACGCCGGCCACACAGGACGGATCGACCGCCCGCTGCTCGAGATGGCGATCGGGGCAGTGGCCGAGATGCCGCTCGTGTACATCTGCGGGCCGAACGCGTTCGTCGAGGCCGCCTCCGGCTGGCTCGTCGAGATCGGGCACGACCCCGGCCGGATCAGGACCGAGCGCTTCGGTCCGACCGGGACTTGACGGTCGTTCGCCCGCGCTTGGTCGGACGCCGGCGCGGGCGCTTGCGCGTAGCGTGGACGCGCGCCTTTCGCTTCCGGGTCCGCCGGCTCGACCGCGCCCGGGTCGGTCGCGATCCGGCCGTCACGTGGACCCCGCTGGCGGCGGAGGAAGTCGCCGCCGGGGACGGCGACGCGGCCGCCGGCGGCTGGGCCGCATCGATGCTCGTCGCCTGCGTGGAGCCCGCGGCGTTGGTCGCCGTGACGACCGCATAGATGCTCGTGCCGGCATCGACCGCGCCGAGCGTGTAGCTCGCGCTCGTCGCGCCCGGCACCGGCAGGCAGATCCCGAGCCAGCACCGCTCCCACTGGTAGGCGTAGCCGGTCGGCCCGCGACTCCAGCTCCCCGTGGTCACGGTCAGTGTGCCCCCGACGGTGGCCGACCCACTCATCGCGGGGCGGATCCGGTTGCCGGGCGCCGCGTACGGCGGATCTCCACCCGCCAGGGCCACGGCGGCGGCCGCGTCGAGCTCGCCGCCGCTGACCGATTCCCCCGCGAGCGGCGGCTCGGGATCGACGCTCGCGAGCAGGTCGTCCTTGAGTTGGGCGGCCGACAGCGACGGATTGCGGGCCAGCATCAACGCGAGCGTGGCCGACACCATCGGCGTGGCCATCGACGTGCCGTCGCCGTAGGCGTATTGGGCGTAGCCGCCGCTCGAGAGCCACGTCGAGAGGATGTTGACGCCCGGTGCGAACAGGTCGACGGTGTTGGCACCATAGTCGGAGAAGCTCGCCGGCTCGTCGTTCTGATCGGACGCGCCGACGCAGATCAGGTTGGGCGCGGTGTAGTCGCACGGATAGAACGGCGTGTCGTCGTTGTCGGTTCCGTCGTTGCCGGCGGCGACGACGAACAGCGTGTTCGGGTTGGCGGCGATCGCCTGGTCGATCACGTCCGACGGAGTGGTGCTGCCCAGGCTCGCGTTGACGATCGGGACGCCGTGAGCGGCGGCGTAGTCGAACGCGGCGGCGACGTTCGCATCGGTGCCGCTTCCGGTGGCGTCGAGCACCTGCAACGGCATCGCGTGCGCGCCGGGCGCCACGCCGCTCACGCCGATCCCGTTGTTCTGTGCCGCGGCGATGATCCCGGTCACGTGGGTGCCGTGGCCGTTCTCGTCCTGGGTGTCGGTGTCGCCGTTAACCCAGGAGTAGCCGGGCACGAGCTGTCCGCTCAGGTCGGGGGCGGTGGAGTCGACGCCCGTATCGACGACCGCAACCGTCACCCCAGCGCCCGTCGAGTGGGGCCACACATAGCTCGCGCCGATGTCGTCGCCGGCGGTCCCGCTCGCCCCGTTGACCGTCTGCCCGGTGTTCTGGAGCGCCCACTGCTCGGGGAAGTAGGGATCGTTCGGGGCGGCGGTGGCCTGCACCTCGCCGTCGGGCTGCGCGTAGGCCAGCTGCGGCTCGCGCTCGAGTACCGCCACCGCGGCGGTCAGCTGTCCCGCCGCGCGGTCGAGCTCGGTACCCGGCAGGGGCCCCGGCCCGAGGTAGGTGACGCCGGCCTGGGCGCGCAGCTGGGCCATCTGCGCCGCCGACACCCCAGGCCTGCGGTCGAGGACGATCTCGCGCACGCCCTGCGCCTGCATCGAGCGGACCTGCGCGGTCGACATCGCCGGTCCATAACTGGACGCGTGGGCGGCCGGGGCGAGGAACAGGGTGGCGGCCAGCGCCGCGGGAGCGGCGCGCAAGTAGGTGCGAAGCGAAGGCATGGCTCGGACCTACGTCGGCCGGCCATCCGCGCGGCTACTGCTCTGCGGCCTTGGCTCGACGAGTCATCGAGCCAAGGCGCGGCCGCCAGGCGCCGCCGCTGAACACCGTTCACGCACGTAAGATCGGGCCGCGTGTCGTTCTCCCTCTCGCCGACGCGGGCGGCATCGGTCGCTTCGAACGCAATGGTCGCCACCAGCCAGCCGCTCGCGGCGCTCCACGCGCTCGATGTCCTGCGCGAGGGGGGCAGCGCGGTCGACGCCGCGATCTGCGCCGCGGCCGTGCTGTGCGTGACCGAGCCGCACGCCACCGGCGTGGGAGGCGACCTGTTCGCCCTCGTCCGTGAGCCCTCCGGCGTGTTACACGCGCTCGATGCGGCCGGGCCTGCGCCGGCCCTCGCTCCCCGCGAGCCACCCGATTGGTCCGGCCCCCGCTCGGTCGATGTCCCCGGCGCAGTCGCCGGCTGGGGAGAGCTCGCCGACCGCTTCGGCCGCCACGGCCTCGAGCGCTGCCTGCGGCCGGCCATCGAGCTGGGCGCCGGCGGGGTTCCGGCCGGCTTCAACTGCGCGTGGACCTGGCGCGCCACCGATCGGGCGCCGGCCGCGATGGGCCCGCCGCCCCGATTCGGGCAGCGCTACCGCCTTCCCGGGCTCGCGGACACGCTGCGCGCCGTCGCCGAGCACGGACCGCAGTACCTGTACGGCGGACCGCCCGCCGAGGCGATCGCCCGGGCGAGCTGGTTGACACTCGAGGACCTGGCGGCATATCGCCCGCGTTGGGTGTCGCCGCTCTCGTTCACCTACCGCGGTGTCGAGGTGGCCGAGCTGCCGCCTCCCACCCAGGGCATCGCCGCGCTCGAGGCCCTCGCGATCCTGGGGGATCGAGACGCCGGACTGCGTGACCAGGTGGTCGCGGTCGCGTTGGCGCTCGAGGACGCGCTGGCCAATGTCCGCGACGGCGCCGACGTCTCGCATCTGCTCGCCCACGAGCACATCATCGCTCGCCGGTCCGAGCTCCCCGGCCCGGTCGCCGAGCCGGCCGGCGGGACGGTGTGCGTGTGCGCGGTCGACCCCGACGGGATGGCCGTGTCGCTGCTCCAGAGCCTGTACGAGACGTTCGGCTCGGGTGTGGTGGCCGGCCACACCGGCGCCGTACTGAACAACCGGGCCGCCGGCTTCGCCGTGCAGGGACAGGTGATCGGCGGCACGCGTCCCTACCACACGCTGATTCCGGGGATGCTCACGCGCGACGGCGAACTGGTCGGCCCGTTCGGCCTGATGGGAGGGTTCATCCAGGCCCAGTCGCACGTGCAATTCCTCTGCTCGTTGCTGGGTGGCGGCGACGCACTCGGCCCGGGCGATCCGCAGGTCGCCCTGGACCGGGGTCGCTTCCGCGTCGACGGCCACGCCCTCGGCCTCGAGCAGCCGCTGTGGGAGCGGGCCGGCGAGCTGTCCGACCTCGGCCTCGAGATCCGACGAGAGACGGCGCGCTCCCCGTTCGGCGGCGGGCAGGCGATCGTCCTGCGCGACGGCACGCTGTTCGGCGGCTCGGACGCGCGCAAGGACGGCTGCGCCCTGGGCTTCTAGTTTTCAGCGGCGGGCGGCCAGCCGCCGGACCCGGCGCTGCTTGGCGGGATCCAGCGACGACAGGCTCCGCGCGAAGTGCGCCAGCGCCACGTCGCCGAACTGCTCGACGAGCCCCCGGACCTCGGCGCCGGCGCGCCGCTCGAGGTACTCCTCGCGCGTGAGCGTGGGCTCGTAGGCGTCGCGGCGACCGCTTCGCCGGCGGCTCAGCAGCCCCTTGTCGTCGAGGCGGCGCATGACCGTCATGTACGTCGTGTACGCGCGCGGCGGCTTGGCCTTGCGGTTGAGCGCATCCATGACCAGCTTGACGGTGGTCGGCCCCTGATACCGCCAGACCTGTTCCATGATCTCCGCCTCGAGCTCGTGCAGCCGCGGCGGCACCTTGGGTGCGCGACGGGCCATCGGACACCAGGATAAACCCGCCTCTGGAATGGAACGGGCCTCGACGGCGTCTAACGGAGAAACAGCACGTTCGCTCAACCTCCTCGGAGATGACCCTCATGAGACGCAGCAGCTCCGCCGTCACCTCATCAATATCGAAGCTCATCGACGCGGTCATGGATGGCTACGTCGGCTGGCGCGAGGAGAGCGTCGCCGTGGACGCGGCCTACCGCGAGTGGGTCCGAGCGGCATCCGCGTGGCGAGCGCTCGCCTTCGAGGATTACTGCGCCGCGCTCGACCGCGAGGAGCGGGCCGCGTCCGAATATCAGCGGCTGCTCGCGATCGCGCAGTCGGCGACGGCGTAGCCGGTGGGCGCGCCGATCGCGGCGTCCTATACTTCATTTTGTGAAGCGCATCGGCTTTCTCTCCTTCGGGCACTGGCAGGCCGCGCCGTGGTCGCGGACGCCGACCGCCGCCGACGCGCACCGGCAGACGATCGAGCTCGCCGCGGCGGCCGAGGCGCTCGGCATCGACGGCGCGTTCGTCCGCGTGCACCACTTCGCCCGCCAGCTCGCCTCGCCGTTCCCGCTGCTCGCCGCGATCGGCGCTCGCACGTCCCGCATCGAGATCGGCACGGCTGTGATCGACATGCGCTACGAGAACCCGCTGTACATGGCCGAAGAGGCGGCCGCCGCGGACCTGATCAGCGGTGGGCGGCTACAGCTTGGAATCAGCCGCGGGTCGCCCGAGCCGGCGCTGGACGGCGCGCATGCGTTCGGTTACGTCCCGCCCGAGGGCATGAGCGACGCCGATCTGGCGCGCGAGAAGACCGCTCTGTTCCGCCGCGCGATCGCCGGTGACGGCGTCGTCCAGGCGAATCCGGAGATGACCGGCGCAACCGGCCTGCTGCCGATTCAGCCGCAGTCGCCCGGACTCCCCGAGCGAATCTGGTGGGGCTCGGGCAACCGCGAGAGCGCTCGGTGGACGGGTCAGCAGGGGATGAACCTGATGAGCTCGACGCTGCTGCTCGAAGACACCGGCATCCCGTTCGACGAGCTCCAGGCCGAGCAGATCGCAATCTTCCGGGAGGCGTGGGCGGCGGCCGGCTGGTCGCACGAGCCGCGGGTGTCGGTCAGTCGCAGCGTGATCCCGATCGTCACCGACGAGGACCGGTCCTACTTCGGGGGCCGCGCCGGCAATGGCCAGGATCAGGTCGGATATCTGGACGGCGCGCTCGCGCGGTTCGGTCGCACCTACACCGGCGAGCCGGACGCGATCGCCGAGGAGCTCGCCCGCGACGCAGGAGTGCAGGCGGCCGACACGCTGCTGCTGACGGTGCCAAACCAGCTCGGCGTCGAGTACAACGCGCGGCTGCTCGAGACGATCGCGCGTGACATCGCGCCGGCTATCGGCTGGCGGCCCGCAACGGATACGATCAGCGTGTGACCAAGCCGGACGCAGTCGTCGACGACGTCGCCAACGAGCTCGCCACCTGGCCGGGCATCCACATCGAGCGGCGCGCCGACGGCGCCGCGGTAGTCCGCTACGAGGACTCGGAGCTCGGCTTGCTCTATCCCGATCGGGGCGTGGCCGAGTTGCCGTTCCTGGAATCCGAGGCCGACGAGCTGATCGAGCACGGAGATGCCGAGCCGGCGGAGGAGGAGGGCGGACAGCAAGCGTTTGGCGTCAGCCACGACCTGCGCGGTCCGAGCGACGTCACCGCCGTGCTCGAGCTGTTCGACCGGCGCTACCGCGACGTCCGGGGCGAAGACGGCCCCTACAGCTCGCAGGACCCTGACTTCGGGCGTGGGGTACCGCCCGATCAGTCTCCGCTGGATCAGTAAGCCGTTTCTGGCGACCCGCGCCGGGTATGCGCTGCACTGAGAGCAGCACGGTCCACGACGAGGAGGTACGGGATGCCCCCGCGCGGCATTAAGAAAGCCAGCAAGCGCGCCCGCCAGTACGAGCACATCAAGGCGAGTGAGCGCGGCCAAGGGGCGAGCGAGCGTCGCGCCGAGGAGATCGCGGCGCGAACCGTGAACAAGGAACGCGCCCGGTCGGGCGAGTCGCGCACCAGCTCCCGGACCTCGACGCAGGACATGTCCTCGTCGCGACGCGGCGGTCAGCGCTCCGGGACCAACCGGGAGAAGGGCCGCACGCGCGACCAGCTCTACAACGAGGCGCGCCAGCTCGGCATCGACGGCCGCTCGAGCATGAACAAGGCGCAGCTTCAACGCGCCGTCGACCAGCGCAGATAACTCGCTGCCCTCAGGCGAGCAGCGCGCGCCGGCTGAGCGGGAGGTTGTGCGGAGCCCCGCCCCGGACGCTCAGGACCTGGAACACGCTGATCTCCCCGGTCGCGAAGGCGTGGGCGCAGCCGACCAGATACAGGCGCCAGGCGCGGACCCGCATCTCGCCCACCTCGCCGATCGCCTCCTCGCGCCAGGCGTCGAGGTTGGCCACCCATCGTCGCAGCGTGAGCGCGTAGTGCTCGCGCAGGGACTCGAGGTCGCGGATCTCGAGACCGCTGGTCTCCATCGAGCGCAGCACGTCGGTCACGGGGTGCAACTCGCCGTCCGGGAAGATGTAGCGGCTGATGAACGTGTCCTCGGCGCCGCGGCGCTCGCGCAGGCGCGCGATCCCGTGATTGAGGAACAGCCCGCCGGGCGCCAGCAGCCGGTGCACGTGGCTGACGTACACGTCGAGCTGATCCCGCCCCACGTGCTCGTACATGCCGACGCTCGCGATCTTGTCGTACGGGCCGTCGCTCACCTGCCGGTAGTCACAAACGCGGATCTCAACCTGGTCGTTCAGGCCCGCCCGCGCGATCCGCTCCCGGGCCAGCTCGGCCTGGGCGTCCGACAGTGTCACGCCGACCCCCCGGACGCGGTGGTGCCGCGCCGCGTGCAAGAGCAGCGATCCCCACCCGCACCCCACGTCGAGCAGCCGCTCGCCGGGTGCCAGCCGCAGCTTCCGGCAGATCGTCTCGAGCTTTCGCTCCTGCGCTCGCCCGAGTGAATCCCCCGGACCCTCGAAATACGCGCACGAGTACACCAGGCTGGGCCCGAGCAGCAGCTCGTAAAAGCGGTTCGACAGCTCGTAGTGGTGGCGGACCGCCTCGCGATCGCGTGCCACCGAATGCCTGCGGCCCCGCGGCCGCGCCTCGATGGTCGGCGCCGGCTGGCGACGCAGCACGCGCGGTCCCGCGGCGAGAACCGCCGCCAGCGCGAGTCGTGCGCGTTCCCGCGCCGGCAGATGCAGACCGGCGTAGCGCTCCCGCAGGGCCAGCACGTCCTCGAGGTCGCCGTCCACGTCGAGGGTGCGCCGCACCCACGCGCGCGTCAGCCCGATCTCGTTGGGCTCGTGCAGCAGGTCAGACAGCGCCGCGGGGTTGCGCACGACGAGTGTCGGCGGGCCGCCCCGGGCGGCGGTCGCGCCGGACCGCGCGGGGATGACGCTTCCGTCCCAGAAGCGGATCGAAAAGGGGAATGCAGCCAGCCGTCCGGCGGCCACGCTGCGGAGCGCGCGCTGGGCGACGCGCGCGACGTCGGCGGTCGCCATGTGATTGGTCGTCATGGTGGCTCCCGTGTGTGTGATCACTCAATCATGACGCGCGCACTAGCTCGGCTTAGGTCATGCACCGGACATCCGACCGCCCCTACCGATCCACGCCCGCCGGCGGTAAGCTCGGTGGACGCATGGCGTGGCTTGACGAAGCCGATCTGCGTGCCGCCGAGCGTCTCCCGTTCGCGTTCGAGCCGACGCTGACGCCGCTGCAGGCGACCCAAACCGCGCTTGAGCAGCTGGTCGGGCTGGTCCCGGCCGACCTGTCGAGCTGGAGCCGGACCGCGCTGGCCAAGGGCGCGCTCGAGCCACCGCTGCTGGCGCGCAGCCAGCGCTACGGCGAGCTACGGCACCGGTCCGGCGCCGAGTACGGGATCTCGATCGCCGTCCGCCCGGGCGCCGGCGAGGCGGTCGTGTTCGCGCTCGGCCGGCACGAGCGTTGTTTCTCCGAGCGCGATCGCGACGTCCTCGACGTCGCCCGGCCCTGCGTGGAGTACGCGCTCGAGATGTCGCAGGCGCGCGAGCGGCTGCTGCTGGCGCTCGCGTCGAGCCCACCACTCGGGACCGCGGTCGTCCTGCTCGACGGCCACGGTGAGATCCAGCACTCGAGCCCCGAGGCCGGTCGATGGCTGGCCGAGCACTTCGGGCCGGCCGAGCATCCGGGCTGGCTGCCCGGCCCGGTCGCCTCGTGGTTGGCGCTCCCGCCGCGACCCGCGCTCGAGAGCGTGCGCGAGGGCGGGCGGCTGACCGTTCACCTGCTGCCCGGCGACCCGCACGCTCTGCTGCTCGAGGAGGAGGTCGCGAGCTTCCGCGTCGGCGCGCTCGAGCGGCTCGGCTTGACCGGCCGCGAACGCGAGGTGCTCGAGGCGGCCCGCACGATCGACGGCGAGGCCGGCCTCGCCGATGAGCTGTTCCTCAGCCTCCACGCGGTGTGCGCGCGCCTCGAGCGGCTGGAGGAGAAGCTCGGCGTCCGCACGGTCGCCGAAGCCATCGCCTCCGCGCGTCGCGCGAGCCTCTAGGACGATGGTCGGCGGCGCCTGACGGCGGCGCCTTAGCCGCCCAACCGGCCAGGCCGGTCAGCCCGTCGTTGCCATCGCGTCCGAGCTGCTCTGGGATGCGGGCTCCGCGGATGGGTCGCGGGCGCCGCGCGGGAGCACGAGCAGCGGGCACCGTGCGGTGCTCGCCAGGCTCCGCGCGGTGCTGCCGTTGAACAGGCGTCCGATCGGTCCGTACCCGCGTGAGCCCATGATCAGCAGATCGACCGACGCGCTGTACACCGTGAGCTCCTCGGCCGGGTCGCCGTATGTCACGCGACTGTCCACGCCCAGCCCGGCCATGGCCTCGCCGGCCCGCTTGACCATCCCCTCGATCGTCGCGGCCGAGGGCTGCGTCGTCGAAAGTCCGGAATAGCCGAACATCGGCGCCGCCACCGCCTGGAACGCGGACACCTTCGCGCCGAGCTCGCCGGCGAGCTCCTTGGCCACGGCCAGGGCGTGCGCGCTCTCGGCGGATCCGTCGTAACCCACGCCGATCTCATGCACGGCCGCCGGGCCGGCGGTGGCGTAGCCGGCGGTCGCCACCGCCACCGCGCAGCGCGCGCCGTCGAGCGCTGCGTGCGTGTGGTCGGGAACCCCGACGCGGCCGAGCCGCGAATGCCTGGAGGACCCGACCACGATCAGGTCGGCATCGATCGCATTGGCCATCTCGTGCAGGCCGCGGCCAACCGACGGTGCGCCCTCCCATCGGAGATGGGCCGGCACTCCGGCCTCCTCGGCCAACCGCTCGAGGAACTCGCGAGCCGCCTCTCCCTGCCGCGGATCCTCGAACCCCCACGGGGCGGCAGAAGTGTCCTCATAAAAGATGTGCCCGAACGTCACCGCGGCGCCACCGGCCAGCAGCTTGCTGAGCGCGATCGCGTCCCGGCTGCCCTTGTCGTCACCCACACCCACGAGCACTTGTCTGAACATCTCGCCTCCTCCTCCTAAGTTCTTGTGGGAGGACCGTACGTCCTCGCCGCGACGCAGTCAACGGGCTCGTGCCCAGACCCTCCGCGGCTAGGCGCGGCGGGCTTTGCGCTCGGCGGCAACCTCCGGCGAGGGGACCACGATCACGGGCCGGTCGGCGTGCTGGAGCACCGCGTGCGACACGCTGCCTAAGAAGAGCGACTTGAGCCCGGTCAGGCCGCGTGTGCCCATCAGAATCGTGTCGGCCTTGAGCTCGTCGGCGGCGGCCAGGATCGTGGACGCCACCGAATCGCCGCGCGGCCGCACCTCGGCCTGCGCCTTCAAGCCCGCCTCGGTGGCCTTGCGCGCGCCGTCCTCCGCCCGCTTGCGCGCCTGCGCCTCGCTCTCCTTATCGACCGCCTGGTAGTCCAGATCGCCGATCGCGAACGCCGAGCCCGACCGCGTCAGGACATCGATGAGCTGTTCCCACACGGTAAGAACCGTCGCCGGCTGGCCGGGAAAAAGTTGCGCGGCGCGGTCGATCGCCGCGTCCGCGTCGACCGATCCGTCATATGCGATCAAGATCACGGTGCTGCTCCTTTGGTCATCGAGGGTGTGTGGGTTGAATTCTGCTGATAACGCGTCCCACCCGCCCGTCGCCGGCGGCTAACGTCTGCCTGACATGAATCCCTCGCCGACACTTCAAGCTCGCGCCTCCGGACCGGGCGCCGCGACCGGATCAGGGCCGACCTCGCTCGGACAGATGGTGCTGGACGCGGCCGGACGCTTTGGCGGCGTCGCCCTCGAGTACCCCCGGGGCGGCGAGACCGTTCGCATCGGCTATCCCGAGTTCGGCGCGATCTGCTCCGAGATCGCCCGCGGGCTGATCGCCCTCGGGATTGAACCCGGGGATCGCGTCGCGATCCTCGGTCTGACGTCAGCGAACTGGACGCTGGCCGATTGCGGAACGCTGTGCGCCGGCGCGGTGGTCACGCCCGTCTACCACACGAACTCCCCCGAGGAGTGCGCGTATGTGCTCGGTCACTCGGAGGCGAAACTGATCTTCTGCGACGACGCCGCGCAGGCCGCGAAGATCGACCAGATCCGTGATCGCTGTCCGGCGCTCGAGCATGTCGTCACCTTCGAGCCGGTCGCCGGCGCGATCACGCTCGAAGAGCTGCGAGCACGAGGCGGCGGGATCGCGGCCGAGCGGGTGCAGGAACGCGTCGCCGCCAACGACGCGGGCGATCTTGCCACCCTCGTCTACACGTCGGGCACCACCGGTCCACCCAAGGGCTGCATGCTCACGCACGAGAACTTGCTCGCCACCGTGCAGATGTACGCGCAGCAGCTCGAGCTTGGACCGGACGACTCGATGTTCCAGTTCCTTCCGCTCGCCCACGTGCTGGCGCGGATCGCCCAGGCGGTGACGCTGAGCGTCGGGGGCCGCGTCGTCTATTGGAGCGGCGACATGACGAAGATCATCGACGACCTGCCCGCGGCATCTCCCACGCACGTGCCGGCCGTGCCGCGTATCTACGAGAAGATCCATGGCGCCGTGACGGGCAAGGTGGCCGACGGCCGCGCCTACGAGCGAGTCATGTTCGAGTGGGCGCTTCGGTGCGGCTCACGGGCGCGCGCGGCGCTCCGCGCCCGCCGTCAGCCCGACCTGCTCACCGACCTCCAGTACCGCCTCGCCGACCGGCTCGTGCTGTCCAAGGTCCGGCGGGTGTTCGGCTCGAGCCTCGAGCTCGCGCTGGTCGGCGCGGCGCCGATCGCCGGCGAGCTGCTCCAATTCTTCGACGCGTGCGGGGTGCTGGTGCTCGAGGGCTACGGCCTGACCGAGACGTGCGCCGCCGCGACGATCAACACGGTGGGCGCGGTGCGCTTCGGCACGGTCGGCAAGACACTGCCCGGCGCCGAAGTGGCGATCGCCCAGGACGGCGAGATCCTGATCCGCGGCCCGCTCGTCTTCAAGGGCTATTACAAGGATCCCGCGGCCACGGCGGAGGTGCTGACCGACGACGGCTGGTTCTGCTCGGGCGACCTGGGGGAGCTGAGCGACGATGGCTTCCTGTCCATCACCGGGCGCAAGAAGGACATCATCATCACCTCGAGCGGCAAGAACGTCACGCCGGTCAACATTGAGAGCGAGCTGCGCGACAGCCGTTACATCACCGAGGCGGTCGTCTACGGCGACAAGCGACAGTACCTTGTCGCGATGCTCACGCTCGACCGCGACGAGGCGGCCAAGCTGGCGAGCCGGTTGGGCATCTCCGCCGACCCGGCGACGATCGCGGGCGATCCACGCGTCCATGCCGAGATCCAGCAGGAGGTCGACCGGATCAACCGCAAGTTCGCGCGGATCGAGCAGATCAAGCGCTTCGCGATCCTCGACCACGATCTCACCCAGGCGGGCGGCGAGCTCACGCCGACGCTCAAGGTCAAGCGCTCGGTCGTCTACGACAAGTACGCCGATCTGTTCGCCCGGCTCTACGACTGAGGCGCCGCCGCAATCCGCTGTCCCGGTGCGTACGATCAGGGCATGAAAACGACTCAACAGATAGTGGACTCGATCGACAGCCGCCTGCGCGAGCTGAACCAGGAGATCGCCACGCTCGACGCCGCGCGCTCCGCACTCGGCACCGAGCCGGCGTCCCGCCCCGCTCCGCAACCCGCCGTCGCCGCGTCCCCCCAGCCACGCAAACCCGCCCGCCGGCGTGCTCGTCGGAAGCCTGCCCGCTCGTCCGACGTCGTGCCTGCCGGACGGCTCGAGCTCCTGCTCTCCGAAAACGGTGGGCTGACCACCTCGGCCCTGGCCGAGCAAACCAACGGCAACCGCGACCAGGTCCTCACCCTACTGCGCGAGCTCGAGGCGGCCGGCAAGATTCGCCGCACCGGCCAGCGGCGGGGAACCCGCTGGCACGCGATCACCGACGAGGACCGGATCCGCGAGCGCGCGGCCGAACTGGCCGGCCGGCGCAAGCGCGCCGCCTGACCGCCGAGTTCCGTGTCGGGATCGCTGATCATCCAGGTGCCGCGCGACGGCCCGCTGGACAGGCAGCTCGGCCAGGAGCCACCATCGAGCCTGTCCAGCATCGAGGTAGTCGTCGAGCCGGTCCAGGCCGACGCCGAGGGCAACATCGACCCGCCACCCGCAGGCGAGGTCGTGCTGTCCGTGCTCTCGCCCGCGACGCTGGCTCGGGAAGCGGACGAGGTGCGCCGGGTGATCGAGCGGGCCGGTGACGGCGTCGAGCCGATCGTGATCGTCGTCGAGGACGCCGAGGAGTTCCTCGATGAGCAGCTCGCGCCCGTCGTCGAGGCGGCACGACGCGCGTCCCGCCCGGTGATCATGCGCGTCATCCGAAGCGTCTGAGCTCGCGCTCGACGGGCCCCCGGGGCCGGTTCTCCGTTATTCGCGCTGGAGCGCCTCGAGCCCACCGCGCAGGAAGTCGAGCACCTGGTCGAGGATCGCCATCGCCTGCTCGTGGGTCATGGGCTCGCCGCCCGACTCGGCCTCGAAGATCCGGTCGCGAACCGAGATGAACGCGGCCGTCACCGACGCCGCGGCCAGCATCGGCTGCAGATCGTCGGGCTCGGCGCCGAGGTCCTTGGCGATCGATTGGGCGAGCATCGGCTCGAGTCGGGTATGGCCCGCGTGCGCCTTCATCTGGAGCACGGGGTTCGCCCTCATGACCTTCTTGCGCAGCAGGTCCTCCTCGTCCCGGGGCGGGATCCGCGACAGGAACTCGCGGAGGGCGTCGACGGTCGTCGTCCCGGCGGGCCGCTCGTCGAGTAGGCGCTTTAGATCATCCAGGAACGAGCGTTCCCCGCCGAGCAGGATGTCGTCCTTGCTCTCGAAGTAGGCGAAGATCGTCCGCGGGGCGACCTCCGCCGCGTCCGCGATCTCGGCCAGCGTCGTCTCGTCGTAGCCGCGCTCGGCAAACAGCTCCAGCGCGACGTGAGCGATCTTCTCGCGGGTCTGCTGCTTCTTGCGCTCGCGCAGCCCGGGCTTTGGATCGGAGACGTCGAGCGGGCCCATGGCTGGAGTCTACCCGTGAACCTTCACAGAGGGAAATTTTGCAACGAGTGTTGACTTTCGTGTTGCACTGCCGATATAAATGCACGGCTTGCAAAATTGCGACTTGTGAAAGACGGCACGAACATGGTCAACATCGCTCGCTGGACAATGGCCCACCGACGGACGGTTGTGGTGGCCTGGATCGTCGCCGTGATCGGCGTGTTCGCGGTCTCGAACTCGGTCGGAAAGAAGACGGCAAGCAGCTTCACGCTTCCGGGCACCGGCTCGCAGCAGGCCGTCGATCTGCTCCAGAGCCGCTTCCCCGCCCAGGCCGGCGACGCCGACCAGATCGTGTTCCAGTCCCGGGCGGGCAAGCTCACGGACACCGCCGACCGGGCCACGATCGACGCGACGCTCGCGCGCGTCGCCTCGCTTCCGCACGTCACCAGCGTGGTCAGCCCCTACGCCCCTGGCCAGCACGCGATCTCCCGCGACGGGACGATCGCCTTCGCCACTGTCAACTTCGACGAGCGGGCCAACGCGCTCCCGACCGCCGCGATCGACAAGGTGATCACGACGGCCGAGTCCGCCCGCTCGGCCACCCTGAACGTCCAACTCGGAGGCCAGGCGATCGAGCAGGCGCAGCAGGCCTCCCTCGGGTTCGCGACGGTCGTCGGAATCGCCGCGGCCATCCTGATCCTTCTCGTCAGCTTCGGGTCCTTCAGCGCGATGGGGCTGCCGATCGCCACCGCACTGCTCGGTCTCGGGGCTGGAATCGGCGTCATCACGCTCGTCAGCCACGTGATCGACATGCCGAGCTTCGCCTCCGAGCTCGCCCTGATGATCGGGCTCGGCGTCGGGGTCGACTACGCCCTGTTCATCGTCACGCGCTTTCGTGAGAACTACCGCTCCAATGGCGCCGACGTGGAGCAGGCGGTGCAGGACGCGATCAACACCTCGGGGCGCGCGGTGCTGTTCGCGGGGATCACCGTAGTCATCGCCCTGCTCGGGATGTTCGCGCTCGGCGTCAGTCTGCTCAGCGGCGCCGGCGTCGCCGCGGCGATCGGGGTCGTGCTCGTCCTGGCCGCGTCGCTCACCCTGTTGCCGGCGCTGCTCAGCCTGGTGGGACGGCGGGTCGGCGAGGCAGGCGGAGGGACCGGCCGGTTCGGACGGCGTCGGGCAACCGCGGAAGTCCATCCCTCGCGCCCCGGCTTCTGGCTGCGCTGGGTCCAGCGCGTGCAGAGGCGCCCCGCCTTCACCGCGGTGGCCGCCACGGCGCTGATGCTCGCGCTCGCCTCGCCCGCCCTCGGTCTGCGCCTCGCCTCGAGCGACGCGGGCAACGACCCGGCCAACCAGACAACCCGCCAGGCATTCGATCTTCTCGCCAAGGGATTCGGCCCGGGCTTCAACGGTCCGCTCCAGCTGGCGGTGGCGCTGCCCCATGCGCACGACTCGGCCGCGCTCACCCAGCTCACCGCGGCGTTGAAGCGCACGCCCGGAATCACCTCCGTCGCGCGGCCGCAGCTGAACCCGACGGGCACCGCCGCCGCCGTCGTCGCCTACCCGACCACCTCGCCACAGAGTGCCCAGACCTCGAACTTGGTCACCCACCTCCGCGACTCGGTGATTCCCCCGGTGCAGGCGAGCACCGGCGCCCGCGTCTACGTCGGTGGCGCCACCGCGGCCCAGGTCGACTTCTCCCACGTCCTGGCCACCAAGCTGCCCCTGTTCATCGGCGTCGTCGTCGCGCTCGCGGCGCTCTTGCTCCTCGTGGTCTTCCGGTCCTTCGTGATCCCGGTTCAGGCCGCGCTGATGAACCTGCTCTCGATCGGAGCGTCGCTCGGGATCATCCAGGCGGTGTTCGAACGCGGTTGGCTCGCGGGTCTGTTCGGCGCTCAGGCCGGTCCGATCGATTCGTTCATCCCCGTGCTCGCGTTCGCGATCGTCTTTGGTCTGTCCATGGACTACGAGGTCTTCCTCGTCTCCCGCGTGCACGAGGAATGGCAGGCCCGGGGTGACGCGAGCGCGGCGGTCAGGGAGGGCCTGGCCCGGACCGGTCGGGTGATCACCGCGGCCGCCGCCGTGATGGTGGCGGTGTTCGGCGCCTTCGCGATCAGTGGCGACCGCGTCCTGGCCATGTTCGGTCTGGCCATGGCCAGCGCCGTGTTCCTCGACGCGCTGGTGGTCAGGATGCTGCTGCTCCCCGCCGTCCTGGAGCTGCTCGGGCGGACGACGTGGGCGCTGCCCGCGTGGCTCGACCGCAGGCTGCCACGGGTGGCGATCGAAGCGGAGCAGCCGGACGGCTCGCGCCGGCCCTCGCTCGAACCGGCCTTCGAGGCGACATCATGACTTGGGCGCATCCGCCTCGACGGCGGCGCGCTCGGGGCGATTGAGGGCCTGAAGCAGGGGAGCCGCGGCGGCCTGGAGCTGGTCGACGCCGGCATCGAGCCCCGTCTTCGGCACCGGTTTGTCTCCAGCTTCTCGGAGGGCCCTGTACAGCTGTCCGGCAAATCGCTGGGCGCTTTCCAGGAACCGCCGCGGAACCGTGGCGCCGATCAGCAGCGGCGCGCTGACGAGCAGCATCTGCGTGTAGGCGCGCAGTTCGTCGCGGGCCCCTTCGTGGTTCTCGTCGGACGGCGAGACGCTCGTGACCGCGTCCGCGGCTCGCTTGGCCTGGGCGAGGATCACGGCAGCTTGAGCGCCCATCGCCACGGCCTGATTGCGCAGCTGGCGCATTTTCGCCACCCGGTCGACGATCAGGACGGTCAGCAGCAGCACGAGAATCCCCGACAGAACCGAGGAGGTGAACGAGTGCAGATACCAGTAACGGCGGAACGTGTTGTCGGTGAGGTCGAGGATGACGAGTCCGATGGTGATCACCATCACGATCGCCGCCCAGGACCAGGCCAGCCACTGCCTTCGCATCGGGGAATCCTATTCGGGGTTGCGCCGACTCAAGGGATCGACGAGGATCCCTCGGTGTCTGCCGACCTCACGCGGCGTCTCGCCGAGCTCGCAGTCGTTACTGGCGTCAACCTGCAACCGGGGCAGGACCTCGTCGTGCTCGCGTGGGACCCGGAGCAGGCTCCGCTCGTGCGCGCGGTCTGCGACTGCGCGTATCGTCACGGCGCCAGGTTCGTGAACGCGGTGTACTGGGATGCGCACGTCAAGCACTCACGTCTCACGCATGCACCGACCGAGACGCTGGATTTCGTGCCCGATTGGTGGAACACGGTCACGACCGAGGCCGTGGCACGAGGCTCGGCGGTGATTCACCTGCACACGCCCGCTCGGCCGGAGTTACTCGAGGACATTCCGCCCGAGCGGGCGATCCGTGACGTGATGCCGATCCCCCGTATGTTCTGGGACGCGGTCGACCAAGGAGACATCGTGTGGACCGTGGTTCCCGGGGTCTGGCCAGGTCTGGCGCAGTCGATCCTCGGCAACGGTGACGTTGACACTCTGTGGGAAATCCTCGCGCCGATCCTCCGCCTCGACGCGCGGGATCCGGAGGCGGCCTGGCGTGATCACATGGCTCGGTTGCGCGACCGCGCCGCGTTGCTGCAACGACGCGACTTCCACGCTTTGCATTTCCGCGGTGGCGGCACTGACCTGACAGTGGGGTTGCTGCCCGGTGCGCGCTGGGTGACCGCCGACTCGGAGTCCCGGTGGGGTCAGTCGTATGTCGGCAATCTGCCCACCGAGGAGGTGTTCACCACGCCCGACTACAGGCGCACCGAGGGGGTCGTGCGCATCACCCGGCCGGTGCAGCTTCCCCGTCTCGGCCTCGTGGAAGGCCTGTGGCTGCGCTTTGAAGGCGGACGTGTCACCGATATCAAGGCCGAGCGCGGGGCCGACCGTGTCCGGGCGGAGCTGGCCGTCGACCCCGGCGCGGCACGCCTCGGCGAGGTGGCGCTGGTCGACGGGTCCTCGGTGGTGGGGCAAAGCGGCCGCGTGTTCGGGTACGGACTGATCGATGAGAACGCCACCAGTCACATCGCGTTGGGCGCCGGCTTCCCCCACACCCTCCCCGACCTCCCCGACGACCCCGACGCCCAGCTGGCCCTGGGATTCAACCGCTCGGAGTGTCACGACGACGTGATGATCGGCGGCCCCGAAGTCGACGTGTTCGGCGTCGAGGCCGACGGCGAGGAGGCCCCGGTGATCGTCGACGACCGGTGGGTCCTGGCCTGAAGGGCGCGAGGAGCTCGGAAGGCGCGCGAAGACCTGCGTAACCCGTCACGCGGTCCCCATCCCCCGCGGCGTGACGAGTTACGCATGCCCCAGCTGCCTAGCCCGTCACGCCGATCCGATTCCGCGCCGCGTGTCGAGTTACGCAGGTGACTCCCGGGTCGCCAGGCGACGGCTCCGGAGGCTAGTCGGCGTGAACGATCGCCGCGAGCCGGGACAGCACTTCGGTCGCCTCCTCGATCGGTCGCTGCCAGACGCGACGCCCGATCGTGATCCCCCGTGCGCCGGCCGCGATCGCCTGCTCGACCATCGCGTACAGCTCCCCGGTGCTGCCCCCGGACGGGCCGCCGAGGATCACCAGCGGAACGCCTAGCTCCGAGCACCAGGCGCCCAGCAGCTCGGGATCCCCCGGATACATGACCTTGATGATGTCCGCGCCGAGCTCCGCCGCCATCCGGCACCCGTCCCCTTCGATCGCCACCGCGTCCGCCGGCCGCGGCGAGGACAGGCAGACCGGCTCGACCATCACCGGGAGCCCGAGCGGCTCGGCCGTGGAGATCACCTGGCCGACGAGCGCGGAACGGGTGGCGCGCTCCTCCGGGGGGACGTCCCAGGGCATCAGCAGCTTGACCGCGTCGACGCCGAGCGCGGCCGCGCGCTCGAGCGAAGTCGTGAGGACGTGCCCGGCGCCCTCGCCGCGCCAGTACGTGTCGATCGTCAGCAGTCGCGCCGGCGCCGAGCGGTTCGCGAACAGCGCGGTCGTGCGGGCTGCGAGACCCGGGCCGAGCAGGAAGCCGTCGCACGCGAGTGGCAGGAACGCCTGGACCAGCGCGGCCGGGTCTTCCAGGCCCGATACGCGGCCCAACATCGTCCCGTGGTCGACGGGGAGGATCACGGTGCGGCCGTCGCCGGCGAAGATCCGGCCGAGCCGGTAGCTCTTCCCGGCCGCCGCGGCAGACGAGGCGAGGGTTGACGTCGGTGCTGACGCCGGGAGGTTGGTGGTGCTCATGGCAGGAGGCTCTCGTTCGGTTGGTTGGACAGCGAAAGGACACCAGGCCGCGCGACCGGGGAGCCATCGCCGGCGCGCTCGTCGCTGATCGGCGGGGCCGGCAGGGCGTCGACCGAGCCAAACGCGCCGGCCGCGATTCCGGCCAGCAGCGCGGCCCCTCGCGCGCCGGCCTCGATTACCTGCGGATACACCGTGCCCGGGACGGCGCGGCCCTTCAGGCGTCGCAGGACCGGGTTGACCGACCAGCCGCCGCTGACGCGCACTTCCGCGATCGGGCCTCCGAGGTATTCCAGCGCGCGCAGAGCCGCCGATGCCCGGGTGACGCTGGCCCCGAGTGCGGCGAGCCACTCGCGCGCGGGCGCGGGGAGCTCGTCATCCGCCAGCTGGCCGTCGAGTGCGGCCAGGGCGTCGTCGTCGAGCGACACGTGTCCCCGCCGGCGCGAGGCGCCGAGCCGCTCGAGCAGAGGCGTGAGCTCGATGCCGAGCGGAAGTCCGGCCAGCAGGCAGTAGTGGTCGGGCAGCACGTGCCACCCGGTCGCGATGCCATGCGGAAGGCCCCGGGCCGGGTCGCCGCCGGCATCCGCCGGAAGCGCCCGCACCAGCGCCTCGGCGGTGCCACACGAATCCATCACCTGTCCGGCGCTGCTTACACCGCTCCCCACGGCCGCCACCAGGTGATCGTGTCCGCCCACCGTGAGCGTGGCGCCGTCGAGCCGCTCGAGCCCGGCGCCGGCGGCCCGGACGCGACCCCAGTCGGCCCCGGCCGCCAGCAGATCGGGGAAGATCGTCTGGGGAAGGCCGGCCCACTGGATCACCTCGGGCCACCACTCGCGGCGGCTGATGGCCAGCGCGCCGGTTCTCGAGGCCAGCGATGGTTCGGCGCCGATGGTTCCGCCCAGGCGGTGCACCACCCACTCGGCCACGCTCAGCGCCTTGGCCGCGCGGCCTAGCTCGGGATGGGCGCGGATCAGCCAGCGCAGCATGACCACCGTGGGGATCGGGCCGGTACCCAGTCCGGTCTGGTGATCGACCACCTCCCGTGACAGCGCGGTTTCCATCTCCGCCACGTCAGCCTCGGCGCGGCGGTCATACCAGGCGACCGCGGGACCGAGCGCACGCCCCTCCGGATCCACCAGCACGGCCGTCTCGGCCATGCTCGTGATACCCACTCCGAGTATCGCCCCGGGTGGCGCGCTCGCCAGCACGGTTGCGAGTACGTCGCGCACGGCCGTGACGAAGTCCTCCGGCCGTGCCTGGGCCCCGGTCGGCTGGCGCTGCCAGACGGTGGGCACCGCGGCGCGCGCGAGCTCGCGGCCGTCCAGGTCGACCAGCCCGGCCTTGACCCTGGTGGTGCCGACATCGACGCCGACGAGCAGCGGCCGATCGGTCACCGGGAGCGTTCCACCTCGTACCAGGGTCGGGCTCTCCCGCTCATCGCCGCCACCGACTGCTCGAGCCGTTCGCGTCCGGTCGTGGCCAGGAACTCGCGTCGCGCCTCACGCTCGAGGGCCACCGCCTCCTTCCAGTACACCCGTCCCGCGATGAACCCGCACGCGCCGCCCTCCTCGCATGAGGTGACGACGGCCTCGAGAAAGTCGGGGAAGGGCATGCCCGCCGACAGCATCGCCCAGGGCACGCTCACGACGTTCGCGACGGCCTGGCAGCCCCTCGCATCGCTGGGGTACTCGAGCTTGAGCAGGTCGGGACCCGTCTCGCTGAGAATCCGCGCCGACTCGGCGATCAGCTCGGCCCGGCGGCGCGGCGCGAGCGGCTCTTCGTCGGGCAGTCGGTACAGGAGCGTTTCGATCACCGATGGGACGCCGGCGGCGGCGCAGTCCTCGACCACCGCCCGGACGACTTCGACGACCTCCGTGACCAGGTCCGGCTCGCCGGCGCCACGCGGCCGGTCGGGGCGCATCTGGACGAGCAGCTTGACGGCGTCGCCCCCCATCTCCCGCACGCTCGCGGCGGTGCGCTCCGGATCGCAACGGGCGCGCGGTTCGCCTTCCCATGTGGCGCGTTCAGCGGGCTCGACCGCGACCACGGTGGCGCACCCGGGCGCCATCGCGTCGGCGTCGCGGACCGCCGGCACGCCGAACTCGGGGTCGAGCAGGACGGCGCTGGCGGCCGGGCTGAGCGCCTCCACGACGTCAACCTTGAACGACCTGATCGTGTCGGGGTCGGTCGGGCGGTTCTCGGCGCGCAGCATCCGGCGCAGTGTGTTGCGCTGGTCCATCGCGACGATCGAAAGCGTCCCGTCCGGGCCGCTGATGGCGCCCAGCCCATGGTCGGTGGCGTGCGTGGGGGCGGTGTCAGGCATCGAGTCTCCTTGGGGGTCAAGAACGCGCGAGCGCGCGTCGAGGACGGCGTCGGCGCGGGCGGGCATCAACCGGGGGCGGGATCTCGCCGGATCCCCGCTCGATGAAGGTGGTGGGCAGCACGACCTTGCGCGGTCGCGTCTTCTTGCCCTCGATCCGCTCCAGCAGCAGCGCGAACGCCCGCCGACCCATCAACGCGGGATCCTGGCGGGCAGCCGTGATCGCGGGGTCGAGCGCGTCCGCCATCGGGAAGTCGTCGAAGCTCACCACGGCGACGTCGGTGCGCTTGGCCAGATGCAGTTCGCGGACGACGGCGACCGATGAGACGGTGTTGCCGGACAGCACGGCCGTGGCCGGGTCGCTCAACGCGAGCGGGCCGGCGAGTAGCCGCTCGTCGATCGACATCCAGTGCCGGTGGCAGATCTCCAGGGCCGGGTCGGAGGCGATTCCGTGGGCGGACAGCGCCTTGCGGTAGCCGGCCAGTCTGAGGTTGACCGGCGTCTCGTCGAGGTCGGTGCCGACGAACGCGATTCTCCCGTGGCCGTGCGCGATCAGGTGCTCGGCCGCGTGACGCGCGGCCGCCTCGTTGTCGATCGTCACCGAGTCGGCGGCGAGGCCGTGCGGCGGCCGGTCGACGAACACCACGGGCACGCCGCCGACGCCGATCGGGAAGTGCTCGTCTCCGTACTCCAGGTGCGAGGGGACGATCATCAACCCCCGGACCGAGCGATTCAGCAGGCCGTTGACGACCGCACGTTCCTCGTCCGCGGTCCGCCCCGCGCTGGCCACGATCAGGAACAGCCCGGCATCGCGCGCGACCTTCTCCACGGCGTCGACCATGAACGAGAAGAACACGTCGCCGATCGATTCGACCACGATCGCGACCGCCTCGTCCCGTCCCTTGCGCAGCGACCGGGCGAGCGGGTTGGCGCGGTATCCGAGCTGCTCGATCGAACGGCGGACGCGCTCGGCCGTCTCCGCGGCCACGTAGTCGTCGCCGTTGGTGACTCGTGACACCGTCTTGGTGCTGACCCCCGCCGCGCGGGCGACATCACGGATCGTCGGCTTGCTGCTCATGGCGTGCGGGCCGCGCCCGTCAAGTCGCGCACTCTGGTTCGATCAACGGCCCCCGCCACCCTCTGCTCGCATGACGCCGAGGCCACCGCCAGCGCGAACCGGACGGCTTCCTCGAAGGAGTCGCCTCGTTCCAGGGCCAGCACCAGGCCGCCGACGAGCGAGTCGCCCGCGCCGATCGGGCTGACCACCGAGACCTCGGGGGCGGGGGAGAAGACCGTCTCCGCGCCGTCGCTGAACGCCGCCCCGTGGCTACCGGCGCTGACGATCGCGCGTCGGGCGCCGCGGGCCACGAGGCCACGCGCTGCCTCCAGGGCCCGTTGGACGACCTCCTCGCCGCCGGGCTCCACGCCTTCGATGGCGGGCCCGAACACGAGCGTCTCCGCTTCGGCCAGGTTGGGACTGACCACATCCGGGTGCGCGGTCAGCGCCTGGGCCAGCACCTCTCCGGTCGAGTCGACGACGCTGCGCAGGCCGGCATGGCGTGCGGTTCCGACCACGCGTGCGTAGCCATCGAGCGGCGACCCCGGGGGCAGGCTGCCCGAGCACACAACGGTCTGGTGATCGGGGGCACGGCGCTCGACCTCGGCGAGCAGCGCTACCCAGTCCGCCTCATCCACGGTGGGGCCGGGCTCGTTGAACACCGTCACCCGCCCCGACCGCTCGAGAAACACCGACGCGGCGCGGACGATGCCGTCCACCGGCACCCCGGCGAGCTCGGCTCCCTCGTTGTCGGCGAGCGCCTCCAGCTCGGCCGCGCTGCTCGACGGCATGAATCCGACGAGCACGCCCGGCTGCTCGAACGTGCGCGCCACGCGCGCGACGTTGACGCCCTTGCCTCCGAGGCTGGCCAGCGCCGGGCCGGTCCGGTGCACTGAACCGGGAACCATCAGCTCGAGCGGGATCGTCCGGTCGATGGTGAAGTTGGGGTTGACGATCAGCAAAGGTCAGCCCTCGGCTGATTGGTGCGCCAGCCGCTCGGACGCGCGAGCGCATCGAGAACTCGCGCCAGCTGGTCGGCCAGTGACTGGCTCCCGTCGAGCACGAGCGCACCCGGCACGAGCGGCGCCTCGTGTTTCCGGGTCGGCGCCCGCGACAGCTTGGCCCGGTCCCTGGGCGCGTTGCGCGCCGTGAGACGCTGGCGCACGAGATCGGCTGGGGCGTCGATGTAGACCAGCGCGACTTCTGCGTGTGGACGGCCTTCGCGGAGCTTTCGGACCACGTGCTCGAAGCGACGCGGCGAAGATCGCTCGCGGGTAAACGGAGCCGCGATCACGACGCCCAAGCCGATCTCCAGGTTCGCGGCTGCCACATCGATCAGTGTGTCGTAGCGTGCCGCGCGCAACTGCTCTCCCGCGTGCGTGTCGATGGCCGATTCATCCTCCCCGGACGCCCGCAGGGCGGCGTGCGTCAGTGGGCCGGTCACCGTGTCGAGGTCGATCAGTACGTACCGCGCGACCGCGGCCAGTGCCGTGGCGAGCGTCGTCTTGCCCGACGCCGGCGAGCCGCTGACCATGACCGCGGCTGGGGCCAGAGCTGGGCGAGGGACATCGCCCTCGCCCAGCCATTGGTCACTGCGGCCGCGGTGCACGAGCCCGGTGCGCTGCGGTGAATGTGCGCCTCGTCGCTCAGCCGGAGAACGACGACATGTAGTAGTACTTCGTAATGTTCGGGTCAGACGCCGTCGCCGTGGTGGCCACTATGTTTGGCACCAGGGTCTCCTTGGGGATCTGCGACGACTTGCCCGTCAGTTTGTCGTAGGCGTACAGGACCGCGTCCTTGCCCTCCACGGCGGGCTGCTGGATGACGAGGACCTCGATCGCGCCCTTCTTGAGCAGCGCGACGGTGGCCGGCTCGGCGTCGTAGGCGGCCACGAACACCTTTCCGGTCTTGCCCGCGGCGGAGATCGCCGTGCCGGCGCCCTGGGCGCCGTAAAGGTTGGTGGCGAACACGCCGACCAGGTCCGGATGGGCGAGCATCAGGTTGCGCACCTGGCTCTCGGCCGTGGTCGCGCTGTCGCCGTTGTATTCGGTGGCGACCACATGCATGTTCGGGTACTTCTTGATCTCGTTGATGAACCCGGACGCGCGAGCGTCGGTCGTGGAGATACCCGGGTTCACGTTGTCCACCGCGACGTCGCCCTTGTCATGGGCGAGCTTGGCGATCGCGTCGGCTGCCAGGGCGCCGCCCTGGGTGTTGTCGGAGGTGATCGCCGCGGTGAGCAGGCTGGTGTCGTTGATCGTGGTGTCCACCGCGATCACCGGGATGCCCGCGCTGACGAACCTCTGGATCGGCGCCTTGAGCGCGTTGACGTCGGTCGGCGCGATCAGCAGTGCGCTCGGGCTCTTGGCCAGCAGCGATTCGACCACGGGGAGCTGAGTGGTCGGGCTGAACGTCGTTCCACCCTGCCAGATCAGGTTGACCCCGAGGGCCTTCGCCTCGGCCGCCGCGCCCGCGTGCATCGTGATGTAGAACGGGTCCACGGTCAGCCCGGGGACGAGGGCGATCGTGTATTTCTTGCCGGAGCTGGACGAAGCCGGTGCCGCGGTCGAGGACGTGCTCGCCGCCGACGAAGCCGGGCTCGAGGATGCGGACGAGGACGAGCTCGAGCTGCCACATGCCGCGACGGCCAGAGCCGATGCCACGGCGACGCCGAGCAGTAGCGCCCTGCGCCTCACCGCCGGCCTGGTCACTGACTTGAATTGCACTGCACTCTCCTTTGATTGAGACAATTGGGTCCCCCAGATGGACGTTGTGAACTCAGTCCGTGCCCACTCGCGTGCGTACGCGATCGATTGCCACAGCGGCGATCACGACGAGGCCGATCGCCACCTGCTGCCAGAACGGCGCCACGTTGGTGAGAACGAGGCCCGTCGTGAGGACCGAGAGGATCGCCGTCCCGATCACGGTCCCAAAGATCGTCCCGCGACCTCCGAAGATGCTGGCGCCGCCGATCACCACCGATGCGATCGCGTACAGCTCGTCATTCGCCCCCGCGATCGGTGTCGCTGAGGAAAAGTTCGCGGTGACCAGCAGGCCGGCCAAGCCGGCCAGAAGCCCGGAGATTCCGTACACCATGACCAGGTGACGGTCGACCCTGACCCCGGATCGGCGAGCGCCGAGCTCGTTTGAACCGATCGCGTAGGTGCGCAACCCGAACCGGGTGCGCGCGAGGACCAGCCCGAACACGACCGCGACCGCGAGCGCGATCAGAACCGGAATGGGGAGCCAGCCCGACAGGACGCTCGCGGTCCCGAGGTTGCTGATGAACGTCGGCAGCGTGGTTATCTCGGTGCCGTGGTTCAGCAGGTTGGTGAACCCGCCCACCGCCGTCAGCGTGCCCAGTGTCACGATGAACGGCGGGAGCTTGATCCTGGTGATCAGCAGTCCGTTGGCGACTCCGATCACGGCCCCGCTGAGCAGCATGGCCGCGATCCCCGCGATCGCGGTCAAGGTGCTCGAGGAGTGCGAGTTCAGCATGTGCTCCATGAGCAGCGCTCCGGCCATTCCCGCGAATCCGAGCGTCGCGCCGTCGGACAGGTCGATGCCCGCCGTCACGATCACGAACGTCTGACCGACGGCGAGGATCAGATACTCGACCGCGTAGCTCGAGGTCGAGAGCCACGCCGCCTTTGTGTAGAGCGACGGGGCCAAGGCGCCGAAGATGACGACCAGGAGGATCAGGACGCCGAGGGTCCAGAACGCCCCGATCCGCTCCATGAAGCGCTGGAAGGCGGGGACTGCGTCCTGCGATCTTTCGGCCGGGGGCACTTCCTGGGTCTGGTTCGAGACGCTCACGCCGATCACCCGTGCAGCCTGCGGGCGGCGACCGCGGACCCGGTGATCCAGCCGACGATGTCGTCGATGTCGACCTCGCTCGGGCGCAGGTTGGCCACGACCTCGCCGCGGAACAGGACCACCACGCGGTGACAGATCTCGTACACCTGCGGCAGGTTGTGGCTGATCAGCAGTACGGCGATTCCCTGAGACGCCACCGTCTGGATCAGCTCGGCCACCCGGGCCTGCTGTTCGACGCCCAATGCGGCCGTCGGCTCGTCCATCAACACGACCCGCGAACCCCAGGCCACGGCCCGTCCGACGGCGACCGCCTGGCGCTGACCGCCGGAGAGGCGGCCGACGCGGGTCGCGACCGACGGGATCCTGATCTTGGTCCGATCGAGGTCCTCGCCGGCGCGGCTCATCATCGCCTTGCGGTCGAGCCACCCGAGCCGGCCAAGCGGGCCCGCGGCAACCTGCTCTCGACCGAGGAACATGTTCGCCCACACGCTCAGGTCCGGCGCCAGCGAGAGGTCCTGGTAAACGGTCTCGATTCCGGCCTTGCGCGCGTCGATCGGGGTGCGGAACGACACCTCCGCGCCGTCGACCAGGACGGAGCCCGAGGTCGGCGGGAGCGCGCCCGCGACGATGTTGACCAGCGTGGACTTGCCCGCGCCGTTGTCACCTACCAATCCGACGATCTCGCCGGCGTGCAGCTCCAGGTTTACGCCGCGCAGAGCGGTGAGGCTCCCGTAGCGCTTGGTCAGATCCCGAACCTCGACGCGGGGAGTCTCAGGCACCGCATCCGGCGCGGGCGCCTGCTCGCTTTCGCTCACCAACCTCTCCTTACCTCGGACCCTCGAACCGACCGGCAATTTATGTCATCGATGTCTGACAACGATGACATAATGGGACGCTAGCAACGGCTTCCAGACGTGTCAAGACGGATGGCAACGTTGTCGTGTCTGCCATGATCCGACCCCAAGCTCGGGAGCGCCGTGAACGAGGCATCGCCAGTCACCACACCTGAGGGAGCGAAACCGGCCCACGCCAGCTGGCTCGAGTCCGCCCATCACCGGGCCTGGATGGTCGATCAGGCCGTCCGCCTGCTCGCTTTCTTTGCCGCCACGGTCGACGCCGAGGGACGCTTTGTCGAGCTCGACGAGGACGGGCGGCCGCTACCCACGGGCTGCCCGCCGGCCACGAGACCCCGGCAAAACCTACTCACGGTTACCAGAGCCGTGCACTCCTTCGCGCTGGGAGAGATGCTCGGCGTTCCGGGCGCTCGGCGGGTCGTCGAGCGCGGCCTGGCCGCGTTGTCGCGTGAGCATCGCGATCCCGTGGCCGGCGGTTACTTCGAGGCGGTTGGCCGCGAGGGCCCCGCCGACAGCACGAAGACCGCGTACGGCCACGCGCACGTGCTGCTCGCGGCGGCGAGCGCCTGGGCGGCCGGCCACGCCGAGGCGATGACCGTGTTCGAGGACGCGCTCGCGGTGATCGACGAGCACTTCTGGTCCGAGGATGACGGCGCCGCGACGACGGAGGCGTGCGACCGCGACTGGCGCACGCTCGAGGCCTACCGCGGAGCGAACAGCAACATGCACCTGTGCGAGTGCCTGCTCGCGGCCGCCGAAGTCGGCGAGCGCCCCGACCTGGCCGGACGCGCCGCTCGGATAGCGGCCCGGTTCATCGACGGCACCGCCCGGCGCCACGATTGGTTGCTCCCCGAGCACTACGACCTGTCCTGGCGGCCGATGCTCGAGTACAACCGGGACCGACCCGACGACCCCTTCCGGCCCTATGGCGCGACCGTGGGCCACTCACTCGAATGGTCGCGGTTGGTCATCTGTGCCGGGCTCGCCACGGGGCGCCTCGACGACTGGTACATCGAGGCACCGGAGGCGATGTTCGAGCTAGCGGTCAGCGTGGGGTGGGACACCCGCCACGGCGGGCTCGCCTACACCGTCGACTGGGACGGAACCCCGGCCAATCCCGATCACTACTGGTGGCCGGTGGCCGAGGGTATCGCCACGAGCGCCTACCTCCTGCGCGTCACCGGCCGCGCTCGCTACGAGGACTGGTATCGCGCCTTTTGGGATTACGCCGCGGAGCACTTGATCGACCGGGAGCGAGGCGGCTGGTATCCCGAGCTCGACGCTCGAAACCGCCGCAAGGTCCATCCGTGGTACGGCAAGCCGGACATCTACCACTGCCTGCAGGCGTGCCTGCTGCCGATCCTTCCGCTCGCCTCGAGCACCGTGGGCGCGATCCGCCAGGGCCCCCCCGCGGAGGCGGCCGCCACTCCCGCGCGCTAGCGGCTGCCGGCCACTTCGCGCCGAGCCTCAGCCGAGGCTCAGCGCGAAGATGTGCATCGCGGTGATCCCGCTTCCGACCGAGTTACTCACGTCGGGCAGGGTGACCGACTCCACCGTCTTTGCGGAATCGACCGGCACGGTGGTGGCGAACACGTACATCGTGATCGTCTGCGAAGACCCGCCGATCGAGTTGCGGTACGACATCGTCGCCACCGCTGTGTCGCCGCTGCCCGGGCCGGACGCCCAGTCGTTGAACGTCACGGGCTCGGTCGACGACGTGCCGTCGGTGTAGTTGATCGTGATCGTGCCCTGTGAGCCGCCGTTGGTTGAGGCGCCGAGCAGGCCGAGCGTGCCGGCGCCCGACTTCCCCGATACCAGCATCGTCTGCCCGGCCGCAAGGACGTTGTCCAGCGAGCACGCGGCCACATTCGGCCAGGTGAACGTCAGGCCGTCGGCGCTGACGCTCGCTCCCGGCGTCAACCCTTGCCCGGCGAGCGCGGTGGCCGAGTAGCTGTAGCCGACGCCGTCGAAGTTGGCACACGCCTGGTCGTTATCCGGCGAGATGCCGGCGTTGTCGTAGTAGTCGGCCGGGTCCGACGTCGGGGTGATCTGCAGATCGGCGGTGTCGGATGACGCTCCGGCGCCGGTGACGACGGTCACAGCCGCATCCGTGCCCGGGTCGACGTGCACCGAGTCGCCGCTGCCGCTCGGCGACGGAACGGTGACGGTGACCGCCGTGTCGCTCCAGCTGTCCACGGTCAGAGCGTTGGCGTTGCCGGGTCCGCCCCAGGTCGTGCCGTCGTCGGTGAGCGTGACGTAGCCGGATCCCTGCGAGGCACCGAAGCCCGATCCGGCGATCGTCACCTGCTGCCCGGCTGCGGCCGGCGACGGGCTCAGCGACAGCGCCACCGGCGGGTTCATCGGCTGGGTGGAGGTGCCCATCGCGAAGATGTGCAGAGCGCCCTGGGTCGCACCGGACGGCAGCGTCACGCTCGCCAGCGTCTTGGACGGGTCCACCGGCACCGCCGCGTAGAACACGCTGGTGGCGACGGTGTCGCGACCGCCCGAGCAGCCCGCGCAGTTGCGATAAGGGGTGCTCGCCACGACCGTGTTGCCGAACGACGGCTTGGCCGTGCCCGCGTTGAGCGTCCAGTCGCTCAGGCCGAGCCAGTAACGGTCGACGGTGCCGTCCGTGTAGTGCAACGTCACCACGCCCTGGCTGGGGCCGTTGGTGGCGGACCCGAGGAACCCGAGCTTCTGGGTTCCCGCCGCGGCCCCCACGGTGATCTCCTGGCCGCCGGCGATCGCGTTGTCCGGATAGCCGGGGGCGGGCGCCGGCCAGGTGAAGGTCACCCCGTCCACGGTCACGTTCTGGCCGGCGGACAGACCCTGAGCGGCGAGTGCCTGCGCCGAGTAGCTATTGCCGTCGCTGTCGAAGTCGGCCGCGCTCGGATCCGAGTCGTTCGAGATCCCGGCGTTGTTGAAGGCGGTCAGGAGGCTGCCCGGCTGGGCCACCAGCACGGTCAGATCGAGCGACTGCGAACCGACCGTCACCGGCACCGAGTAGTAGGTCTGCTGCGCCGAGGAGGCCGCCTGGAGCGTGACGCTCATCATGTTCCTGCCGTCGGCCGCCATCCGCACCAGTGCCCTGTCCGGGTTTACCGTCAGTCCCGACGGCGCGGTCAGGGTCACGTTCGCCGTCTGCGGCCGATCGGTCGCGTTCTGGACGCCGATCTGCACGGTGGTGCTCGCGCCGGGCGCCACGGTAACCGTCTGCACGGGCAGGTAGCCCACGTAGGGACGAGCACCGGCGGTGTAGGAGGGCGGCGTGTCCTGAGGAGCGCTTCCCCACGAGGTGGGCTTGGTTCCCATCGTCCAGTCGAGCGTCGCGCCGTGGGCCAGGCTTGAATAGGGGACGTAGAGCCGGCTGTACGGATGGCCATCCAGCCGGAGCGAATCGACGTAGTACTCGCTGGGCGACGCTCCGGGCGCATCGATCGTGATCGTGCGGCCGTTCGGAAGGTCGATCGCGGCGTGCGGGAAGCCGGGCCCGGTGAACAGGAGGTTGTCACTTCCCGAGTTCTCCGGGTACAGGCCGAGCATCTCCCAGATGAACTGGGAGCTCTCGGCCCCGAGGTCGTCGTTGTTGTCCAGGCCGCTGGGTCCGGGCAGGTACATCGTGTTGCGGATGTTGTTGACGGCCTGCTGCGTGCCGGCCGGATCGCCGGCGTAGTCGAGCGCGTTCTGCTCGCCCTCATCGAACTCGTTGGTCAGCTCGGCGTACATCCCGAACCCGTTCGGCTGCGAGAGGTACTGCTTGAGCTCGGGCACGACCGTGCTCTTGCCGCCCAGCAACGCGAACAGCGTCGAGTAGTCGTTGGGAACGTCCCACAGGTACTCGTACGGGTCGCCCTCCACATATGGCTCGCCGTCGGTGGGGAACGTCCCGGTGAACGTCGGGGTCACCCCCGGCTCGAACTGGCCGTTCTCAAGTCGCGAGGTCAGCAGGTCGCCGGCGGGATCGAACACGTTCTCCCAGTTGTTGGCACGCTTCTCGAGCATCGCGGCGTCCTTGCCGTCGCCCAGCGCCGCCGCGAACTTCGACAGTGCCAGGTCCGCGCTGTCGTACTCGAGCAGGCTGGACACGTAGCCGTGCGGGTTGCAGCACCCGTAGCTGCCGTCCTCGGGCAGGTATCCGTACTGCTGCTCCAGCCCCTCTCCCGGGCGCACGTCGTTGACGGTCGTGGCCTGCTTGAGCATGTCGGTCAGGGCGTCCTGGGTGTGGAAGTTCTTGGCCCCGAATGCGTAGTAGTCGGAGATGATCGACTGGGCGGGATCCCCCACCATCACGTAGTTGTCGAGTTGCAGGTAGCCCCACTGCTGAAGCAGTCCGTTCTCGGCGTAGTAGTTGACCAGCGATTGGGCCTGATCGCTCGCCGCGCTCGGGTCGAGGATCGCCTGGAGCTGCGCCAGCGAGTGATAGATGTCCCAGCCCGAGTAGATGCCGTACTGGTTCGCCTGGCCGGACGCGAGCATGTGGACCTTGGAGTCTGAGCCCATGAACTGGCCGTTGACGTCGCTCGTGATGTTGGGTTGGAGGAAGTCCTTGTACAGCAGGCTGTAGAACTCCTGCGTCTGGGCGTAGCTTCCCCCGGATACCCGGATCTTCCCGAGCAGGCTGTCCCACTCGCGCTGGGCGGCTGCCTTCACTCGGTGGAAGTTCCACCCAGGGTTTTCCGTCTGCCAGTCGAGCCTGGCGTTGGCGACGCTCACGTACGAGATCCCCACTTTCGCCTTGACCACCGGGTCGCTCGTCGTGTCGAAGTTCACCAGCACTGCGGCCGGGTCGCTCTGACCCGGGTTCGTGATCACCTGGGAGGCGGTGAACGGGCGGCTGAATTTGAGGTCAAAGTAGAGCGTGTACTGCTGCGACTGGCCACCGTTGTTCGTCTCGCCGCAGAAGTCCCCGCTCGTCTCCGAGCCCGTCACCTCGTCGTTGCCGACGATCTGCGCGCTATCCCCGAAGTCCCCGTTCTGGCTGTCCATCAGCTTGATCACGAACCCGGCCTGGGTCGTCGACGGGAAGGTGAACCGCCCCATTGAGCTGTGCGGGGTCGCGGTGAACTGGGAGGTGATCGTCGACGGCGCGTTGCTCTGAGCGGAGTAGTAGCCGGCCTGCGCGACCTCGCCGGTGTTGGTGAAGGGCGTGGTGGCGTTGTTCGGGTCGCCGCTGGGCAGCGCCCCGGTGATGGGCAGGATCGGCACGTCGCCGGCCGCGCCGCAACCGGGCCCCGATACGTGAGTCAGGCTGTACCCGTCGAGCGTGGTGTCGCCGTAGTTGTAGCCGCCGCCGTCGCTGCGGTCGGGCAGCGTGTCCGGGCTCCACTGCACCATCCCGAACGGCACGTCCGCGCCGGGGAACGTGTTGCCGCCGCCGCTCGTCCACGTCCGGGTGTCGACCAGCTTGGCCAGGTTCGACGCCGCCACCGGGGCGCTGATCCTCGCCCGGTTGCGCGCGCCGCTCGGCAGCTTGGAAGCCGGCACCGCCGGCGGGCAGGCCCGCAGCCGGCCGGACGCCGTGGCCGCGCACACCCCGAGCCGGGTGGTTCTCCCGCTCCGGATCGTCGGACGCAGGGGGCTGGGCGCGGCCGCTCCCGAACCAGCCGCGCCCACGCCGGCCATCACCGCGACTGCGGCGCTCAGCGTAATTGCACGCAGGCAGCGCCCGCGACACGGTGAAAACTTGCCTGCCACCAGAGCCTCCCTCTAGTACGGGCACGCGAGGGCGGCGCACCCACCCGATCCAGGGCTCGCGAACGCTGGGTAACACGAGTCGAGGACCGCGGCAGACAGGGCGCCTACCCGCCCGATGATAACGTTGTCATACGACCACCGAGTGTTATACGCCCGAGGGCTGGATGTGTCAAACGTGAATCGTCCGCGTGGCCGCAGAGCGCGCGGATCTGGCAGGAAAGGTGAGGCCTAGGGCCTAATCTCGCCCGAGCCGCGCGCCACCAGCTTGGCCGGCACGACGAGACGTCGAGGGTTGCCGTGCTCTCCGTCGATGCGAGCGAACGCGAGCTCGGCCGCCAGTTGCCCGATCCGCTGAGGATCGGTGCGAATCACCGTCACTCCCAGCAGATCGGCGAGTTCGAAGTCGTCGAAGCCGACGAGCGCGACGCGCTGACGCCTGCCGTTCAGCGCGTGGAGCGCGCCGACCGTACACAGGTTGTTACCGGTGAAGACGGCCGTCGGTCGCCTGTCGCGCGGGAGCGCCATCATGTCCGAGGTCGCCTGCTTGGCGGCGGCCGACGTACCGTTGCCGAGCGCGACGAGAGCGGGATCATCTGCCACCCGGGCACGCGCCAGCGCTCTGCGATAGCCGGCCAGTCGCTCGCGCGCGGTGAACAGGCGGACGTCGTCCCCGACGAAGGCGATGCGCGTGTGGCCGCCCGCGAGCAGATGCTCGACGGCCCGCCGGGCACCGGCCGCGTTCTCGACCAGCACCGTGTCCGCCTTGGTCCGGGCCGGAGGACGGTCCAGAAACACCGTGGTGGTGTCGAACCCGGCATCGTCGATATACCGGTGATCGTTTCCCGTGGGCACGACCAGCAGCGCGTCCACCCGCCGGCGCAGGAGCGCGGTCACGAGCTCCCGCTCGCGCACCGGGTCCTCGCGCGCCGAGGCCGTGATGAGCATGCTCGAGCGCTCCCGGGCGCGCTCCTCCACGGCCTGCGCGATCGCCGAGTAGAACGGGTTGGCCACATCCTCGATGACCAAACCCAGGGTGAATGATCGCGCCCCGTGGCGCAGGCTGGCGGCGATGTCGTTGCGCGCGTAGCGCAGCTCGGTCGCCGCCGCGATCACCTTCTCCGCGGTGTCGGGTCTGACTCCCGGCTCGAGATTGATAACCCGGGAGACGGTCTTCAGGCTAACGCCCGCCAAGTTGGCGACGTCGATCATCGTCGCCCGGCCCACGCCTCCGTGGTTACTGTTGCCCCGCATCGTCGTCTCGCCTGGACGCAGGATAGCTGTAATCGCGGCCGTATTGACAACGTTTACCGAGACGCCGCCGCCGGCTCGAGTTGCGGCTGGACCTCGGTGATGAACAGCTCGAGTGTGCGCTTGGCCTCGTCGAAGGTCATGTCGCCAGTCGGCATCATGAAGCAGATGTAATCCGCCATGCCGTCATCGAGCAGGGCGGCCACGCGCTCCGCGATCTGACCGGGCGTGCCGGCGCCGAACTGGATCGCGATGTCCATGTTGGCGTGGATTGCGCGGAGCGGTCCCTGCGCCGCGTAGCCCTCTTCCTGTGACACCTTGAGATGGTCGAACCGGTGAGCGTCCCGAGTGCGCCGGACGAGGCCTTCCATCCCGCGCCGCGCCACGTCCTGCGCCTCTCGCTCGGTGGGCGCGATCGCGAGCAGCATGCTGTAGCCGACCCGAGGCTCGGACTCGGGTCCGTCGAAGCGCATCGGCTCACCCTTGTGGTCCTCCCACGCCTTCAGGTACTGCTCGTACGCGGCCTCGTCGATCTTCCCCGGCCACATCAGGCTCATCCCGTGACGCCCCGCCGTCTGCGGGCTGCCCGGATACCAGAACGGGATTCTCTCCTGGTATGGCTTGATCGCCATCGGCATGGTGGGAAAGTCGAAGAACCGGCTGCCGTCACTCGAGATCTCCCCGGCCGCGAGCGCGCGATCGATGATTCCCAGCACGTCCGCGAAGCGGTCTCTGGACTCTGACCATTCGTGGCTGTACCAGTAGTGCTCGATCGGGACCGGGCCGCGCCCCACCCCGAACTCGAGCCGTCCCTCGGTGAGCTGATCGAGCACGCACATGTCCTCGATGATCCGGACCGGGTGGTGCATCGGGAGCAGCTTGACCATCGGGCCGAAGCGGATGTTCTCGGTCACCTGCGAGGCGGCGCCGATGAAGATCTCCTGGCTTGGCGCCATGCTCAACTCGCTGCCGTGGTGCTCGGCCAGGTGATAACCGGCAAACCCAGCCTCATCGGCCATCTTGATCAGGGTCAGGCGATCCTTGAACAGCCGGCTCGTGGGGGTGCCGGGGATGTCTTCGATGTGGTCGAAGATGCCGAACTTCTTTGCGATCAACGGTCACGTCCTCTCCGTCCGGGGGCGCGGCCGGCGGCCGCCCGGCCACTATAGGTCGAGCCTGAACCGTTTGCCGCTCGGGCCGGGTCCAACCACGCGTGTACAGAGACGGAAAGGATCTCGATATGAGTTTTAGTGACGAGCGCTCGCAGCGCGCCACCTTTGCCGCCGGATGCTTCTGGGGCGTCGAGGCCGCGTTCCGGGAGATCGAGGGCGTCGTGGCCACGCGCGTCGGCTATACCGGCGGCGCCACGTCTGACCCGACGTACGAGCAGGTCTGCTCGGACGCCACCGGCCACGCGGAGGCCGTACAGGTCTGGTTCGACCCCGAAATCGTCGGCTACGGCGAGCTGTTGGAGACGTTCTGGTCGATCCACGACCCGAGCACCCGCAACCGCCAGGGATGGGACTTCGGCAGTCAGTACCGCTCGGCGATCTTCTTCCACGATGCCGAGCAGGAGCAGCTCGCCACCGCATCCCGCGAGGAGCGGCAGGACACGACGTCTCGGCCGATCGTGACCGAGATCGTCCCCGCCTCGACGTTCTTCGACGCCGAGGAGTACCACCAGCGCTACTTCGAGAAGCACGGCGGCGCAGCCTGCGCCACCACCGTGCGCTGAGGCGGCACCATCAGGCGCCGCCGGCAGGCCACCAGTGGTCGCCTCAGCCCTCCTCGAGCTGAAGGTATGGCTCGAGGAGGGTGCGAAGCCGCATCCTCCCGCGGTGAAGCCGGCTCTTGAACGCCGCCTCTCGGACGCCGGCGATTTCGGCCGCGTCGCGGGTGGAGAGGCCCTCGATGTCACGCAGCACGACGGCGGCCCGCCACTCGGCGGGAAGTTCGTCGAGCGCCCGCTCCAGCGTGCGCTCGAACTCACGGTCGAGTGTCTGGGCCTCGGGACCGAGCTCCGGCGACTCCGCCAGCGAGACGACCGGATCCTCGCGGTCTGGATCGGGCTCGGCCCGCGGGGGCGGGCGGCGCGACAGCCGCCGCTGGGCCTCGTTGAAGGCGATCCGGTAGAGCCACGTCGAGAACTGCGATCGCTCCTCGAATCGCGGCAGGGCGCGCCAGGCACGCAGGAAGACCTCCTGAGCCACCTCTCCCGCCTCGCTCTGGTCCAGCCCGAAGCGGCGAAGCGCGCCGTACACGCGGTCGGCGTGGCCGGCCACGAGCTGCGCGAAGGCGTCCTCGTCGCCTTCGCGGGCTCTCTGGATCAGCTCATGCTCTGAGCTCGCGCCGGTCACCGCGCGGTTATACCGCCCTGCCGGCGGGCACCACGCGAAAGTGGTGCCCGCCAAAGCCGACTCGAACTTAGTGCTCGTCGAGGTCCAGCGAGCAGGAGTTGATGCAGTACCGCTCGCCGGTCTGGCCCGGGCCGTCGGGAAAGACGTGGCCCAGGTGACCGCCGCACGCGGCGCAGTTGACCTCGATCCGATGCATCCCGTAGCTGAAGTCGTCGACCAGCTCGACGTTGGCTCGGTCCGCCGGCTCGGTGAAGCTCGGCCAGCCGGTACCCGAGTCGAACTTCGTGTCAGACGAGAACAGCTCGGCGCCGCAGCCGGCGCATCGATACGTGCCCTCGCGCTTCTCGTCGAAGTACTTGCCGGTGAATGCCCGCTCGGTTCCCTTGCCGCGAAGCACGTCGTACTGCGCGGGGGTGAGCTGCTCGCGCCACTCGCCCTCGGTCTTCTCGACCCGCGGGCGGTCGCTCTGGTTCTGAGTGGAGGTTTCGTTGTTCATGCTTCGTTTGACCCGGCGGGATCCCGGAACGGTTCAGCCGGTCTCTTCAGCCGGTCTCTTCAGCCGGACGCGCACCGCCGCGACGATCTCGACCGCTTCCACCTCGTTCCGGGGCCCCGAGAGGCGGCGCAAGGCGCCCAACGTTCCGCGCAGACCCGCCAGCAACCGGCGGCACTTCTCGCACTCGGCAAGGTGATGCTCGATCCTCGCGCGCGCGGCCGGCGCAAGATCTCCGTCGAGGTAATCCGACATCCGGCCCGGCGCCCATCTATGGTCGCGTCTGAAACGTTCTCGTTCCGGCAAGCTGCTCATCTCGCGTCTGACCCGCCCGGTCCGCAAAAAGGTTCGCACACGGGGTGTCCTTCTGCGCGGATCCCGTTCGTCGTCCGGTTATGAGCGCCAAATCCAACTGGAAGCGAGGCTGACATGAAGTATCTGCTTTTCATCTGCGCGGATGATGGATTGCCGTCACCGGAGGACCTGGCAGTGCTCCAGCGCGAGTGTCCGCGCTGGGTCGAGGAGATGAACGGGCGCGGCGTGCGACTGCTGGGACGCGAGCTCGATCTCCCCGAGACGGCGGTGACAGTGCGCGTGCGCAACGGCGAGACGCTCGTGAGCGACGGCCCGTTCGCCGACACCAAGGAGTTCATCGCCGGCTTCGACATCATCGAGTGCGCCGACCTCGACGAGGCGCTCGAGGTGGCGGCCAAGCACCCGTCGTCGTGGTTTCAGGCGATCGAGGTCCGCCCGTTCCGGGACGGGCTCGAGCTGGGCGAGAAGGCACAGCGCTTCGCCCGCGGCGAGGACCCCGATGGCACTCCGTACTGCCTGATGTTCTGCCTGGACGGGATCCCGGCGGCGCCGGACGTCGAGCAGGCGATCGTGCGTGACAGCCGGGCGTGGGGGAAGGACATGGACGCACGCGGCCTGTTCGTCTTCGGGCACCCGGTGGAGCACAAGAACGCGGCCACGACGATTCGCGTTCGTGATGGAGAGACGCTGATCAGCGACGGTCCGTTCGCCGAGACGCACGAGTTCATCGGCGGGGTCACGGTGCTAGACGGCGTCGATCGCGAGCAGGCGATCGAGCTCGCCGCGGCGCACCCGCTGGCCGCGCATCACATGGTCGAGGTGCGCCCGTTCTACAGCGAATGACCGCGACGCCGGCTCAGCGGGCGGTTGACAGCGCCTTCCGCGAGGAGTGGGGTCGCATCGTCGCCGCGCTGATCGGCCGGACCGGCGACTGGGACCTGGCCGAGGAGTGCGCCCAGGACGCGTTCGCCGAGGCGCTGCGGCGATGGCCGGTGGACGGCGTGCCGCAGCGCCCGGGCGCCTGGCTGACGACGGTGGCCGGGAACCGCGCGATCGACCGTCTGCGCCGGCGCGTCCGCGGGGCGGAGCTATTCGAGCAGGCGGGCCGCGAATCGGCCCAGTCCGAGACCGACGAGGAAGCCATGCCCGAGCTGTTCGATGAGACCGACGAGATCCAGGACGACCGCCTGCGGCTGATCTTCACCTGCTGCCACCCGGCGCTTTCACTTGAGGGCCGGGTGGCGCTGACGCTGCGGAGCCTCGCGGGGCTGACCACGGCCGAGATCGCCCGTGCGTTCCTCGTGCCCGAGGCGACGATGGCCAAGCGCCTGACTCGCACCAAGGCGAAGATCACCGTCGCCGGGATCCCCTACCGGGTGCCGCCGGCGCACCTGCTGCCCGAGCGTACCGCTGGCGTGCTTGCGGTGCTCTACCTGATGTTCAACGAGGGCTATTCGGCCACCTCCGGGACCGAGCTGATCCGGGCCGGCCTGTGCGAGGAGGCGATCCGCCTGGCCCGCATCATGCGCACCCTGATGCCCGACGAGCCCGAGGTCAGCGGCGTGCTCGCGCTGATGCTGCTCCAGCACTCGCGGCGCGACGCGCGCGTGGCCCGCGACGGAGCCTTGATAACGCTCGAGCACCAGGACCGCGACCGCTGGGACCGCGACGAGATCCGGGAGGGACTGGGTCTGGTCGATGCGGCTCTGCGCCGGCGCCAGGTCGGGCCCTACCAGCTCCAGGCGGCGATCGCCGCCTGCCACGCCGGACCGGACAGCGTCGAAGCGACCGACTGGGTCGAGATCGCCGGGCTCTACGCGCTGCTCGAGCGACAGATGCCGTCGCCCGTGGTCAGGCTCAACCGGGCGGTCGCCGTGGCGATGGCGGGCGACATCGACGCCGGCCTGGCGATCATCGACGAGTTGACCGGCGACGCCCGGCTAGAGCGCTATTACCTGCTGGACGCGACCCGGGCCGACCTGCTCCGGCGCCGCGGAGATCGTGCCGCGGCTGCGGCCGCGTATGGGCGGGCGCTTGCCCTCGCCCCGTCCGAGGTGGAGCGACGCTACCTGGAGGGCAGGCTGGAGGAGGTCAGCACGTGATCACAGCGCATCCGAAATCAGGCAACCGGCTCCATCGCTACAGAGCCCGAACGTGAACGGCTGTCAGCCACGCTAGCCCCGAGCTGATCGAGATTCGCTGTAAGAGGCCGCCTGCCGCGACGAGGCTCGGCTTCTGCGAGAACGCTCGGCCGAACAGCGCGGCGGTCCCGATCATGACCACGGCGGTGGCCGCCGAGTAAGCCGCCCAGCGGGTGTCCCCGGTTCGCGCCGAGCGCGCCGCCGAAAACACCGCCGCGACCGGAATGCCGAGGAATACCGGGACCGCGCCGAGCGCGTGCAGGGCGCCGGTTCGGCTTGGCGGGACTTGCTGGGGCGCCGTCCCGGGCGGGTAGCCGCTGACGGGGTCGGTGGCGAAGATTCCCGAGCCGATCAAGCCGAGCCCCGTGCCGGCGATCAAGGTCGGGCCAGATCTCGGGAGGAATTGAGACGTAGCCGCTCGCTTGAGGCCGGTGCTCCCTGCCACGTAAAGCAGTCCGGTGATCACGAAGTTCACCCGCTGAACCCCGCCACCTGGTCCGAGCGCGAGGGCGCTGACCGGATGCCGGCGTGGGTTGTAGCCCTCCCGCCGGCGTCCAGCCGCGGTGAACGTGAGGACGAATACCGGGCCGGCGACGGCGCCGCACGCGAGTCGCCAGGCCGGAGCGCCGAGGCGTCTCATCGCTTCGGCAGGAGACGTCCCGGCCGGTTCGGCTTGCGCCGCTTTCGGCGAAGCGCCCGAGTGCTGATCGCTACCGCAGCCAGGCCGTTGAGAGCGGCTGCGGCGACGACGCTCCAGGCGATCCGGTCACCGACGCGCTCGCCGCGGGCGATGAGTCGCTCGAGTTCGACCGCCCGGACGTGGAGCTCGAAGTCGCCCGATGAGAGCACCGCGAGCAGCCGCCGGAGCTCGCCGGGAACCTCAGTCGCCAGCTCCTCGAGGTCGAGCGCCGCGTCTTCGAGCCGGTGGCGGGCGCCAGCCGCCGAGACGTGGCCGAGGATCTGTGGCCGAGCATATGGTGCGAGCGCTTCGGCGAATCGAAATTGTGGATCCAGCGTCTGGGTGATGCCCTCATCCATTGCCACCACCTCGAGGAGAAGCGCGAGGTCGACCGGGACCCGAAGCCGGTAGCGGCGAACGATCCCCAGCATGTCGCGGATCGCCGGACCGAGGGCGATCTCGCCGATCGTGCGGCCGAAGTAGCGGTTGAGCATGCGGCGCATGTCCTGGGTGAGCTGGGTTCGGTCAACCGGCTCGGTCGAGGCGCCAAGCGCCAGCATCGCGTCGGCCAGTCGCTCGGGATCCTCGCGGACGAACGCGGTCAGCAGCCTGCGCAGCCGTGCGCGAAGGCGGTCGTCGAGCGTGCCGACCAACCCGAAGTCGACGATCCCGATCCGGCCGTCCGGCTCGATGAAGAAGTTTCCGGGATGAGGATCGGCGTGGAAGAACCCATCCTCGAACACCATCTTCGCGGTGGCACCGGCAGCACGCTCGGCGAGCTTGTGTCGGTCGATGCCGGCCGCATCGAGCGCGCCAAGGTCGCTGATCTTCATTCCGTCGATTCGTTCGAGCGTGATCATCCGGGACGTAGTCAGGTCCCAGTAGACGCTGGGGATGTGCACGGCCGAGTCGCCCTCGAAGTTGGTGGCGAAGCGCCCGGCGTTTCGACCCTCCTGCAGGTAGTCCAGTTGGGCGCGCAGCGGCTCCTCGATCTCATCCACCACCCCGACGACATCGGACTGCGCGGCCCACTCCCAGTGCCGGCTGGCACTCGCGGCCAGGTTCTTCAGGATCGCCAGGTCCTGCTCCACCACCTCGACCACGCCGGGGCGCCGAACCTTCACCACGACGCGCGCTCCGTCGGAAAGGGTTGCCGCGTGCACCTGGCCGATCGATGCCGCCGCCATCGGCTCGGAGTCGAAGGACCCGAACGCGACGTCCACGCCTTCGCTCAGCTCCTCCTCCACCGTCGCTTTGATGATCTCCCCGGAGACCCGCGGGCCGGCGTCCTGCAGCTTGGCCAGCTCGGCCTGGTAGTCCGCCGGCAGCACGTCGGCGCGGGTCGAGAGAAGCTGACCCAACTTGATGAACGTCGGCCCGAGTTCCTCGAGCGCCAGGCGCAGATCCTGCGGTGCGGTGGGGAAGTCCGTGGGTCCGCGGCGTCCGTGCAGCGCTCGCTCCGCCGACACCCAACGCTCGAGTCCCAGCGCCGCGACGAGGTAGTCCATGCCCCGCCGAACCAGCACTTCGGCGATTTCACGTTCTCGACGATGACGAGAGTTCATGCTTCCCGGGCGGGCGGTCAGCTCGCGGCAGTGTCGAGGATATCGACGGGCCAGCCGGCGCCCACACCATTCCTGCGGTTTTCCGGGCGCGACCGGGGCACGGGGTTCTGATCACGTTCGCCTGGCATCGCCCTTCTCAATCGGGACGCCGACCATGTTTCCCCACTCGGTCCACGAACCTTCGTAGTTTTTGACACTGGGATGGCCCAACAGCTCGTGCAACACGAACCAGGTGTGAGCCGAGCGTTCGCCGATGCTGCAATAGGAGATGACCGGGTTGCCGGTCATGACGCGGCGGTACAGCTCGCGTAGCTCGTCGATCGGCTTGAACGTCCCATCCTCGTTGACCGCTTGCGCCCACGGGATCGAATACGCCCCGGGAATGTGTCCAGAACGCTGCGTGCCTTCGGAGCCGCAGCCAGGGCACGGCTTCACGGCGCCCATGTACTCCTGCCGGGCTCGAACGTCGATCACGACGGGGACGCCGCCGATCCCGTCCAGAACCTCGTCCCGTGTCGCCCGGATGCTCTCGTCCCCCGGCCCGGCAACGAACCTGGTTGGAATGTACGGCGGGCTCTCCGTCGTGGTCGGACGACCCTCTGACATCCAGAGCTCGCGAGGACCGTCGAGAAGCTTGACCGCCCGGTGTCCGTAGTAGGTCAGATACCAGTACGCGTATGCGGCGAACCAGTTGTTGCGGTCTCCGTAGACGATCACGAGGTGCTCGTTGGAGATACCACGGCTCCCGAGTAGCCGCCCGAAAGCCTCGGGTTCGAGAAATCGCCGTCTGACCTGGTCCTGTAGGTCCAGCCGCCAGTCGAATCCGATCGCGCCGGGGATATGCGCGTCGTGATACACGGCCGGATCCTCATCCACCTCAACGATCCTGATCGAGCTGTCGTTCAGGTGTTGCTCTAGCCACTCACGCTCGACCAGTGCGCCAGTCGGATGTGGATCCATGGTCTTGCTGCCTTCTTGGTTCGGGGGGGTTCGCGGGACCTCCTATCTTGGTTGCGCTGCGGCCGCGCGACATCGGGACCTCCCCGGATCTTTCACCCTGATGTATGTCAGCGGGCTCCCGTGGAGGGACAAATTGCCGCATTAGAAGCCGGCCGTAGAATCTCGCGAATGGTCGCGGGCGCGACCGAGGGCCTGCTCGATCGTCAGTTGCAGACCGCACACCTACAGCGGGCGGTCGATCACTGCTGGCATGGTGTGGGCCGGCTCGTGCTCATCGAGGGTCCCGCCGGCATTGGCAAGACCGCGCTGATTGGCATGGCGGGTGAGCTGGCCGGCGACGCCGGGCTGGCGGTGCGCACCGCGCGGGGGGCCGAGCTCGAGCGGAGCTTCTCGTTCGGGATGGTGCGTCAGCTTTTCGATTCGGCACTCGGGACGGCGGACGACGCCCAGCGCGCCGTCTGGTGCGCGGGCGCGGCGGAGCTGGCCGCGCCGTTGTTCGATCCGCGCGCCACCATCGATGCCCAGCCCGCGGAGTCGCTGTACGCCAGGCTGCACGGCCTCTACTGGATGTGTTGCAACATGGCCGGGGAGCGGCCCCAGGCGCTGCTGATCGACGACGCGCAATGGGCCGATGATCCGTCGCTGGCCTTTCTCGGGTTTCTCGCCCGCAGGCTCGACGAGCTGCCCATACTGGTGGTCGCCGCAGCGCGCTCGGCCGATAACGGCTCCCCCGATGTGCTTTCGGCATTGCGAGCCGTCCCCGGCACGCGGACCCTGAGGCTGCCGGGACTGAGCGCGCGGGGCGTCGAGAGATTCCTGGCCGCTCACCTCGGCGACCGCGTCGAGGAGCGCTTTGCGCGAGCCTGCCGCGACGCTACGGCCGGAAACCCGTTCTATCTCCGGGAGCTGCGGCTCGAGCTCGGCCGCCGCGGGATCGAGCCGGTCGCCGCGAATGTGGCGCAGGTCCCCTCGCTGGCCCCCCGGCGCGTCGCCGACGCCGTATTGACCCGTTTGGGGCGCTTGTCACCAGCGGCGCCGGCGCTGGCCGACGCGATCGCGATCCTCGGTGATGGGGTGAGTCTCGCCAACGCCGCCGCATTCGCCGAACTGGACGAGGGCGCCGCGCTCGAGTCAGCCAATGCCATGCGGACGGCGGAGCTGCTGTCCGATGAGCCAGGACTGGCGTTCGTGCACCCGATCGTGCGCGCCGCCATCTATGACAGCGTGCTTCCTGCGCGCCGGGTCGCACGCCATGCCGAGGCGGCAAGATTGCTGCATCGCCTGGGAGCGCCGGCGGAGCAGGTCGCTGCGCAGGTTGTGCTCGCCGGCGGCCCACGTGAGTCGTGGGCCTTGGCGCAGCTGAACCTGGCGGCGGACGCGGCGATGGCGATGGGTACGCCGCGCAATGCCGCGAGCTATCTCCGCGTTGCGCTCGCGATGAGCGTCGGCGAGCCCGAGCGGGTGGTCGCGTTGGCGGCGGTTGGCCGTGCCGAAGCGCTGGCCGGCTTGCCCGAGGCGGCCGAGCATCTGGAGGAGGCTGTCCGTGCAAGCACCGACCCTGACCAACGCGCTCGCGCGGCGCTCGACCTGGCCCAGCTTTTCAAGTTCACCGGACGCGCGCCGCGCGGTGTCGAGCTGCTGTCCAATCTGGCACCCGCCGCCGACCCGATCCTGCGCGACCGCGTCGCGATCGAGCTGCTGAGCGCGGGCCTGTTGAACGTCACCGCTCGCGACCTGCTCGCGGCCCGCATGGACAACATCCGAGATGGTCACGGCCCCGCGCGTGACGAACGCGAGCGCGTCGAGCTGATCGCGCTCGCCTACGAGCGCGCCCATGCCAACCGACCTAAGGCTGAGCTCCTGGAACTCGTCAGCCGCGTCCAGCCTGTAGTCGACGGTTCCGAAAGCGGGATGCTGCTGCCGCCGTGGTTCACCAACGCGGTGGCGGTGCTCGCGTTCTGCGACGAGTACGACGCGGCGGACGCCGCGCTCGGCCCGGTGATCGAACGCTCGCGCGAGCGCGGCTCGATAGGCTCGCTGCTCCTCACGCTGTCGCTCCGCTCACAGGTGGCCTACCGGCGCGGAGCGCTCGCGGATTCGCTCGTCGACGCTAACACCGCGTACGAGCTGGCCGTCGGGATCGCGCCCGGACGCTCGAGCATGCGGTTCTTTCCGCTCGCGGCGATCTGCAACGTCGCCGTCGAACAGGACCGCTCGGATTCCGAGCTGCGGCAGCTGCTCGACGAGACTGACACGAGCATTGACCGGGATACCCGCCACGCCGGGGTTGGGCTCCTGTCGCGCGCGCGGCTGCTGCTCGCGCTTGGCCGAGACGGGGATGCGCTCGAGCAGCTTCTGCAGCTGGGTCAGCTTCCGAGCATCTTCGGGACGGGAAGTCCGACCGTCGTTCCGTGGCGTTCGCAAGCCGCCTTGATCATGCACCAGCTCGGCGATCGGGCGGCCGCGGTGCGTCTCGCTGAAGAGGAGGTGGCTCTGGCGCGTCAGATGGGCGCGAACCGGGCCCTGGGAAGCGCGTTGCGGTGCTACGGGCTAGTCCATCCCCGGCCGGCCATCGATGTGCTCACAGAGGCGGTGGAGGTCCTCGCGCAGTCGCCCGCCCGTCTGGACCGCGCTCGGGCCTTGGTTGATCTCGGCACCGCGATGCGGCTCGGCGGCCAGCGCGCCGCTTCGCGTATGACTCTGCGCGAGGGGCACGAGCTGGCGCTCAGGTGCGGAGCGACGAAACTCGCCGACCGAGCCGGACGCGAGATCGCGGCGACCGGAGCGAGGGTCGCGCCGGCCGGCGCGGGCGGTGTCACCTCACTGACTCCAAGCGAGCGACGGGTTGCTGAGCTCGCCGCTCAAGGCAGGACGAATCGGGAGATCGCACAAACTCTGTTCGTCACGGAGAAAACGATTGAGACCCACCTCCACCACGCTTATGACAAGCTGGGCGTCCGCTCGCGGCATAAGCTCGGTCCGCTACTGACACAGTCCGCCGTCATCGCGACCTAAGGGCAAGGCGCGCGTCTCGTCCGAGGTGAGGCGAGGTCTCAGGGGAGACATCAGGGACGTCCCTGATGTGGTGTCGGCCTCGCTCGTGCAGGATCACACACGACGGGTGTCGTCATTGCACGCCCGGAGTCCTCGAGACCGACAAGAGCCTTCGATGAACATGATCGCCCAGATGGTCAAGCGTTGTTTGCCGCGTCCCTGCCTTGCCGCGGCGCCGGTGACGGTCGTCGCGGTTCTGCTCGCCTGTACCGCGCCCGCGGTCGCAGCGAACCAGATCTATTGGGGCAACCTGAACGGCGACTCGATCTCCTATGCGAACCTCGACGACTCCGGCGGCGGCGGCCAGCTGCTCAACATCAACGACTCGAGCAACACGGTCAACTACCCGTCCGAGGTGGCGCTCGACCCGGCCGCCAACACGATCTGGTGGGCGAACGACATCAACAACCCGATCTCGTACGTCAATCTGGACGGGACGGGCAACGGCCAGCTCAACGTATCCGGCTCGAGCCCGCTCTACCCCGACGGGGTCGCGGTCGACCCGGCGGCGAACAAGGTCTATTGGACGAACCACGGCGCGAACACGATCTCATAGGCCAACCTCGACGGGACGGGCGGCGGCGGCCAGCTCAACACCACCGGCGCGACCCTGAGCAGCCCACAAGGACCGGCTGTCGACCCGTTGACCGGCAGGATCTACTGGGCGAATCTGGGGAACAACACGATTTCGTACGCCAACCTCGACGGATCCGGCGCCGGCGGTGAGCTCGACACGCTCGGCGCGACGCTCTCCAGACCCGAGGGGCCGGCCCTGCTCGTGGCACCCAGCGGCACCGGGGCGCCGACCGTCACTGGCGCTCCGGTGGTCGGATCTACGCTCGGGTGCTCCGGCGCGACATGGGCTGTCGACGTCCCCGAGGCGTCCTTCTACCAGGCGCCAGAGAACCTGAGCTACAGCTGGACGCTCAACGGCGTCTCGATCCCCGGCGCCACCGCCAGCGCGCTTACCGCGAGCAGCCCCGGCAACTACGCCTGCCAGGCAACCGCGACAAATCATGCAGGCTCGGCAACCCAGACGAGCACGACCTACGCGGTGCATCTCCTAACCACGACTACCCTCCTGGCCGCGTCCCCGAATCCGTCACCCGCCGGCGAGCAGGTCACCTACACCGCGACCGTCAGCCCCGCCCCGGACGGAGGCACCGTCACTTTCACCGCCGACGGACTGCCGATCCCCGGTTGTGAAGCCCTTGGACTTGACGCCACCACGGGCGTGTCCACCTGGCAGATGACCTACGGCGCCGCCGGCACCCACTATATCCAGGCCTACTTCAGCGGGGACGCGGCCTTTGCTGCCTCGCAATCCTCAGTGCTGTCCCAGACCGTCAATTCCTCGCCCGGCGGTGCCGTCACCGGCAATGCCAAGCCGTCGTGCACGCTTACGAGCCGCAACGCCACAAGGAACGGAGAGCTGAGCGTGAGCGTGCGATGTAATCAGCCCGCTTCGATCTTGCTGACCGGCAGGATCACCGTAACCTCGCAAGCCAAGGCGGGCAAGCGCGACCAACCGAAGAAGACCACCTTGGTGAAGCTTGCCTCGCGCCACACCAGCGTGACCCAGGGCAAGACCGCCAACCTCACCGTCAAGCTCCCCAAGTCTGCACTCGACGCGCTCCGCGCCGGCGCGCGTGAAACGGCTGCGCTCACCCTCAGCGTCAGCAACAAGAACGGAACCAGTCACACGAGCACGACCATCAAGCCGCTCGAACTCGCGACTCGATAGGTCGAGGGCACGCACCCGTCCGCTGCCTCCACAGCATGAGATGCTGATCGGGGGCCTCACCGAGTGGGGCGCGGGCCGAGCTGTTTGAACCCGGAGTCCAAATTTCTGCCGCGAAGGACGCTGGTAGCGGTAGCGTCCGCAGTAAATCGGCAAACACCTCGGGGGTGGCGCGATGGCTGGAGAGGCAATTTTCCTTGGCTGGGGTCAGGTTGTGCGCGGGCGCGAACAGCTTGCGCTGGAGGTCTTCCAGGAGGCGGTCGGCTACTACGGCAAGCTCCAGGAAGAGGGACAGATCGAGAGCTTCGATGCGTATCTGCTCGATCCGCATGGCGGCGATCTAGCCGGATTCTTCCTGATCCACGGTGAGCGATCAGCGCTTGACGCCGTCAGGTCAAGCACGGAATTCCAGCGGCTGCTGGTGCGGGCCGGATCGGTGATTGACAATCTGGGCATGGTGAACGCACACAGCGGCGATGCATTGGGACAGCAGATGGCGCTGTTCGGCGAGAGGGCCCAGGAGCTGCCTCAGGCCAAATAGGCACCCACTGGGACACCGGTGAGGTGCGTGCGCGTTCGAGCCGTGGCGAGAACGCGAGTCATTCTCGATTTTTTGGGGTGCTCGAGGTTGTTAGCAGCCTGACAAAGAATGGCTGTCACCAGCCTCGCTGGTCAGGGGCCGGACACCGTTGGTTGATCGACCGCGAGCGACGAGCGCAGAATCCGACAACGACCGGTGAAAGGAGACCCAGTTCGTGACTATCCAACCGAGAAATCCTGCCACGCGGCCGTTGAATCAAATCCTCTCTCGCCGACGGCGAGCAAGACGGCGTGATGAGGCGATCATCCAGGCCGAGCTGAGACGTCTCGCGCAATTCGGCGAACGCGCGCCGGGCGAGAACGTGGCCGCGTTTGATCGAGAAGACGATCCATCTCCCGACCCGGCCGCGTAGAGCCGCCACGTGGGCTAGCTTCGACGGGGTCGTCCGGTCCCGGCCGGTCCTCCGGCGGCGGGGTGAGAAGTAGCCATCCATCCGGCGCGGGGCGGACGATTCCACGCCTCTCCATGCGTGATAGGACGGTGCTGACGGTCGGGCGTTGGGCCGCGATCAGGTCCGCGAGGACCGTGTGAGATAGCCGGAGCGGGAGAAAGGTCTGGCCGTTACGCACGCAGCCCCAGCGGTCGGCCAGGTGCCAGAACAACATGCAAAGGCGCATTTCGACTCTGGGATGGTGGACGATCGCCATGTTCACGGCAAGGCGCCCCGAGCGCTGGACGCTTCGTTCCAGGAGGCCACGCATGAGCTCCGGATAGTCGGCCATGCGCTGCACCGCGTCGTCGTCGAGGACCGCCAGGCGAGTGATCCGCAGCGCGCGCCAGGCGGTGGCTCGTGGCAGCTCGGCGTCGCCGGCGTCCTGCCAGGGACGGACCACGTCCCCCGGCCCGAGCAGCTCCGCACCGGCGCGGCCGTTGACGCTCACTCGTCGCAGGAGCAGACCGTCGAGCACGACCAGAGCGACTGCATCGGCGAAGTGGCCTGCGGACTGGTTCCATTGCCCGCGGCGCACGTTCAGCGCGCGGGCCGTACACGTCTCCTCGGCGAGCGCCCGCCGCTCGGGTGACATCGTGTGCGCGAGGCCGGGGTCCTCGCGCAGCACGTGACAGGTGCAGTCAAGACGTGTTTTCCGATGGGTCATCGTTGGGGTGCTCGGACGGCACGGGCGCGAGCAGGATCAGCTGGTCGCCGGGGTTGAGCTGGGTATTGTCGTGAGGAGGTGCGATGCCGCCGCGCCGGCTGATCGCGACCAGGCGCGAACCGGTCGGGAGTTCGATTCGGTTGATCGGGCGTCCCCGCGCCGGCGAGTCCGGGGCGATCGTCGCGGCCACGATCCGGTAGCCCTGAAGCGGGGTGGTCGGCACGTGCACCTGCGCCTCGGGGTCGTTGACGGCGAACTCCGCGGCGAGCGCGCCGCGCTTGATCTCTGGCGTCCAGGCCACCACGCGGTCACCCTGCGCTCGCAGCACATCCTGCCGGGTGATCCAGCCGCACAGCTGCTGACCATCGTGCGAGATGACTGGCAGGCCGTCTCGTCCGAACAGGACGAGCTGCCGGAGCGCCTGCTCGAGGTCCTCGTCGGGGAACAGCGCCTGCGGTTGGTCGACCGCTACGACTGGGCCGATCAGCCGTTCGAAGGCGTCCGCGCTCGGTCGATCGGCCTCTGGCTTGCCGTTGGAGGGCGCTTTCAGTCGAACCGGTCCGTCGCGTGTGGCCGGCGGCCGCATCACCTCCGCCACGGTGATCGACTGCAGGATGGCGGCTTTCGGGCGCTCGATGTCGATCCCCCGGCGCAGTAGCTTGGTCGTGTAGATGCTGCCGTAGGTCAGCCGCTTGGACAGTGCGGCGGCGATTCCGGTGGCGAGCATCACCGGGAGCGTGAGGGTGAAGTTGCCCGTCATCTCCACGACGCTGGCGATCGAGGTGAGCGGCGCCTGGGCGGCCGCTCCGAATACGCCGCCCATTGCGATGACGGCGTACATCGCCGGTGGCCCGATCGACGATCCGAACACGTGACGGGCTCCGATCCCGAACGCCATGCCGGCCATCGCCCCGGTGAACAGCGACGGGGCAAACACGCCGCCCGACCCGCCGATCGACAGGGTCAGGCTCGCCGCGACGATCTTCCCGAGCATGAAGATCACGATCAGCCAGAGCACCACGTGCCCGGCGACGACCTTGTTCATCACCGGGTAGCCGACGCCATACATCTGCGGTAGCGCGAGCAGCAGCAGGCCGAGGGCGATGCCGCCCACGGCGGGACGCGCCCACTCGGGCCGGCCCTTCCACAATTCATCCACCGCGTCCTCGAGCCGGTAGAGGAACGTCTTGAACCCCACCCCGATCAGTCCCGACGCGAGGCCGAGCACAGCGATCAACAGGTAGCTGAAGTCGTTGCCGACGACGAGGCCATGAGGCATGCCGGTGAAGAACGGAGCCGAGCCGAAGAACGCGCGACTGACCAGGTCGGCGCTGACGGCGGCGAGGATAGTTGCAAACATGGCATCCAGCGAGAACTCCCGCAGCACGATCTCGAAGCCGAAGAACAGCCCAGTGATCGGCGCGTTGAAGGTCGCCGCGATTCCCCCGGCGGCTCCGCAGGCGACGATGATCCGCAGCCGCGACTCGGACATCCGTACCACCTGGCCCAGGGTCGACGCGAAGGCCGAGCCGATTTGCACGATCGGACCTTCCCGCCCGACCGATCCACCCGCCCCGATGCAAATCGCGGACGCGAGCGCCTTGACGATGGTCACTGGAGGGCGAATGCGTCCGCCGTTCTCGGCCACCGCGAGCATCACCTCGGGGACGCCGTGGCCACGGGCCTCGCGCGCGAAGCGCTGGATCAAAGGGCCGTACAGCAGTCCGCCGACCACGGGAATCACGACCAGAAACCCGAGTCCGAGGAAGACGAGGTGACGGCTATCGATGTGGCCCTGCTGACCGAACTGCTGATAGCCGGTGGCGAGCCAGGTAAAGCCGAAGATCAGCTCGCGGAACCCGACCGCGCCCAGGCCCGCGCCGCCGCCGACCGCGAGGGCCATCACGATGAGGCCCAGCCTCGAGCCGCCCAACCACGACGACACAACCCGGATGAACCCGCCGGCCCTGCTGGGCCCCGGCACGGCCGCGAGGGTCTCGGCCGGCACGCCGGCTGAACCGTTGGTCTCCTCGATCTCCGCGCCCGATTTGGGCTTGGCGGAATTCTCCGACGGGCGCTCGGCGCTCACCTGCGCCCCCCGGACGGGGCGTCACTCAGGTCAACCGGAGGAGGGGATTCGGGGGACGGGCAGGGGACGTACACGATGGATACCGGGGAGGCAGCCCGCTCGACCTGGATGGGCCGACGGCCGACGACCCGTCGCTCGATAACCGACGATGGAGAGCAACGGAGGATCTTCCCTGGAGAGTAGGAGCGCGAATCGCGCTCAAGCCCCTGCGAGGCGTGAAAGCGTCTGCCTACTGACAGAAATGACGTGGCGGATACAAAGAACGTCGCTGCGGACGACTGTCACGTGTCTTGACGTGTCTACCCGTCCGCGCGATGATCGCCGGAGGTTGCCGGCGCTCGGGAGGGGTGCGGCATGCTCGTGTCCATGGACGTCTCAGCCGGAAGTGGACGTCCGCTTTCCTCGTCGGGCTGCTGCTCGTTTCCGCGGGCGGTGTACTCGCGCCATCAGCGCTCGCGGCGAGCGATGGGGCGGCGGTTCAGTCGGACGGCCTGACCCCAGAAGCTGGGTCCGGCAGACGGCTTGACCGCGGCCGCCATCGGATCGGCCGGTCGTCGGTGTACTAGTTTCCTATGTCACATGCCTCTTCCCGCTATCCAGCTGCTCCGCGCGGACCCAGATCTCGGGGAAGAGATGTCGCCCGAGGCTCGCGAGGCCGCGACTGAAGCGATCCGCATTCGGACGTTCAGGGTCCCCAAGGGAGGGTGGAAGCCGCCGGGACTGGATGACGGGGCGACTGGGCTGCTGTTGCTCGATGGACTGATGGTTCGCACGCTGGCGCTCGGTCGGGTGTCGTCCTACGAGGTGGTCGGGCCCACTGACATCATCCGCCCCTGGGAAAACGACCTGATCCCGAGCCTGGTCCCGGCGGTCACCGACTGGCGTGTGCTCGAGCAGGCTCGGGTCGGGGTACTCGATGCGAGGACGACGCGGATGATCGGGCACTGGCCCGAGCTGTGCGCGGCCGTCGGCGGACGGCTACTCAGGCGCTCGCGATCCCTCGCCTATCTCATGGCTGCCCAGCATTTTATCCGCGTGGAGGACCGGCTGCTGGCGACGCTTTGGCACCTTGCCAGCATGTGGGGACGGGTCACCCCGCAGGGCACGGTCGTGCCATTCCGGCTCACCCACGAGATGCTCGCGAGCATCATCGGGGCCCAGCGTCCGACGACGACCGTCGCGATCCACTCGCTTACGCGGCAAGGGCGCCTGGATCGCGATCAGCGCCGGTACTACGTCCTGCTCGGCGAACCGCCGGACTGGCGATCGGAGCCCGTGATCGAAGGCGAGACCTAGCCTCGGGCCCGACGGTCGCGGCCGGTGGCATTCAGCCACATCTGAAGCTTCGCCTCATACTCATCCGGCACGTCATGCCCGAGCCCGCGCACCGTTTCGATCCAGTGGACTGCCTGGGCATAGTCGCCGCGCGACGCTGCGTCATCCGCCCAGCCCAATGTTCTCGCGATAATCGCCGCGTGCTTGGCCTCAAAGCCGGCCACGGTGTCAGACTCGTCACTGCTCATGTGCGCGGCCTTGTTCACTGTGAACCTAACACGTTTTGATCCCGGGCGTGTCGGCGCGATCGACCGATTGGTCATCCTTCGAACGATTTCTAGATGGCGAGCGGTTGTGCTCTCGCCGACGCGTCGGACTTTGCCGGCGCCCGCTCCTTCAGCATCGCCGGTTCAGTGGCACATCCACGTAACCGTGACAGGGACTGAAGGTGCGGCCCGGCGTGTTCGGGCGCCAGAAATGTAAGTATGCGAACAATCGCTCTTGTCACGGGGCGCTAGCGTCGCGCGTTCTGACCCCCCATGCGGCGGCGGGCCTGATCCCGCCCGTTCACCCGGGCCGCTTCGGCGGCGGCCGACGATCTTCGCATTGCGCCGGTCGTAAGCCGATCAGCGGTAGCTCGCCGGCGAGTCGCCGCCGCGCCGCATCGGTCCCGTCGTAATGCCAGCCCACGAGCCAGCTCAGCATCGCCTGGATGAGCTGAGTGAGCCAGCGGTTACGCATCTCGTATGCAGCGAGTACCGCCTCCGCTTCGGGAATCGGTAGCTGCCTATGGATCGGGGTGAAGCGCTCAGACGCGATCGCGACCTCGATACCTTCGCGGACCTCGAGGTTCCGGTACCAATGGGCTGATCGGCCGAGCCCGGCGACGACGATGAACTCGCTCTTGGCTGGGTTCTGTCCCACCACCTCGAGCACGGTCTGATGTGTCCTTCCTGATCGGCGCCCAATGTGGGTTAGTCGCAGGAATCGGTGGCCGAGCAACCAGCCGAGATGCCAGTCGTACAAGCGGCCGGGAGTCCGAAGCAGCCGGCGCAAGACCGGTCCGGGTCTACGCCTCACCATGTGCGGGATCGCGACGGATCTGGCCGCCGCGCTCGCTCATCCCTGTGGCGCCTTGAGTGCCTCTTGGAGGAGCCGGGCCGCTGGCGCTGCGCTGTCGAACAGCATCACGGTGGACGCGATCTGACCTGAGCTCGTCGTGTGCCATTCGTGCATCAACATTGAGGCGCTGCCCGAGGAGGTGCTCACCTCGAGCCGGTAGAGGGTCGAGACTTCGTTGCCGTCCTCCCACTGCCGGAGGATACTGAAACTGCGTATATAGCTGGCTTTGCGCTCCGCGCCCGCGAAGAAGACGTCCTTGGAGGCGGTGCTCTCGAGCAGCGGCGCACGGAACGAGAAATCGTCCTTGATCATCGATCTGGCTCTCGGGATGTCTCCGGAGAGGTAGGCGGTGAGATACGCAGTAACGACCTCGCCGGCAGACGTGGTTGGAGGGCTGGCACCGGGCACGGGCAACGGAGCTTGCATCGCGGGTCCTCCCGCTAGGCTTGGAATTTCCAAGTCAAGCTATCATGCTTGGACTTTCCAAGTCGGCCGTCGTTTCATGGCATGGCACGCTCCTATGATCAGTTTTGTCCGATGGCGGCGGCGCTCGACGTGGTCGGCGAGCGCTGGGCCCTGCTGGTTGTACGTGAACTCATGCTCGGTTCGCGCTCGTTCACCCAACTGGCTGCGGCGCTGACCGGTATCGGCACGGACATCCTCACGGCACGCCTCCGAAGCCTCGAAAGCGCCCACGTGATCGAGCGCATCGGCCGCGGGCCCAGGCGGAGTTACGCCCTGACACCGGAAGGACAAGCTCTCCGAAGGGTCCTGGCGGAGCTCGCCCATTGGGGGGCGCCGCGACTTTCGCCTCCGGCCAGTGCCGACCGCGTACGCCCGCGCACCGCACTCACTGCGCTGATGCTCGATGCACCCAAACTCGCGGCCGAACTCGACGGCGACTACGAGATCCATTGCGGCGAGGACACCGCCCGCTTCGCCGTGGCCGGCGGCGAACTGACTCTCGAGCCGGCCGCCCGCACCGACCCCGATTCGCGCCCAACAGTCATAGAACTCAGCGCGGGCGGAGTTCGAGCCTTGACCGCCGGAGCCCGCACCCACTCTTTACGCAAGTCGGGTGATCTCACCATCACCGGCCAGAAGCGACGGGCCGCCGCCCTTCTCAACTCACTTGCTGCCCCTCCGGCTCTCGCTGAAGCCGTGCATGGACGACGGGCCCCTGCTGTCTAGGGTCCTGGGCCCGGCGCCAGCGGGAGCGGCGGGGGAGCGCGGCGCGCCCGTGGCCCAAGGAGTCAATTGATGTCCTGCCGAACGGAAAGCGCGATACCGAGCACCGCCAGCGCACCGGCCCAGGCGATCAACGTGATCGCGCCGGCGCCTGGCGAGACCAGGTGATGGACCCGCAGGCCCATGAGTGCGTCCGAAGCACGAGTCGGTGTGAACCGCCCGACCGAGGGGACGAGGCCGAATAGGAGGCTGTCGACGACGAGGCCCCAGGCGAGTAGCGTGATGACGCCGCCGACTTGGTTGTGGATGATCGCTCCAACGCCGGCGCCGATCGCGCCCCACAGGGCCGCGCCGGCGAGCCCGCCGAGCGTGAGTAGCAGGATGTCGCTGGTGCTGAGCACGATGGTGATGGCACGCGCGTCGAGGACCGCGTATCCGATCGCCCAGCCGATCGCCTCGCCGAGAACCCCGAACGCGATCCCGGCCAGTGCGCCGGCGAGGACCTTGGCGGTCAGGACGTGTGAGCGCTCGGGGTTGAACAGGATCGTCGGGCGGATCGTGCCGAAGCGGTACTCGCTGCTCACGAGCAGCACCCCAGCAAGGGCGGAGAACACGCCGGCGAGACTGCTCACTCCCAGCAGGTCACGCTGGTCCTCTCTGCTGGCCAGCCCGCTTGGGTGACTGAGCAGCCCGGTGAGCAGTGTGAAGAGCAGGATCAGCGCGATCATCCCGAGGATCAGCCCGATCGTGGTCCGGGTCGAGCGAATCTTCAAAAGCTCCGCCCTGATCTGCGCGATCATGCCGCTGCCTCCGAGGTCAGTTCGAGGAAGATGTCCTCCAGCACGCCTCCGTCGTTGACCAGCTCGTGAACCGGGACGCCGGCGGCGAAGGCGATCTCACCGACTCGCTCGCTCGACGCTCCCCCGACGAGCAGTGCGTGGTCGGTACCCGTCGTCACCTCCAGAGCCTGATCGCGCAACGCCGTAGTGAGCCGCTGCGGATCGCTGCTGCGGACGCGGACCGCGCCGCCAGCTCGCGCGGTCAGCTCCGCCAGCGAGGACGAAAGCACGAGCCTCCCGCGACTGATGATCAGCACCCGGTCCACCGTCTGCGCGACCTCGGCGAGGACATGACTTGAGATCAGCACCGTGCGGCCCTCTGAGGCCAGCCTGCGCAGGAAGTCCCGCAGCCAGCGAACGCCCTCCGGGTCAAGCCCGTTGGCCGGCTCGTCGAGAATCAAAAGCTCCGGGTCGCCAAGCAGCGCCACCGCGAGCCCAAGTCGCTGACGCATCCCGAGCGAATATCCCTTCACCCGCCGCCGGGCGGCGTCACCCAGGTCCACCAGGCGCAACACCTCGTCCGCACGCGAGTCAGGAACATCGACGGCCTGCCCGAGCATGCGTAGGTGATCGCGGCCCGAACGGCCGGGATGAAAATCGGTTGCCTCGAGCACGGCGCCGATCCGCAACGCCGCACGCGGCAACTCCGCGTAAGGACGATCGAACACCAGCGCCCGTCCACTCGTCGGCGCCGCCAGCCCCAGGATCATCCGCAGCGTCGTAGTCTTGCCAGCGCCATTCGGGCCGAGAAAGCCCGTGATCGTCCCAGCCTCGAGGTCAAATGACAGGTCCGTGACCGCCGAGACCTCGCCAAAGCGCTTGGTCAACGACTCGGCTGTGACGACTGCCGTCATCCGCGTGACCGACCGTTGAACGGGACCGCAAAGTCTTGGTAGGTCTTGTGCGCGACGTCGGGGTCGGACGCCGGGCGCCAGTTCATCCCCGGCACCCCGCCCACCTCGTTGCTGACGACCCTGGGCCTCATCGGCCGTCCCGCGCCTCTGGCCCGCCGATGGTTTCACTCAGGCGCGCGCCGACCGCAGCTCGGTCTACGTCGAGCGCGTCAAGCAGCGCCGCGGCTGGGTCGGGTGGCGCGAGCGACAACAAGGCGATCAGCACCCGCTCGCGGGACCAGCGGGGCGATGGATCCCACGGCGCCCCCGAACCACCACGCTGGCGCCCATCCTTTCCGGCCTCCTCTATCGCGCGCTTGGCCACCGGGGTCATCGGCAGGTGATCCGTCAAAATCGCTTTCACGACGGCCCGCCGGCTGCCGAGCGCCGGTTCGCGGGTTGGCACCGGCGGCGCGTCGAGCGGCCTGTCGATTCCGATCGCCACAAGCGCGTCGCGATCCATCGCATCGAGCACCTCACGCGCCGCGGCTAGATCGCAGCCCAGCACCTCCGCGACGTCAGGCTCACGCAACAGCCCGAGGACGAGGTCCTCGGTGCCGATGCGCCGGTTACCACGCCGACGCGCCTCCTCGCGCGCATACACGGCTGTCGCCCACGGGTTAAACCCGTCGGCCTTCTTCGCTTTCGCGGTCATCATGGAACCCACTTTCCGTATTTGGCGTGCACCGATTGCCGGGTGATCCCCAACGCATCGCCGATCTGCTGCCAGGACCACCCCTGACCGCGGGCGACCGCGACCTGGTGTGCCTCGACGCGCTCCGCGATCCGGTGCAGCGCCAAGGCGGCACGCAGTCCCTGGGCCGGATCCTCAGACCCGATCGCTTCGGTGATCTGATCGATGTGCATCATGTCAGTCTAGGCTGACAGGATGCGTCTTGTCAAGCCAAACTGACATGAGGCGGGGCGATCTGGGCGGCCATGTGTTTGCCCCTCTCGTCGTCGGGTTCGTCATACATCTGCCGCGCGGGCCTGGCCTGCCGCGGGCCGGGCTTGGGCTTCGACATGACGGTTGCCCGACGAGTCTGCGGCTTCCCCCAAGGTGAAGGTCAAGGGGCGGTCGGTGCATCGATTCCCGTTGCGCTGGTCGGTGCATCGATTCCCCTTGCGCTATGTCACGCGCGCGATAGAGTGTCGCGACCGGGCGTGGGTAATCAACGATCGTGGGAGCGTGTGCATGGGCATGCATCGTGGCGTGACGCTACGTCCGGTATCGATACCGGCCGTCGTCGTAGCATTTGTAATTGCGTTGTTCGCGCTCGCAGCGATGGCTGCTCAAGCGCGCGCCAGTGGTACATCGACCGTCCCGCAGGGCATCAACGCCGGGTCGATCCCGGGAGCGCAGCCGTTCGGCAACACTCCCCCCAACACGCCCGAGCAGGTTTCGTTCATCATGCGCGAGCGAAACCTGCCCCAGCTCGAGGCGCAGGCGCAGCAGGGGTTCTCGCGATTTCTGAGCGTGAGCGATTTCGCTGCCACCTACGGCCAGACGCCCCAGGCGATCAGTGCGCTGACCGGGTACCTCGCCGGCTTCGGGATCCGGACGAACGTCTATCCCGATCGCGTCGACGTGTCCGCGACCGGTACCGCTGGTGAGTTCGACCAGGCGCTGTCGGTCTCCCAGCAGCAGTGGCACGTTCCCCAGTTGCGCGGCCGAGACGGCGAGCGCTCGGTACCGGCCCAGACGATCCACGGCACCAAGCAATCCCCGTCGCTTCCGGGGCCCATCGCCCAGACCGTGCTGGCGGTGCTCGGGCTGACGAACTACGGCCCGGCTACCAGCCAGGCCGTACACGTCGATAGCAGCCTGACCAAGCCGGAGGCCGGCAACGCCAATAGCTGCCTTGCGCTCAGCGGCCTGCCGTCGGCGTGCAATCTGCCATCGGACTTCGCCTCCAACTATGGCCTCACCCCGCTGTACGGACGGGGCGCCGAGGGACAGGGCCAGACGATCGCGATCGTGACCCTGGCCGCCCTCGATCCGGGCGCGCCGCAGTACTTCTGGAAGAACATCGCCCACACCCCGTCGAGCAATCGGTCGGTCACCATCGACAACATCGACGGCGGGCCCGGCGCCCCCAGCGACGCTAGCGGCACCGGCGAGACCGACCTCGACGTCGAGCAGTCCGGAGGTCTCGCGCCCGACGCGAACGTGATCGTCTACCAGGCGCCGAACACCGACATCGGCTTTGCCGACGCGTTCTTCACCGCCGCGAGTCAGAACATCGCCAGCACCGTGTCCGCGAGCTGGTTGGAGTCCGAGACCTACCTCGAGGCGGCGGTCGCCTCGGGCGCCGAGACGCCGGCCTACGCGGCGGCATTCGACGAGGCGTTCCTCGAGATGGCCGCCCAGGGCCAGTCGGGCTTCATCGCGAGCGGCGACTGGGCGGCCTACACCGCGTCAGTCGACATCGGAACGACGAATCTGTCGATCGGCGTTTCACCCGACAGCCCGTACATCACCGCCGCCGGAGGCACAACGCTGCCGTGGTCGGGGACGCTGAGCGGCCCCGGTGGCACCGCGACGGTCACCGTGCCGGCGCAGCGTATCTGGGGCTGGGATTACCTGTGGCAGCCGGTGGCGACGGTGACTCCTGAATCGCTGGAGACGTCCGCCGAGTCCCAGGTGATTGGCAGCGGCGGCGGCTTCAGCGACTTCGAGCCCGAGCCGGCCTACCAGCGCGGCGTGTCGGGCACGAACGCGTTCAGTGCAGTCCCCTACCTGACGCCGACCGACTATCAGAACGTTGACGGCGTCTTCGAGCCTACGGCCTGGAACTTCGATCCGACCCCGCCGGTCATCTTCGGACGTGGCTCGGGCCGGGCGGACCCGGACCTCGCCGCCGACGCCGACCCCTACACGGGGTACCTGCTGTACGAGCCATCGTTCGCCGGAGTTGGCCAGCCGATCCTCCAGGGCGCCTGGGGCGGGACGAGCTTCGTCGCTCCGCAATTCAACGGCTCGACCGCCGTCATCGACTCGTATCTCGGCCACCGCGTCGGGTTCTGGAATCCGGGTCTGTATGCGTTCGCGACGAGCCGCAACTCTCCTGTGACACCGCTCAACGCGCAGGGCACCAGCAACGACAACCTGTTCTACACCGGGACCCCGGGCACGACGTTCAACGAGGGCGCCGGGCTCGGCATCCCGAACCTAGCCAAGCTGGCCGACGACTTCGGCTCCGAGCGCTAACCGGCTACCGGCCGGGCTCGGGTCAGGCGCTGACGCGTCGCCCGAGCTCGGCGGTGTGCCGGCATGATCAGCTTTCGGCGAGGAGTCCGACAGGAAGACGCGACAGCATCGGACTGTCCGCCTGTTCGCGTCGCTCGCAGCATCAAGTGGCCGGTGGCTTCACACTCGCCTGGCGCGCAGCACCCCGGTGAGCATGGGAAGGGTGAACTCGCTGCGCCCGGTTTCCGGCCTGCCTGCCAGGAAAGCGCTCACCCGGCCGAGCGCGGCCTCTCGTTCCTGTTCTGGCATGACAAGGATCCCGGCGCGCGTCGCGATCGTCGCGACGAGAGACTCAGCCGTGCGGACCTGCCCGTGCGGGAATTCGTCCTGCTCGGCCAAACCGAAGCGGGCGAGTGAGCCGTCGCTTGGAAGGTGCAGGTGCGCCGTTGCGGTGCGCCAACTGCTGAGCGTGTCACGCGGGCCAATCGCGGCGCTCCCGCTGACCCGCTCAAGTCCGGCAACCCAATCGACCCGGTCATCGAGGACGTTCCACAAGCCCGCCAGGCAACCGTCGGACGCGAGAACCCTGGCCATCTCAGGTCCCGCGACGGCCATGTCGAACCAATGCAGCGCATTGCCAGCCAGCACAGCATCGACGGACGCGTCCGGCAACGGTATTGCCTCGGCATCACCCGGCAAGGCACGGACAGCTGGCAGCGCGCGACGCGGCTCAGCCAGCATCGCCGGGTCGGGCTCGACCGCGACTACTTCCGCGCCCAGCGCGGCGAGCGTCGCGGCCAGCTTGCCGGTTCCAGCGCCGAGGTCGAGGACTCGCGGCCCGGGCGCGAACTCAAGCGCCCAGCGCACTGCGGCTCGCGCGTAGTCGGGGCGGTGCTCGGCGTATGCGGCGGCCGCCGCGCCGAACGAGGAGCCGTAAGGAGGCTGTTCGGTCGTCACGGGCCCTGAACCGGACGGGCCTTATGGATCACGGTCATCTGGGGCGGCCTGAGAAACGTAAGAGCCTGCGGGTTCGGTCCCAGCCTCTTGTGACGGCGCCCGCCGGCGGCCTTCGGACGTGCTGGCGTAGAGCTTCTCGAGGGCAGTGGTCAGTCGCCGGCGTTCGGTGTCGCTGAGGGGACTGAGGAAGTCATCGGTGTAGTGCTGGACCTCCTCGAGGACCTTCGTCAGGGTTCGGCGGCCGGCGGGTGTAATGGTCACGATGTAACGGCGTCGGTCGGCTGGGTCCCGGGTCCGCTTCGCGTATTGGAGGGCTTCGAGTTCGTCGACCAGCTCGACCATGTTGCCGCTGTCGATGCCCGCTGCCTGGCATAGCCGCTGCTGCGAGGTGCCGTCAAAGGTGTCGAGGAGCATAAGGATCGAGAGTTGGAGGGGCCGCAGGCTCCGGGCGTTGAGTAACTCCTTGAAGCCGGTCTGAATGGCCGTCCCGACTCGCGAGAGCAGGAAGCCCGGGTTGGTCGTAAGGGTCTCGAGGGGATGATCTGCGCCCACGCCTCAATGCTATCAAGCACAGTAGCTGTCAATGACAGCTAGGGCGCGTCACGCCGGCCGAAAGTGACCCAGACCACCGTCGCTCCCTCAAAGCGAAACGGCGGAGCAAGTGCGACCCTGGAATTCCATGCGATTGGCTGAGATGGAGTCGAGGACCGTGTTCTTCGGAGGCAAGGACCGCCCAGTCCTCGACCTCGCCGATTCCTGGGCGGGCCACGTCCTCCGCTTCATCCGTGAGGGCAGTTCAACCGATGTCGAAGCGTGCTGGGGAGCCCACGACTACGTCCCGGCCCTCATCATCCGGGACGCGCTCCAGCGCGGCCTACCTGACCCGACGAGCCCTCCCGCTTTCATCGACATCACAGACCAGATGTTCCGCTCATTCACGCAGCCCGACGAACACGCGGACCTCCGCCTCGTCGATCACGACCACCCTCACGACGAGTGGTGGTGCCGGCGGATCCCGAAGGCCGGCCCAATCGCAGCCGAGCTCCAACAGCTGTACCAGCGTCCACACGCGCGCCGCGGTAGGTAACCAAGCCGCTGGTTCCGGGTCACTGCCTACCGTCGATCAGGCAGCCACCCGCCCACCTACCGCGCCCGGCGGCTTCTCGCTCTGGCCGCGGACGGGCGGATTCCAGCTGACGTTGCAACACCAACGCGGTTTTGGAGGTTGCAATGCGGGACCGGAGGCGAACACCGGCGGGCGGGGTTCAGGCCGAGAAGCAGCAGCGGTATGTGCAGCTGATCGCCCAGGGCGTCAACAACAGCGAGGCGTGCCGGGTGGTCGGGATCAATCGCAAGACGGGGAGCCGGTGGCGGTATGGCCGGCGGGTTCGGAATTCCGCCGGGGCGCTTGTCATCTATCCGGCGGTGAAAATCGAAGAATCGAGGCCGCGGAGTCCGCGGTATCTCTCAGAGCAGGAACGGATCCGGATCGCCGATCTTCTTGCGGCAAAGACGACGGTCCGCGGGATCGCGAAGCAGCTGGGGCGTGCCCCGTCAACGATCAGCCGCGAGATCCGGCGCAACAGCGACCCGGACGGCCGCTACCGGCCACATCACGCCGAGCATGCTGCTCGGGGGCGGGCGTGCAAGCCGCGCGAGCGGCGGGTCGCTGTGGATGAGGTGCTGGCTGAGGTCGTCCAGCGGCTGCTGGCGAAACGCTGGAGCCCGGAGCAGGTCGCACACGAACTACGGGTGCTGTTCGCCGGGCAGCCGTCGCGGTGGCTGTGCAAGGAGACGATCTACCAGGCGATCTACGACGCTGCGGTCGCGATCACCCGGCCCGCTCGGCGCCGTCGACGTCGGCGACGACTGCTCGGCCTGCAGCGCCGAGGACGGCTGACGGCGATGCGAATGATCGATGAGCGCCCAGCCGCGGTGCAGGACCGTCTGCAGGCTGGCCACTGGGAGGGCGATCTGCTCATGGGCGCCGGGAACCGGTCGGCGATCGGCACGCTGGTGGAGCGCACGACCCGGTATCTGGTCTTGCTGCCGTTCCTTGACGGCATCGCGACCACCGATGGCGTCCGCCAGGCGATTACCG
>DATJUA010000126.1:0-8236 GCA_035502815.1 Solirubrobacteraceae bacterium
GAGCGCCTCGCCCAGACGCATCCCCGGCTGGACCCCGAACGCCTCGGCCGCCAGCGAGACCTCGCCGATCTGCTGCGTTCCGGGGTGGGTGGGTCCCTGTTCCGGAGCCAGCGCCACCGGCTGCTGGAGCAGCTCGGCTCGGTCACCGGCGGCGACCGTCAGCTGGAATCGGGGGAAGAGGACGCATGCGATCATGACGAACACATGTTCGCATACGCCCCGGACGAGATCCGAGACCAAGGCGGAAAACACTGCGTCCCGCAACCCCTCGCGCTGCTACGGTCACATCTCGCCATGGCGCCTCCGAATCCCTTCGACCTCGCCACCGACGGCATCCGCACCCTCCGGGCATTCGGACAGCGCATTCCGGGCGCCGGCGACGTCCTCGCCCGCTCGCTCGAGGACGCGGTTCGTGGTCGCAACGTGATGATCACCGGCGCCTCGTCGGGTATCGGCCGGGCGGCGGCGCTCGAGATCGGGCAGGCCGGCGGAACGATGCTGCTCGTGGCGCGCCGGCGGGACCAGCTCGAGGAGGTGGCCCACCAGATCGAGGCGCTGGGAGGAACCGGGTACGTGCATACCTGCGACCTGAGCGATCCCGACGACATCGACCGGATGTGCTCCGAGGTGCTCGAGCGGCACGGGTCGGTCGACATCCTCGTCAACAACGCCGGCAAGTCGATCCGCCGCTCGGTCGACCGGGCCTACGACCGTTTCCACGACTACCAGCGGACCATGCAGCTCAACTACTTCGCGCCGGTGAAGCTGATCCTCGACCTGCTGCCGACGATGCGCGAGCGAGGCTCGGGCCACATCATCAACATCTCGACGATCGGGCTGCAGATGAACACGCCCCGGTTCAGTGCGTACGTCGCGTCCAAGGCCGCCCTCGACGCCTTCTCGCGATCGATCGGCCCCGAAGTCATCAACGACGGGGTTCACATCACGACGGTCTACATGCCGCTCGTCCGCACCCCGATGATCGCGCCGACCAAGATCTACGACCGCTTCCCGACGCTGAGTCCCGAGGACGCCGGCCACATGATCGCCGAGGCGATCCGAAAGCGTCCCAAGCGGATGGGCACGACGCTCGGAAACATCGGACAGCTCACCTACGCGATCGCGCCAGGCGCCCAGGACCTCCTGGTCAACCGCGCCTACCAGCTGATCCCCGAGGGCGACAAGAAGCAGCCCGACCATGAACCCTCCGCCGAGGAGCGGGCGTTTGTGCGGGCCACCCGCGGCGTCCACTGGTAGCGCCACTCCGGTCAGGACGGGGTATTGAATGCTCGGGGGCGCGTGACGGCGTCGCTACAGCGGCCCCACGGATGCCGAGCGCAGCGAGGCCCATCCCAAATATCCGGGCCACACCCCGATAACACGGGCGCTGCATTTCAGTAACACGCGCGACCGCGCACGCGACTTAGGATCGCGCCGCCCATGAACTCGTGAACCCGGAATCGCGGGGTCGCCGGGACATTCGCGAGAACCTGCCACCGGTCAACCCGAGGGGAAGCCTCCATGCCCGAAATCACGCGCCGTCGTCTCCTGAGTTCCGCTGCCGCCGGGGCCGGCGGAGTGATCGCCTCCTCGCTGCTGCCGCCGGCGCTCGCCCAGGCCGCCGCCGCCGGACCGCGGCGCGGCTCGCTCAGGGACGTCAAGCACGTAGTCATCCACATGCAGGAGAACCGCTCCTTCGACCACTACTTCGGCACGCTCGGCGGGGTGCGCGGCTTCGGCGACCCCAACGTCCCGGTCCAGTCAAGCCCCGCGGCCGTGGACGGCAAGTCGCTCTTCTACCAGCAGGATCCATACAACCCGGACGGGTACCTGCTGCCCTGGCACCTCGACACGCAGAGCACGAGCTCCCAGGCGATCCCCTCCACCTCACACGCCTGGTACTACCAGCACGACTCGCTGAACATCACGGTCGGACCGACCACCACCGCGCTCAACGACAACTGGATCCCGTCCCACTACCTGGCCGACGGCAGCGCCCACTACTGGTACATCATGGGCTACTACGAGCGCCAGGACATTCCGTTCCACTTCGCGCTGGCCGAGACGTTCACGCTGTGCGACGCCTACCACTGCTCGATGCTCGGCCCGACCTGGCCCAACCGCATGTACCTGATGACGGGAACGGTCGACCCGTACGGCCAGAACGGCGGTCCGATGATCTCGAACGTGGTCCCGAGCCCGGCCAGCGGAACGCCTTACACGTGGACGACCTACCCGGAGCGACTGACCCAGGCCGGGATCAGCTGGCGCGTGTATCAGGAGGAGGACGACTACGGCACCAACGTGCTCGAGTTCTTCGAGTCGTTCCAGTCCGCAAAGCCTGGCTCACCCCTGTACGAGGGCGGGCTGACCATCTACCCGCCGGACCGGTTCGAGTGGGACGCCAAGCACGGCAAGCTTCCGACGGTCTCGTGGATCGTGCCCACCTCAGGCCAAAGCGAGCACCCGGCCTACCTGCCGGCGTCGGGGGCGAACTACCTGGCCTCCAAGCTGAACGCGGTGGCCGAGAACCGTGACCTGTGGAACTCGACCGTATTCATCGTCAACTACGACGAGAACGACGGCCTGTTCGACCACGTCACCCCACCACTTCCGCCCGCCGGCACGCCCGGTGAGTTCATCGACGCGGGCTCGAACACCACACCGGCATCTCCGAACTGGCCGATCGGCGGCGGCGTCCGCGTCCCGGCGTTCGTCGTCTCGCCGTGGACGGTCGGCGGCTTCGTCGCGACCGAGCAGTTCGACCACACCTCGGTGCTCCAGTTCCTCGAGCAGCTGACGGGAGTGCAGGAGCCCAACATCACGCAGTGGCGGCGGCAGACCTTCGGCGACCTGACCTCGGCGCTCGGCTTCTCCAACGGCAAGGGCACGACCTTCCCGCAGACGCTGCCGAATACGATCGGCGAGTTCTGGCAGGCCGAAAACGAGGTCGAGACGCTGCCGGCGGCGACGATCCCCGGGGCCAACCAGACGTTCCCGGTGCAGGAGAAGCGGCGCCCGGGCCTGCCCTGGAACCCGCAACCCCGCCCCTGGACGCGGAGCGACTCGCACAAGGCGCTGCCCCGCACCGCGAGCCGCCTGGAGGAGAACCGCACGACCCACCGCGCCGACTTCGGGCCAAGCGGCGACCAGGTGTACCTGGCCAAGATCCAGGCGGTGTCGGACAGGCCGCTGATCGCGGGCACGGCATATGCGTTCGTTCCGGCGATCGTCGGCGGTGCCGTCGGGATCTTCAACACCTCGACGTTCACGCTGGCCTCAGCGGTCTCGAGCGGGACGACCAACCCCTACGGGGCCGCGGCGACGCCGGACGGGAGCGAGGTGTGGGTGACCGAGTCCGGCACCAACACGGTGTCGGTAATCTCGACCTCGACGACCAAGATCGTGAACACGGTGGTCGTCGGGATCTATCCACACGGAATCGCGATCACACCCGACGGCAGCACGGCGTACGTGGCCAACACCGGTCCGAATACGGGTCCGGGCGGCTCGCAGACCGTGTCGGTCGTGAACGTCTCTAGCCAGGAGCAGACGAGCACGATCAATGTCGGCGAGGCACCGCAGATCGTCACGGTGTCACCCGACGGATCGCTCGTGTTCGTCACCTGCGCGGACGGCGTGTATGTCATCAAGGCGGCGAACGGCAGCGTCAGCAAGGTGGCCGAGCCGCTTCACCAGCCACACGGGGTGGCGGTCACGGCCGACGGCAAGCACGCCTGGGTCACCGACTCCGAGCGCGACGAGGTCGTCGTGCTCGCCACCTCTGGCCTGCGCACGGTGGGCCGGATCGCGGTCGGGCAGACGCCGTGGAACACGGCGTTCAACTCCGACGGGTCAAGCGCCTACGTGACCAACTCGAACGACAACACCGTGTCGGTGATCGACACTGCCACTCAGCGGGTCACCGACACGATCCAGCTCGGTCAGTTCACCTATACCGACAGCCTGAAGTCGTTCACGCAGCCCAACCAGATCCCGACCGCGATCGCGCTGGCACCGGACAACCGGTACATCTGGGCCGCGTGCAACGTGTCGGGCTCGCTGGCCATCATCGACACGACGACGAACGCGGTGACCAACACGGCCCAGGCCGGTCTCGGCACCGAGCCGACCGCGATCGCCTTCGCCTCCTGACGATCGAGCGCTGAACCTCGCCGACGCCGGCGCCTTCTATACGGAGGCGCCGGCGTCGCGGATCAGCTGCCCGACGGGCACCGCGCGCAGGTGCTCGCGCTCGAGCCCTCGGTCGAGCCGGCCGACCAGCGTGCGCACCGGTGAGGAGCCGGTCAGCGCCAACTCGATCACCTCGCCGGGATGGAGCTGACCGACGTTGTCGTCCTGATCCTGGAGGCGTACCGCCCCGGCCACCAGCCGGCCGCCGGCGCCGTGGGCCATCCACCACTGGCCCACGCTCGGCCCGCTCGAGGCGTACAGGAAGTGGTGCCCGAAGCCGAGCTCGGCGAGCAGCCGGTGCAGCTCCCCACGCGTGTTCAGCCAGCGCACCAGCCCGCCGTTGGGAAGCCGCGGCACGGCCTCATCGCCGTAGGCGACCACGAGTGTGTCCTGCTGATAGTTGGGTTGGGTGATCGCGAACGATGCGCGGATCCCCCGCTGTGAGAGATAGTTGGCGAGGGCCGGGATCTGGTTGGCCGGCGCGTCGACGAGCACGCCGACCTCGGGCCGGGCGGTCGCCACCGCCGTCACCGGGCGGATGTGCACGAAGTCAGAGACCAGGCTGTACGACGCGCCCGCCGTCAGCGTCCAGCTCGCGACGATGAGCACGGCAGCGCCGCCGACGATCGCCCGCGTCGTCCGCACGCGCCAGGCCGGGAGCGGTTGGGAGCGCCGCTCGTCGCTCAGGATCAGCGAGGCGGTCGAGGGACGACGAGCGAAGCGGCCGTCCGGCTCGGGGCGATGCTCGAGCGCGCGACCGAGGGCCGGCCCGATGTCGGCCACCTTCGGCGCCACCTGCGCCAGCCCGAACCGCTCGAGCGCGAGGTTGCTGACCCGGACGTGGCCGTAGCCGAAGCCGTAGGAGATGACCGGACAGCCGCGGATGATCGCCTCGAGCACGGTCAGGCCGGCGCTCGAGTGCACGAGCGCGTCGCTGGCCGCGAGCACGTCACCCATCCGATCGGTGAAGCCCATGATCCGCAGCCGCGGCTCCGTGCCCAGCTCCTTTGTCACGCGAGTGCGCAGCTTGTCGTTGCGTCCGCACAGGCACAGCACGAGCGCGTCCGGCACCTCGAGCGCGGCGCGTGTGGCTCCGAGCAGGTCCCCGACGCCCCAGCCGCCACCCGACACGGCGATCACCTTGGTGTCGTTCGTCGGCAGTCCGAGCGCGCGACGCGCGTCGTCGCGTGAGCGGGCAGCCAGGAAGGCCGCCGAGGTGGGTGGCTTGGCCCAGCGCACGCTGCCCGGGCCGGCGATCGTCTCGACCTCCTCGATCGTCTCGGGGTGGGTGACGAAGTGCAGATCGACGCCGGGATGCGCCCAGAACTGCATCCCGGCGAGATCGGTGATCGACGAATAAACCGGGACCTTCAGCCGTCCGGTTCGTCGCAGCTCGCCGAGCACCGCCGTGACGCCCGGATACGTCGACACGATCAGGTCCGGGTTGTGGGCGCGAATGAGCCGCATCAGGCCCCGGCGGCCAAGCAGCGTGAGCATCTTCATCGAGAACCAGCGGGTCGGAGCAAAGCCCATGAACAGCCGGTACTGCCAGTCGAACAGCCACGGCACCCAGCGGAACATGAACTCCGAGTTCTCGCGCAGCAGCTTGGTCAGGAACCAGCCCATGGCCGGCAGCCCGTTGACGATCGAGATGTTGGCGTCGGGGTCCTCGTCGCGGAACTCGCGCGCGACCGCGCGTGCGGGGAGGTCGTGGCCCTCGCCGATGTCGGCCGAGATGATCAGGATCTGGCGTGGACGGGACTCGGCGTCGGGCTCGCCGGCCGGGATGACCGCCGCGGCCTCACATTCGGCGGCGCGGGCGGCTTGGTCGCGGCGCCATTCGACGTAGCGCCGGACACCCTCCGAGAACGGGGTGCGTGCGGTCCAGCCAAGCTCCTTTTCAGCGCGGTCGGACAGTACGACCTTGCCGTTGAAGTCGCCTGGGCGCGCCGGCGTGTAGACGATCTCGACGTCGCCGAGCAGCTCCTGCACGCGCACCGCGATCTGCTTGATCGTGACGTTCTCGTCGCTGGCCAGGTTGTAGACCCGGTTGCGGGCCACGTCGGCCAGCCCGAACGCCACCCCCTCGGCCAGGTCCTCCACATACACGAAGCGCCGCGACTGCCCGCCGTCGCCGGCCAGGGTCAGCGGCTCGCCCCTCAGCGCCTTGTTCACGAACGCCGGGATGACCGCGGCTTCGCGCGCGCGGGGACCGTAAGGGATGCCGAAGCGCAGGATCGTGTAGTCGATCCCGTACAGCTCCTGGTAGGCCTTGCAGTAGAGCTCGCCGGCCAGCTTCGTGCTGGTGTACAGGTGCGACGGCGCCGGGAGCAGCGTGTCCTCGTCGACTACCTCGCCTTCGCAGTCCGAATACACCCAGATCGTCGAGGCGTAGACGATCCGCTTGACGCCCGCGCGGCGGGCCGCCTCGAGCACCGCGACGGTACCGCGGGCGTTGACGCGCTCGGCGTCCTCGGGCTCGGCATGCACGTCGTTGACGTCGGCCACCGCGGCCAGGTGGGCAACCGCATCGCACGAATGCAAGGCGCGCTCGAGCGCCTCGCGGTCGGTGATCGACCCGAGAACCGTGTCGACGCTGTGGCGTTCGTGCCAGGGGGACGGCCGCAGGTCGTAGATGACCGGCTCGTGCCCCGCCGCGCGTAGCTTGTCGACCACGTGCGACCCGATGAAGCCCGACCCACCTGTGACGAGGACTCTCATGTCTCCGGCCGGTAATACAGCGGGACGCACGAATGGTTGCGCGCGACCCAGTCGGAATTGGGGAGGTCGACCTGGTGGCCCATGATCCGGTGGCACGGCTCGTCGTAGACGCGACCGGTCGAGCGCTCGAGCCAGTCGAGCACGATGTACTTGTAGAGACCCGACGTCATCCCGTCGGGTAGCTCCAGGCGGCTCGGGTAGGCCGGGTCGAGCTCGCTGCGTGCGACGTCGTTCTTCCAGGCGACGATCTCAGGCAGACGCTCGGTCTGGATCAGGGCCAGCGCGGCGGTGAACTCGCTCATGCGGAAGTTGAGGCCCTGGACCTCGTAGGTCGGCTTCCCGTAGTTGCGGAACGCGCGCGCATGTTCGATGACCTCGGGGCGCCTGGAGACGAGCACCCCTCCCTCTCCGGTGGTGATCGTCTTGGTCGCGAAGAACGAGTAGATCCCTGCGTCTCCGTAAGTTCCCGCCCGGCGCCCATTCCATTCGGCGCCATGGGCATGGGCGCAGTCTTCGATCAGGAAGATCCCATTCTGAGCGCAATACTCCGCAATCTGGGGCGTGTCGAACGCGATGTGCCCACCGATGTGGACGAGGAAAGCGGCCTTGGGTTTGTGCTTCTCCGCCTTGGCCTCGAAGTCTTCGAACGACATGCAGAGGTCCTCGCGGTTGCAGTCGACGAACTGGACGCTCGCGCCGGCGTTGATCGCCGCCAGCGGAGTGGCCATGAACGTGTTCGACGGGCACAGCACGGTTTCCCCCCGCACCTGGGCGAAGTTCAGGGCGGTCAGGGCGCCACCCGTCCAGCCGCCCATGGCCACCGCGTCGGCCTCGTTGTGGGCCGTCCAGGCCGCCTCGAAGCGCTTGGTCATCTCGCCCTCGGTCCAGTGCCCCGAGTCGATCACCTCGTCGATCAGCGCGTGCAGCCGAGGGCGGTCGCGGGGGTCGAAACCGATGGCGAAGCGCGCATGGTCAGCGACAGTCTGTTGCGAGGAAACGGTGGTCATCGTCGGTGGTGGCCCCCCGGACTGCGGCGATCGTGTGCTGCTACGCCGGCCGGGGCATCACGATCCAGCCTGTCAGAGAGGTAGGACGGTACCGATTTTCTGGCGTTTGAGTTCTCTCACAATCAGTTCGAGAGCCGCCGCCGTCCGCTCGTACGAGCCTTTCGAGCTGTAGAAGTCCGCGTCGTGCAGGAGGATCACGTCTCCGGGCCGGAGGCCGGTCGTGACCCGGGTCGCGATGCGCTCCGGGGTGGTCAGCCGGCGCCAGTCCTTGCCCCACTTGGACCACAAGATGGGTTTCAGCTTGCGTTGGCGTG
>DATJUA010000127.1:0-18491 GCA_035502815.1 Solirubrobacteraceae bacterium
ACCTGAGGATGTGTCGAGCTGCTCGCGGCGAAGTGCTCGCTGTCTATGAGGGCGCAGCGGCGGTCTGGTCTCCCGTGTCGATCAGGATGAGGCGCTCGGTCGCCGTTGCAGACGCGGACTGCGTGGAGCGATCACGCCCGCGTAGAGCGAAACGCTTTCAATTTGGTGATGCGTGGATCCTTCATTAGTCGCTCGTATTCGGGCGATTCAACGGCGACTAGCGCGATCTTGCCCTCGGTGTTGTTATGGATTCCCCAGCCATAGCGCTTCGCCAACGCTGACACGCGAAGGTGCGGGTGGCCTTTGCCCAAGAACCTCTCGCGTTCTTTCGACCAGCTGACCTTCGGGATGTCATGGAGGACGGCGTGCACCTCAAACGCAATGTCTTCTTCGGTGTACGTGTACGGATGCTTGTTGAGGAGCTCGTACTCGACCCCTGCCTTCGTCTTCTTTCCGCCCCGCGCCTGCGGTGCTCGAGCTTCAGTAGCCGGACAGTCATCGGCGACCTCGATCAACGTGTCGTAGTAGTTCATGTGGCCTCTCGGGCGACCTCGTAGATGAGGTAAGCGAGGTCGTCGACGGTCCGGGTCTCGATCAGGCGAACTGGTCTTTGGTCGCTGGTCTCGATGAAGAGGTGCTCGCCGGCGCCGAGCAGGACCGGGTAGATCATCAGCCGCAGCTCGTCGACCAGGTCGTTATCCATCAGCGTGCGCACGAGCCGAATGCTGCCGGCGACGATGATCTCCCCGTCTAGCTCATCCTTCAGCTTCGAGACCTCCTGGGTGACGTCACCCGAAAGCACCGTCGAGTTGTTCCAGTCGGGATCCCTCAGACTCGAAGACACGACGTACTTGGGCATGCCGTTGAACCTGTCCGCGAATTCGCCACTCCGAGATGGCCATCGCCCGGCGAGGAACTCGTACGTTCGCCGGCCGAACAACTGGGCCTCGGCGCCCAACGCCTCGTCGAGCAGGACCTTGGCGGCCTCTTCGCGACCGCGCTGACCGACGCGACCGACCCAGCCGCCGCGCTCGAAGCCCTCCGCGCCGGCCGGGTCCTTGACGACTCCGTCCAGCGTGACGTTCTCGCTTACGACGATCCTTCCCATTCGGGTTCTCCCTTCGCCGGAGTGTCAGCGACCACCCTAGGGCCCGCGACGCCGGACCGGAGGAGAGGCACATGAAGCGTCCTCTGCGCTCAGCGTGTCCCCACAAGGTCGTGCCGGAGCGGAACTCTGCTCGGACCTGCGCCCAAGTGGCGGAGCAGGAGTCTCATCGGGCCCCGATTACCTCGCAGGGACCGCTCGTCCGGAGGACCTCCAGAAACCGGGCCGAGGCGCGGCACCCCGTCTGCAAGCCGCGATTGGAGGCCGTACCGCCGGGATAGGAGAGCCGGTCTCTGGACCAACGCCGAGCCGGCGACCTACCTATCGCCGGTGTCCGCGCTTAGCAGGGCGCCAGGTCAGGCCTGGGGAAGACGCCCCGCGCGAGGAAAGCGAGACGCGCGACCGCCAGCCTGCAATCTGATGGTCGCCCAAGACCAGGGTATGGACCGCCGCCGTAGGATCGGCGCCATGTCCCGGCAGCTTGTCGCGCCCCTCGAGAGGAGGCTACTTCCAAGGCCTGTCGAACTGGATCTTGAGTCCGTCGCGGGGGTGATTACCGCGGCAGAGGATGAGCTGCGGCTTGGGGCCATTGCGGATGAGAATCGATGCTGCGGATACTTCCCCGCGCTGGCTGGAATGAGCGGGATCCGCACCGAGCTGCCCGCCTGTTGCGCATTCGCAGAGGCGCTCCCTTCGATCCCGCATGCCGGGGTGATCTACGGGTTCAACTTTCTGCGGCTGTCGCTGGTTTGCCAGAGCGCCGATCCGGCCTTCCACCTGGACTCGGACGCCGCTACCGCGCTCACCGGGGATACGGACAGTCTGAACCAACGAGACGTCCTGAGACTGCTGCTGAACCTGAGCGGCCGGGTGGAACGAGTGCTGCACTACCTCGACGTGGATCCGCAGGGCACCAATCTCGTCGCGGAGGGGTCGTACGTTCGCGCCAAGGATCCCGAAAGACTGCGGACGCACGCGCGGGTCGCGGTTATCCCGCCGCGCGTAGGCACGACGGTCCACGGGTTAGCGTTCGCGTCAAATCGCGTGCTGCATTCCGGGCTTGATGGAGAGCGCGGACACTTCATCGCCGCCTACGGCATGGAGACGACCGGCGGTGACGGGATCGGCTGACGCTCCTCGAACGCCGCGAGGAAGCGGTCGCGAAGTGCGCACTGAGCCGTAGGCGGGAGGAAGCGATGCCCGTAGACTCGCTGGTGCAGTTCGCCTGGCCTCCGGCTTCCTCGGCGCCCGTGCGCAAGCGCGAGGTTGTCGAATACGAGCAGGTCCCCCGGGCGCAGAGGAAGCTCGACCTGGACCGCGTCGACATCCAGACACAGACACTTGAAGAAGCTCAGCTCCGCGGCCAGAGTGTCGAACTCCATCCCACATAGAAAGCCGGGGGTGGACTTGACGCTTGGGAGGCGCGCGGCGCCATCCGCGGCCTCGACAAGCCGTGCCAGGCTGCCCTCCGAGTAGCCGTCCGCGTCATCCCACGCCCCGTGCGACTCACCGTACGCGATCAGGTTGCCGAGAACCGTTCCCAGGTCCGGCCACTGCCGCTGACCGAGAAGAGCGTCCAGCGGCACCAACCGCGTCACCGCGGTGACCCCGGCCGCGGAGCGCGGGATGAAGAGCGCGGTATACCGCGCCACATCCTGATCGCGGAGCGGGCGGACGGGTACGCCGAAGTCGAAGTGGAGCGTCTGGAAGTCTCGTGTTGCTTCGCCATCGGGCGGCGGGAGGATGAAGTCCGCGATCGCGCTAACCGCATCATGATCGTCTGACGCGGTGCACTCGTCGATCAGCTCCTGCGACTTGGCAAACGCCGCGGCCGCAGTGGCCAACGCCGATCGGATCCAGACGAAGCCGCGGTCCCGAAGAGCAGAGTGCGCAACAGTCACGCCCTGATTCTCGCCTATGCCGCGAACACGATCCGCAACGACCTTGCTCAGCAAATCGCCAACTTGTAACCAGGCGACCGCTATCAGTGCCGCTTAGTCTCCGTCGGCTTGTGAGTCGATCATGATCTGCCGCAGGTACCGGTCAGGCGCATCTAGGAAGCCGCGCATCTGTCGTACGGCTTGTAGATCGTCGTAGCCGGCACTGTTGATCCCTTCCTCGTCTAGCTCGTAAATCTGTGCCGCCGGTGCGGCGAGCAGGATCGGCGAGTGGGTGGCGATTACGAACTGGGCACCGGAGGTGGCGGCGCGGGTCACGATCGCTAGTAGCGCGAGCGCCCCCGTGACCGACAGGGCCGCCTCCGGCTCGTCGAGCAGATAAAGGCCGTTTGCTCCGAATCGGTTGGCGGCCAGCGCCAGGAAAGATTCGCCGTGCGACTGCGCGTGGAGCGGGACATCGCCATATAACGAAAGGTCGGGAGCGAACCGGTCGCTGCTGTCGACGAACCCGGCGACATTGAAGAAGCTCTCGGCTCGCAGGAAGTAGCCGTTTCGCGGCTTGGTGTCGCTCAGCACTGGCGCCAGCAGCGCCACCCGCTGCTCATTGAGCACGTTACGAGGCACGGCCGGCAGCTCACCGAGCCGCTCGAGCTCACCGCCCTGCTCCGCAAAACCGATCGCCGCTGCGATGGCCTCCAGAATCGTTGACTTGCCGCTCCCGTTCTCGCCAGCCAAGAGCGTCACCGACTGGCCAAGGTCCAGCTGCTCGATGTTCGCGAGCGCGGGAACGCTGAAGGGGAACTCCTCGCTCCAGCTCAAACGCTGAAACCCGAGGATGTATGGGCCTGGCCCAAACCGTCGCCCATCCTTCCATTTCCCCATCCGACAACCGTAGCTACCGCCATCAGCTGCTGATCCCGAAGTACAAGGCTCTGCAGCTCAAGCTCGAGCATGCGGCCACGGTGGTCTCACAAGCCTCGGCGGAGGGGTCGAAGCAAAAGCAGGGACAGAAGGATCGGGTTGGTGGCGTGCGAGAGCTCGCCCAAGGTATCGGGCTGCTCGATACCGCGCTCAAGGATGCCGTCGACGGCAAGGCGGCCGCGGCAAAGACCGAGTTGGTCAAGGCCCAGAAGGCGTTGAACGACGGTAACGCCCTGGGGACCGAGGGCGCCGGCAGGTGGATCTCGTCATCGGATGGGTGGTCCGCGGTCGGGCGGCTGACCGGCAGCCGGTCGATCAATTCCGAGCGCAACGGTCTAAGACCCGCACAGGCTGGGTGCAGGAGCGGCGCGATCGGGTAGAGCACCAGCATGAGGCGAACCGTGGGGCAATCGTCCACCGCGCGCGGTCTTCGTGCTGCCGGTTGGGTCCTAGCTTGCGTCGCCACGATCCTCCTTCTGGTCGCCTGCGGGTCCAGCGGCTCGAGCTCCTCGAATGCCAAGGCCGCCACAGCCGCGAGAGGCGACGGCGTGGCGTCGAAGTCGCCCGTCCAGATCGTCACCGCTGCCCAGGCTGCGCTGCGCGCCACGAACGGGTTCGTCGCCGCAGGCACACTCAGCCAAGGCGGTCAGACGGTACGGCTCCGGATCGTGGACGCGGGCGCGTCGATGGTCCAGGTTCAGATGAGCGAGGACGGAAAGAGTGCCGAGATCATCGCCCTGGCGGCCGCCGGCTACGTACGCGCCAACCGGGCGTTCTGGAACGCGCAGGCGGGAGTCGAGGCCGGGAGCCTCGCAGACCGCTGGATCGAGCTGCCAGCGAGCGCGAGCCAGCAGCTCACGTCGGGCTTTGGACAGTTCGCGCCGAGCATGTTCGCCCGATGTCTGGGCGAGGATCTCGGAACGCTCAGCCGCGATGGCACCACCACGATCGACGGCAAGCCCGCCGTCGTCGTCCGCCAGGCGGGGAACGCGCCGGGCAGCAGTCCTGGCACGCTTGCGGTGGCCACGAGCGGTCCCGCGTACCCGCTTCGGCTTACCTCTAACGGTCCGACCCGTCCGGGGGGGAAGATCGACGCCTGCAACAACGGCAAGGGCGGAGACACCGAGGGGAGCCTGACGTTGAGCGATTTTGACCGCGCCCCGGCCATCACGGCGCCGAAGCATCCGCTCAAGGCCGGAGGCTCGCCGGGCTCGTCGATCTAAGAGCTCACCCGCCGGCTAGCGCGGTTGTGGGGACAAACGCAGCGACGCGACGCGACGCGACGCCTCGCCGTCGGCGCCGGGACGCCTGCATCTGCGGGCGAGCGACACGACCACCAGACGTATCGCGTTGACAGATAATTCATATATACGTGCTTCGTGTTGGCATTGCGTGATACCGGTCCAAGAATGCGGGCATGTCAACCACCGCTCTCACTCATACATCACGAAGGTTCTGCGTGGTCGCGCTCGTGGTTAAGGCAGTCGTCTTCGATCTCGACGGAGTGCTGCTCGACTCCGAGCAGCTGTGGCAACAGGCCAAGGAGGCGCTCGTGCGAGCGACCGGAGGCCGCTGGCGCGATGACGCGCCTCGCGCAATGCTCGGGATGAGCTCGACCGAGTGGTCCAGGTATATGCACGACGAATTGGACGTACCGCTCTCGGAGGAGGAGATCAACCGCGGCGTCGTGGACCGGATGAGCGAGCGCTACCGCTCCGAGCTGCCCCTCCTCCCGGGCGCGGTGGAAGCGGTGCGTGGACTCGCCGCTCACTGGCCGGTGGCGCTCGCATCCTCGGCCAACCGGGAGATCATCAATCTCTTCCTCGAGCTGTCCGGCTTGACCGAAGCGTTCGCGGTAACCGTGTCCTCGGAGGAAGTCCCACGAGGTAAGCCAGCTCCCGACGTCTACCTCGAGGCGGTCCGCCGCCTTAAGGTCGCACCCGCGGGCTGCGTCGCGGTCGAGGATTCCAGCAACGGGCTGCGGTCGGCGGCGGCCGCAGGCCTGACAGTGATCGCGGTTCCCAACCCCCACTATCCGCCCAGCGCCGACGCACTCGCGCTCGCCGCGGCGACGATCACGACGCTTCACGAGCTCACGCCGAGGCTTGTGATCAGCGCGGCAGCGCGGTCTGTCTGACGTGGCGGCCAGCTCCTCCGCTAACCATTGGGATTGGACAGAGTGGTCAGAGGCCGAGGGCCGTTACCTGTGCAGGGAAGAGCGGATGCGGGAACATTTCCGCGGAAACGCAACCTTCGGGTTGCGTAACGCGCGAATAAAAGCTGAAGAGCATTCGCACGGTCGACGTTCCCGACCGGAATCGGCACCGGGTCACCTTGTTCGGGGTGACTCCGAGTCAGCCGTCCTGTAGGAACGCCGGCATCACCTCGGCGGCGAAGCGCCGCATGCTCTGCCGGGTGGCTTCCCCGCCGCTCATCAGCACATACCTGACGCCGACCGCCTGCAGTGTTCGCAGCCCTTTGATGATCACCTCGGGCGGGCCGAAGAGCGCATGGGCCTCGGTCGCGCCAGCCTCATCCGCGTAGGCCATGATGTGTGAGCGCCTGGACCCGTCCGGGCCGCGCGAGCGCTCGATCATGCGGTCATGGATGCTCGCCTGCCGCGCGAGCGCCGCGCTCGCGTCATCTGCATCGCAGGCGACGTAGAGATTGCGCGCGACCGCCACGTCCATCGGATCAAAGGCACGATCGCGAGCCTCACACTCGGCCTTGAACAGAGCGAGCCGCTCGACGATCGCCTCGGTGGAGGCGAACTGGTCCAGCAATAGGTTGGCACCGAGCGCGGCAACCTTGCGAATCGACTCGGGCGCACCCGCGGCAATCCAGACTGGCGGATGCGGCTTCTGAGCGGTGGGCGGCTCCACCACGATCTCGTGGTAGTGCCAGAACCGACCCGCATGGGAAAAGGGCTCATCGGAGCGCCACGCCTTCACGATCACCGCCAGAGACTCGTCGAAGCGCGCTTCTGCCTCCTCCGTCGGCAGGCAGAAGCCAGCGAACTCCGAATGCCGGTAGCCCTTTCCGATGCCGAAGTCAAGACGCCCGCCAGAGAGGAGATCGAGGGTCGCGGCGCGCTCGGCCAGGAGCACCGGGTCATGCCAGGGCAACACGAGCACCGCGGTCCCCAGGCGTATTGAGCTCGTGCGTGCGGCCACCCAGCTCAGCAGATCGAGCGGGGCCGAAACCTGCCCGGAGCCCGAGAAGTGGTGCTCGACCAGGAAGGTCGAATACAACCCCAGGCGTTCGGCTTCGACGCTGTTCTCGATGAACTCGCAAAAGCCGCGGCCCGGGTCGCCGTCCGTGGTGCGTGGTGCCTGGGCGCCGCCGAACAGGCCGAAGCGCATAGCTTCGGACCCCGTACCCGTCCCGGCCTCGCTCGCGGTCTTCGTGTGGTCTTGAGGGAGCGATGAGGTCGGGTCGGTGCGGCGCGTCAGACCTTGGTCCGCCACGTTACGGTCCGGGAAGATACGACGACTTCCCGCCGCCCGTTGGTCCAGATGCCCACGCCGCAGCTCCCGAGCGCATCTGTCACACCGGCTCCGGTGTCCGCGCACGGATGGATAGGCGCTAGGAGTGCCTCGACCACGACCAGAACCCTAGCGACCACGACCCGTCGGCCTTCGATGGCGACCACGCCGCAAGATTGTCAGCCGTCGGCGGTCGTCGCTTTCGAAAATCGGGAGGCGCGGTCGGCCGCTGCGGCGCGGGTCATGCCGGTAGCCTTGCATTTAGAGTCAGGTTGAAGTCAAACGGGCCCGGAGACTGAGGCGAAGTGGTGCCGGAGATGCCAATTGGCGAGGTGGCAGAACGGACCGGGATGAGCACCTCTCGCATCCGCTTCTACGAGGCGCGTGGGCTGCTGCCCGAGCCGGAGCGTGTCGGCGGGAAGCGCCGCTACGGCCAGGACGCGTTGCGGCGGCTGGCAATCATTGATGCGGCGCAGCGGGTGGGGTTTACGCTGGAGGAGATCCGTGACCTGCTCGGCTCTCGCGACGAACTCGCCCACGAGCGGCTGCGCCAGCTCGCCCTCTTGAAGCTTCCCGAGCTCGACGACCTGATCGCCCGGGCGACCTCGGTGCGGCGGGCGCTGCGGGTCTGCAGCCGGTGCAACTGCGAATCGATCGACGTGTGCCGCATGTTCGACGAGCGGGTGCTCCATCTCCGGCCCCACACCGCCGCGAGCGTGGCGCGCCGTTCCCGGCGGGCAGCGTCGACGACGCCTTGACTTGAACCTTGGTTCAAGTGCAATGCTGCATCGCGACCCATCAGTCGGAGACTGCCAGGAGAGCTAGCAGATGACCTATGTGATCGCCGAGCCATGCATTGGAACAAAGGATCTTTCGTGCGTCGAGGTCTGCCCGGTCGACTGCATCCACCCGACCCAGGACGAGCCCGGGTTCGACGACGAGGCGCAGCTCTACATCGATCCCGAGGAGTGCATCGACTGCGACGCGTGCGTCGAGGCCTGCCCGGTCGATGCATGCTTCGCCGAAGATCAGCTGCCCGACGAGTGGCAGAAGTACAGTCGGATCAACGCCGACTATTACAAGCGCTGATACGCGTTGGCGGTCGCGGCCTCGCCTCGCGTTCGCTGATGTGGGAAGCTGATCTCCATCCTCAGGCCGCCGCCGGCTTGGGCTTGGGCGCTGATGATCGCGTCGTGTGCGTCGGCGATCGATTGCACGATCGCGAGGCCGAGCCCTAGCCCGTCGGCGAAGGGGTGTTCGTGAGAGTCGCGTCGCTGGAACGGTTCAAACAGGCGCGGGAGCTCCCCGATCGGGATCACGGGCCCGGTGTTCGCGATCGTGAAGATGGCGTGGCCGGCGACGGTGTAGGTAGCGATGTCGAGCCGGCCGCCAGGAAGGTTGTGGCGGACCGCGTTCTCTATCAGGTTCGCGACGAGGCGCTCGACGAGCAGCGGGTCGCCGGTGGTTCGGGCGGGTGCGAGCGCCATGGTCCTTCTTAGTGCGCGATGCTCGTGCGCTCGCAGTAATTCGGCCGCGGTCGCGGCCAGGTCGACCGGCTCCCGCCGCAGAGGTCCATAATCGCTTCGGGAGAGCGTGAGCAGCGCCTCCAGTAACCGCTCTTGGCGCTCGCAGGCGGCCACGACACCGTAGCCCATCTCCCGCAGCGAGTCCTTGTCTGCGTTGGCGTCCCTGAGCGCGGCCTCGGCAAGGGCACGTTGGAGGGTCAGCTCACCGCGCAGCTCGTGAGCGGCGCAGGCAACGAAGCATCGTTCCACCTCGAAGAGGTTCCTTGTCGCGGACGTCGTCAGCGTCCCGTCAGCTCCGCTCACGAACCACCTCCTCCAGTCCTCGAAGTCGACGACAGTGCCGAGCTTGACTGTTCACCGAACCCGTTGTCGAGGCTCTTACAGTCCGTCTCGGCCTTCTCGAACTGGGGCGAGTTGGGGTCGAGGGTGCCGGTCGCGTTCTTGATCTGGATCACTCCTTGACCATCGGGATCAGGAAAGTTCGACACGCCGCTCGCCCGCATGCACGTGGCGTACTTGAGCGCCTCGGCATTGGCCGTCGCCTTTTGGCCGGACGTCTGGAGGCCGAGTTTGGGCAGGTCCTGCCGGCAGGCCTGTCGGGCTGCCCGGAACACCGGTGACTGGGGGCTCGAGTTAGGGTCGTTCGGGTTGCCGGACCAGTTGGGCAGGCCGTTTGACCCGATTGTCGGGTCTGGGAAGCCGCTGACCCCGTGGCTGCGAATGCAAACGGAGAACTTGACTGCTTTCGCCTCCAAGGCCGCCGATGCGACCGGACTCGAACAGCCCGAGGGCGAACAGCCGGAGTTCGACGAGTCCGATGAGGCCACCGAGGATGCGCCTCCGCACGCCGCCAAACCTATCCCAAGGGCGATGAGAGTGGCGAGCAGCGCGGCCGACGGCCGCCTGCTCCTGAGCGTCTGAGTCGATCGCTGCCCTGCGCTAGGACGCCGAAGCCCCACGTGGTCAAATATACATCGACTATCGACCTGTTGTCAATCGATATAAGCTGCTGCACTCAATCGTCGTTGTCGTCCTCGTCATCGGCGTAGGGATCGTCGAACGGCGCGATCTCGCCGGCAAGGAGACACTGAAGCTCCGCATCCCAGTCCGTCGCGTCGGCTAGCTGCGCTTTGAGCAGACCGAGGTCGACGTCGAGGGTTGTGGCCTCGTCCTGAAGAATCTCGCGCTCGTGCTCATCCAGGTCTTCGGCACGAAGGTCGAGCGCGCGTACAACGTCCGCGATGGCGTCGCCTGCGGACGCGACGAGTCGGCGCAATTCCCAAGCCAGCTCGCCACAGGCAGGATCAGACTCCGGATCGATTGACGGATGCACGGGATGGTCTGGTTTATGAACGACGAAGCGAATCTCGGCCGCCTTGACATCGGCGCCGGCGAGATCTTGAAGGAGCCGGTCGCAGAGGGCCGCGAGCGCCTCAGAACGTTCGTTGGGAAGCGCCGGTAGCTCGTTTCTGAGAGCGTGAGCAGCAGCGGTTGGGGGATCGGCCGCGATGCACTGCGCGTCCGGTAAAGCAGGTTGGCGCGGACCCTTCAGTCGCGAGCGGCGCAGGTCGGCCAGCCTCTTGCGCGCGGCGCTGCAGTTGTCGAGGCATCGGTAAAGCGGCGCCACCAGTTTGGTGAAGCGCCGTGTATCGCTGATCGAAACGTTTCTTTTGCCGCGGGTGGTCCTCATGCTTAACCCCTCGGTCCGAGACATGCCCGGGCGCACGTGGCACGCCGGTTGGGTGCGTAATCAGGTACTTCCGGTGTAGCAGAGGGGCCCGCGACGCACGGGCAAGATTTACCGAACTCATATGCTCGGTCGAGGCTACGCGTAACGGCCGGAGTATTGGAGGCGACAGTCAGGCGGCTTGCCGCTGAGAAAGTGGCGATGCTCGCCAGGAGCTACGCTGCGGCGATGCCGGCTATGAGACCGGGCAGGGCTTCATCAAGCTTCCGTATGACCGCGAGCTGCCCATTGAGCTCCTGAAGGCGCTCATGCGCGCCCGGGTCGAGGAGTACGAAGCGACCGGCGCGGGCTGGAACGACCGTTGAGGCGGGCGAACTTTGCCGTCCGTGGATATCCGGCCAGTCGACAATCGGACGGTCACCGTCGCCATGTCACCGTCGCCATGTCACCGTCGCGATGTCACCGTCGCGATGTCACCGCGCGGCGTCGCGCGGTGATCCGAGCCGACTGGCGTGAACTGCGCCGCGAGCGTGGCGAATCGGCCCGCGCCGGACGCGAGTGGCGTGTCGGCGCGATCGCGTGCGCGCTCTGGGGTGTGCTCTGGAACGCGCTGGCGGCGGCGAAGTCTGAGACGGCGAGGCCGCCGACGCTTGTCGCCGCGAGCACCGCCACCACCGTCCAGACGGTGGCCGTCGAGGCCGCGCGCTGGACCAGCCCGTCGACCGCGAGGCGCACGAACAGCCGGGCCCGCGAGCGTCCCTCGCGGGCGACGAGGTCGTCGATCAGCGTCGTGATCTCTGGTCCGTGGCGGTCGCGGACGCGGCGCGGGTAGAGGAGGAGGATCGCGCGAGTGATTCCTCGCATCATGTGCCACCCAGAGCGATTCGCTCGAGCCCGAGGCTCGCGATCCGGGCGGATTCGGCCAGACGATCAGCCAGCACGGCCCGGCCTGCCGTGGTCAGCCTGTACGGGTAGCGCCGGTCCTCGGCGGGCAGACGCTCCACGAAGCCGTCGGCCTCGAGCTTGGCCAGTGCGCCGTACAACGTACCCGGTGAGAGGGTGACTCCGGAAAAGCTCTCGACGTCCTTGATCAGCGCGTACCCGTGGCGGTCACCGCCGGCCAGGCTGGTGAGCACCAGGACGCTGCGTTCCGGCAGCCGCATGCGACTCAGAGTACGCCGATCCTGTCCGGCGGCCAGTAGGTGAAGAACGTCACGCCGATGATGTAGCGCTGCGGAACCGGACCCCAGTACCGGCTGTCATCGGAGTCGCCGCGATTGTCGCCCATCATGTAGTAGTCGCCGGCTGGGACCCGGATCGATTGGGAGAACGTGCATTCGGTCGAATCGCCGCAGGCGGCGATATAGGCGTCCGGCTCCGGTTTGCCGTTGCGGATCACGTGCCCATCCACGATTCGCAGCACGTCACCCGGTAGGCCGACGACGCGCTTGACGAAGGTCTGAGTCGACTCGCTGGCCAGGGCCTGGTCACACGGCTGGGAGAGCGCATTCCCGCCCGCCGTGAACCCCTGGTGGGGGTCGGCACACTGGCCCGACCCGAGATCTGCCCCGTGCGGCGGATGGAAAACGACCACGTCCCCGAGCCCGGGGTGCGTGTCCATCCGGTTGACCAGGATCCGCTGGTCGATACCCAGCGTCGGCAGCATTGAGCCGGTTGGGACGCGGTACGGCTTGACCACGAACGCTTCGATCAGCAACGCGAGACCGACCGCAATCGCGACCGTGATCACCAGCTCGATCAGCGACTTGAGAAGCGGCGTGGATGACTCGGATTTCGATATAACGGTTTCCGAGAGTACCAGTCGACGCCCGGTTGTGATCTGGCTCGCGCTGGTCTAGCTTCTGGATGCGATGGCGACGGCGGTCTCGTGGGTGCTCGGGTCCGTGCTCATGTTTCTCGAGTTCGGTGTCGTGGCGTGCTCGGCGCTGGGTAGTCCGAGGCGGTCGCGGTTCTACCTCCGACTCGGCTGCGCGTGGCTTGTGATGTCAGCCCTGGGGCTCGGACTCGCCCTCGCAATCGAGTTCAGCGCGCTGCCCCAGCGGCTCTTTGGACCTGCATGGGTGGTGCTTTTGCTCGTGGCGATCGCCGTGCCGGCCACGTTCTGCTACCAGACGTTCACGCGCTCGCCGGGCCCATCCGACGGCGACGCTAGCGGTGGGCCGGGCTCCGGTCCCCCACCGCCCCCGCCTGGACCGCCCTGGGGTGGCACTCCACTCGCGGATGCCGACCAATCGCGGACGCGCGTGCGAGATCACGGCGAGCCGAGCCCGCGCGGCCCCAATCGGCGGCGGCCGGCGGCCGAGCCGGCGCCGCGAGGCACGCCGGCCGGCCCACGCCGCCGATAGTCGACGCCGGCGTCGAATCGGAATTCCCCGTGGGCGGGGGCGATTCGGCTTGCGCGCTTGGTAGCAAAGTGATATCAATCGGCTATTAGATTCAGAGCGTCTTCCCCCGGGAGCGATCATGGACACTGACTGGCTGATCAACCTGAAAACGAGCATGATTGGTCGGCTCGCGGTGAGCGCGGCTGTGTTTGCTGCCGCTGGGCTGCTGGTTGGCGCTTGCGGTGGAAAAGGGACTGCTTCGGCGAGCGCGGGCTGCACGACCATCGCCGCCAAGGTTGCTGCCCCGGGGGGGTCCGCAACCAGCGGGTCGTGGCCGTACTCCAACGTCGACCTGGCGAACACCCGGGATGCGACGGGGTCGAAAGTCTCCTCGGCGAACGTGTCGAAGCTCGCACAGGCGTGGACGTTCAAGCTCACCGGAAAGGCCGCCGCGGGAGTCCGCCCGTTCGGGTCGTTGACGGCGAACCCGATCGTTCAGAACGGCACCGTCTATCTCCAGGATCTGGACTCGAATGTGTATGCGCTCGCGCTCGGGACCGGCAAGCTCGAGTGGGAGTATCGGTGCAATCAGCCGGAGAAGAGTGGACCGGGACCGAACGGCGTCGCGGTCGCCGACGGCAGGGTTTACGGGCTCACGCCAACGGCGGCGTTTGCGCTAAACGCGACCACCGGCAAAACGATCTGGGTCAACGCCAAGCTCCTGAACACGGGCCAAGGTACCTTCGGGATTCAGCCACAGGTGACCGACGGGCGGGTCTACCTGGCGAGCCAGCTCGGCTCGGGCCCCGGTGGCGGGGTGCTGATGGCGCTGAACGCGTCAAACGGAGCGCTGCAGTGGAGGTTCAACACCGTGGTCGGGCCAGAACCGGGCGTGCAGTCGCTTGGTGTCGGCGCCGGCGGGGCGTGGGAGACGCCGCTGGTCAGCGCTGACGGGTCTGTGACCTATGGGACGGGCAACCCGTATCAGACCGCCGCCGCGGCGATCGCGCATCCGGCGGTGGATCTCTACACCGACAGCGACGTGAACCTCAACGCCGCGACCGGGAAGCTCCGCTGGTACTACCAGGGCGTCCCGAACGACTTCAAGGACTATGACATGCAGACCTCACCGATCGCGACGCGCGTCGGCGGCGTGTCCGTCGTGATCGGCAGCGGCAAGATGGGCTACGTCTACGAGATGAACGCGAGTACCGGCAAGCTGATCTGGAAGACCCCGGTAGGTGCGCACAACGGCCATGACAACGACTCGCTTCTGGCGCTCGAGCACAAGCTCAAACTGAAGGCGCCGTTTACGTTGGATCCGGGGCCGCTCGGCGGCGTCCTGACCGACGTGGCAGTCGCGAGCGACAGCGTGTACGTGGCGACGTTGGACGTGCCGGTGACCTACACAACCCTGAGTCTCGCAAAGGCAACAGGAGCCGGCTCGGCGACGGGCGAGGTGGAGGCGCTAAGTCTCGCGACGGGCAAGGTGCAGTGGGATACGAAGGTGCCAGAGCTGCCGCTTGGCGCCGCCACCGTGTCAAACGATCTCGTTTTCACGACGCTCTACGACGGTGTGCTGATCGCGCTGAACCGCAGTACCGGGGCGATCGTCTATCGCCACCGGCTGCCCACGTCAGCCAACTCGCCGATCGCCATCGCCGGCAACACGGTGATCGTGCCGGCGGGTGGCCCGATCACGAGCGCCAAAGGCGGCGGCGGAGACCCGCAGGTCGTGGCTTACACCATTCCGTAAGCCCGGGCCGTCAGGCGTTGCGCCGCAACATCTCGACGACGAGGAACGCCAGCTCGAGCGCCTGCTGGGTGTTGAGTCGGGGATCGCACGCCGTCTGGTAGCGGGAGGAGAGCTCGCTGTCGGAGATCATCTGGGCGCCGCCGAGGCATTCCGTGACGTCCTCGCCGGTGTGCTCGACGTGGATGCCTCCGGGGTGTGTGCCGAGTCGCTGGTGGACCTCGAAGAAGCCTTCGACCTCGTCCATGATGCGATCGAAGTGCCGTGTCTTGCGCCCGCTGGGAGATTCCTCGGTGTTGCCGTGCATCGGGTCGCATTGCCAGACGACGCGATGCCCCGAGCGAGTGACGGCCTCGATGATCGGCGGTAACAGCTCGCGAACGGCGTGGTTGCCCATCCGTGAGACGAGGGTCACGCGTCCGTCCAGCCGGCGGGGATCGAGCCACTCGACGAGTTCGACCGCCTCGATAGGCGTCGTCGTCGGACCGAGCTTGACTTCGATCGGATTGGCGATGATCGCCCCGAGCGCGGCGTGGGCGCCGTCCAGCTGACGGGTACGGTCTCCGATCCAGGGCAGATGGGCCGAAAGCAGGTACAGGCGATCGTCGTCTGCTCGCAGCAGCGCGCGTTCGTAGTCGAGTACCAGCATCTCGTGGCTTCCGTACAGCTGGACCGTGCGCAGTGAGCTGTCCTCGACGCCGCAGGCCGACATGAACCGCAGGCTTCGATCGATCTCGGTCGCGACCCGCTCGTAGCGCTTACCCGCGCTCGAGCGGCGCACGAAGTCCATGTTCCATTCGTGCAGATGGTGGAGGTCGGCCAGGCCCGCCCCGGTGATCGCGCGGGCCAGGTTCATCGCCGCCGCCGCGTTGGCGTAGGCCCGGATCAGCCGGCCGGGGTCGGGCCGGCGCGCCTCGGGCGTCGGCTCCAACCCGTTGACCATGTCGCCGCGGTAGGACGGCAGGCCGCTCGCGTCCGTCTCGGAGGTCCGCGGCTTGGCGTATTGACCGGCGATGCGTCCGACCTTGACGACGGGCATCGAGGTGCCGTAGGTCAACACCACCGCCATCTGGAGCAGCGTCCGGATCGACCCGCGCAGGTGCGACTCAGTGTTGTCGACGAAGGTCTCCGCGCAGTCGCCGCCCTGCAAGAGGAAGGCCTCGCCGCGCGCGACCATCCCGAGTCGCTCCTGCAGCTTGTCGATCTCGGCAGGCACGGCGATCGGTGGGACGCACTCGAGCACCCAGCGGACACGCTCGACCTCGTCGAGGTCAGGCCACGCGGGCTGCTGCGCTGCCGGCCGCGCCAGCGCCTCGCTCACCGCCGCCGCCAGCACCCCCGGAAGTGATGGCGAGGGAGGCGGGGCCGTGGCCACGTCGACGGTCCAGGTCACCGCCTGAAGGCTATGGGATCAGCGAATCGTCGAGGTTCTCGACCGATGTCGAGGCCCACTGTCACAAGCGGCGGGGCTGTCGCGTCTTATGGGTAATGAGACAGAAGGAGCACCCATGAAGATTTTTGTGGCAGGAGCAACGGGCGTTCTCGGCAGATCGCTCGTCCCGGAGCTCGTTGCGCGCGGGCACGAGGTGGTCGGGATGACGAGAAGCACTTCGAATCAAGATCTCGTGCGCAGCTTGGGGGCCCGCCCGGTCGTGGCCGACGCGCTCGATCCCGACGCTGTCGCCCAGGCCGTGGCATCGGCCGAGCCCGAGGTGATCGTGCATGAGCTCACCGCGTTGTCCGGGAAGATGTCGGCGAGGGACATGCGCCAGCCCGACCGCTCCCCGATGGCAGCCATGACGAACCGGCTGCGGACGGAGGCAACGGACCATCTCCTGGCCGCCGGTCGCGCGGTGGGGGCGCGACGCTTCGTGGCTCAGAGCTTCGGGGCGTTTCGATGGGCGCGCGCGGGCGGACCCGTGCTGACCGAGGCCGACCCGATCGATCCCGACCCTCCGAAGGGTCTGCGTACCCCGCTGGTGGGCATCCTCCACGTGGAGCGGACGGTGCCGGCGATCGAGTGGGGCGAGGGCGTGGTGCTGCGCTACGGAGGTTTCTACGGCCCCGGGACCGCGATCAGCCGGGCTCCGGATGCGCCGATGGCGCGAGCGATCCGCAAACGAATGTTCCCGATCATTGGCGGCGGCGGTGGCGTCTGGTCGCACGTCCACATCGACGACGCGGCGGCCGCGACCGCCGCTGCGGTCGACGGAGGCGAGTCGGGCGTCTACAACATCGTCGACGACGAGCCCGCGCCGGTGCGGGAGTGGCTACCGGCGCTGGCCAGCGCGCTAGGCGCCAAGCCGCCGAGACGCATCCCGCGGTGGCTGGGGCAGCTGGCGGCGGGTGAGACGGCGACGCTGATGATGACCGACTCGCGCGGCTCCTCGAACGAAAAGGCCAAGCGTGAGCTCGGCTGGAAGCCGCGCTACTCAAGCTGGCGGCAAGGCATCGTAGAGGGGCTCGGCTAAGGCGCCGCCGTCAGGCGCCGCCGACGATTTGAATCAGCGATGACCGACAACGAGTTCGCCGAGCTTCGCCCGCCGGCGTTTGCGATCGCCTACCGGATGCTCGGCAGCGTGAGCGAGGCCGAGGACGTGGTGCAAGAGGGGCTTCTGCGCTTGTACCGGGCGCGCGATGGTGGCGAGCTGATCGAGTCGCCGCGCGCCTACCTTTCGACCGTGGTCTCGCGGCTTTCTCTCGACCAGCTCCGCTCCGCGCGCGTCCGGCGCGAAACCTACGTGGGGGAGTGGCTGCCCGAGCCGCTGGTGGCGGACGACGCTGAGGATCCGGCGCGCAAGGCGGAGATGGCGGACTCGCTATCGCTCGCCTTCCTCGTCGTGCTCGAGAGCCTGTCGCCCGAGCAGCGTGCCGCGTTCCTGCTGCACGAGGTGTTCGACGAACCGTACGAGCGGATAGCGGCGATCGTCGATACGAGCGAGCAGAACGCTCGCCAGCTCGTCACCCGTGCTCGGCGCCACGTGCAGGAGCGCCGTCCGCGATTCGAATCATCACGCGAGCAACAGGATGCGCTCGCGACCCGCTTCTTCGCCGCCGCCGAGCAGGGCGATCTCGAAGGCCTCGAGGAATTGCTGGCCCACGACGTCGTGCTCCACGGCGACGGCGGCGGCAAAGCGCCCGCCATCAAGCGGGCGCTCCACGGCCGCGCCAAGGTGGCGCGGTCGCTGATCGCCGGCCTGCGTGCCGGCCTTCGCTTGGGCGGATTCACGCTGCGCCGCGACGAGATCAACGGCCAACCCGGCGCGCTGTTCCTCGACGCCGAGGGCCGGCTGGGCGGGGTGATGATCCTCGATGTGGCCGAGGGGCAGATCCAAGCCGTGAACGCGATCGTCAACCCGGACAAGCTGCGGCACCTGGGACCGGTCGCCGATCTGCGCGCACTGCGCCGGCGAACGTGACACGCTGAGCGCCCGATGCTTGAGATGCGCGACGCCTGCGAGCGGTGTGGTACAGCGCTCGCGATCGACGGTCCGGCGATGATCTGCAGCTACGAGTGCACGTTCTGCACGGCGTGCAGCGATGAGATGTCCGACGTCTGTCCCAACTGCTCCGGCAGGCTGGTCCCGCGCCCGCCGCGAGCCGTGCCCGAGGCTATTGTTAGCCGGCCGGACTAGGCGAGCGAAAGGAAGAACGTGGACCTCGAGGAGACGCTGGAAAAGGTCGTGGAGCTGGCCCGCGAGGAGCTCCACATCGTCCGCAAGCGTGCCGAGGAGAAGACGCCGGCGCGAGATCACGGCAAGGACTATCACG
>DATJUA010000128.1:0-19169 GCA_035502815.1 Solirubrobacteraceae bacterium
ATCGAGGGCGCGCAGTTCTTCTCCGAGCGCGATCGAATTCCCGACCGCGGGCCCGAGCCGATCTTCACACCATCGTCAGGCCCCCGCTGATCGACAGGGTCTGGCCGGTGATGTAGCCCGCGGCGTCGGACGCGAGGAACGCCACGGCAGCCGCGACATCCTCGGGTTGCCCAATTCGCCGCATCGGCACTGCACGCCGGAGTGACTCGATCATGTTCGCGCCGGCCGCGCCCGACCCGATCATGCCCTGGAGCAGCGGCGTGTCGGTCGGTCCCGGGCACACGCTGTTGACGGTCACGCCGCGACGCGCGACCTCGCGCGCGAGCGTCTTGGCGAACGCCACCTGGGCGGCCTTGGCACCGGCGTAGATGGCCTCCTGGGATGAGCCGACCCGGGCGGCGTCCGAGCTCACGTTCACGACGCGTCCGTACTCGTGCTCGACCATCCCGGGCACGACCCGGCGGCATACCCTTAGGCAGCCCTTGTAGTTGAGGTCGATGATCCGGTCCCAGAACTCCTCGTCGCTCTCGAGGAAGCGGTGGAACTCGTCCCAGCCGGCGACGTTGACGAGGATCCCGATCGGGCCAAGCTCGCGCTCGGCGCGCGTGACCGCCTCGTCGACTGAGTTGGTGTCGGTCACGTCGAGGTGGAGCGACAGGGCCGCGTCGGGGACGGCGCCGTCGGCAATGTCGCCCGATACCACCTGGTGCCCGCCGGCGGCCAGGGCGGCGACGACCGCGCGGCCGATCCCGCCGGCGCCGCCGGTCACGAGGGCGATTCGAGATGCTCCATCTGAGGGCGTCATCTGCGGGAAGTATTGCCACAGCGCGCCAATCGACTCGCCTCGACCCGTTTGACGCCTCTGCTAGGTTGCCGTCGGCGCAAGACCAGGACGGACGGGCGCGCGAAGGACCGCCACGACGTCTCCGACCCGAACTTAGGGGCAAAAATGAAACGCTGGAAGCTGCTCGTGGTGGCGGGGCTGGCCCTCGCCGGACTGTTCGCCGCCCTCCCCACCGCCGCCAGCGCGGCCTGCACGGGGGTGTCCGATTGGAGCGATCTGTCGACCGCGTTCACGAACGGCGGGGCGGTCGCGTTGTGCGCCGACATCACGGCTCCGGCCGGCGACAGCCTGACCGTCGGCAGCACCGCGGTCACGCTCGACCTGAACGGCTTCAGCCTGGAAATCGATAGCCCAGCCGACGGTGATGCCGCGATCGCGGTCGCCACCGGTGACGCGTTGACGATCGAGGATACGTCGAGCGGGACGCCCGGCACGCTGACCGTGACGGGCGGCACCAGCGCCGCAGGAATCGGCGGTGGGGCTGGGGACGACTGCGGTTCGCTCACCATCGACGGCGGCACCGTGAACGCGACGAGTGGCAGCAGCGGGGCCGGGATCGGCGGTGGCGACGGCTCCGTCACCGGCGGCGCGGGCTGCACCCTTGTGATCGACGGCGGTGCGGTGACCGCGACCGGTGTGAGCGGCACCGGAGGAGCCGGGATTGGCGGCGGCGTGGGCAACACCGTAGGTGGAGCGGGCGGCACGGTCACCATTGAGAACGGGAGCGTCACGGCGACCGGTGGAGTCGGCGCGGCCGGGATCGGAGGCGGTCCAAGCACCACGGGCGGCACGAGCGGTGGGGCTGGGGCGACGGTGACGATCGACGGCGGCACCGTTACCTCGACCGGCGAGACGGCGGCGATCGGCGGCGGGGGAGGCGAGACCGCGGGCGGCGCCGGCGGGAGCGTCACGATCAACGGCGGCAGCGTGACCGCGACGGGCGTGGGCGGACTCCCCAGCGTCGGGATCGGCGGGGGCTACGGGGTAGCCTCCGGTGCGCCGGGCGGCGACGGGGCCACGGTCCAGATCGCCAGCGGCGCACAGGTGACTGCAAGTGGCGGAGGCGAGGCGATCGGCGCAAGCCAGTTCCAGACGCCGGGCAGCTTCGGCTCGCTCACCAACGCCGGGGATCTGACGATCCCCTCCGGCAGCACACTCATGGTGCCGTCGGGCGTGACCGCCGCCAACAGCGGCACGATCGACCTGAACGGCTCGCTGACGGGAGATGGGACGGTCGACAACACCGGCGCGATCGTGCTCGGCTCGGGCGGGTCGGTGTCCGACAACGGCGACGGAGACGGCAGCACCAGCCTCCTGGTCGACCCGAACAACTACGGTCTGTCGTTCAACGTCAACGGCGGCTCGAGCTCGGCCCCCGGCAACATGTACGTGTACGCGGGGTCGGTGAGCGCTTCGAGCCAATCCTTGCCTGCCGGGCCGACGCCGCCGGCAGGCGGCACGTTCACGGGCTGGTTCACGGCCGCGTCGGGCGGCACCCAGGTAACCAACGGTTCGGCGCTCTCGAGCGCGCTGGGCGGAAGCGGACCTCTCGCCGCGACGCTATACGCCCATTACACGGGGATCACGCAGACGATCACCTTCGCGCCGCTGGCACCGAGCGCCACCGCGGGCGGCTCGGCCCCCCTGTCGGCCACCGGTGGCGGCTCCGGCAACCCGGTCCTGTTCAGCGCCGGCCCCGGCACGTCGCCGGCCGACGCCTGCACGGTCTCGCAAACCGGGTTGGACACGGGAACGGTGAGCTTCGCGCACGCCGGCACGTGCGTGGTCGACGCCAACCAAGCGGCCAGCGGCGACGGAACCTACGCCGCGGCGTCGCCGGTCTCGCAGACGGTCACCGTCGGCGCCGTGGCCTCGACGGTCACGCTGTCCAATCCGGCCACCGTCGTGTTCGGCCAGCCGGCGACGCTGACCGCGACCGTGACGGAGGCGGATGCCAGCACGCCGGCCGGCACCGTCCAGTTCCAGCTCGACGGTCAGAATCTCGGCGCGCCGGTGACCGTCGGCCCCGGTGGGACGGCAGCCAGCGCCGACATCCAAACCACGCCCGGCGCCCATACGGTGAGCGCAATGTTCACGCCGGCCGACACCTCGGTCTACGCGCCCGGCTCGGCGTCGACGACCCAGACCGTCGATCAGGCCGCGAGCACAACCGCGGTCGCGGTCCAGCCCAGCTCGGTCACCGCCACCGTGGCGCCGGTCGCGCCGGGGGCGGGGACGCCAACCGGCACGGTCACCTTCTCAGTGGATGGCAGCGCCATCGGCAGCGCCACGCTGTCGAACGGCACGGCCACGCTGGCGTACACCGTGCCGTCCGGCAAGACCCACCAGATCGCCGCCACGTACTCGGGTGACACTGACTTCACCGGGTCATCGGCCTCGACGTCGCGCAGCGATCCGACGATCGTCGCGTCGCTCTCGAGCGCCCATCCCAAGACGCATTACGGCTGGTACCGCTCGCGCGTAACGATCACGTTCACGTGCACGACCGCCGGCGCGCCGCTGACCGCCGCCTGCCCCTCGCCGGTCCAGCTCGCGTCCAACGGGGCGGCTCAGTCCGTCACCCGTACGATCACCGCGACGGATGGCGGTGCCGCCACGTTTGTCGTGTCGGGCATCGACATCGATCAGACCAAGCCGAGCGTCAAGCTCAGTGGGATCCGTGCCGGCGCCACCTACGGCGGGGCGGTCTCTTCCGTGCGCTGCGTGGCCAAGGACCCGGTGTCCGGGATCGCCTCGTGCAAGCTCCACCGCCGAGAGTCGACGAGCGGCCAGGGTCTCGACGTGACCACGGTGCGGGAAACCGCGACGGCAACCAGCCGGGCGGGGAACACGGCCACGGCGACCATCACGTACCGGACGTTGGGTCTGTACCTCGAGGGGGCCACCTACAAGGACGGCACGTTCCTGATCACGCCCGGGCACACGTACACGATCGTGGTCGACGGCACTCCGGTCAGACCTCGCTACGTCGACGCGGCACCGTCGCCCGTCTCACCCGCGGGCAACGATCAGTGGTTCGCTTCCGTCGGCCGCGACCGGTGGGCGCAGGGGGTCACGATCCCAGACGGGCTGGACCAGCGCTTCGACCGCTGGGTTCTCGGCGTCCAGATCGGGTCGACGCTCCACGATCTGGACGTCCAGATCGGCTGAGCCGTTCACGGCATGGGCGCCTACGATGGCGCGGGTGGACGGCTTCGGGCCGCAGCAGCTTCCGAGCGCGCTCGTGCTCACGATCGACAACCTCGGCGAGGCGAGCGCGCTCGAGCGCGGTGAGCAGCCGGCGCCCACGCGTCACGACCCGTCGGTGACCCGGGCGCTCCCATGGCTGCTCGACGAGCTCGACCGCCACGGCCTGAAGGCCACGTTCTTCGTCGAGGCGATCAACTGCGAGCTGTACCCCGAGGCGGTCGCCGGCATCGCCGCCCGCGGCCACGAGGTCGGGCATCACGGCTGGTCGCACGAGCAGTGGACCGAGCTGTCGCGGCAGGAGGAAGCTGACGTGCTGACTCGCGGACTGCGCGCGTTCGAGACGCTGGGGCTGTCGGTCCGGGGCTTCCGCCCGCCCGGCGGGGAGCTGACCGCGAGCTCACCCGAGCTTCTGCGCGAGCGCGCCTTCACGTGGTGCTCGCCCGCCGGCGGGGATGTGCGGATCGAGGACGGGCTGGCCTACGTGCCGTTCGATTGGGAGCTCGTCGACGCCTATCACCTGATGGGCAGCTTCGCACCGCTGCGCGCCTCCCGAGGTGACCCCGAGACACCGGTGCCGCCGCCCGAGCTGGCCGAGCGGCTGATCGAACACATCGGCGCTGGCGGCCTTCGGACCCTGATCCTCCACCCCTTCCTGATGCTCGACGACGCCTGGGCGGCCGGGACGGCGCGTGTCCTCGAAGCGGTCGGCGGTCTCGCGCGCAGCGGCGAAGCGTGGGTCGTCCCGGGCAACGTGTTCGCGGATTGGCAACTCGGGCGAAGTTAAAATCGGCCCGCCACCATCACGAGGAAGAGGAGACGCCACATGCGGGGCTTCATTCGCGGCACGCACCACCTGACCTTCTGCGTCGGCGGCGCCCAGGAGGACTACGACTTCCACGTGCGGGTGCTCGGGCTCAAGAGCGTCAAGAAGACCGTCCTGTTCGACGGCGAGATCCCGATCTACCACCTCTACTACGGGAATCGGCTCGGTGACGCGAGCACGCTGCTCACCGCGTTCCCCTACCGCCAGGCCGGCTGGATGGGCAAGCGCGGAACCAACCAGGCCAAGTCTTTGAACCTGTCCGTGCCGGTCGGCTCGATCGGGTTCTGGTCCGATCGCCTGTCCGAGTTCCAGATCGACCACGAGCCCGGAGAGCGGTTCGGGACCGAGCGCCTGTTCTTCCGCCATCCGTGCGGGATCGAGTACCAGATCGTCGCCGACCCCCACCCGGACGACCGCGATCCCTACGACGCGATCGTCCCGGCCGACCACGCGATCCGCGGCGCGTACGGGACGACGACCTCGGTGCGCGAGCCCGACACGATGAGCTTCTTCGTCACCGAGGGCATGGGCGGCTCGCTGCTGTCCTCCGAGGGCAAGCACCAGCAGTTCCAGATCGGCGACGAGCAGGGGTACGGGAGGATGCTCGAGCTGGTCGAGGAGCCCGATCTGCCGCAGGGCACGTGGAACTTCGGCGAGGGCACGATCCACCACCAGGCGTTCGACGTCGTCTCGGCGGCCAACCAGCAGGAGGTCAAGGACTGGATCGTCGGGCTCGGCTTCACCGACGTCTCCGAGCCCAAGGACCGCGGCTACTTCTTCTCGATGTACTGCCGCAGCCCGGGCGGCCTGCTCGTCGAGATCGCCTACGGCACGCCGGAGGGATTCCTGATCGACGAGTCCGAGGAGGAGCTCGGGACGCACATGTGCATCCCGCCCCACTGGGAGAACCGCCGGTCGGAGATCTCGCAGCTCGAGCCGATCGAGACGATCGAGACCGTGGTTAATTAGGGGTCGCCTTCGGCGACGTCCGTGGGGCCGGGTACCCCATCCTGTCCGTGGTCGCGTCCACGAACGGGCCGGGTACCCGTCCCGTCAGTGGTCGCGTCCACGAACGGGCCGGGTACCCCGTCGCGTTCACGACCTCGGGCGCGGGCGCGGGCGCCCGGCGGCGTAGCCGTCACCGTCCGGACGGGGTACATGGCCCCACGGATGCCGAGCGAAGCGAGGCCCATCTCCACGAGGGGTCACAACCCCGCGCTCGACCGCCCGCGATTGCCGAACGCGCCCAGATGAGCCATATATGGCGCTGAATCCGCATTCACCGCCGGCGGGGCGGCGAGTGCGGGGTTATGACCCGGCGCGGTAGAGGGTCACGTTGCGGTCCAGCGTGCTGCCGGCGAACCCCATGGGCCGCCCGCCCTGGGCGTCGAGGTAGGCGAGCTGGCGGGAGATCGCGCCGAGGTCGCCGGGGAACGTGTGGTCGAGCATCCAGGTCTGGATCGCGACGCCGCCACCGGCGGTGCGGACGATCCGGAGCGCGCGGGCCTGCTGGGGATAGTCGATCAGCGACGCGGTGTTGATCAGCCAGTAACCGGCGCGCGGTTGGATCGAGTTGCGATGCGTGTGACCGGACAGGGCGGCGATCACGCGCGGGTGGGAGTCGAGCAGCGACAGCAGCGATTCGCCGCCCGCAGAGCTCTCGAGCGGCTGATGCGAGACCGCGACCACCCACCGCCCGCCCGCTTCCGAGAGCTGGTCGGCTAACCAGCCAGGCTGGTCGGGGCGGACGAGACCGCCCGAGCCGCCGGCGCGGCGGGCTAGGTCGAGCACGATCAGGCGCAGATCGCGTCCGACGTCCGCGGAATAATCCAGACTTGTAGGACTGCCGCGCCGCAGGGCGGACGTCACCTCGTCGGCGGCCATCTCTTGCCGGCGCGGATCCGCCGGCACGCGAACCTTGGCACCGGCCAGCGCCTGGGCCAGGAAATGGTTGACCAGGCCGGGCAGCGGCGGCCCGTCCGGCGAGCCGCCGGCGGTCAGCTGCGTGCCCGGCGGCACGGTCAGGCCCGGCGGGAGCTCCCACAGCGCCTCGTCCCCGATCGCGAGCGCGCGGGTCTCGGGCGTGGGGACGAGCTCGCCGGCCACGAGGATGTCGTGGTCGCCGAGCACCGGGTGGACGGGCCCGCGGAGGCCGGGAGTCCCGAACGGCGCGACCGCCCTTTGCAGCAGCCCGGGGTGCACGGGTGCGTCGAGATCGGGGCGGTAGTAGAACGGATCCGGGTCTGACGCCAGCTGGACGCCGTAGTACCCGTCGCGCCCGCTGCCGGGGCGGACCACCCCGCCCGTCAGCACGCGCAACGCCCACGACAGCTCGTTGCGCTGGTCGTTGTCGATCAGGTCGCCGCCCTGGATCACCGCGTCGGGCGCGAGCGCCCGGATCGCGCGGGTGGCGCCGGCGAGGACCTGCGCGGTGAGCGTCTCCTGCGGGCGGAAGGTCGACTCGAACGGATCGCCCAGGCGAGCCAGGAACGGGACCCGCGCCGGGGAGGAGGCGTCGAGGACATGGGCGTCGGTGACGTGGGCGAGCGTGGCGATCACGCCGGTGGCGGGCCGGACCGGGCCGAGGTCGGTGCGCGCGATCAGCGGCTCGCCCGGCCCGACGCGCAGCGTGCCGGTGCCGCCGGGGTCGGCCCACGTGGAGGCGATCGTCGAGCCGGTGGGGGCGGTGGCCGTTTGCGCGCCACCGCAGCCCGCCGTGATCAGCGCGCCGGCGCCCAGGATGATCGCTTCGCGGCGGGTGATCACGATCCGGCCATCCCCGCGATCACGCTCTCGCGCGTCGTCTGGTACGCGACCCAGATCACCGCCACCGCGCCGGCCAGCACGAGTCCGGCCACGACCAGGCCGATCTCCACCCCGCTCGCTCCGAGCGACAGCGTCACGTAGCTCGCGGCCAGGCGCGCGAGCGCCGGCCCGAGCACGAGGCGCTCGAGCACCACGCCGAGCGCCGCGGCGGGAACGACAAGCGCGATCACGGCTCCGCTCAGCAGGCGCCGCACGGCGGGAGCACCCGCGCCGAACGCGCGCAGCACCGACACGGTCCGCCGGCGCTCCTGGACGGTCAGCGCGCACGCCTGGACCAGCGCATACAGGCAGACGAGACCGTCCACGATCGCTACCGCGCGCAGGATCGAGCGAAGCACGGCCACCAGCGGCACGCCGCGACCGATCGCGGTGCTGGCCGACGCCGCGCTCGGCCCGAGCGCGGCGCCCACTGCGCCGGCGTTCGCGCCCGGCTTCAGCCGGACGGCGAGCTGCTCGCTGTCGGCGGCGGACGGATCCGCGGCCAGCAGCGCGCCGGCCGGAACGTAGGCGACGCGGCCGTCGTCGTCGAGCGAGCTGACCACGCCGGCCACCTGCAGCCGCAGCTCGGCGCCCGAGTCGAGCTGGATCGCGAGCGTGGCCCCGGGCGTCAGCCCGAGCGCCTGCGATAACCCCAGCCCGACCTCGGCCTCGTGCTCGCCCCGCAGCCGCCGGCCCGACACCAGCGGCGGCGCCTCGAAGATCGTGTGGTTGCCCGGATAGGCGATCACGTCGATCGTCTCGCCCAGCGAGAACGAGTCGACCGCCTCGGTCTCGTAGCGGGGCGCGGCCGCCTGCACGCCGGCGATGGCCTCCACGTGCTTGACGGCCGAAGGCGGGAGGTTCGCGGTCAGCTGGTAGCGCTTGCCGAGCGCGCCCGGGTCGGTCTCGAGCGTGTTCAGCGCCGAGGCGAGCGCGAGCATCAGCAGGACGAATGCGGTCGAGAAGCCGAGCGTCGCCGCGGTGGCGATCAGGCGCGTGCGGCGGGCGCCGGCGAGCCGTACCCCGAGCGTCGTCAGCCCGGCCCGGTGCCTAACGAACCGGCCGGTGCCACGTCGTCCCCGCGCGAGCTCGGCGCCGCGCAGCAACCCCACCGGGGGCCGGCCGGCGGCGCGCCAGGCCGGCCAGGCCGCCGCGAGCACCGGGATCGCGATCGCCGCCAGCCAGGCGGCGATCAGCGCCGGGAGCAGCGCCGCGCCCGGCGCCGGCTCGTTGAGCAGGACGAGCAGCCGGCTCGTCGGGCCGTAGGTCGCGATCACGCCGCCGACCGCGCCCAGGGTGGCGGCGGGCGCGGCGACGAACAGCGCCTCGAACGCCTGCGCGAGCGCCAGGTGCCCGCGCGAGGCTCCCACCGCACGCCGCACCCCGATCGCGCGCAGACGCCGCTGGACCTCGGCCCGGGCCGACGCGGCGAGCATCACGCCGGCGGTGGCGAGCGCGATCAGCGAAAGCGCGACGAGCAGGTCGATCACGATCCCCGCCGCCTGGTCGAGCAGGATGCGCACGCCATCGCGCGTGACGAACCGCAGATTCTGCAGGCCATAGCTCGTGGCGCGGGCCTGGACGAGCACCTCGTTCAGGTTGGCCGGGTCGCGCAGCCAGATCTCGGCCAGGTTCACCTGCGGGTTGGGCTGAGCCCGGAGCGCCGCCGCCGAGATGTACACCCGCGGCACGGCGAGCGGATAGGACACGTTGTCCGGGCTCTCGGACAAGCCGACGATCCGTTGCTGGCCGAGGCCGTCGATGTCGAGCGTGCCGCCGACCTTGAGCCCCCACGCGTCGGCCAGACCCTTCTCGACGATCACCTCGCCGGGGCGATCCGAGAAGTCGTGGCCGGCGACGATCGCGTAGCCGTGCGGGCCGGCGCTCACCACCTCGACGTCGCCGTTGCTCGCGAACTGATCGCCGGCCTGAAGGTTGACGTCGGTCACCTCCTGCCGGAGCGAGTAGGCCGCGATGTCGGGCAGCGCCGCGATGTGCTGGGCCACCCGGCTCGAGCTCTCCGGGTTGAAGCGGACGATGATGTCGGGGAGGTCGGCCGCCTTCGCCGCGCGGTTGAAGCCGAACCCGAGGCTGTCCGACACGACCAGCGCGGCCACCAGCATCGCCGCGGCCAGCGCGATGCCCAGGCCGGTGAGGAGCGAGCGCCGGCGCCTGACCCTCACTCCGTGGCGTGCGTCTGCCAGCGCTGCCCTCAGGCGGGCTCCCTCAGCCGGACATCGTCTGGCGTTTCGAGCCGCAGCCGGCCATCGTGCAGATGGAGCACGCGGTCGGCGATCGCCGCCGCCTCGGGCTCGTGCGTGACGATCACCACCGCGCGGCGGCGCAGGCTACGCAGGAGCCCGAGCACGGTGGCGCCGTTCTCCTGGTCGAGGTTGCCGGTCGGCTCATCGGCGAGCACGAGCTCGGGGTCGTTGACCAGCGCCCGCGCGATGGCCAGCCGCTGCTGTTCGCCGCCCGAGAGCTCGTGCGGTCGGCGCCCGGCGATCTCGGTTAGCCCGAGCTCACCGATCAGCCGCCGCGCGCGGCGCTCGCCGCCGCGTCCCGCGCCCGGGAGCCGCGCCGGCAGCAGCACGTTCTCCTCGCCGCTCAGCTCCTCGATCAGGTGAAACGCCTGGAACACGAACCCGACGTGGCGCAGCCGGGTCTTCGCGAGCGCGCGGGACCGCTGGCGGGTGATGTCGTTTCCGGCCAGGACGATCTGGCCGGCATCGGTGCGATCTAGTCCGCCGAGCAGGTGCAGCAGCGTCGACTTGCCGCTCCCCGAGCGGCCGAGCACGGCCACGACCTCGCCGGCGTCGACCTCGAGCGTGACCCCGTCGAGGATCCGGCGCTCCGCTCGTCCGACCCCGAGCGTCTTGACGATGCCCCGTGCTTCCAGGACGGGCATGGCTCAACGTTAGCTCGATCAGTAGGTGATGAGCGCGGCGCTCTCCGCCGGCAGCGTGAACTCGTACTCGCCGTGACTGGCGGTCAGCGTGGCGATCCGCGAGCGTCCGGCCAAAAGGCCCGTCGTGGTCTTTGTCCCGAAGCTCTGGCCGCCGAGCGTGACCCCGGATGTGCTGGTGAGCGCTGGCGCGCGTAGCCGCTCGAGCGTCGCCGTCCGGCCGCCGACCGAGGGCACCGCCACCGTGCGGCGGTCCAGGCTCTCGTTGATGAACAACACCCGCGTGCGGCCGTCCTTCCCGCGGGTAGCCCACGCGTTGACCCCTTCCGCGTTGGTGATCGTCGTGGACACGAGGCGCGACCCCGCCGGCGCGGCCTGGGCGAACATCAGCAGGCCGTAGTACTCCGGGGTCACGAACGCGCTCCATCTGCCGCCGGCGTGGCTGAACGTGAACAGCTGGTAGGTGGCCCCCGGGTAGGTGTGCATGTTCACGCCGTCGACGCCGACCTTGGCCATCTCAAACAGCGCATTGAGCGCCCACAGCGCCGAGACGAACGCGTTGCTGACGCCGGGCGCGTCTCCGCACGAGTCGGTGTTCATCTCGTCGATTCGCAGCGGGAGGTGGTGGGCGTGAGCGACCGGGACGTATGGCGCGACCCCGTCGGCCAGGCCAGTAGTCGCGGCGGGGGCGAGGAGATGCGCGGCCGTCGGGTAGGTCGGGTCAGACGGGGACACGAAGCACGTCTGCACCGGATACCTGTGCATGGTGACGATGCCGACCCGTGGCTCGGCGTCGAGAAACGCGCTCGTATCCGCCATCCAGCTGGGCGCGCCGGTGGCGGGTCCGGCGAGCGGCCCCGGCAGGCCCTTCGCGAACGAACTGAAGTCGTCGAGGTAGGACTGGAAGTCGTAGCTGGGAGGGCGGCCCATGACGTGGACGCCGTTGGCCTGGACATACCAGGTGAAGGTCCCGTACAGGTTGGGCTCGTTGCCGAGCTCGAGCGCCTCGATCCAATGCTTTCCGATCCCCCGCTCGAACGCGGCCGCCTCGCCGTCCGCGGCGGCTCGGCTGTCTGCCTCGAGGTCGACGCCCATGATCAGCCGCGCGTTCAGGTCGCTCGCGACCGTGTGCATCACGGCGAGCCAGCGCCGCGTGAGCGTCACGCGGACGCCGTTCGGCTTGGCCAGGCCGGGGACGGGATACCAGGCCCAGTCCGTGCTGTCGCCGCCGATCCGCAGCACCGGGGATTGCCCCGGGGTGAGGTTGCGGACCAGCTGTAGGAACACCCGGTCGGGCCGCTTGGGGTCGCTCCCGGCGTACGGGATGATTGCCGTGTTCTCGAGCGACAGCCCGAGGAAGCCCGGTTGGATGAGCTGCCCGCCGGTCCCCGGCGAGACGCTGACGACGGCGACGTCCTGGGGCGGTGCGGTCGCCGCCCTCGCGACGCCGAGGGAAGCGAGCACGATCACGAGCGCCGCGACGGCGGCGAGGCGATACCGGCGCAGGCGAGCCAATCTGCCACCAGTTTGTCAGGGCGGAGGGCCGATAGGCTGGACCCACTTATGAGCGCCACGCTTCCGATCGACCGTCGCCGGCTCGGGCGCTCCGAGCAGACCATCGCCCGAGTGGCGCTCGGGTGCGGGAACTTCGGCGGCGTCGGCTCGGCCCCCGAGCTGTTTGGCCAGGGCCTCAGCGAGGACGAGGCGTTCGCCCTGATGGACGCCGCGTGGCAGCTCGGCATCGACCACTTCGACACGGCCGATGCGTACGGTGGCGGCCGCAGCGAGCGGATGATCGGCAGCTGGATGCAGACGCGCGGCGTTCGTCCGACGATCACGACGAAGACGTTCAACCCGATGGCCGCCGGCGCGGACCGCGGTCTCGCCCCCGAACGGGTCGTCCGGCAGCTCGACGCGAGCCTCGACCGGCTGGACCTCGACTGCGTCGACCTGTACCTCGCCCACGAGTTCGACCCGGACGTGCCGCTGGCCGAGACGATCAGCGCGTTCGAGGATGTTCGCAAGGGCGGCAAGATCCGGGACTACGGCGTCAGCAACTTCGACGCGGCGCAGCTCGAGGCGGCGCTGGCCGCGGGCGCGCCGAGCGCGATCCAGAACGAGCACTCGCTGCTGGCGCGCGCCGACGACGCCGCGGTCCTGCCCCTGTGCGACCGTGAGCAGGTCGCCTACCTCGTGTTCAGCCCGCTCGCCGGCGGGTGGCTGACCGGCAAGTACCGCCGGGGCGAACCGTTCCCGGCCGGGTCGCGGATGACCCAGCGACCCGAGCCCTACGCGCCGTTTCTCTTGGATGCCACGTTCGACCGCCTTGATGCGCTCGAGCGTTTGGCGCGCGAGTCCGACCGTTCGATGGCTGGGCTGGCGCTGGCTTGGCTGCTCGCGGATCCACGCGTGACGCAGGTGGTGATCGGCCCCGGCCGGCCCGAGCACCTGGCGCCCGTGCGGGAGGCGCTCGAGCGACCGTTGACCCCGGCCGAGCGGGACGAGGCATCTCGGTGCTGATCCTCGGCCACGGCGACGTGCTCGCGGCGCTGTCGCCCGAGGACTGCGCCGACGCCATGGCTCACGTGCTCGCCGCCCACGCCCGCGGCGAGGCGCTGATGCCGCTGCGCTCGGTGGTCCCGTTCGAGGGCGCGGCCGGGTTCATGGGGCTGATGCCGGCCTGGCGCGGCGGCACCGACCCCGTGTTCGGGTTAAAGGCCCTGTGCGTCATGCCCGGCAATCCCGCGCGCGGCCTGGACTCCCACCAAGGGACGGTAACGCTGTTCGACGGCGCGACCGGCGTCCCCACGGCGGTCCTCGACGCTTCGGCGGTGACGTCGGTGCGGACCGCCGCGGTGAGTGCGGTGGCGACGCGGCTGCTCGCGCGCGAGGACGCGCGGGTGCTCGCGATCCTCGGCGCGGGGGTGCAGGGCCGGGCTCATCTGCGGGCGCTCGCTCCGATTCGCGAGTTTGCCGAGGTCCGGGTTTACGCGCCCTCGGTCGGGCACGCGCGGGCGCTCGCCGACGGCCGCGCGGTCGTCGCCTCGAGCGCCGAGGAGGCGGTGCGCGGCGCCGACGTCGTGGTGCTGGCCACGAGCTCGCGCGATCCGGTGGTGAGCCGCGAGTGGTTCGCGCCCGGTGCGCACATCAACGCGGTTGGCGCGAGCATGCCGAGCGCGCGTGAGCTCGACGTCGAGACGGTCGCGGCGTCTGTTCTGTTCTGCGACAGCCGCGAATCGCTCCGGAACGAGGCCGGGGAGTATCGCCTGGCCGTCGAGCAGGGCGCGATTGCGGCCGGGGACGATGTCGCGGCTGAGCTTGGGGAGGTGCTGGCGGGGATCGCGCCCGGGCGGCGCAGTCAGGACCAGCTGACGGTGTTCCGCTCGCTCGGGCTGGCCGTCGAGGACCTCGCCGCGGCCGAGCGCGCGGTGGAGCGCGCCCGCGAGCTCGGGATCGGGACCGAGGTCGCGCTGTGATCGAGCTGCGCGAGATCGAGGCGGCGCGAGCACGGATCGCCGACGTGGCGACGCGCACGCCGCTGGTCCGCCTGCACGCTGCCGAGGTGCCGGCGGGCACCGAGATCTACCTGAAGCTCGAGGCGCTCCAGCCGATCGGCTCGTTCAAGATCCGTGGTGCCACGAACGCGGTGCGGCTCGCTTCCGAGGCAGAACGCGCCCAGGGGCTCGTCACGGCGAGCGCCGGCAACATGGCCCAGGGCGTCGCGTGGGCGGCGCGCGAGCTTGGGCTGACCGCGACGATCGCCGTCCCCGAGCACGCTCCCGAGGCGAAGCTCGGCGCGATCGAGCGGCTCGGCGGCCAGATCGTCAAGCTGCCCTACGACGACTGGTGGCGGGCGATCGTGACGAGTCAGGTCGATGGTGTCGACGGGCTGTTCGTCCATCCGGTCCAGGACGAGGGCGTGATGGCCGGCAACGGCACGATCGGCCTGGAGATCCTCGAGGATCTGCCCGACGTTGACGCGGTTGTCATCCCGTACGGGGGCGGCGGGCTGACGGTCGGAATTGGGAGCGCGATGCGCGCGCTGAAGCCCGCGATAAAGATCTACACGGCCGAGCCCGCCACGGGTGCGGCGGTGGCGGCAGCCTTCGACGCGGGCGAGCCGACCGAGGTGGACTACACCCCCTCGTTCGTGGACGGCGCCGGCAGCCGGCGGGTGCTCGACACGATGTGGCCGCGGGTGCAGCCACTGATCGACGGCGCGTTCGCGGTGCCGATCGACCAGGCGGCCGCGGCGGTGCGGACGCTCGCCACTCGCGCGCGAGTCATCCCCGAGGGCGCGGGCGCCCTCGCCACCGCGGCCGCGCTGGCCGGCCGCGCCGGCACCGGGAAGATCGCGTGCATAGTGTCCGGCGGCAACATCGACGCGGCCAAGCTGGCCGACATCCTCCGGGGAGGTGATTCGTGACTGATTCGCCCGACGACGATGTCCGTGGTCCGGTCTTGCCGGGCCCCGGCGCGAGCGACTACGAGCGCTACCTCCGCACCGATGAGCTGCTTTCGCTTCAGAAGCCGCCCGAGGAGCGCGTCCACCACGATGAACTGCTGTTCCAGACCGTGCACCAATCCTCGGAGCTGTGGCTGAAGTTCGCCACCACCGAGGTCGACGAGGCCGCCAGTTGCCTCGAGACGGGCCAGCTCGAGCCGGCCGTGCGGCTCCTGCGGCGAGCGGTGCTGAGCCTCCAGTACGTCACGACCCAGATGGAGATGCTCAACCAGATGGATCCGTGGGAGTACTCGCAGATCCGCGTCGTGCTCGGGCACGGCAGCGGCTTTGACTCACCGGGCTTCCGGCGCGTGCCACAGGTGACCCAGCGCGTCGGCAAGGCGTTCGACCGCGAGCTCGGGCGGGCCGGCCTGACGCTGACCGAGCTGTACGTCCACGGCCGCGAGCACGAGCAGCTCTACCAGGTGGCCGAGCTCTTGACCGAATGGGACGAGCGGATCTGGCTGTGGCGCTTCCGTCACTACACGATCGTCGCTCGCGCTCTGGGTGAAGACACGGTCGGTACCCAGGGCACGCCCGTCCAGGTGCTCGGCAAGCTGATCGCCCAGCGCCAGATCCCCAGGCTGTGGGAGGTCCGCAGCCGCTTGGTCGAGTTGTTCGACGCCGAGCGCAGCGGAAGCGCGGCCTAGGTGTCGACCCGGACAAATCAAACGATAGGAGCGGAATGTTCTTGACTCGACGTCTGGCCGGTCGCCGGCGGCTCATCTCGATCGTCGCCGTGTGCGCCGGACTGCTGGTAACGGGCACCGCGCTGGCGGCGACCTCGGTGTTCCCGGGGAGCTATTTCGGGACCACTTCCGAGCACGGCACGGTCGCGCTCAAGGTGGTCGCGCACGGCCCGGCGATCACCAGCTTCAAGAGCAGTCTCGGCTACGACGGCAAGTGCGGCCAGGGCGGTGGGCCTGACTTCAACGTCAGCGTTTCCCGGATCGCGATCGGGAAGGGCGGCAAGTTCTCCAAGCGGACGACCCTGAAGCTGGCGAGCAACCACACGGTCGGCGTGGTGTCGGGCAAGGCGTCCGGCAGCCGGGTGACCGGGAAGATCGTCGGCTACCTGGTGAACAAGCCCAACCCGTGCTACACGGAGACGTTCAGCGCGCGCCTGGGCCAGTGACGCGGGCGGCGCTCGGTTGATGCTCCCGACGGACCGGCTCCTCGCATTTGGCATAACGGCCTCGGTGGTCATCGTGATCCCGGGGCCGAGCGTCCTGTTCGTGGTCGGACGGGCGCTCGCGTGCGGGCGACGGGTCGCCTTGCTGACGGTCGTCGGCAACGCGCTCGGCGAGTACGTCCAGGTGATCGCGGTGGCGTTCGGTGTCGGGGCGCTCGCCGAGCAGTCGGTGGCGGCCTTCACGACGCTCAAGCTTCTGGGCGGGGCGTATCTGATCTATCTCGGCGTCAAGACCTTCCGGGAGCGGGGCTCGCTGGCCACCGCGCTCGGAACGCCGGTGACGATCCGCTCGGACCGGCGCGCCTTCCTTCAGGGCTGGACGGTCGGCGTCACAAACCCGAAGACGGTCGTGTTTCTCGCCGCCATCCTGCCCCAATTCGTGAATCGGTCGGCGGGCGGCGTTCCCGTGCAGATCCTGATCCTGGGCGCCGTGTTCGCGTTGATCGCGGTGGCGTCGGACACGGTCTGGGCGACGGTCGCGGGCGGCTTCCGCGCGTGGTTCTCACGCGACCCGCGCCGGCTCGAGCTGATCGGAGGCGCGGGCGGGCTCGCGATCGTCGCGGTCGGCGCCGGCCTGTTGGTCTCCGGGCGCAAGAACTGAACTGACCGCGACTTAACGTTTCGGGCCCTCTGCGGTGGGTAGTCGCTTGCGCTGTCAAACCGGAGTGGGAGAGGGAGGGACCAATGTCAGAGCGCATTGCCGCTGCCGTGTGGGTCAAGCCGAAGCGGAGGGTTGCCTTCTGCTCGGGTGTAGTGGCGGTATTCGTCGTCGCCGTCGTCGCGTTCGTGAGCGTCATGTCCAGCGCCTCCGGCGCCGCTCCGGCCAAGCGGCGACCCCACCAGGCTGGAGCGGGGAACTCCGGCCTGAGCCAGGGGCAGATCAACGCGCGCGTCACCGCGCTGATCAACCAGATGTCGCCCCAGGAGAAGTTCGGGCAGCTCACGATGGCCGGCCCGGCTACGCCGACCGGGAGCGATCTGATACCGCTGGCCGAGAAGGGCGAGATCGGCTCGGTCCTCGACCTGACCGGCGTCGACAACATCAACGCCGTCCAGAAGGCCGCGGTCGACGACTCGCCGCTCCACATCCCGCTGATCTTCGGGCTCGACGTGATCCACGGCTACCGGACGATGTTCCCGGTGCCGCTGGGCGAGTCCGCGACCTGGGATCCCGCTCAGGTCGCGAAGGACGAGTCCGTGTCCGCCGACGAGGCGGCCGCCGACGGGATCAAGTGGACGTTCAACCCGATGGTCGACATCAGCCGCGATCCCCGTTGGGGTCGAGTGGTGGAGGGCGCCGGCGAGGATCCGTTCCTCGGCTCGGCGATCGCCGCCGCGAAGGTGCAGGGCTACCAGGGCAACAACTACGCGGCCCCGAACAAGGTCGCCGCGACGATCAAGCACTTCGGCGGCTACGGCGCCCCAGTCGCCGGCCGCGAATACAACACGGTCGACATGTCGACCCAGCAGCTGTTCAACGACTACCTCCCGCCGTACAAGGCGGCGGTCGACGCAGGCGCGGCGACCGTGATGAGCTCGTTCAACTCGCTCAACGGCGTGCCGAACACCGCCAACCCGTACATGCTCACGCAGATCCTCCGCCAGGAGTGGGGCTTCAGCGGAACCACGCTGAGCGACTACCAGGCCGTCCAGGAGCTCGAGGCCTTCGGGTACGCCTCCGACGGCGAGGACGCCGCTCGGCTCGCGCTGACCGCGGGCGAGAACATCGAGATGGCCGTGTCGATGACCTCGACCAACCCGGTCTACGACACCTACGCGACGTGGGGCCCGCAGCTGCTGGCCAAGGGCAAGATCACGATGGCGCAGCTGAACGACGCCGTCCGGCACGTGCTGACGCTCAAGTACCTGGCCGGGATGTTCTCCGACCCCGACCAGGGGAGCCCCACGCGGTACGCCAACGAGGAGCTGACCCCTGCGCACCAGGCCGTCGCGTTGCAGACCGCCGAGGAGTCGCTGGTCCTGCTGAACAACAACAACCACGCGCTGCCGCTCAGCCCGAGCACGTCGAGCATCGCGGTGGTCGGCCCGCTGGGCGACGACGCGCTGGATCAGCTCGGACCGGACGTGCCGATCGGCTACGACACAACCGACCTGAAGACGACCGACAAGATCGTCACGGTGTCGGATGGGATCAAGCAGGCCGACCCGGGGGCCACTGTGACCACCGTGCCGGGCTGCACCACATTCACCGTCGCCGACCCGTGTAACGAGACGACGGGGTTCGGCGCGGCCGTGGCGGCGGCGCAGGCGGCCGACGTGACCGTGGTCGTCGTCGGCGAGCCCGCCGGCGACTCTGGCGAGGCGTCGTCGCGGACGAACCTGGACCTGCCCGGACAGCAGGAGCAGCTCATCTCGCAGATCGCCGCGACCGGCAAGCCGTACGTGATCGTGCTGATGAACGGGCGGCCGTTGACGATCCCGGAGTTGGGTGGCGATCCGACGACGCATGCCGGTGGGGCGCCCGCGATGCTCGAGGCGTGGTACCCCGGCACGACCGGCGGGACCGCGATCGCGAACGCGCTGTTCGGCAAGTACGACCCGAGCGGGCACCTGACGATGTCGTTCCCCCAGAACGTCGGCCAGATCCCGATGTCGTACGACGAGCTCCCGACCGGCCGGCCGTACGATCCGAACAACAAGTACACGTCGAGGTACCTCGACGTGTCGAACTCGCCGGAGTACCCGTTCGGGTACGGGCTGTCCTACACCTCGTTCTCGATCTCGAGCCCGCAGATCCAGGGCCACCCGTCGAGAAACGGGACGTTCCGGGTCAGCGCGACGGTCAAGAACACCGGCTCGACGGCGGGCGTCGACGTCGCTCAGCTGTACCTACACGAGAGCGATACGCCGATCCTGCAGCCCGTC
>DATJUA010000129.1:0-15550 GCA_035502815.1 Solirubrobacteraceae bacterium
GGGCGAAGCCGCAGACATCGGCGCCTCCCGCCGTCCGAGCCACTCTAACCGGCCCTTTCTGGCACGTACCCCTGCCCGTCCCGATTGGGCCAAACCTGGATCGGAAGCCGCCCGCTGAGAATGCGGGCGGTTTTCGTGTTAGGGCACGCTATGCCAGATTCGAGCGCCGCGGGTACGCCACGGACGAATCGGTCAGCACGTTGACCAGCGCGGGGCGGTCGCCGGCCAGGGCGCGGTCGAGCGCCGGGCGCAGCTCGGCCGGTGTGGACACGAGCTCGCCGTGGCACCCGAGCGCCTCGGCGAGGAGGTCATAGCGCGTCCCGGGCCGTAGATCGGCTGCCACGGAGTAGCCGTAGAGCGCCTCCATCGGGTGCTTCTCGAGAGCCCAGATGCCGTTGTTGCCGACGATCGCGAGGACAGCGACGCCGTGCCGGGCCAGCGTGTCGAACTCCATGCCGGCGAAGCCCAGCGCGCCGTCGCCCAGCAGGAGCACGACCTGGCGGTCCGGGTGCGCGAGCTTGGCCGCCAGGGCGTAGCCGGGACCGCACCCCAGGCATCCGAGCGATCCGGGGTCTAGCCAGCAGCCGGGGTTATAGGAGTCCACCACGCGCCCGGCATAGGAGACGAAGTCGCCGCCGTCGCCGACGATGATCGCGTCACGGTCGAGCAGCCCGCGCAGCTCTCCGTAGATGCGCATCGGGTGCAGCGGCGCGCGATCGTCCTCGAGCTCGCTCGCCTCGGTGGCGCGGACGTCGTCCTCGGTGGCGCGTAGCGAACGGATCCACGCCTCACGCTCGGACGACGGCTCGCCGCTTGCGGCCGAGCCGGTCGCGGCGATCGAGCGCAGCGCGTCGAGGGTCGGCGGCAGCGCGCCGTACAGCTCGGCGGCCACGTCGCGGGACGGCGCGGTCTCTGGCTCGGCGACGTCGATCATGACGATCTCCGCGTCCGGCGCGAACGACGCGCCGAACCCGAGCCGGAAGTCGAGCGGGGCGCCGATCACGATCGCCAGGTCGGCGCCGCTCAATCCGGTCCTCCGCGCGCGCGAGAAGGCGAGCTCGTGGTCGGCGGGAATACATCCTCGCGCCAGGTCGTTGACGAACGTCGGGATCCGCAGCTCCTGCGCCAAGGCCAGCAGCGCCGTCTCGCCGCGACCCCAGTACAGGCCGGCGCCGGCCATGATCGCCGGCCGCTCGGAGTCGCGTAGCAGCGCCGCGGCGCGCTCGATGTCACGCGGGTCGGCGCCGCTTGAAAGCCACGACTCGGGCGGAGGCTCGCGTTCGGCCTCGGGCATCTCTGCCTCGCCGAACACGTGGTCGAGCGGGAAGTCCAGAAAGGCCGGACCGGAGCGAGGGGACAGCGCGGTCCGCACAGCCTGATCGACGAGCGCGGGGATCTCGGCGGTGTCCTGCGCGGTCATGGCGGACTTCACGAGCGGCCGGACGAACGGGACGTGGTCGATCTCCTGAAGCGATCCCTGGCCCCAGCGAAATTGGGGCGCCCGTCCCCCCAGGACGAGTACAGGAGAGTGGTTGTGGCCGGCGGAAGCGATCGCGCTCATCCCATTCGTCACCCCGGGACCGGCGGTCAGAGCGCAGACGCCGAGCGTCCGGGTCACCTTCGCCCACCCCTCGGCGGCGAACGCGGCCGACTGCTCGTGGCGGACGTCGACGATGTCGATGCCCTCGGCGCGGCAGCCGTCGTAGATCGGGAACAGATGGCCACCGCTGAGCGTGAACAGCTTGCTCACGCCGTAGGCCCGCAGGCGCTGGGCGATCAGCCGACCGCCGTGGGCGGTAGCGGCGGGGGGCGGGGAACCCGGCGTTGTCGCCTCCGCTTCGCTAGCCACGGGCGGGACGCTAACACCCGGGGACGCGGCGGCGTCTCAGCTCAAAGGGCGCGGGCGAGGAGCAGCGCGGCGGTTTCGAGCACGTGCTCGCCCTCGAGCCAGCGGCGGCCGAGCCGGACCGCCGGCAGGCGCCGCACGCCCCGGGCGCGCAGGCCGCGGGCGGTCGCCCACAGCGCGACATCGCGCGAGGGATCGCGCGCGGCCTTCAGGCAGCCAGCGGTCGGGAGTCCGGCGACGGAGGCGGCAACGCTCAGGATCTCTGGATCTTCGAGATCAAAACCGCCGCAGAAGGCCAGACGGCTGGCGGCGAGAGCGAAGCTTGCGCCGGACCGGTGCTCGCCGGCGTAGCTCGCGGCGCGCAGCGCGTGGCGGGTGTTGGCCGGGAAGTTGTCGGGCCAGACGAGCGGGAGCCGGACCTCACGGGCCCGCCGCTCGGCGGCTTCCCGTGCGGCCTCGAACCGCAGCCAGCGCGCGCCGCCGTCCAGGCCGACCGCCGGCGCGGGGATCCATTCCAGCTCGCCGAGCACGCGCTCGATTCGCTCCGCCACCAGGTACGAGAACGGGCAGGCGACGTCGTAGAAGAACGCCGCCCGAGAGCCCCCCCTGGGACGAGAACGATCAGACAGCTGATCCTTCAGCTCGATCACTTCACCCATGTACTGACACCAACGGATCTGGAGGCCGAAACTGCCACAAACTCGTCTCGACGCTGGCCTTTTCGGTCGCTGGAGCTGAACATCCCTGATCCGCTCGGGAGCGCGCTATCGCTTGTCTATTGGCGGATTACGACCGCGGGTCCGTTAGACTCGAACTTGGTAGGTACGCACCGTCCACCGGGAGGCAAGTCCCATTCCGCACGTACCCCCACCGAAACGCCATCCGTACGACCAGTGGTCGCCAGACGCCAGGGCGCTTGACCTGGTCGGCGACAAATGGACGCTGCTGATCGTCCGCGACCTCGCGTCCGGGCCGCGCCGCTTCGTCGAGCTTCAGCGGGTCCTTCCGGGCATCTCGACCGAGCAGCTCCGCTCGCGCCTGAACCGCATGGTGGCCGACGGCATGCTGACCCGCAAGCGCTACCGCGAGGTACCCCCGCGCGTGGACTATGAGCTGACCGAGCGCGCTCGAGAGCTCATGCCCGTCCTCGGGGAACTCGCCCGGTGGGGCTACGAGTGGGCCTGGAGCCCACCGCGCGCGTCGGAGTCGGTCGATCTGGGAGCGATCTTTCGCCTCGCCCCAGGGCTGCTGGGTTCATTCCCGGCTGCGGCCACCGTCGAGTTCGTCGTCTCCGACCCCGACGGCCGGAGCTTCTACACCTTCGCGCTCTCCGATCAGGGAGCCAAGATGGAGGAGCGCCAGGCCGACGTCCCCGGCGCGCGTGTGATCGGCTCCACCGAGGTCTGGATCAGAGCGTTCTCACCCGAGCGCGATCGCAGCGGCCTCGAGATCACGGGCGACCATCAGCTCGGCGAGAGCCTGCTCGACGGGCTCGTGGCGGCCGGCCGGCGCGCCGCGGACCGCGCGCGCGAGGCCGCTTAGCGGGCTCCGGTCCAGCCGGACGAGGCCTCAACCGGCCCCATGGACGCTGCGCGCAGCGCAGCCCCCAAAAGCCCAACGGGCGCCATTATTTATCCGAGTAGCTCGCCGCCCCGATGTGCGGGATCTGGTACTGACCGGCTGCGCCCGGCAGCAGGGGCGCCACCCAGCACGGCTGCTCCGCGCCGGGGGTGCTCGACGACTCGCCGTTGCCCGGGGTCGAGCCGTCGCCGCCCGCGCCGGTGTTCTTGCAGTCAAACGAGGGATAGTCGCCGTTGGTGAAGTTGGCCACGTTGTCGAGCCACAGCGGCGCCGGGTACGTGTCCCCGCGGTTGTTCGCGTCGCGGTTCGCCGCGAAGGACAGCGTCTCGGGGCCGACCGGCGACTCCTGACGCAGGTAGTGCCCGGGGCTCTCGCCGGCGAACGAGGTCGTGGTCGCGGCCATCGCCGCACCGCCGTTGGAGATGAAGTCCGAGGTCAGCTGCTGATGCAGGGACAGCCAGCTCAGGATCGGGTTGAGCTGCTCGAGGAAGGCGCCCGTCGAGGCGAGCAGCGGATCGGCGCCGGTGAGGATCTCGCTCACCGCGGGCAGACCCGTCTTCGACACCGTGATCAGCGGCCCCAGGTTGGTGAAGAAGTGACGCAGCGGCGGCGACAGCTCGTCCACCGAGTGGAGCGTCGGCTTCAGCTGCTGGGCCACCGGGACGAGCTCCTTGATCAGCGGGTCGGTGTTGACCGAGAACGTCTGGAGCTGGGACATCGTCGTCTTGGTCTCGTTCAGGAAGGTCGGGAACACCTCGAAGGTCTTGGCCAGCGCATCGTTGTTGGCCGCGGTCGTGGCGAACGTCGTCTCCGCGCTCGTGATGAGGTTGCGCAGCGCGGTCTGGTCCTGGCCGAGCGCGCCGAACACCGTCCCGCCGTTCTGGATCAGGCTGACCGTCGCCAGGTGCTGGACGTCGAGCATCTGGAGGATGTCGGTGGCGTCGCCGGCGAACGCGGGCAGGTTCCCGAGTACGTCGTTTAGGTTCTGGTCGTTGCCGTTGACCGCCGTGGCCAGCTGCTGTTGCCAGACCTGGAAGGCGTGGCGGGTCGTTGGGTCAAACGCGTCGAAGATCTGCGATAGCTGGGTCGTGGGCAGGACGTGGCTGCGCGCCAGCAGCCCTCCGTCTGGGACGGGCGGGGAGTGCGACGGGCCCGGGATCAACTGGACGTAGGTTTCGCCCAGGATCGTCTTGGTGCGCAGAATCGCCTGGGTGTCCTGGCGGATCGGGGCGTACTGCTTATCGATCTGGAGGGTGGCCTCCGTCCGATTGCCCTTGGGGTCGAGCTGGGTCGAGACGACCTTGCCGACGCTCACCCCCGCGATCCGCACGTCGGATTCGGCGGCCAAATCCTGGGCGTTGGGGAACGACACGTTGACGCGGTAGCCCTGCGCGCCGAGCGGGATCGTCCCGCCGAAGGAGATCCACAGGAACAGCAGCAGCCCGAGGCAGGACAGCGCGAACAGCACCATCGTGATGACGCGGGAGATCGGGGGGCTGCCGGTTTGCATCAGTTGATGGGGAGCTTGGGGAGGAACAGGTTGCTCGACTTCGCGACCGAGCCCTTCGACGTCGCGGCGTGCGGCTCGAGGGCCTCGACCTGCGACAGCGACTGGTTCGACGAAGACGAGGAGGCGGCCGTGCTCGCCGGGTGCTTCTTCTCGTAGGCCTGGTACGCCGTGGCGTCGGCCGCCGCCTGAGTCGGGCACAGACCGGCGTCGGTGAGGATCGGCGTCAGGTTCATGATCACTTCCTCAAGCGGCGAGTCGTTGGCCAGCTGGGCGTAGGTGGCGCAGCTCGCCTGCAAGAACAGCGGCCGGAAGTCGCCGTTGGCGTCCTGGACCGAGAACAGCGTGCGCGCGTTGTGGTCGAGCCACGCGAGCCACCACAGGTATCCGTGCTCGGTGTTCCCTGGGTTGTAGCCGAGCATGTTCCCGAAGTGGTTGAGCACCGTGAACACGTTGTCCAGGTTGGTCGTGGCCGGCGCCTCGTGGACCGTCCCCGTGCTCGTCTGCACGACCGTCGGGTCCGCCAGATTGACCGCCGCCGGGCGCAGGTTCTGCACGACCGGGCGCGAGGCCACGACAAACGGGCGGATCTGGTTCTTGACGATCGGGGCACCCGGGACGGCCAAAGCGGTGAGCGCCTGGTTGGCGGCCGGGATCGCCTTGACGGCCGGCAGCAGGTTGGTCGCGGCCGGGCCCAGCGCGTTGGCGAACGCTTGCACCTTGGCCAGCGTCGAGGTGGTCTGGTCCAGTGTGCTCGGCAGGTCGGCGATCGCCTGGCTCACGTTGTGGTCCTCGGAGGCGAACGCGCTGAACACCTGCTCGCTCGAGTCGACGAGCTGGACGATCTGCCCCTGCTTGGCGGCGAGCGCGTCGTTCAGCCGCCGCAGCGAGTTGACGAGCTGCTGGAGGTCGCGGCCGCGCTGGGCCACCGCACCGTTCAGGCGGGCCAGGTCCTGGTGGGTGGGCTCGAAGCGCTCCATCACCTGGGCCAGCTCGTCGCCGCCGTTCTTCGCCAGCCCCTGGCCCGCGCCGTTGACGAGCAGGTCGAGGTACTCGCGGCTGTCCTCATCGAGCGAGGAGAGGATCTCGTCGAGGTTGACGACCGGCATCGTGTTCGAGACCGGGATCGTGTAGCCGGCCGGCGCCTGGGGCGAGCTGCCGATGCCCGGGCTGAGCTCGATGAACATGTCGTCCAGGCCGGTGCGGGGACGGATCAGCGCCGTCCAGTTCTGGCGGATCAGCCCCTCGTACTTCTTGTCGATGCTCATCTTCACCACGCCCTCGCCGTTTTTCAGCGTGACGCCGGTGATCAGCCCGACCTGGACGCCCGAGATGCGGACGCTCTGCCCCTGGCCGGGGGTCACGGCCTGGGCCGTCTGGAAGTCGGCGTTGAGCGTGTACTGGGGAGGCGTGATGAACGGGATCGTCAAGCGCTCGTTGTTCAGGATGTAGCCCGCCACGAACAGCGACACGACGAGCAGGCCAAGCATCGCCACGAAGTCCTTGAGGTGCTCGCGGATTGCGCGCTTCACTTGGAGCTCCCGGAGCGCTTGTCGCTGTTGTCGGAGCTGCTCGCCGGCATCGACGCGGTGCCGAGCTTGAGCCCGTCCTGGCCGGCCAGCTGCGAGATCTCGGGAAGCGCGGCCGCCGCGGCCGAGTCCCAACGCAGCGACGCGCCGGGCGCCGTCAGGCTGCTATCGCTTGACTCCTGTGCCGGCGGCCCGCCGGTCGGAGCCGACAGGTCGGTGATCGGCTGCTGGGTTTCGCATGGCACATCGGGCTCGAGCGGTGGTGCCTTGCCGCCGGGCGGGGGCTGGGGCTGCTCGCCCTGGAGGGGCTCGAGCGACTGGCCGACCAGCCCCGGGGAGGCCGAGTAGGTGAGCGTCCCGCCGGTGCCGAGGATGCGGATGTACGGTCCGTTGGCGTCGAAGTCGCGTGACTCGCCGGCCAGCCCGGGCAGGAAGTCAACCGCCTCGACGTACACCGGACGCGCCGGGAACCCGTTCGAGGCGTCGAAGTGCCCGTCGTTGATGGTCAGCCGCGACCACGGGAGGATGACGTTCTGGGCGCAGGTTGCCGCCGGGCGGACGCCGTTGGCCATCAGCGGGATGCTCTCGCGCGTGAGGTTGGAGAGCGCGGGCACCGTCTTGGCCAGGTCCGCGGTCAGACCCCGCAGTTCCGAGGGTGAAACCAGGTAGCGCAGTTGGGTGATGAACGGGAGGCTCGCGTCGATCATCGGGCCGGTCGATTTGACGCCCGGAATCAGCGCCTTGGCCAGCTGCGGCAGCGGTCCGGCCGCGCAGTCGGGGACCTGCGGCCCGGAGCAGAACGCCGTGTTCAGCGCGTGCAGAGCTGGAATCGCCGCCGCGAGCGTCTGGGGCAGCTCCGCGACCGCCTGGCTCAACGCGGTGTTCTCGACCGCGAACGAATGCGCGGTCGTGTTGAAGTCGGTGATCAGGTTCTCGAGGTTCTGCGGGTGGGTGTCGATCGCGCCCGACACCTCTCCCTGCTCGGCGAGCCAGTCCGACAGGTCATTGGGCTGGATGCCCAGGGCGTCGTGGCTGACCACGGCCGAGTACTCGTAGGCGGGCAGCCAGTACTGGATCGAGGCGTTGTAGGACGGACCGCCCTTCTTGACCGCCGTGCCGAACTGCTGGAGCAGCGTCTGGAGGTTCGTGCGCGTCGGCGCCTGGAGCGAGGTAATGACCTGGTCGAGCTGGACCGGCTCGATTCCCTGCTGGATGGGGAAGGTCCAGCTGCTCGGCGCGACCGGCGCCTCGGGCGTCCCGGGGCTGAGGTCGACGAAGAAGTTGCCTTCGAGGAACGTGCGCGGGCGAACGGCGAACGTCGCGTCCTTGTGGATGGGCAGGCCATTTGAATCGATCGTCATCGTCACGTCGGCGGCTTGGCACTGCTGAGCGCCCGACGCGTCGGTCGTCTGAGTCGAGCCGCCCGTCCGGCATCCGGGCACGGCGCCGACACCGCTCACCTGGCCGACGTCGACGCCGGCGATGCGGACCGGCGACCCGGGGAGCACCCCATTGGCGTTGGCGAAGACCGCATGGATCGTGAACGGGGTGGCAAACGGATTGGCGAACTTGGTGAAGCCGAGATACACGAACACGCACAGCGCGACGAGCGCGATCGCGCCCGCCTTGAACGGGCTCAGTCCGCGTCTGCGTCCCCGTCGCCTGAGTCGCCCGAGCATCAGTTGTTCCCGGGGGTGTTCGGCAGCTGCGGACCGGTGGTCGGTGCGCGGCTGAAGGTCTCGCCGGCCGGGACGTGGGCCTGGCCGTGGTAGGTCGGTCCCTGGTCGCCGGGCGTGTGCGCGTCCGAGTCGAAGTCGCGGCCCTGCGGATCTAGCGAGTTGAGCTTGAGCGGGTAACCGCGCTGGCCGGCTTCGCAATCGGCGTTGCCCTCGTCATCGACGGCAGCACCGTAGGTCGGGCCGTGGGCGTACTGGTTGCCACCCAGCGACGAGTTGGACCCGCCGCCGTTCACGGGTGCCGTCGCCCCCTGATCGGAGACGTTGTTGGGCTGCGTGGGGTTGGACTGCATCAGCAGCGCCCGCTGAGCGTTCCCGAAGTCGGTCTGCTCGGAGAAGACGTCAGCCAGGTACGTCCACCAGTAGTTCCAGTAGTCGCAGACCGTCTGGTAGGGGCCGAGGTACTTGACCATCGGGTTGAGCGTGTCGACGGTGCTGACCAGCCCGTTCAGGGCGACGTTGGTGCCCGGGGCCTGGGCCAGCGTCTTCAGCGAGTCCATCGTGTTCTGAAGGCGCTGGTTGAGAGGCGGCGTGCGTCCGAGCACCTGGGTGCCCTGCTCGAGGGCGGGGTTGAGGATCGGCAGTGCCGCCTCGAGCGACTGCGTGGCCGGCGTCATGTCCGTGCCGAACGTGGTCAGGTCGGTCAGCAGCGGCTGCTGGGCGACGAGCGAGTTCGTGGAGACCTGCTCGGTCGCGGGCGACTCGGCGATCGTCGCCTTGAGGTCGGGCGGGTTGTTGTCGATCGCCGCGAACGTCGTGGCCATCTTCCCGAACAGCTGCGCGTTGACCTGGGCCACCGGCGCCACCGCGCCCATGAACTCGTTCAGGTTTCCGGTCAACCGGGTGAGCTCCGTGCTGGGGGCGGACAGGTAGCGCGCCACCGGCTCGAGGTAGCCGAACAGCGACGGCAGGCTGGCGATCGTGTCGTTGAGCGCCGATCCCCGCGACGCGAGCGTGTCGCCGAAGCCGATCAGGTTCTGCTGGACCGCGTTCCGCGTCGGCGTGTTGAACATCTTGAACACGTCGTCGAACTGGACCGGGACGTCGGTCTGCGCCTCGGGCAGGGTGGCGCCGTCGGCGAAGTAGTGGCTCGAGACCCCCTTATGCAGGTCCAGGTACTTCAGGCCCAGTACCGATTGCGGCTGGATCGAGATGGTCGAGTCGATCGGCACGTTGCCGTACGCCTTGTTGAGCGCGAGCGTGAGCTGCGCGCCGGTCTGCCCGTTCTCCATCGTCACGGGCTTCATGCTCGACACCATTCCGACCAGGTAGCCGCCCTCGCGCACGCTGTTGCCGTCGACGAGCTCGGACCCGTTCGCGATGTCGACCTTGAGCTCGCGCGTGGGCACGAACGGGAGCCCCTCGTTGGCGTTGTAGGCCAGGAACACCGCGACCAGGGTCACGAGCACGGTGACCGCGCCGATCAGCACGGGGTTCGCGAACGCCGATTGTTGCTTGCGTCTCATGGCGACAGGAGGTAGTTGAGGAGCTGCTGGGCCTGCGAGGCGGATGGGGATCCGCTCGACGTGTTGCTCGGCGACGACGGCGTGACGCTCGGCGTGGTGACGGTCGGCGTGGTCACCGAGCCGGTCGCGGCGCCGATGCTCGAGGTGACCTGCCCGAGCACGCCCTGCAATGGCTTGGTCGCCCCGGACGTCGTTCCGCCTAAGCCGCTGGATCCTGGCGTGGTGCTCGTGCTCGTGCTCGTGCCGGAGCTGCTCGAAGACTTCTTGTTGGCCTTGTCGCTCGTGCTCGGCGGATTCGCCGTCAGCTCTGACGCGGGGCAGGCGGCCGCGGTCGTCTTCGGCCCGGGCTCGCCTGGGGGCGCCCCGCCCGGATCCGGCACACACCCGCTCGGGTTCGAGGGATCGGTCTCGTTGACGCCGGGCTGGTTCGGCCCATACCACGAGTAGCACGACCGGTAGGACGAGCCGTCGGTCTTGAGGTTCGACGCGATCGTGCTGGGCGTCGCATACGCCGAGCACATCGTGCTGGCGAACGCGTCAACAGAGAGCATGTGGCCGAAGGTGCTGAACGTGTTGACGGCGAGCGACTGGTTGTAGGCGTACTGAAGCAGCGCCTCCAGGCCGCTAAAGCCCTTCCCTCCGGGGCTCCGGGCATCCGGCTCGACCGCATTGCTCTGCGTGTCGAGGCTGGCCAGGACGATGGCCAGGTTCTGGGCGAGCTCCGGGGTGGGCTTGGAGAACTCGTTGAGCAAAGACACCGTCGGCGCCGCCGCCTGCGCCGCCTGCTTGCCGGTGACCGACGCCTTTCCGAGCGACGTCAGCGCAGGCAGCGAGGCGCTGGCGAACCCGCAGTCGTTGCCGGTGTGCGGCGACGAGCACGACGCGAGGTTGGTGAACAGCGTGTGCAGCTGGCCCGAGGCGGCGTTCAGGTTCTGGAGCACGGGCGTGTTGGCGGTCGCGGCCGTGCCGAGCTTGGCCATCGCCGGCTTGAGCTGCTGGAGCAGACCCGGGAAGCGCTGGAGGCTTACCTTCAGGTTCGCCTGCTGGGTGGCGGTGTCGGTCGCGGCCTTGTCGGCGTCGACGATGAAGTTCTGGACGAGCTTTGAGTTGTTGGCCAGCGCCGTGACGACGGCGTTCGAGTTGGCGGTCAGCGCCTTCAGCGTCTGCGAGTCGTTGGCCAGCAGGTCGAGCAGGTTGTCGGTCTCATCGAGCGCCGGCACAGCGCGCTGGAGCGCGGTCTGGAGATCGGTCGAGCGCGCCGCGACCGCGGCGCCCAGCTCGTTGATGATCAGCGTGAAACGCTCGCGCTCGGGCATCTGCATGATGTCCGCGAGCAGGTCGGCCGGGATCGTCGAGAACGTGTGCGAGGCGGTCAGGGTCGCGCCGTTGGCCAGCGGCTTGCCGTACTGGCCGGGCTGGCAGTCGACGAAGTACTCGCCGATCAGCGACTGCGGGCGCGACTGGCAGGAGGCGTCGGAGCGGAACGAGCCGAAGCCCTTGGTGTTGACCGACACCGTGACGAGCGCATCCAGGTTGTTCTCGCAGTGGGCCTTCTTGTCCTCGTAACACAGGTTGATCGACTTGATGCTTCCGGCCGGGACGCCGGCCACCTTGAACGGCGCGCCCGTGACGAGGCCGAACGCGTTGTCGAATTCGAGGTTGTAGGTGGGGTCGCCCGAGCCGCCCGAGGCGGAGATGGCGATCACCACGATCGCGGCGGCGATCAGGGCAAATACGGCACCGGTGAGAACTCGCCTCATGGCTCAGTTCCCTGTCGGGGTCTCGCTCGGGTTGCACGGATAACCCGACTCGGGGTAGTAGGTGGCGCCGCGCTCCATCGAGCCCGGACAGCGATCTCCCTGCCCGGTGGTGAGCAGGCCCTGGGTCGGGGTGCTCGAGCCGGTGCCGCTGGTCCCGCTGCCGCCGAATGCGAGCACCTCGCGCAGGACCGGGTCGAGGAACGAGGGCAGCAGGTTGAGCGACCCGTTCTCGATCGAGCCGACGCCGATGACCGGCGCGACGCGGCTGAAATCGCCGTTGGCGTCCGTGCCACCGGGATGGCTGAATCCTTCAAACCAGCCGGTCAGATCGACGGCGTAGGGCCGCGCGGTGGCGAGCTCGGGGGTGGAGCCGTTGAGCGCCTGGGTCGACTCGGGGAACGCGCCGAGCCGCTGCGCGCCGTCGGCCTCGAGCGTTCCGTTGCAGCTGCTGGTCGAGCCGGTCGTTCCGCACGTCTGGTCGGCGAGCTTCACGCTCAGCTCGAGCAGCTGGAGCAGATCGTTGTTCCCTGGCACGCTCTGCGAGCACGGCTTGCTGCCCCTCGAGCAGATCAGGCTGGCCAGGTTCTTGACCGTGGGGACGGCGTTCTCGGCCAGCGGCCGCAGCTGGGTCAGGAACTGCTGGAGCTTGGGCGCCACCGGTTTTGACGCGTTGACCAGGGGCGTCAGCGCGGTCAGCGAGTTGCGCAGGTTGACGAACGTCGTGTCGGCCAGCGCCATGAAGCCGGGCAGGCGCTGGATCGACTCACCAAGCGCGGTTTTCTGCGAAGCCAGCGCTTCCGTCGTCGTGCCGAGGTTCTTGACCAGAGCGGACAGGTCCGCCTGTCGCGTCGCGATCGTGCCCAGGAGCTTGCTCGACTGGGTGACGAAGCTCGTGAAGTTCCCGCCGCCGTTGCGGTCGAGCTGCTGGAACAGCGTGCTGGTCGACGCCACCGCGGGGTTCAGGTACTCCCACGCCGCCTGCGCCTCGGCGCCCTTGCCGGCGAACTCCGAGGCGGTGCCCTGGATCAGGTTCTGGATGCCCTTCAGCGTCGGCGGGTTGAGCGTGTTGAACAACTCGTCGAGGTCGACCGCGCTGGTCGTGTCCTGGGGCGGGATGACCCCGCCTGACGGGATGACGGGCTGATTGGCCGACCCCAGCCGCAGATCGACGTAGCGGTTGGCGATACCCGACAGGCTGGAGAGCCGCACCGTGGCTAGCGTCCCCTGGTGCAGCGGCGTGTAGGACGAGTTGTTGATGGTCAGCGTCAGCTGCGCCTCACCGTTCGGGGTGAGCGCGATGTTCGAGACCGAGCCGACGCTGTTGCCGGCCACCTCGACCTGGTCGCCGGTGACTAGCTGGCTGGCGTCGGAGAAGATCGCCTTGACCTGGTAGCTCGACCCGCCTGAGAGCAGGATGACGGCCACCACGACGACCGCGATCCCAATCGCGGCCACGGCGGCGACCCTGCCGATCACGGTTGAATTTCGCACCGCTCGATCCCTGCCAAATGAAGCTCCTCCCGCCGGGACCCTGGTAATCCCGGACGCGGACCTGATGGCGAACCTAGCAAGCGGTTCGAGCGACTGTCAATTTTGAACCGACAGGCTCCGGAGCCCCGGAAACATGGGATTTGAGAGGGTTTTGCCGGGCCCGATTCCGGGCAGCACGCCGCCCGCGTCCGTACGCAAATATTTTGCGTACAGGACTCCTCGGCGAGGGCGTACGAGGCCCTGGGCGAGGCGCCGGACGTGCACAACCTGCCATTCGGCGCCTCGGGGGCCGACCGTGACAGGTCTTGCATGCCCCACGTGCACGACATGCCACGGCTTGGCGCCGGCGCCCCGAGTGGCAGGTTATGCAGGCGAGCGCGCCACCGTCTCCCCCACGCGCGCGAAAGGGCGTCGCGTGACGCGTTGGGCGGGGCGTTGTGCGGGCCGGCGCGCCACCGTCTCCCGCCACCGCCCCGCCAGCCGCTAGCGTTCTCGCCATGCCCGGGTGGTGGAATTGGTCAGACACGGTCGCCTTAAGAGCGACTGCCCCAGTGGCATGAGGGTTCGAGTCCCTCCCCGGGTACTCGCGCCACGCTTGCGGTGGCGCGATCTTGCAGAACCGCAACTAAGGCACTGCTACGGTGTCAGTGCCACCGACGGCCCCCATTAGCTAGCCGTTTCGCCAGCTGCTTTGGAAGTCTCCGCGCTTAGATACTCGGGAGGGATCGGTCTGCATGCGCGGTCCCCGCTGCTCAGGCTGCAGTCCGACGAACGCCTCGTCTCGCTGATCCGGCGCGGGAGCACGACCGCGTTCGAGGTACTCGTCGCGCGCTACAACGCGCGCCTGCTCGCCTTCTGCCGGCACCTGCTCGGCTCGCGCGAGGACGCCGAGGACGTGCTCCAGGAGGTCTTCTCGGCCGCCTTCAACGCGATCCTGGACGACGACCGCCCAATCAACGTGCGGCCCTGGCTCTACCGGATCGCGCGCAACCGCAGCCTCAACCACCTGCGCCGGATCCAGGCCGTCGGCGTGGACTCGATGGACATCCACCTGTCCGACCACGGCTCGACCACCGCCGACAAGGTCCACGAGCGCGAGGAGTTCCGGCTGCTCGTCGGCGACATCCACAACCTTCCCGAGACGCAGCGGACCGCGCTGGTCCTGCGCGAGATGGACGCGCTCTCCTACGAGCAGATCTCCGAGGCCATGGAGACGACCGTGCCGAGCGTCAAGTCGCTGCTCGTCCGCGCGCGAGTATCCCTGGCCGAGGCTGCCGAGGCGCGGATGCTCACCTGCGACGAGGTCCGCGAGGAGCTGGGCGAGGTCGCCGAGGGTCTGCTCCGCCGCCCGGGTCCGCTCGTGCGCCGGCACCTGCGCACGTGCGAGCGCTGCTCGACCTTCAAATCCCAGCTCAACGAGACGAGCAAGTCGCTTGCCGCCGTGCTCCCGATCGCGATCGGGATGGGCGGCGCGGCCGGGCCTTTCAACCTGCTGCGCAAGCTCGCGATCCTGCACATCGGACACTCCGCCGGCGCCGGGTCGAGCGCGTCCGGCGCGAGCGCCGCCGGGCAGGCCGCAGCCGTCGGCTCGACCGCGGCCGCCGGGGCAAGCGCGGTCATGGGCGGCGGCTCCACCGGCTTCATCTCGGCCAGCGTCGGCGCGATCGCGACCAAGGCGGCGGCCGGGCTGGCTGCCGCGGCGCTCGTCACCGCCGGCGCCGTCGAGGTCGACCACTCGTCGGGGCGGGCCCGCCCGGTCGATCACCACCCCGCCACGTCGGTCGCGTCACTGCCCAGTCCGACCACGGTCGCGTCGACGCCGGCCCCGGTACGGCCGATCCACTTCGCGCCGGTGCATCGGCGTCCGGCCGTGACCCATCCGCACAAGGCCTCGACCACGACCGCCGCCGCCGCGGCCACGCAGCACAAGGCGTCTGACAAGTCGTTGACCAAGCAGTCGGCGACCGCGACCACCAAGTCGAAGACCAAGACGCTGCCGGGACGCACCCAGACCCAGACGGCGGCCACGGTTCTTCCCGCCCAGACGACGACCAGCACGGTGACGACGACGCCGGCGAGCACCTGCACCGACACGAGCGACTCCACCACGAGCCCGACCACGACCGAAACGACCACGACGACTCCGGCCGCGAGCTCCGATCCGGGCACGACGTCGAGCACCCCGACGCAGACGACCACCACGCCGACGAGCACCACGTCGACGACGGGCGACTCCTCGGACACGACGAGCACCCCGACGCAGACGACGTCGACGCCGCCTCCCGCCCCGGCCGGCGACTACACGTGCTCGACGGACTCATCGGGCACGGGTTCGACCGAGCCGTCCGGCGGCACCGCCCCCTGAGGCGCCGCCGACCCTCGGATCGAGCAGCCCGCCACATGATCGACATCGGCCAGTTCCAGGCCGTCGACATGCGCGTCGGTCGCGTGGTCTCGGTCGAGGAGTTCCCGGAGGCGCGCGTGCCGGCTTGGAAGCTGACGATCGACTTCGGCCCGGAGGTCGGAATCAAGCGCTCTTCGGCGCAGATAACCCACTATCCGCGCGAGGAACTCGAGGGCAGGCTCATCGTCGGCGTGGTCAACCTGACCCCGCGGAGGATCGCCGGATTCTCC